>JBBSGB010000008.1:0-116621 GCA_038254545.1 Burkholderiales bacterium | reverse complement strand
GCCGATTACCTTGGGCAATCGATGCCGCGCGACTTCCGCACTGTGCACCGTCTCGAGCACCGACTCGGGCATGACCGCGATCCCGGTTCCCGACGCCACGCAAGCGACGATCGCGTGATACGAACCGAGTTCGAGCGTGCGCACCGCTTGCAGCCCACGCTCGCCCAGCCAGCGCTGGATCACGCGCCGGTAGGCGCAGCCGTTCGGAAATGCGATCACGGTCTCGTCGGCAACGTCGAGCGCATGGCGCACCGGCCGATGTGCGAGCGAGGTGATCAGCACCAGCCGCTCGCGGAACATCGAAGCGTGCGCAAGCCGCGGGTGGCCCGGCGTTTCCGCGACGAAGGCGGCATCGAGCCGCCTCATAGCGACCGCCTCGCTCAAGGCGTCGTTGGTCCCGGTGGTCAACTCGACGCCGACTTCGGGATAGCGGACGTGGAAGGTCGACAGGATCGCCGGAAGCCGGCTCGCGCTGGTGCTCTCGAGCGCGCCCAGCCGCAGGATCCCGCGCGGCGGTCCGCTGCCGACCGCGGCGCGCGCCTCGTCGGCCAGTTGCAGCAGCCGGTCGGCGTAGGCGAGCAGGCGTTCACCGTCCGGCGAAAGGTGCAGCCGTTGTCGATCGCGATGGAAGAGCTGCGCGCCCACCGATTCCTCTAGCTGCTTGATGCGCGTCGTGACGTTCGATTGCACGCGATGAAGGACGCGCGCCGCGCGGACGATGCCGCCCTCGCGCGCGACGGCTCGAAAGATCACGAGATCGGACAAGTCCATGTGAAATCTCCGCGTCAAGCACCGATCGTCGGGCGAGTCGGCCAGATCGAGTGATTCTCCGTTGAAGAATAACTCTTTCTGAATTATTCATTATCCGGAAAGTGATGGTACGCCTACGATGAGCTCATGGACGACCAATCGAAACTGATAAAGGCCGCGCTCGTCGCCGCTGTCGGCCTCGCGAGCATGGCAGCCGCGATGGGCATTGGGCGCTTCGCGTTCACGCCGCTGTTTCCGCTGATGCAGGAGTCGCAGGGCCTGACATTGGCCGACGGCGCCTCGCTTGCCGAGGCGAACTACCTCGGCTACCTGATCGGTGCCATCGTTGGTTTCGCATGGCCGATGCGGCCCGGAACCGCAGCGCGCACGGGTCTCGCGCTCGTCGCGCTCTCCACGCTGGCGATGGGGTCTAGCGACTCGATGCTCGTGTGGCTCGCACTTCGAATGTTGTCGGGCGTCGCGAGCGCATGGGTGCTGGTCGGAACTTCTTCATGGGCTCTTGGCCATCTCGCGGCAACGGGTCGTGAAGATCTCGGCGGCTGGGTCTTCGCCGGCGTCGGATTCGGTATCGCGTTCGCCGGAGTGGTCGGCCTCGTCACCGGCGTTCTTGCGGGCGACCCGGCGCACGCCTGGCTCCTGCTCGGCGCGATCAGTACCTGCGTGGCCGCCGCGACGTGGCGCGCGTTCGGCCGGGCCGCGCCTTCAGCCGCGCCTGCACCGTCCACCATTCAAGCGCGCGGCGCGCCGGCGACCGAAATCGATCGCTCGTCGTGGATCCTCGTGGTCTGCTACGGCGCCTTCGGATTCGGCTACATCGTTCCCGCGACCTTCCTGCCGGCGGTCGCCCGCGCGTTCGTCGCCGACCCAGCGGTCTTCGGCTGGACCTGGCCGGTGTTCGGCGTCGCAGCGGCTGCGTCCACGATCGCGGTCGCGGCGCTCACGACGCGCGCCGCCCCGCGCACCGTCGCGACCATCAGTCTGCTGGTGATGGCCGCGGGCGTCGCGGCGCCGGTCGTTCGCATGAGCATTGCATCGCTGCTTTTCTCGGCGATCTGCGTCGGCGGAACCTTCATGGTGATGACGATGGCGGGCATGCAGGAAGCCCGACGGATAGCGGCGGGATCGGGATCGGGATCGGATTCGGGATCACGCCTGATCGCCGGCATGACCGCGGCGTTCGCGCTCGGCCAGCTCGCCGGTCCTCTGCTCGCGCGCTCCGGGCCGTCGGCCGTCGCCGCGATGCGCGTGCCCAGCATCGTCGCCGCGACCGTCCTGCTCGTAGCCGCGCTGGTGCTCGCGCTCGATCGTCCGCGAACGCCTGCGTCTTCCGTCGAAGGCTCGCATTGAAGGAGCCGAGCATGCTTGCAGAGCGCATGCCCCCGTTGCCGATCGCGGCCATGACCGAGCGACAGCGCGCCGCTGCCGACGAGCTGACCGCGGGACCGCGCAAGGGCGTCAAGGGGCCTTTCATCGCGCTGATGCGCAGTCCCGAGTTGATGGCGCGGCTGCAGAAGGTCGGCGAGTACCTGCGCTTCTACAGCGCCATCCCGCCGCGTCTGTCCGAGTTCGCGACGCTGATCGTCGCGCGCCAATGGACGCAGCAGTTCGAGTGGGCGATCCACGTCCCGCTCGCGTTGAAGGCCGGCTGCGCGCCCGAAACCATCGCGGCCCTGGCCGAAGGCGCGCGACCCGAGCGCATGTCGCGCGACGAAGCGATCGTGTACGACTTCGCCATCGAATTGGCGCGGTATCGAGGTGTCGCCGATGCAACCTACGACGCCGCGTGCGGAGCCTTCGGCGAGCAGGGGATCGTCGACCTCGTCGCGATTCTCGGTTACTTCGCGACCGTCTCGATGATCCTCAACGTCGCGCAGACACCGGCCGAGCAGGGCAGCGAAGGCTATCGGCTGTCGCCGCTGTCGCGATGAACGTGGCATCGGTCGGTCGTCCGAACCGAGCGGCTTCACCGACGATGCGCCGTCGATGCGCACATGCGCACGGCCCGTCCTCAATAAACCGGCGCGCCCGACTTCACGAGCCGCCATGCAACCGCCGTCCCCACTACCGATAGCGCGACGCAGCCCCAGATCACCGGCGCATAACTCCCGCTGCGGTCGAACACGGCCCCGGCGACGACCGGACCGAGCAGGTTGCCCAGCGCCGCGCCGGTGTACAGGGTGCCGACGATGCTCGAGACCGCGCGCGCACCGAACATGTCCATGCAGATCGCCGGCATCAACGAGACGATGCCGCCATAGCTCAGGCCGAACCAGAGCGCGAAGATCGCCAGCGCGACATAGCCGCCGGCCGCGCCCCACAGCACGTAGGACGCGCCCATCGAAGCCTGCATCAGGGTCAGCGTCAGCGTGCGGCCGAGGCGGTCGGCGAGCGCGCCGATCGCGAAGCGGCCGATCAAGCTGCCGATGCCGATCAGGCCGACCAAACCGACCGCGCGAGAGTCGCCCGGTGTGAGTCCGATGCCCAGATCGCGCGCTGCCGCCGACACGTGCGCGAACGGGATGAACATGGTCGGCGCCGCCAGCAGCGCGTACGCGTAGAACCACCAGAAGCGCCGGTCCCTGAGCGCTTCGCCGAGGCTGGCGCCGGCTCGCGCCTCACCCTGCGCGCCGCGTGCGACCGGTGCGCGCTTGAGCACGAACGCAGCGATGAGCCCGGCCACGAGCACGCCGGCCGCGATGGCGCGGAGTGCGCTGCGCCATTCCAGCGCCGAGATCGCGCTCGCGGCGATGAGCGGAATCGCGATCGTGCCAGCGCCGATGCCCGCGCTCGCGATGCCCGCAGCGAGGCCGCGCCGGCGCGCGAACCATGGCTGCACGCTGGCGATCGCCGGGGTGTAGACCAGCGCGACGCCGACCCCGATGCCCACGCCGTAGGCGAGATAGACAGTCGCCATCGATCGCGCGTAACTCGTCGCCAGCAGGCCGCCGACGATGAACAACATGCCGGCCGAGCATACGATGCGTGGCCCGTAGCGGTCGGCGAGCATCCCGGCGCCCGCGCCGAGCACGAAATAGATGAGACCGGAAAGCCCGAAGACGAGCGCCACGTCGGCGCGTTGCGCGGCAAATTCGTGGGCGAAGGATTCGAAGAATGCAGCGAACGAATAGGCGACGCCGAAGATCAGCGCGAGGCAGTAGAACGCGCCCCAGACCACCACCCATCCGTAGCGCGGTTCGTCCATGGGCGGCGAGTCTAGCAGGGGCGTGGCGAGCCTCGTGGCCCCGCGCTCGCCGTCATGACGGACGCCGCACGCGCTGCTTCGCGGCGATCGCGCGGATCACGATGCGCCCCGGCGCGTCCTGAAACAAAGGGACGCGCGCCTGCGCCAACGATTGCTCGATCAGCGCGAGCACGGCGCGATCGTCGAGCATCGCCGCATCGTCGATGCGTATGTGTCGCACCATGGTTCCCTCGCCGCACAGCAGGTGATCGGGATCCGCGAGCCGCTGCCTGACCGCCTGCAGAAAGAAGAGATTGATCCATCGCGAATAGATTGCGATGGAAAAGATGGCGTCCGATGCGCGCTCGTTGGGGCCGAAGCCGATCACGAGCGCGTTGTAGTTGTCGTAAACCAGTTGCGTGGCGCTCGGCATGCGGGCGCGCAGCTTGGCGAGTACGTCCTCGGTGCACGCGGCGATCGCGGGTGTGAAGCGCGCGATGAATGCGGCAAGCTGGTCTTCGGCTCGCATGGCGCCCTACACGTGCACGCGCTCGAACATCGACACGATGCGTCCGTCATCGGGCTTCGCATGACCTTCGAGCAGATCGCCATAGACCTGCTCGACCGCGGCAACGCCTTCGCCATGGGTGATGTTCATCCATGGCTTCGCCGGATCGACGACTCTTGCGGTGAACGCGCGCCATGCATCGGCGAAGCGCCGCTGAAATCCGTCGGCGCCCCATTCGGCGCTGCGCTTCTTGATCTGCGACGGCGCGAAGAAGAAGGTCGGCTTGGCGCCCGGAAGGGGCTCGCTTTCGTCATTCGCGCGCTCTGCATCCCAATGCGACGAGCCGACCGCGCAGCTGTAACGCATCGCATCGCGAAAGCGGCGATGCAGGTTCGCGCGCAGCACGCGATCGCCGGCGAAGTCCACATAGATGATCGGAAGGTCCCTGGGCAACGACGCGATCGCGTCGTAAGTCACCACCCGGTCATAGCAGCCGAGGCCTTCGACGAAGCGCACGTTGCCGGGCGACGTGAGCGCGATCACCTCGGGGCCATCGGGCCGTCGCAACGCCAGTTGCCACGCAAGCCCGTAGGCGGTCTTGCTCAATGCGCTCGACAGCAGCACGGCGCGCGCGCCGAAGAAATCGTTGTCGGCGAGAAAGTCGTCGATCACGAACGACGTGATGAAGAGCGGCCGCAGCAGCAGTTGCACGTCTTCGCGTTCAGCGTCGTAGAGCGCGTCGGCACTGTTGCGCGTGTACTGGTTGTAGAGCGGGTGCAGCTTCTCCCGATGCGCGCCGCCGTCGACGAAACCGCCGCCCTTCACGCGCGCCGGCCGCATCACGACGTGCGTGGACATCGGGTAATAACCATAGAAGCGCTCGCTGACTTCGATACCCTCGACGCTCGACGCGAGCACGGTGCCGAAGCCCCACACCGGGATGCGGCCCCACCCGTCTTCGTGGGACGGGAAGAAATCCCAGTAGGACATCGAATCGCCGAAGGCAGCATAGGTCACGTTGTTGGCGGTCATGGCGAAGCGATCGACCTGCAGCAGCACTTCGCCTTCTGCAAGCGGCGCGGCGACAGGCGTGGTGCGCAGGCGCGTCACGTGGAGATCGTCGCGACGCACGAGAAAATCGATCGAGGGAGGCAAGCTGGATGCGATCATGGTCGGAGTGCGGCAGCCAAATGGACCACTGCGGGGCCACTGCGGCGCCACAGCGGAGTGGTCGTGAACGGGGATTGTGAGCGATGACCAAGACGATTGCATTACCTACAGGCGAGGCCGTGCCCGCCTTGGGTCTGGGTACCTGGAAGATGGGCGAGTCCACATCCGCGCGCAAGCAGGAGATCGCCGCGATTCGTTTCGCGATCGACTGCGGGTATCGCCTTTTCGACACCGCCGAGATGTACGGCGAAGGCGGCGCCGAAACCATCCTGGGCAAGGCGCTCGCAGAAGCGATGCGCGCCCATGCCGTCGCACGCGAAGACGTCATCATCGTCAGCAAGGTCTATCCGCATCACGCCGACACCAAGGGCGTGATCGCGGCGTGCGAGAGAAGCCGCCAGCGACTCGGCCTCGACGCCATCGACGTCTATCTGCTGCACTGGCGCGGCGCGGTGCCGCTTGCGGAAACCGTCGATGCCTTCGAAGCGATCAAGGCGAGCGGTGCGATCCGGTATTGGGGCGTGAGCAACTTCGATGTCGATGACCTGCGCGAACTCGAAGCGCTCGACACGGCGCGCGCCTTGTCCAGACGCAGGCCGGCATGCGCGACCAACCAGGTCTATTACGCGCTGGACGAACGCGGTCCCGAATTCAGCCTCGTCGCCTATCAACGCAGCTTGCACATGCCGACCATGGCGTATTGCCCGCTCGGTCGCGGCGCGCTCGCGAAGGACAAGACGCTGGCGAAACTCGGCGCGGCGCGCGGCGCGAGCGCGGCGCAGATCGCGCTCGCATGGGTAGTGCGGCATCCCGACGTGATCGCGATTCCGAAGGCGGTCGATCACGCGCATCTGTCGGAGAACATCGCCGCGGCCGACATCGTGTTGAGCGAAGCGGAGCTCGGGCAGATCGGTGCGGCGTTCCCGCCGCCGTCGAAGAAAACGCCGCTTGCGATGACGTGATGCGTCGACGCGCATCAATGCGCGAAGCGATCCTCGACGTTCACGCATGAAGTCACGCGCGTTGTGCCCGCCGCGACCGGAATCCACTTCGACATCGGCTCGCAACGTCCCGCGATGCACACGCGGTAGTCGCGCACGAACGCGGATCGCGCGAGATCGAGCGTTCGAAACCAGCGCTGCGCCGGCCGATAGACATACACGCCATCGACCAATGGCGCATCGTCGGGCGGCTCCATGCCCGCGCCCGTGCCGCGAATGCGCGCGCCCGACAGGTAGAGCCAACGCCCCGCGACGACATAGTCCTCTTCCCAATCGATCTTCTCGATCGAATGCGTCCACACCAGCGTGAAGCGATCGGCGGGCAAACGCACTTCATGGCCCGAAGCCGTGAGGCATAACAGCGCCGATGCAATGAGAGTCGCGGTGATCAATGACGGATCACGTTGCCGCGATGGTCAGCGCCGATCCGCCACGCGACGTCAGGCTACGACGGCGCGCGGCTTCCTGGGCCGCATGCGCATCGCATGCCACACGACCAGCAGCGCGGTCATCGCGAAACCGATCTGGTCGGTGAAGGGAACGGCCGCAACCAGGAAGCACGCCGACGCGAACGCGAACACGCGCTCGAACCAGTTCAACGGGCCTATCCAGAAGCCGATCGCGGCGCCGCCCCAGAGGATGATCGCAACGATGGTCTTGAAGACCACGTACGAGACGTCGCCCAGACCGCCGCCCTGCAGCATCAGCGACGGGTCATAGACCGCCATGAACGGAATGATGAAGCCCGCGACCGCGATGCGCATTGCCTGGAACCCGATCTTCATTCCCGACGCACGCGCGATCGGTGCGGCCGCGAACGCGGCCAGCGCAACCGGCGGCGTGAGGTCGGCCATGATGCCGAAGTAGAAGACGAACATGTGCGAGACCAGCAAGGGCACGCCCAGCTTGAGCAGCGCCGGCGCCGCGAGCGAACTCGTGATGATGTAGTTCGGGATCGTCGGAATGCCCATGCCGAGGATCAGGCACACGATCATCGTCAGCAGCAGGCTGAGGAAAATGCTCTGCTGCCCGAGCAGGATGACATAGCCCGCGAATGTGGTCGCGGCGCCCGTCAAGGTCAGCACGCCGATGATGATGCCCACCAGCGCGCACGCGATACCCACCGGCAACGCATGCTTGGCGCCATCGGCCAGCGCCACGACCGAGATGCGCAGGGTTTCGCGGCCGCCCTTGACCACCGCCAGCACCAGCGCCATCGCGGCTGCGACCGCGATCACCGCGAGCATGCCGTAGTGGAAGAAGCTCGCGCACGCGACACCGATCACGATCCAGAACAGGACGCGCAGACCGAAGGCCCCGATGCCCGCCATGAGGCCGACGCCGAAGATCATCACCACCGTGAGTGCGAGACCGACCATGCCCGAGAACAGCGGCGTATAGCCTGCGAACAGCAGATAGACCAGCATCGCGAGCGGGATCAGCAGATACCAGCGCGCCTTCAACGCCGTCCATGCATTCGGGCACTGATCCTTGGGCACGCCGAGCAGGCCCGACTTGCCGGCTTCGAGATGGACCATCACGAAGGCCGTGAAGAAATAGAGGATCGCGGGGATGGTGGCGGCCTTGGCGATTTCCGCATACGGCACGTTGATGGTCTCGGCCATGATGAACGCGACCGCGCCCATCACTGGCGGCATGATCTGGCCACCCATGCTTGCGGTGGCTTCGACGCCGCCCGCGAACTCGGCCTTGTAGCCGAAGCGCTTCATCAGCGGGATCGTGAACTGCCCGACGGTGACGACGTTGGCGACACCCGAGCCGCTGATCGTTCCCATGAAGGCCGACGCGACCACCGCGACCTTCGCGGGCCCGCCGCGGGCCGAACCGAACAGGCCGAGCGCGACATCGGTGAACAGCTTGATCATGCCGGCCTGCTCGAGAAAGGACCCGAACAGGATGAAGAGAAAGATGTACGACGACGACACGTAAGTCGGCGTGCCGTAGATGCCTTCGGTACCGAAGCTCAACTGGCCGACGATTTGCCCGATCGAAAAGCCGCGATGCTGGAGCGCGCCCGGCAGGAATTGGCCGAACAGCGCATAGGCGAGAAACACGCCGCAGATGATCGGCAATGCGACGCCCAGCACGCGACGCGCGGCTTCGAAGATCAGCACGATCAGGATGACGCCGATCACCATGTCGCTGCTGGTGAGGTCGCCCGCGCGCTGGATCAGGTCGGCCTCGAACGCCCAGTGATAGACGCCGGTCGCAAATCCTGCGAGGCCGATCAGCCAGCCGATCGACTTGAGCTTGAAAGGCGGATAGAGCGCGAAGACAACCAGCAGCAGGAAGCCGACGTGAACCGCGCGCACGATCTCGGACGACAGCGGACTGAACGCCGCGGTGACGAGTTGAAACGTCGAGAACAGGATCGCGACGTAGAACAACAGGCCCGTGAACGGCGGGCCTGCGTGCGCCTCGATCTGCGGATCGATCTTGTCGTGCGCCGCCGTGACGGGCGTGCCCAACGCTGTCCCGTCGTCCGGTCGCTGCAATTCCACTTCCTTGGACTGGCTCATGCGGGACTCAAGACTCCCGTCGTTCCCGCGCACGCGGGAACCCAGTGCCGCACGCATGTCGACGCTGGGGATCCCTGCTTTCGCAGGGACGATGAACGATGGGTTTCATCGCATCGGTGCTCAACGTTCCAGTGTCGTCACTTCAACACGCCGATCTCGCGGAAATACTTTTCCGCGCCCGGGTGCAACGGCACCGGCGGGTTTTTCGCCGCGTTTTCTTTCGAGATCCCCTTTGCCGCGTTGTGTGCGGCGACCAGCTGATCGAGATTCTCGAAGGTCGCCTTGGTCATCGCGTACGCCGTGTCCACCGGGACGGCGTTGGTGGTGACGAGAAAGTTCTGGATCGCGACGGTGGGCACTGCGGCGGTCTGACCGGTATAGGTGTTGGCCGGGATCGTCGCGGCCTGATACGCGGGGTCGCCGATTTTCGCGACGATGTCGGCCGGTACCGCGACGACCACGATGTCGACCGAGGTCGCGAGGTCGCGAATCGATGCGACACCCAGACCCGCCGATTGCAGCGTCGCGTCGAGCTGGCGGTTCTTCATCAGCTCGACTGACTCGCCGAACGCCAGGTACTCGACCTTCGAGAAGTCTTTGTAGGTCAGGCCCGCGGCCTTCAACACCGCGCGCGCGTTCAGTTCGGTGCCCGACTTGGGCGCGCCCACCGAGATGCGCTTGCCTTTAAGATCGGCGAGCGTCTTGATGCCCGCATCCGCGTTGGCGACGATCTGGATGTAGTTCGGATAGATCGCGGCGATGACGCGCAGCTTTTTCAGCGGCGTCTTGAAGCCCGCTTCCTCGTTGCCTTTATAGGCATCCGACAGCGTATCGCCCAACGAGAACGCGACCTCGCCGCGACCGACTTCGAGCAGGTTGAGGTTCTCTACCGAGGCCTTGGTCGCCTGCGCGCTGGTGCGCACATCGGGAATCGCCTTCGAGTAGATCTGGCTCAACGCGACGCCGAGCGGGTAGTAGACGCCGCTTTGTCCGCCGGTCAGGACGTTGATGAATTTCTGTTGTGCGAAAACGGGGGCCGCGGCTAATGAGACAGCGATCGATGCTGCGACAACGACGAGCCGCGCAAGCGTGCGGCGTTTTTGCAGGACAGGAACGAGTGTGAACATGAAGGCTCCGACTGGATCACGAAGGGCTGCATGCTAGCGCGAAGATCGCGCGGGCGTCATCGGGTATTCCCCCGTGCATCGCGTGCGGCATGCGAGACTGCGCGCCATGATCGGCACCGACATCATCGCCCCGATGAGCGCCACGATCGTGGAGATCGCGGTCGCGAAAGGACGCGTGGCTTGCGCGCGGATTGGCCTTGGCTCACCCACGTGAACGCGGCAACGAACAGAGATTCGTCGATCCGTGGTGACGCGTCTGATCGCCGCTCGCGGTATGCTGCCGGCATCCGCGGCCAACCCGTGGGCCGTTGATTCGGACGCGCATCGCAGTGCCGAACGACCGGGAATCTTCTTGAACGCATTCTTCAGCAAGCTGTCCGGCCAGATCGGGGAGAGCTTCTGGCTGGTGCCCGGACTCATGGTGCTGGTCGGCATTCTTTCGGCCGTGGGCCTCGTGGCGCTGGACCGGGGCGCCGCGCTTCCCGAATGGCTGCTTCATAGCGCATGGCTCTATGACGGCGGCGCCACGGGAGCGCGCACCCTCCTGGGTACCGTGGCCTCTTCGACGATCGGCGTCGCGGGAACCGTCTTCTCCATCACGATTGCCGCGCTCTCGCTGGCAGCCGGACAGATGGGCCCTCGGCTGCTGAGGAACTTCACGCACGATCGCGGCAATCAGATCACGCTGGGCGTGTTCCTGAGCACGTTTTCCTATGCGTTGATGGTTCTGCGAAGCGTGCGCACGCGAAATGAGGGCGACTTCGTTCCTCACTTGGCGCTGAGTGTCGGCATTCTGTTTGCCTTGGTGTGCGTCGCCACGCTGGTCTATTTCGTGGGCCACATGGCGAGCCGCATCAACGTCGACACCGTGATCGAACTGGTGAGCGAGGACATGCACTCGGCGTTTGCGCGCCTGACCGTGGACCGGCGGCCCGACGAGCCGCCGCCTGCGGACTTCTGGCGCGACGCCGTGCCGGTGATCGATAGCCGCCACGGCTATCTTCAGCATATCAATCGCAAGGGCCTGGCCGACTGGGCAGCTCGTCACGGCATCGCCATTCGTCTGTTGGTCCGGCCCGGCGCCTTCGTGTTCCCGGGCGCCCCGATCGCACTGGCAACGTCGGATTCGAAAGGCATCGCTCAAGCGATACGCGACGCGACCGCTCTTTCCACCCAGCGCGGGAGTTCGGACGATCTCGAATATTCGGTGCGACAACTCGTCGAGGTCGCCGTACGCGCGCTGTCGCCCGGAACCAATGATCCGCATACTGCCTTGGGCGTCCTCGATCGGCTCGCCTCGGGGCTCTGCGAGATCGCGACGCTTTACCTGCCCACCGGTGTGGAAACGCGCGAGAACAAACCGGTGCTGGTCACGTCGAGCATCGACTACGATGGACTTGCCGATGCGATGTTTCACATGATCCGGCAGAACGCGAGAGGAAGCACCGCGATTCTGAGCCGCATTATCGAAGTGCTCGGCGCCGTCAAGAGTTGCGAACGCGATCCTGTTCGCATCGCGACCCTCCATCGGCATGCGGACCTCGTCATCGATGATGCGCAACGCGACATCAAGAACCCGGTCGATTTGCGCGACGTGCGCCAGCGCCATCAAGCGTTCCTTGCGATGAGATCGGGGGCCGCGCCGCCGATCCTTGGCGCCGCATCGAATGACGAACGACCTTGCCGATCGTGAGCCCCTGACCGAGGATCGAGAACACAACCACGCAATAGGTCAGCGCGATCAGAGTTTCTCGCGTCGTCCCGCGCGGCAGCGAGAGCGCCAGCGCGACCGAGATGCCTCCACGCAACCCGCCCCACGTCAGAACGCTGCCCGCTCCCGCAGGCAGACGAAACGTGCGGCGCATCAGTCCCACAGGCAGCCCCACCGTGAGCCATCTGGCGAGCAAGGTCACTGCGATGGCAATCGAAGCCGCTGCCGCGATCCCCGCGGAAAACCGGATCAGGATGACCTCCATACCGATCAGCACGAACAGCACCGCGTTCAGCATTTCGTCGAGGAGCTCCCAGAACAAGTCCACGTAATGGCGGGTGGCATTGGACATCGCGAGCGCACGGCCGTCATTGCCGATGATCAATCCCGCGACGACCATCGCGAGCGGCCCGGAGAAATGCAGTCGATTTGCAAGCGCATAGCCTCCCACCACGGCCGCGAGCGTGATCATTACTTCGACCTGGTATTGGTCGATGCTGCGCAAGAGCCGGAACGTGATGTAGCCGAGTGCGAGCCCGAACAGCAGTCCTCCTCCTGCTTCCTGCAAGAGCAGCGTTGTCGCATGCCCGATGGTGGGAGTCTCTCCGCTCGCAAGCACGCCCACCAGCAGCGAAAAGATCACTACGCCGATGCCGTCGTTGAACAGCGACTCTCCGGCCATCACCAGTTCGAGATTCTTCGGTGCGCCCGCCGATTTGAGGATTCCCGTCACGGCGATCGGATCGGTCGGCGATATCAGCGCGCCGAACAGCAGACAGTGCAACAGGGACAGGGGCACGCCGACGAACGGCAGCGCAAGCCACAGCGTCAAGCCGACGACCAGGGTCGACAACACGGTGCCGCAGACCGCCAACGCTCCCACCTGCCAGCGATAGGAACGAAGCGCGGTGAGATCGATGTGAAGCGCTGCCGCGAACAGGAGCAGCGAAAGCATGCCCTGCATGAGGACAGTGGAGAAATCGATCCCGCCCAAAAGCGCCTTTTCGTATGCATGAAGTTCCGCAAGGACTCCGAATGCATCGAGGGTCACGAGAAGCAGCGACAGGCCGAGAGCCGTGACCATGACGCCGATCGTCGCGGGCAGACCGACGAAGCGGACATTCACGTAGGCGAGAAGCGCCGTGATCACGAGGAATACGGCGGCGATTTCCACCCGGGCGCCCTCTCGAGATTACTTCCCCTGTTCGTTGCCGTAAGTCTTGACGAGGTAATCGACGATGGCCGGCATATCGGCGTCATCGACCGGCGCGTGGAACACCGTCTTCATGCGCTTGACCATCGCGTCCCAATAGGCGCGAGGCGCGCTCGAAGGTTGATACAGCATGTATTCGGCCGAGTGGCAGGCGGTGCAGCTGGCCTGCGTTTTCGCATAGCCGGGCAGCGGGCTCGCCTTCAACTGCGTGCTGTCGGGAGGAAGATCCATGGTCTTCGAGCCCGCGCTGGAAACGGCCGCGAATCCGAGCGCGGTCACGAAGATCGTCGATGCGATGCGGTGCTTGCGTGTCATGTCTGGCTCCCTCATGCGGCCGTGATCTTGACGGACTCGACGACGTTGCGCATGTAGCCCGAGGGCTGCCACAACGCGTCCATCGGTTGGCTCTGGCCCGAGCGATTCCACGCGCGCGCGCGCAAGTCATGGCTGCCCTTGTCGGGCGTGAAGCCGAACGTGAATTCGCGAAACGAATAGCGGCCCAGGTCGGCGCCCAGCTTGGCTTCACGCCACGTCTGGCCACCATCGGTCGAGACCGCGACTTCACGGATGCCTTGGCCGCCGTCGAACGCGATCCCGTGAATCGTAGTCGCGTTGCCCGCAGGCAATCGGCCGCCGCTTTGAATCGACGTGATGAACGAGCGCACGTTGAAACGGCCGATCGGCCGTGTCGCAGCAGGTGCGGTACCCGGTTCGACGCACATGCACGGGTTGTCCGGCACGCGGTACGCGGGTTTCATCCAGAAGCCGTCGAACACCCGGTCGACGACCTCGATCTCCGACAGGTGCTTCATCCAGTAGGTGCCGTAGTACCCGGGCACGACCAGCTTGACCGGGTAGCCGTTCAACATCGGAATGTCGGCGCCGTTCATCTGGTAGGCGATCATCACTTCGCCATCCATCGCGTGAGCCACGTCGAGCGCCTTGACGAAATCGCCGCCTCCCATGAGCGCGGTGTCGAGGCCGTTGAACGTGACCTGCTTGGCGTTGTTGCCCGGCTCGGCGCGAACCAGCACGTCCTTCAGCAGCACGCCCACCCAGCGTGCGTTGCCCATCGTTCCGTTGCCGCTCTGGCCGCCGGTCACGCGCGGATTGAAGAAGCCTCGGCCGTTGCCCGAGCACTGGTTCACTGCCACCAGTTCCACCGGCTTGAACTGCGTTTTCAACTCGGCCATCGTGAGCTGATAGGGCTTGCCGATCGCATTGCCGCCGATCTTGATGACGTGCTTGTCGCCGTCGATCGAGGCCGGAAGACCGGCGTTGTGGTAGCGCACGAAGAAGGCGTCGTTCGGCGTGATGACGCCTTCGTTGAACACTTCGAACGGCGTCTCGAGCTGCGGAGGCCGCGACGTCATCACGATCAAGGGCCGCTTCTCGGGATACGCGACGAGGTTGCGATGGCCGTTGGCGAACTGCATCTCGGTGGTCGCGGCCTGCGCGAACGCGGCGCGGCCGAATGGGCCGAGGCCGGCAGTCGCAAGCGCTCCCGCGCCGCCGGCTAACAGCCTGCGACGCAGGCGGTTGGTGCTGGATTTCATCGTGTCTCCCTGGTTGTCGATGTGCGTCGACTCGTGTGCAAAGTCTTGCCCGGGGCGTGGTCGGCGTCTTTGTCCACTCGCGCATTGTGATGCAAAGGGCGGCTCTCGTGCACAGCCTCTTGTGCACGACATTTGCGGTAGCGATTCGTGGCGCCAATGCTGCAGCGGCCCTTCATGTGTGAGCGGTACTAGACTCGCGCTTTGATGTCATACGCGCTATCGGGCGCGTGTGTGCGTCGAGCCAAGCATTCATGCCGCGACCGCATCGCTTCCCCTTCACGTTCCAGCGCTTTCATCCGCGGCTGCTCGATTCTCTGCGCGGTTATACGCGCGAGATCTTCTTTCGCGATCTGGGCGCGGGCGTGACGGTCGCTGTGGTCGCATTGCCGCTGGCGATGGCCTTCGCGATCGCGTCGGGCCTGAAGCCCGAGCAAGGCATCTTCACTGCGATCATCGCCGGTGCGCTGATCTCGGCGCTGGGCGGATCGAGCGTGCAGGTCGGCGGGCCTGCGGGCGCGTTCATCGTGATCGTGTTCGGCATCGTCCAGCGTTACGGGCTTACCAACCTGCTGATCGCCACGGTACTGGCCGGCATCCTGCTGATGGCGATGGGCGCGTTGCGGCTCGGTGGGCTGGTGCGCTACATGCCGGTGACCATCATCATCGGCTTTACCAACGGCATCGCGGTGCTGATCGCGCTCTCACAGGTTCGCGATCTGCTGGGATTGAAGATTGACAAACTGCCGGCCGACTTCTTCGCGCAGATTCATACGCGATCCACATCGACACGTTCAATCCCTATGCGTTCGGTATCGGCGTGCTGTGCCTGGCGGGACTCTTCTTCTGGCCGCGCCTGTTTTCGCCAGGCAAGTTGCTGACGGGGCGGGCACTCGAAGGCGTCACGCTCAAGACCGCTGCGCGCATGCCCGGCCCGATCGTCGCGCTGGTCACGCTGACCATCGTCGCGACGCTGCTGAACCTGCCGGTCGAGACGATCGGTTCGCGCTTCGGCGGCATTCCACAGGGACTGCCTACGCTCGCGCTTCCGCCCTTCAGTTGGGAAAGCGCCAAGCAACTCCTGATACCGACCATCACCATCGCGATGCTCGGTGCGGTCGAGTCGCTGCTGTGCGCGCGCGTCGCCGACAACCTGATCGACGCGCCTCGCCACGATCCCAATCAGGAGCTGATGGCGCAAGGCATCGCGAACATCGTGGCGCCCTTCTTCGGCGGCATGCCGGCCACCGGCACGATCGCTCGCACGGTCACGAACGTGCGCGCAGGGGCGCACACGCCGGTCGCCGGAATCATCCACTCGGTGACGCTCTTGATCATCGTTCTGGTTGCCGCGCCGCTGGCCGAGTACGTGCCGCTCGCGGTGCTCGCGGGAATCATGCTGTTCGTCGCGTGGAACATGGGCGAGTGGCACGAGTTTTCGCGACTGCGCCACTTCAGCGTGCCGTATCGCACGGTGCTGTTGTCGACCTTCCTCCTGACGGTGATCCTGGATCTCACGGTGGCGGTCCAGGTCGGCCTGGTGCTCGCGTGCGGATTCTTCATCTATCGCATGAGCATGCTGTTTCGCGTCGAGCCGCATGCCGCGTCGACGTCGAAGGTGTGCGTGATGCGCCTGTACGGCGCGCTCTTCTTCGGCGCCGTGTCCAAGATCGAAGCGATCGGGCTGTCGCTTCCAGCCGGCACGAAGGCGTTGGTCCTCGAAGCCCATCGACTGATCTCGATGGACAACTCGGGGCTCGATGCGCTCTCCCAGTTGAAACGCACACTGACGCGACAAGGCATCGAGCTGCTGTTGTGCGATTTCACCGAGCAGCCGCTCCACATGATCCATCGCTCGGGTTTCGTAGCGACACTCGGTGCACAGAACATCCTGCCCGATCTGGATGCGGCGCTGGCGGTGGCGGCTACTGCAGCGGCCGATCAGCCCCAACAGCGCAGTTGACCAGCGCTACTACGTCAACGAGCGTTGCTCGCGCGTCGATTGGCTGCGACGCCAGGCCGCCGGCGGTGCGCCGTACTCGCGCCTGAATGCGCGGCTGAAAGCGGTATCGGTCTGGTAGCCCACGTCCTCGGCAATGCGCGCCAGCGGCGCATTGCTGCGCGACAGGAGATTGGCAGCGAGCAGCATGCGCCACTGCATCAGGTACTGCATCGGCGAGCTCCCCACCAGGTGTTGAAAGCGTTCGGCGAGTACCGACCTCGAAGTGCCGGCGGTGCGTGCCAACTCCTCCAGCGTCCAGGCATGGGCAGGACGCTGATGCAGCGCGTTCAGCGTGGCGCCCACGATGCGATCGCCCAGCCCCGCCAGCCATCCGGTGCGGCCGACGCTTTGCTCGTTCATGTAAAGGCGCAGCACTTCGATGAACAACACCTCGGCCAGCTTCGCCAGCACTCCGGCGCCGCCGGGCCGCGGCGAGCGTGCCTCGGCCAGCGCATAGCGCACCGAGGCTTCGAGCCAGATGCCGGCATTCGATCCACGCACATTGACGCGCACCACGGGCGGCAGTCCGGCGAGCAACATGCGGGCGAGCCGGGCATCGCAGGCCAGGTAGCCGCACACCAGACGCGTGGTCGCTCCGCCGCCCCCGTAGGCCAGTTGGCGCGGACGACGCGAAAATACCGCATCGAGGCGCGAGCCAGCCGCTGGCAGCAGGCCCGGTTCGGAGGTCATGCGATGCGCATGACCCTGCGGGAAGATGACCGCGTCGCCTGCGACGAGACGCATCGGCGGCTGGCCGTCCAACTCGACGAAGCATTCGCCCTCGGTGATCAGGTGGAAGATCACCACGCGCTCGGCACCGGGTTCGAGCAGCGGTGCTGCCGTGTGCGCGCTGGGCGATTGATAACACCAGGGCGCGGTGAACCGGCCCTGGATGAAGATGGCGCCGACCAGGCGCACGACGCGAAGGGTTTCCGATAGCGCATCCATGATCGGGCGTCGACCTATGCGGCTTGCTCGACGTCGAGGTCGATGTGCAACGCCAATGGCGTTGCGTTCTGTACCGCGTTGGGAATAGGCGAGCGGCGCAGACCGTCTTCGACCAGAGCCCGCAGTCGCTCCGGCGCGACCCCGGGCGCGGAGATCCGGACCGTCAGTTGCACGTCGCGCGGTCCGGCTTGCACCGGTGCGCCTCCGGCATCGGCCATGCCGAGCACGCCCCGCGTGTCCGACCGGCTGCTGGCCCGCACTTCGAGTGCTGTCAGCGCAATTCCCTCGGCGGCCGCGGCCATCGCGATGGAAGTGGCCGAACAGGATGCGAGGCCCGCGCGAAACAGCCAGCCCGGCGTGATCCGATCGCCGCTGCCACCGAGTTCGCTCGGCATGTCGCTCGATATCTGCGTGCCGTTGGCATGGCTCGCCACGACTCGCGTGCCGCCTTCCCAGCGGGCGGCGGCCGGTGCGTCGTCATGAAGACCGGCTTCGGGGCGGCGCTGGAAGACCGTCGTCGCGCGTTGCAAAGCCGCCGCCAGGTCTTGCGTTGTCATGACCGTCCTCCCGGGCCGTTCGATGGCTCGATTGTGAGCGTCTCGGCGTGCGACGCCAAGAGGCGGGAGGGCCGGTGCCGATCAACCGGACGATCGGATAGCAATTCCGGATTCCAGGCACGTGGTCCCGAACCCGCCGATGACACGAGGACGGCGGGACGGGCGCAACTCGAGAAACAATAGGCGTTCAAGCCCATGCTCGACGAAACGAAGACGTTCGGGCAGGCTTTGGAGACGCGCAGGCAGGACGCCGCGTGCCCGCGCGCGATAGTTGCGTCGCATGCGGCACGTCAGGCAGCAGGTTCATCGCACCGGTCCGTGCGCAACAAACCGTATGCCCCGAATTTCACCAATGGAGATTGCCATGCCCAAGTTCGTCATCGAGCGCGAGATTCCCGGAGCTGGAAAACTTTCGGAGCGAGACCTGAAAGCGATCTCGCAAAAGTCCAACAGGGCTCTGAGCCAGTTGGGATCGCAAGTGCAGTGGCTTCAAAGCTACGTCACGGGCGATAAGATTTACTGCGTGTATATCGCGCCGACCGAGGAGCTCATCAGGGAACACGCCAAGTTGGGCGGCTTCCCCGCAAATAGCGTTTCCCAAGTCGCGTCAACCATCGATCCCACGACGGCGGAGTAGGCATGTCGTCCGCCGTCACGCGACGCTGAGCCCGGCCTTAAAGCCGATCATCAAGCGCATCCGAACATGGACGCGAGGCTGCAACGGCGCGTACAGCGCTACGGGTGGGACTTGGCGGCAGACGACTACGAGCTGCTCTGGCGAAAGCAACTGGCCGATGCCCATGCCGAGGTGCTGGCGCGCGCGTCGCTGGCGCCGGGTCAACGCGTACTCGACGTGGCCTGCGGCAGCGGGCTGGTCACGTTCGACGCCGCATGCGCGGTCGGCCCGCGCGGGCAGGTGCTGGGCATCGACCTGTCCGGGCAGATGATCGATATCGCCAGTCGGCGAGCCGCAGAACGGCAGGTGCCGAACGTCAGCTTTGTGCGCATGGATGCAGAGGCGCTGGCCTTGCCCGATGCCAGCTTCGATGTCGTGCTGTGCGCGCTGGGCCTCATGTACATGCCCGAGCCCGAACGGGCCTTGCGTGAAATGCGGCGGGTGTTGCGGCCAAGCGGTCGCATGGTGGTCGCCGTATGGGGCGAACGATCGCAGTGCGGATGGTCGGACTTGTTCGCGATCGTAGATGACGAGGTTGCCAGCGAAGTGTGTCCGCTGTTCTTCCATCTTGGCCGGCCGGACACGCTGGCGCGTCTGTGCGCCGACGCGAAGTTCGAGGCCATCGAGCAGCGTCGCATCGCTGGGACGCTTACGTATGCCGACGCCGACGAGGCCTGCGACGCTGCCTTCGCAGGTGGTCCGGTCGCACTGGCCTGGTCGCGCTTCGGCGCCGATGTTCGAACGCGGGTGCGCGCCCGCTACGTTGATGTGATCGAACCCTGGCGGCACGATCGCGGCTATCGGGTTCCGAGCGAGTTCGTCGTCGTTGCCGCGTCAGCCTCGATCGAGGAAGCGAGAAATGACCTCGTTGACTAGCTCCGGTTGCGTGATCGGGCCCATGTGACCCAGGCCTTCGAACTCGACCACCTGCACCTGCGGCAATACGCCAGTGAGCAGCCGAGCCACGCCTCGCGACGAGGGCGGCGAGTCTTTGCCGATCATGTACAGGACCGGAACATTCAACTCGGAGAATGCTGCCAGAGGAGTGGGTTCATCGAACAGTGCTTGGGCCCAACCGCCCACGTTGGCCACGGAGGCGGCAATGGGGCCCCTGCGTGATTCAGGCGTGCGATCCCACGCGCCCTTGCCCATCCAGAAATCGATGAAGCATTCGGCCGCGCCTGCCGGATTGCCGGCGTCCAGCGCGGCAACCGATCCAGCCACTGCGCCGCGGATGCCATCGGCCTCATTCGGCGAAGGCCCCTCCGCATCGAGCAACGCGAAGAGCGTGGGCTCGTACAAGACCAATGCGCGGATCCGATGGGGTTGCGATACGGCTGCAACCAGCGCCACCGCCGCGCCATAGGAATGTGCGACCAGTGCAAAGGGTTTCCCCGCGCGGGCGAAGACCGGCTCTAGCAGTGTCACTTCGTCGGCAAGCCGAACCGCGTGGTCGGTTGGCCATGCCGGACTCTTGCCTGCTCCATACGAGTCAGCCGCCAGCATGTGGAACCTGGGCGCGAGGATCTCGATCAGCGCACGCCACTGACTCGAACTGCTCGCGTTCGAGTGCAGGCAGACGACCCCGGGACCGGAGCCGGCCTCGCGGAAGTAAGGGGTCGCAAACGACATGAATAATTCCAGGTGATGGTTACGGTGGTTGCGTGCTCGGCCTTTGATTGTGAGTGCCTCGACGTGTCGCTTCAAGGGTGCAAGGACGCAAGCCGGCTCGATCGGACGATCGAGCAGCAATCGCGGACGCCACGCAAGTTCACGGACCGCGCTCGCCGACGCGAGGACGATCGAGCAGGCGCGAGCGACGTTCGAGCAGGACGTCGATCGGGGTGGAGCGCTTCAATGCACGCAGGACGGGGGGCTTGCGGGCATCGCCCTTCGCAGCGAGATCGTCATCCGATCCCCTGCGCAAAACCGAACGCACCCAGGAGCTACACCATGCCATTCATCAACGTCGAACTCATCCAAGGCGTCCTGGCATACACCGCATGGGTGATCGTCGCGACGGCGGCGGCGGGATTCATCGCGATGCCGACGCGTGCTTCGGATGTACTCCAGAGCGAGCAGCAGGTCGCTGCGATTTCGTCTTCCTCGTCATCGAGCGAAATGTCGCGCGAGGCAGGCATCGAGCAGCTGCAAGGATCTGCGGTCGATGACGCAAGGACGATTGAGCAAGCATGAGCGACGCACGGGCAGGACGTCGAATGGTGCCGGCGTTCCAATACGCCCAGGACGTGGCGGTTTCGCGAAAGCGAATCCGATTGTGCAAACAAGATGCTCGTCCGATTTCCAACGCACGACCGAACCTTCAAAGGAGATTCACCATGCCATTCATCAACGTCAAACTCATCGAAGGCGTCTTCTCATCCGAGCAGAAAGCCCAGATCGTTCGCAAGCTCACCGACGCCATGGTCGAGATCGAAGGCGAAGCGATGCGGCCCGTGACCTGGACCGTGATCGAGGAAGTCAAGAGCGGCGACTGGGCGATTGGCGGCAAGCCGTTGAGCACCGCCGACGTGAAGGCGCTCGCCGCGACACCGCACGTCAAGGCCGCGTAGAAAGCGACCCAAACCCCCTCGGAATCACGAGGGGCCCTGCTCATATCCGCTGGAGACAACATCTTGAATACGACCCTGCGCCAACTGGTCGGCGCGGCCATCGCGATTGCCGCGGGCACCAGCTTTGCCGGCAGCATCCTGTCGGTGGAGCGCGAGGCCACCATCGACGGCGCCCCTGCCACGGTCTGGAAGCTGCTTGGCAACTTCAACACGCTCGACGTCTGGCTCCCGCCGGTGGCCGCCAGCACACAGAGGGCAGCGGCACCGACATCGGCACGACCCGACGGCTTTCGCTCAACGATGGCGGCACGATCAACGAGAAGCTGGTCGCCTACGACGTGACCAAACAAGGCTACAGCCACAGCTACGCGATCACCGAGTCGCCGCTGCCGGTGAAGAACTACGTCTCCACCATCGCCGTGATCCCGACCGCCAACGGAAAGTCGCTGGTCAAGTGGAGCTCGACCTTCGAAGCCAACGGTACCGACGACGCCAAGGCCAAGTCGGTGATCGGCGGCGTCTATGACGCGGGCCTAGGCAGGGCGGTAGCGATCTTCAGGAAGTAGAACAGCGCGAACCGAACATTGATTGCCGCTACAAGGAGGAAAACCCATGAACGCACCCATCGATTTCACCACCCTGAAAACCCGCCAACAGACCGCATGGGCCAGTGGCGACTACGCCGTGATCGGCACCACCTTGCAGCTCGTGGGCGAGTTGCTCGCCGAAGCCTGCGACCTGCGTTGCGACGAGCGCGTGCTCGACGTGGCGGCCGGCAACGGCAACGCCACCCTGGCCGCAGCACGCCCAGGATGCAAGGTCACCTCGACCGACTACCTGTCCACCTTGCTCGACCAGGGCGCAGAACGGGCACGCGCGGAGCATCTGGATGTGAAGTTCCAGGTGGCCGACGCCGAGGCGCTGCCCTTCGAGGACGCGAGCTTCGATGCCGTGCTGTCCACGTTCGGCGTGATGTTCTCGCCCGATCAAGCGAAGGCGGCGTCCGAACTCGCGCGGGTCTGCCGTCCCGGCGGGCGGATCGGCCTGGCGAACTGGACACCGGAGGGTTTCGTCGGTCAACTGTTCAAGACGCTGGGCCGCCAGGTGCCGCCGCCCGCGGGCGTGCAGCCGCCATCGCTGTGGGGTGTCGAGGCGCACTTGCATACGCTCTTCGGCGAACGCGCATCCGCAATCGCGGTGACGAAACGCATGTTCAATTTTCGATATCGCTCGGCCGCGCATTTCATCGACGTCTTTCGCACCTGGTACGGGCCGGTGCACAAGGCCTTTGCGGCACTGCCGGCCGACAAGGCCGCAGAACTCGAGCGCGATCTGACGGACCTCTTGAACAGCCTGAATCGGGCAGGCGCAAATTCGCTGGTCTGCCCAGCGAATACCTCGAAATCGTCGTCACGCGTCGTTGACCGACAAACAATGTGGGGCCGAGCCTGCAACCAACCGCTTCGACCCCGCTAGGAAAAATACCGCTGCAGATACGGCACCGTGCGGCTGCCTTTCGCCTCGCACATTTCGCGTGGGGGGCCGCAAGCCACGATGCGGCCGCCTTCGTCGCCCGCCCCCGGTCCCACATCGATCACCCAGTCGCTGCCCACAACGACGCGCAGTTCGTGCTCGACGACAATCACCGTGTTGCCCGCATCGACCAGGCCTTGCAACTGCGCCATCAGCTTGTCCACGTCGGCCGGGTGCAAGCCGGTGGTGGGCTCGTCGAGCACATAGAGCGCGTCGCCGCGTTGCGCGCGCTGCAACTCGGTGGCGAGCTTGATGCGCTGGGCTTCTCCGCCGGACAATTCGGTCGCAGGTTGCCCGAGTCGCAAGTAGCCCAGACCGATGTCCTTCAACAGCGTCAGCGACCCTCGCACACTGACCTCTTCGATGAAGAACTCGCACGCTTCATCGACTGTCATGCGCAGGACCTCGGCGATGTTCCTGTCGCGCCATGTGACCTTCAGGGTTTGCTCGTTGTAGCGCGCGCCGTGGCAGGTGGGACAGGGGGCATACACGCTCGGCATGAAGAGCAGCTCGACGCTGACGAAGCCTTCGCCTTCGCAGGTCTCGCAACGACCCTTGGCGACGTTGAAGGAGAATCGCCCGGCGTCGTAGCGTTTCGCACGCGCGGCCTTGGTGGCTGCGAAGAGCTTGCACACGTAATCGAACAGGCCGGTGTAGGTGGCGAGGTTGGAGCGTGGCGTGCGGCCGATCGGGTTCTGATCAACGCGCACCAGCCGCTTGATGCTCTCGATGCCGGCGTGTATGCGTCCCGCGGCCGCCGACGTGACGGTCGGTTCGAACGCCTCGTCCTCTTCGTCGCTGCTCGCGGGCTCATGACCGAAATGTTCGCAGACCAGTTCGACCAGCGCCTGGCTCACCAGGCTCGACTTGCCGGAACCGGATACGCCCGTCACGGTCGTGAAGACGCCCAGCGGAAAACGCGCGTCGAGCTTCTTCAGGTTGTTGCGCGTGATGCCGCGCAGCTCCAGCCAGCCTCTCGGTGCGCGCGCTTGCCTTTTCTTCACCTGCATGGGTGCGAACAGGTAGCGCGCGGTCTGCGACGCTTCGACATCCCTCAAACCCGAAGGCGGTCCGCTGTAGAGCACATGCCCGCCCTGCTCACCCGCGTCGGGCCCGACATCGACGAGCCAATCCGCACGACGCATCATGTCGAGGTCGTGCTCGACGACGAACAGCGAATTGCCGGACCGTTTCAATTGGTCGAGCGCGAGCAGCAGCGCCTCGCTGTCGGCCGGGTGCAATCCCGCGGTCGGCTCATCGAGCACATAGACGACCCCGAACAGGTTGGAGCGAATCTGGGTCGCCAGGCGTAACCGCTGCAACTCACCGGGTGACAGGGTCGGCGTGCTGCGATCGAACGAGAGGTAGCCCAGACCCAAGCCCTGCAGCGTGGCGATGCGCGAGACGAGGTCGTGCGCGAGGCGTTGCGCGGCGATGCGCTTTTCTTCGGACAGGTTGGGAGTGCGCCGTACATCGGGCGCGGCCTGATGCGCTGACCCGCCGGCAGCCACGCGTCGCGCCCTGTCCTTCTTCGCATGGTCGCGGCTGAAGCTCGCGCGGCTTCGCGATTCGCTGGCTTCGAAGCGCCCCTCCGCGGCGGGCCTCAATACCTCGGCCATGCGGTTGAGCGACATCTGCGCGAGCGTTCCGATATCGACGCCCGCGAACGTGACCGACAGCGCCTCGCGCTTCAGGCGCCTCCCGCCGCACACCGGACAGATGCTGCCGATCATGAAGCGCGCGGCGCGCTTCTTCATCAACGCGCTTTGCGACGTCGCGAAGGTATGCAGCACGTAATTGTGTGCGCCGGTGAAGGTGCCCTGATAGCTCGGCTCGAGCTTGCTGCGCAATGCCGCACGCGTCTCGGCGGGGGTGAAGCCCGCATAGACCGGCACGGTCGGTTGCTCGTCGGTGAAGAGGATCCAGTCGCGCGCCTTCTTGGGCAGGTCGCGCCACGGCTTATCGACGTCGTAGCCGAGCGTGACGAGGATGTCGCGCAGGTTCTGACCCTGCCATGCGGTGGGCCATGCGGCGACGGCCCGTTCGCGGATCGACAGCGAGTCGTCGGGCACCATCGACTTCTCGGTCACTTCATAGACGCGACCGAGGCCATGGCAATTCGGGCAGGCGCCCTGCGGCGTGTTGGGCGAGAAGTCTTCCGCATACAGCATCGGCTGATTGGGCGGATAGGTGCCGGCGCGCGAATACAGCATGCGCACCAGGCTCGACAGCGTCGTCACGCTGCCCACCGACGAGCGCGTGCTCGGTGTGCCGCGCTGCTGCTGCAAGGCCACCGCCGGCGGCAGGCCTTCGATGGTATCGACATCGGGCACGCCGACCTGGTCGATCAGCCTTCGCGCATACGGCGCCACCGATTCGAAGTAGCGGCGCTGCGCCTCGGCGTACAGCGTGCCGAAGGCCAGCGACGACTTGCCCGAGCCCGACACGCCCGAGAACACGACCAGCGCGTCGCGCGGAATATCGACGTCAATGTTCTTCAGATTGTGTTCGCGCGCGCCGCGGATGCGTACGAATGCGCTCGATGCGCGTTGCTCGGGGTCGTCGGATGCCGGGGCTGGGCGTACGCTCATGGGTGTCCCACTATGCCACCGCTATCGATGCCGCTTACAACGCGGCAACCGCACGCAGAAACAATTCAGCACGCGCATGAACGCATCGGGTTGGTCAATCATCACGAAGTGTCGCGCTTGGGTACAGAGACCACTTCCAGCTTGTCGAATTTCTTATTGATCGGGCGAGAAGATGGCCTCGATCTTCGATTTGAAGACCTTGGCAATGGCAAACGCCAACGGCAGGCTGGGGTCGTAGCGGCCGGTCTCGATCGCGTAGATGGTTTGCCGCGACACGCCAAGCAGGTCGGCCAGCGCAGCCTGGCTCCAGCCGTGTCGGGCGCGCAGTTCGCGCACGCTATTGTTCATCGATGGCGCCAGTTCTCGAGGATCGCCAAGCCTCCCCACACCGCGCCCATCACCGGCCACACCGTGAACATGCTCAGCCTGGGATAGCCGGCGTTCTCCAGGAATCCGTACGTGAAGGTCCAGCCGGCGGTGACGGCAGCGGCGATCGCAAGCTGCTCGACGGTGGTCTTGCGGATGAACTCGTCAGAGCGGCGGACCTGCCGGACGATGGCCCACACCGCCAGCAGGAAAGGCAACATCGGACTCACGAAGATGGCCGTCTGAAGCGGCCCGGGTGCGATGCGCTGTCCATAGGTCAGCGCGGCCACCAGCACCACGACGTACAGCAGGAATGCACCCGCATTTCCTTGAAGTAAGGATGCTTGCTTTCTCTTTCGGTCACGGTGATCTCCTGAATGATGTAAAGCACACTTGACATCATAGATCGGGTTGTCAAGCACGCTTTACATCGCCTCTGGATCATGGTGCGGCAGGCGGACCTCCAAACAAGTGGCGGCGCTCTTCATCCGACAATGGTTTCGCCGATTTTGCGTATGGGTCCTTCGCATCGCCATACGTGCGCCGCGTCGCCGGCCGCGCGGCGATACTTTCGAACCAGCGCTTCAGATTCGGAAACGCGTTCAAGTCCTGTCCGTGTCCTTCATGCGGCACGATCCACGGGTAGCACGCGATATCGGCAATCGAAAAGTGATCGACGACGAATTCGCGATGCTCGAGACGCTTGTTCAAGACGCCGTAGAGACGCGCCGTTTCGCGCGTGTAGCGGTCGATCGCGTACGGCACCGGCTCGGGCGCGTGCGCGCGGAAGTGTCCGGCCTGGCCGGCCATCGGGCCCAGTCCACCGACCTGCCAGAACAACCACTGCATCACTTCCATGCGGCTGCGCTCGTCATCGGGCAACAGCATGCCGGCGCGTTTCGCGAGGTACCACATCATCGCACCGGACTCGAACATCGAAAGCGGCGGCCCGCCATCGGCCGGATCGTGATCGACCAGCGCGGGGATCTTGTTGTTCGGCGAGACGACGAGGTACTCGGGCTTGAACTGCTCGCCCTTGCCGATATCGACCGGGATGATCCGGTAAGGCAACGCGAGTTCTTCCAGGCACAGCCTGAGCTTGAGGCCGTTGGGTGTACCGCAGTAGTAGAGGTCGATCATCGAATGCTCCGTACGAAATTGCTCGGTTCATCGAAAAGGGCTCGCGAACAGTCTGGCTGCACGAACCGGAGGGCCGGCGAAACCACCGCGGCACCTGCGCTATCCTGCAGTGAAGTCGTCCCGCAACCTTGTACCGTCACGCAGGATCGCGCATGCCTTTCGCAAGAATCTTCCTCCCCCATCATCTTTCCAATGCTCAAGTGCAGCACGTCTCCAACGCGGTTCATCGATCGCTGGTGAACATCGTTCGATGTTCCCGCCGCGGATCGGTTTCAAGTCATCACGCGCCATCCAGCCGACGAAATGATCTGCTCTTCCGAATACCTGGGCATCGCGCACACCGGCTCGGTAACCTTCATCCAGATCACATGCAACGAGGGCCACACGGTCGAGATGAAGAAGGCGCTCTTCTCGAACATCGCGAGCGAAATCGCAAGAGGAGGCGCGATCGATGCGGCCGACATCATCGTGCACCTCGTTGAAGTGAAGAAAGAGAACTGGTCTTTCGGCAACGGGATTGCGCAGTACGCAACCTGAGATCAAGCACGGCTCGCAAGCCGTGCCGTTTCCGCACGCAAATCACATCTGTCAATACAAGGACGAGAATCGCCATGCCCCACATGCTGCTGATCATCGAACCAACGCATCAAAGATTCACCCGTACCGAGCCAGAAGGCCGCGCCTGCTACGAGCAGATGGTGCGCTTCGGCCAGGACCTCAAGGACCGCGGCCTGTTGATCGCGAGCGAATCGCTGCAGTCACAAGCGCGCGCCGCGCGCGTTCAGGTGCGAGGCGGGCGTTCGCAAGTCGTCGATGGGCCGTTCGTCGAAGCCAAGGAGATGGTGGGCGGCTTCTTTCTGCTCGATTGCGACACGCGGGAAGAAGCCGTCGCCATAGCCGCCGAATGCCCGGCCGCCGAATGGTGCACCGTGGAAGTCCGTGCACTCGCACCTTGCTTCGAGGATGCGCTCTGAGAATCCCGCGTCACGCGGTTCGCCGACTTTCTTGAAGATTGCGAAGTCGCGATGTCGATTTCGCTCGACGTCGTTCGTCGTGTGACTGCGGACCTCACATTCATTCAAACCTCAAGGACATGCGATGACCCAGCAGATCTTCGTCAACCTCCCGGTCAAGGACCTCGAACGCGCCAAGGCTTTCTTCGCAAGCCTCGGCTTTGGTTTCAACGCGAAGTTCACCAACGACAGCGCCGCCTGCATGGTGGTGGCCGAGAACATCTCCGTGATGCTGCTCGTCGAAAGCTTCTTTCGGACGTTCACGAAGAAGCCGATCGCGGATGCGAAGCAGAGCACCGAAGTGCTGGTGTGCCTGTCGTGCGATAGCCGCGCGCAGGTCGACGCACTGGTCGCCAAGGCCGTGGCCGCGGGCGGCACCGCACCCAATCCCGTGCAGGACCACGGCTTCATGTACGGCCACGGCTTCGAGGATGTGGACGGGCACATGTGGGAGCTGGTGTACATGGATCCCAACGCCGCGCCTCCGCACTGACACGCCAGCCGCGACGCGACACGCTGTCGCGCGTCTTGAAAGACTTGTCACACCGCATCCTTTCGCGCGGCTCGATCGTCTTTATCGACGAGCTCGAAGGATGTTTCCCGAAAGCAAAACTGAAGAAGAGACGAACATGGCCGATGCCGACTCCCAAAAGCCCGCCGCCGAACTCGCCGAGGCGGCGAGCAAGCCCTACCCGAACGACAGCGCCGAGTACCGCGCCGCGCGCAAGGCGCTGCTCGCCGAGGAGATCGAGCTCAGGCGACACATCGAACGGGTGGCCGCGCAGCGCCGCACGCTGCCGCCCGGTGGCGAGGTTCCGCAAGACTATGTGTTCGAGAGCGAGGACGGAAGGAAGGTACGCCTGTCCGAGATGTTCGGCGATGGCAATACGCTGGTCGTCTACACGTGGATGTACGGCCCGCAGCGGGAGCGGCCTTGCCCGATGTGTACCGCCTTCCTCGGCGGGCTCGACGGCACCGCGCGCGACATCGCCCGGCGGCTTCCGGTCGCGATCGTCGGGCGCTCGCCGATCGGGCGGCAGAAGGCCTTCAAGACCGAGCGCGGTTGGCGCAACCTCAAGATGTATTCGACCGACGGCAACAGCTTTGCCGAGGACTATCGCGGTGTCGGACCGGACGGAGAAGACTGGGCGGCCTGGAATGTGTTCGTGAAGGACGGCAAGACCATCCGTCATTTCTGGGGCGAAGAGATGGGGATGGAAACCGCCGATCCGGGCCAGGATCCACGCGGCGCGGCCGAGGCGATGCCGATGTGGACGATCTTCGACATGACGCCCGAGGGCCGCGACCCGAACTGGTACCCAAAACTTGATTACGGCCGGTGAGCGCATCGAAGCAAGCCATGCCCCTCGTCGGAGAAACCCGTCGATCCGCATTGCTGCGTTCAAGGGGATGCCGTGGCAAAAGCAAGTAGCGAGCTCGCCGGAAAGTGCCTTTGCGGAACAGTCCGCTATACGGTCGACGACGAGTTCGTCTATGCATTGAACTGCCATTGCTCGAGCTGCCGTCGCGCCACGGGCTCCGCGTTCAAGCCGTTCGCTGGAATCGAACGCGAGAAGTTGCGCATCGTTGAAGGCGCGGGTGACTTGTCGGTCTTTGGCGACGAGACGCCCACGATGTTCACTGCCGAAAGTGCGGCTCGTTGTTGTATTCGGTGGTTCGTCAGGGCGCGTTCGTCCACGTCACCATGGGAACGCTCATCGACAGCCCGAGCATTCGCCCGACGGCGCACATCTTCGTCGGATCCAAGGCGCCGTGGTTCACGATCACCGACCAACTACCTCAGCATCACGAGTTCGGATAGCTGCGCGGGCTATGCACGAAGAGTGCAATGACAACCCTTCTAACCACGCGATAACTGCAACGCTCGACACCGCATCCTTTCGGCGACCTCGATCGTCTTTGTCATGAACCCGATGACCTCAGAAGGGACTCCACATGACACGCATGATTCGATACAAGGTGAAGGCCGATCGAGTGGCCGAGAACGAGCGCTACGTGGTCGCGGTGTACGACGAGCTGAAGCGGGTCGCGCCGCCGGGACTGCGCTATGCCACCTTTCGCCTGGACGATGGTGCGAGCTTCGTACATATCGTTTCGTATGAGACCGGCAAGAACCATGAGGCATTGACCTCGCTACCCGCATTCAAGGCGTTCAGCGCCAAGGTCAAGGAGCGCTGCGAAGAGCAGCCGGTGATCGTGGAAATGAACGAAGTCGGATCGTATGGCTTCGGCCGCGCGTGAGGCCGGATGAACAGGGCAGAAGCATGATGGTGCACACGTGAGTGCGGCCGAGCCGGATCCCCTCATCGCCACGCTGGAAGAAGGGCGGCGGCAATTCCTCGCGCTGGTCGATCATGTACGGCCCGACCTGCATCGCTATTGCGCGCGCATGACCGGCTCGGTCGCCGATGGCGAAGACGTGGTGCAGGACACGCTGGCGCGCGCTTATTACCAGTTGCCGGAATTGAAGGAGCTGCCGCCGCTTCGCCCCTGGCTGTTTCGCATCGCGCACAACCGCGCCATCGACTACCACCGGCGCGCCGCGTATCGGGTCAGCGAGCCGCTCGAGTCGGCGATGGACGTGGCCGACGACGGCGCACGCGAGCCCGAGAATGCATTGGCGCGCAGCCAGGCCGTGCACGCCGCGATCTCGTCGTTCCTGTCGCCCGCGCCGGCGCAGCGCGCCTCTGTGATCCTGAAGGACGTGCTCGATCACTCGCTCGACGAGATCGCGAGTCAACTTGAATTGAGCGTGCCCGCGGTCAAGGCGGCATTGCATCGCGGACGCACGCAATTGCGCGGGATGTCCGAAGCATCGCGATCGACGCCCGCGGTACGCACCATCTCGCCCACCCTGACGCGCTATGCAAACTTGTTCAACGCGCACGACTGGGATGGCGTGCGCGCGATGCTCGCCGACGACGTGAAGCTCGACCTGGTATCGCGGCTCAAGGCCGCCGGGCGTCGCGAGGTCGGCGTCTATTTCACGAACTACGAGCGCACGAGCGATTGGCGCCTGGTCCCGGCATGGCTCGATGGCCGCGAGGTGCTGGCGGTATTTTGCGGCCCGGATGCTGTGCTGCCCGGCTACTTCATCGAGCTGGGATCGGTCGATGGCGAGGTGATTTCGATCCGCGATTTCCGATACGTGCAGTACATCACGCAGGAGGCCGCGATCGAGTTCGCATCCTGATCGCGACCTCTGCAAGAGAGCCGCCGCAGCGCCGGCACACGCACAAGATGCACCCGGCGATGGCCCTCACTCCACCCGTCGCAAATCCATCGTCCAGTTGGTTTCCCATTCACGTCCGTCCAGCAAGAAGGCTTGCTCCCAGCGCGCGGCGTCTGCACCCTGCCTCTGCCAAAGGAACCTGACCTGGATGGTTCGGCCTTCGTCGACGTCTTCGCCGTAGAACTCGCCGCGGTCGCCCTCGAAGCCGCCGTACACAGGGGTCAGCATCAAGCCGACGCGGCTGTTGACCCAATAGATCGCCCAACGTCGGCGTTCGAGGTCGAAGACGCGAATCGTGAGCCCCGAGAAACCCTTGGTGGCGAACTCGATCTCGTCGATGTTGGCCACGCTTCCAAGGCGCTGTTCGCAGCGACTCGTGGCCGGAAACTCGTCCCATTCGATGCTGCCTGCGAGCGGCGTCTTCAGGCGCCGGTTCAGGATGTTCCAGCGTCCCGTCAGAAAATCGAAATCGTGCAGGTCACCGGTGGCACTGGCGCGAGTGATGGCATCCATCGTCGGTTCTCCAAGAAGAGTGTCGGGGTCGAACGATTGCGAGCTTGCGCCGCAAAAGCTGACACCCGATGTCAGCTTTTCATGAGAAAGTTGCGCCATGCGTGCGAGCCGCCTTCTGTCGATCCTGATGCTGTTGCAAACGCGCGGCCGCATGAGCGCAGAGGCGTTGGCCGCCGAGGCGGGCGTGACGATACGCACCGTCTATCGCGACATCGATCACCTCAGCGCGGCGGGCGTGCCGGTGTGGGCCGACCGCGGCCGTCACGGCGGCTTTCAGCTGCGGGACGGCTGGCAGACCAGATTGACCGGCCTGACGGAGGCCGAGGCTGGGGCGATCTTCATGGTCGGGCTGCCCGGTCCGGCCGGAGAACTCGGGCTCGGTCAGGCGATCGCCTCGGCGCAACTCAAGGTGCTCGCCGCGCTGCCGCCGAACTGGCGGGAAGATGCACAGCGCGTGCATGGCCGTTTTCATCTCGATGCGATCGACTGGTTTCGAAGCGCCCCGCCTCACGACCATCTGCAGACCATCGCGCATGCGGTGTGGCACGAGCAGCGCCTGAAGATCGAATACGAAAGCTGGCAAGGCACGGCAACGCGCGAGATCGACCCGCTCGGCCTCGTGCTCAAGGCCGGCGTCTGGTACCTGATCGCACGCAGCGGCCGCGAGCCGCGCACGTTTCGCATTTCGAACATCCGCGAGCTGCGCGTCCTCGACGAGCGCTTTGCGCGACCGCGCAAATTCGACCTGGCGGCGCATTGGACGCAGGCGACGCAGCGCTTCGAGGCCGGCGTCTATCAAGGCTTCGCGCGGGTGCGCGTGACGAGCGCGGGCTTCGAACAACATCAAGCAGTTGAGCGCGATCGTCGCCGAAGCGGCCGAACGAACGCTGGAACCCACCGACGAAAACGGCTGGGCCTGCCTCAGCGTGCCGATCGAATCGATCGAGCAAGCGGCGCGCGAGATGATGAAGCTCGGCAGCCATGCGGAAGTGCTCGATCCGCCGCAGCTACGTGAACGCGTCGCCAGCACGGTGCAACGCCTTGCCGCGATCTATCGGCCGGTCGCGCCGACGCTGCGAGTCTGTCAGCCGTCGTCCAGCAAGTCGCGCCTGCACGATCGCCAAAGCACCAGGTCATAGGCGATCTTGAGGACACCGCACGCGATCAGCGGCAACGAGATGAAGCCGGCGGCAAACAACGCGCCGCTCAGCGAAGGACTCAGCGCACCTGCAAGGCTGCGCGGAACCGCCGTGAAGCTCGAAGCTGCGGGCCGCTCGGGAGGCGTGACGACCGCCATCACGTAAGCCGTGCGCGTGGGCACATCCATCTGTGACAACGCGCTGCGAACCAGCAGCAGTGCGAGCGCGACCGGAAGGCTCGGCGCGACTGCCGCGAGGATCAGGCACACGCTCGCCGGAATATGCGTGAACACCATCGTGTTCAGGAGCCCGATGCGCTTGGCGACCAGCGGCGCGGCCAACTGCGACGCCGCACTCAACAGACCGGAACAGAAGAAGAACACGCCGGTTTGGGACAGCGACAATCCGAAGCGTTGCATCAGCCACAGCGACAACAACGCGTTGATCACCAGCCCGCCGGCGAAAGCATCGATGGAGAAGAGCGCGGCAAGCTTGACGACGATGCGACGTGAGGGGCCGAGCGGCGCGTTGGGTCGCGCGCCGGACCCCATTTCTCCGGTCGGCAGCGGCGCTGCCGGCTGTCGATACAACTGCCATACCGCAAGGCCGATCGCGCCATAGACGACGAACATCAGGCGCAGCGCGTCGAGGCGCGCGGCGCCTGCGTGCGCGACCAGCCAGTCGGGCAGTGCCGCAGCCAGCGCGCCCAGCGACGCGCTCAGCGCGCCGAACACGCTGTAACGCGCGAACAACACGGTCCTCGCGTGACCCTCGCCCGACGCGGCCAGGCTCGCATGCTCGAGAGGCAGGAACACGCTCACGTCGCCCGAGCTCGGATTGAGCGTGCCGGCGAAGGCCACGATCATCAGCGGCCAGAACGACGAGAAGCCGGCGAAGCAAAGCCCGGTCGCTGTCATCAGCAATGCGGCGCCGCGCAGCAGCCGACGCGAATGAAAGCGGTAGCCCCACGCGCCCACGGCGATCGTGGCGAACGCCGAGCCGAGCATGGTCGCGGTCGCGACCAGTCCGACCTCGAGCGTACTCAAGCCCAGGCCCAGCAGATAGGCAGGCAGCAGCACGGCCATGTAGCCGTCCGCGAAGGCGCGCATGCCGCGCGCGATCAGGAGCGGCAGCGCGCTCGGGTCCACGCCTGACGGCAGCAACAGACGAGTGACCTGTCGGGTCATAGAAGGAGACACGCTGTGGTTCCGATGGCTAGGTGTTTTGTTGTAGCATACTCGACATTGATGTATCGTTCACTACATGAATAACCATATTTCGCCGGTCTGGCTGCTTCTGGTCGTTTCATTGCCCACTGCCAGCGCGACGGTGCGCATGCGCATCTGGCGCGCGTTGAAGGCGCTCGGTTGCATGGCGCTGCGTGACGGAGCCTATCTTCTGCCGGCCGGCGCCGCTGGCGAGGAGGTGCTTCAGGATCTCGCAAAGCAGTGCCTGGACGAAGGCGGCAATGCCTGGCTGATGATCGTTCAACCGCGTGCGGACGACGAAACGGCGGTCTATCGGATGCTGTTCAACCGTTCGCAAGACTATGCCGAGCTTCGCAGGAACTGGAAGTGTGCGAACCGAACATTGCCGTCCCTGGACGCGGCTGAATTGGCACGCCTGCAACGCAAGCTGCAGCGCGAGTACGACGCGCTGCGGGCGATCGATTTTTTTCCGGACGAGGCGAGCGCGGAAGCCGAAGACGCCTGGGTCAAGTTCAGCGCGCGCATCGATCGCCTCGTGTCGCCTGACGAGCCGCACCAAGCCGCTGGACAGGTCGCGCGGCTCGATGCAGGCCAGTATCAGGGCCGGGTGTGGGCCACCCGTCGGCGCCTCTGGGTGGATCGGGTCGCGAGCGCCTGGCTGATTCGCCGCTTCATCGATCGCCAGGCGCGCTTTCGCTGGCTGGCCAGCCCATCGGATTGTCCGAAGCGCGCACTCGGATTCGATTTCGATGGAGCCGCGTTCACGCACGTTGGCGAGCGCATCACCTTCGAAGTCTTGATGGTCAGCTTCGGTCTCGAAACCGATCACGCCCTCGCACGTCTCGCGGCCATGGTTCGCGCGCTCGACGTGGGCGGAGAACCCGTACCTGAAGCTAGAGGCTTCGAGGCCGTGCTCACCGGCGCGCGCGAGCGCTTTTCGGACGATGACGCACTGCTCGAAGCGATGAGCGTGGTGCTGGATTCGCTGTACGCGCACTTCGAAGGCGAAGCCGTGCGTGACCCTGCGAGTAACTCATGAAGGAGAAGAGTGATGATCAAGAAGCTGTCGCTAGGCGCTCTGGCCTTGCTCGCGTCGGAGATGCCCCTGGCGCAGAGCGTCAATTTCGACTCCGAGGTGGTCGGCTCGGTGCCCGCCGGCTGGATCTGCGGCGTCACCGGGGCCGGCTGCCCGCGCTGGGCCGTGACCGTGGACGCCGGGACGCCGAGCAAGCGCAACGTGCTCACGCAGAGCGGGAGCGGCACCTACCCGTGGTGCGTGAAGAGCGGCACGGCGATCGCCGACGGCTTCGTCGAAGTGAAATTCAAGCCCATCTCGGGTCGTGAGGATCAGGCGGGCGGTGTGGTCTGGCGCTGGAAGGACGCCAATCGCTACTACGTCGCGCGCGCCAATGCGCTGGAGAACAACGTCTCGCTGTACTACACCGAAGGGGGCAGGCGCAAGACCCTGAAGTACGTCGATGCGCCCGTGACGGGCGGCGCGTGGCACACGCTCAGGGTCGACTTTTCGGGGACCGCGATCGCGGTCGCGCTCGATGGCAAGCGCTACATCGAATGGGAAGATAGTCACATCGTCGGCCCGGGCGCTGTGGGCGTATGGACCAAGGCCGACAGCGTGACGTCGTTCGCCGACTTCGCTTACGGCGAGCGCCGGTGATGGTGCGGTGCCCGGCGCTGCGATGTGCAGGCAAGCAACAAAGCGCGTGCGATGGCGCTCGCCCTCGCGAGCATCAAACCACGTTGAGCTTGACGTCGATGTTGTTGCGCGTCGCGTTCGAGTAGGGGCACACCTCGTGCGCCGCGGCGACCAGCGCTTCGGCCTCGGCCTTGTCCATGCCGGGCACGCTGATGTTCATCTCGACTTCGATGCCGAAGCCTTTGGGGATGGGGCCGATGCCAACCGTCGAGTCGATCACCGGATCGCCCGGCAGCTTGATCTTCTTCATCATCGCGACGTGCTTCATCGCGCCGATGAAGCACGCGGCATAGCCCGCCGCGAAGAGCTGTTCCGGATTGGCGCCCGCCGCTCCCGCGCCGCCCATTTCCTTGGGCGTCGTCAGCTTGACATCGAGTACGCCATCGGAAGAAACAGCGCGGCCTTCGCGACCGCCGCTGGCCTTGGCATGGGCCTGGTACACCACCTTTTCTAGTTTCATGGAAGCTCCGTCTGGATCGAGATTGAAAAGAGCCGCGGAAGTGCGGCGGGTTGAAATCAACGGTTGCGCGGGCTCGCTCAGCGACTGATCAGGGTTTCCCTCAACGCGCTGCGCAGCCGACCGAGTTGGCGTGTAAGCGAAACACGGTCGCTGGCCGAGCATTGCGTCGCGCAGGCGACCTGATCGTGCAGCGTCAGCGCGCGCTGCCTCAATGCGCGGCCTGCCGGCGTCAGCGACGCGATCACGCGGCGCTCGTCGCTCGCGTCGCGCGCGCGCCGCACATAGTTGATGGATTCGAGACGCTTCAACAAGGGCGTCAACGTGCCCGAATCGAGGAATAGCTTCTCGCCCAGCTCCGAGACGCTCTGCGCGTCCTGCTCCCACAGCACCAGCAACACCAGGTATTGCGGATACGTGACCTTCAGTTTCCTGAGCAGCGGCTGGTAGAACCTGGTCATCGTGAGCGACGCGGAATAAAGCGCGAAGCACATCTGGTTGTCCAGATGCAGCGCCGAAGCGTCGGTCGAAGGTGTCGAGGGCTTGGCTGGCATGTCTGACCGCGCGGTATCCGCGTTCAATCCGTGTCGTACGATTTACATGATACACGATTCCATTGTACACAATTCAATTGTCGCGACAACGCCACCGGTGTATCTGGAATCGTCCGTCATACGAATGACCTGTCGTCGAACGCGCAGGCCTCTCGCGCGCGATTGAAGCGAGTTTCCATGAAGTGTCTCCCTTGATCTTATCGGTCGGGGCGGTGCCGGCACCGTCAACGCATCTTTCCAGCGACGGGCAGTCTGCCTCTTCTCCGACCGGCGTGCAATGTTCTTCGTCGCGATGCACGCCATCACCGGTGCTCTGCAACAATGCGTCCGATGAACCATCTCGCGGACTCCCGCTATGCGTGGCTGCGCCTGCTCGCGACGCTCGGGTTGATGACGATCGGCAGCGGCGCGATGTACGTCGTTGTCGTCGTGCTGCCTCCGGTACAGGCCGAATTCGGCATCGCGCGCGCGGATGCCTCGCTGCCTTACACGCTGATGATGGTCGGCTTCGGAATCGGCGGCGTCTTCATGGGTCGGCTCGCCGACCGCGTCGGCGTGATGGTCCCGGTGCTGATCGGGGCGGCAGGCCTCGGCGCCGGATTCGTGGCCGCCGCGTTCTCGAGCGGCATCGCCGGCTTCGCCATCGCACACGGGCTGCTGCTCGGCTTCCTGGGGAGCTCGGCCACATTCGCGCCGCTGGTGGCCGATACCTCACTGTGGTTCGCGCGCCGTCGCGGGATCGCGGTTGCGATCTGCGCCAGCGGCAACTATGTCGCGGGCGCTATCTGGCCGCCGATCGTGCAGCACTTCGTCGAGGCCATCGGCTGGCGCCAGACCTACATCGGGCTGGGCGTGTTCTGCGTGGTCACGATGCCGCTGCTCGCACTCGCCCTGCGTCCGCGTCCGCCCGCGTTGCGCGCGGAAACCATCGTGTCGCGAGCAGGAACATCATCAGTGCGGCCTGCAGTACGGCCCGCAGTTCGTCCGGCAGTGCAGCCGACCACCCGGCCCTTCGGCCTGTCGCTCGGCCAGGCACAAGGGCTGCTGTGCATCGCTGGACTCTCCTGCTGCGTGGCGATGGCGATGCCGCAGGTCCACATCGTCGCGTACTGCGGAGACCTGGGCTACGGCGCGGCACGCGGCGCGCAGATGCTCTCGCTGATGCTCGCCTGCGGCATCGTCAGCAGACTGGCTTCCGGTGTCATCTGCGACCGCATCGGCGGCCTGCGCACCCTGATGCTCGGGTCGGTCCTTCAGGGCACTGCGCTGCTGCTGTTCCTGCCCTTCGATGGACTCGTATCGCTCTACGTCATCTCGGCGCTGTTCGGCCTCTTCCAGGGCGGCATCGTGCCCTCGTACGCGATCATCGTGCGCGAGCATTTCCCGCCGGCCGAGGCGGGTGCGCGCGTCGGAACGGTGTTGATGTTCACGTTGTTCGGCATGGCGCTGGGTGGCTGGATGTCGGGCAAGGTGTTCGACCTGACCGGCTCGTACCATGCGGCCTTCTTGAATGGCATCGCGTGGAACTTGCTCAACCTGTCGATCGCGTCGCTGCTGTTCTTTCGCACCAGAACGGGCCGTCGCTTCATCGGGGCTTGATGTTCAGCCCTTGACGACGTCGCTGCTGGCGCGCCGCTCCTTGCCCATCCAATAATACTATCCGGATAGTATGTTTAACGGGAGCATGCGTCAACGACGCCATGCGCGCGATGACCGCGGGCCTCTCAGCCTGCTTGCTTCTTCTTCACCGAAGAGCGCGCAGCAGCCGTGCCGCCCGCAAGCCCGGTGAGCACCGACGAGCGCAGTGCCCGAACCAGTTCGGCCCCCTTCAAGGTCGTCGAACGCCGAAACCATTCAAGGAACGTTCCGTCGTGCGTCGCCAGAACGATGGACGCGAGCTCCTTTGCGCGCACGTCGCTGCGAAACTCGCCCGCCGCCTGCCCGGTCTTCACCAGCGCCTCGATGAACGAGCACTGGCGCTTGTAGAGCCTGGCGAGAACCTCCTGGCCGTCGCCGCTGCGCTCCTTGAATTCCAGCCCCATCAGCAGCAGCAGCAGCACGTCGTCGCGATGCGTGATGCCCAGGTTGGCCTGGTAGTGGATGTAGGCGACCAGCTTGTCGGTCGGCGTCGGTCCGGCCGCACTGACGATCGCGATCGCGTCGTCGACGACGATGCGCCTCACACGTTCGAGCAGCGCGACCAGCACCGCCTCCTTGCTGCCGAAATAGAAATAGACCGCGCCCTTGGTCAGCCTGGCCGCGCCCGCGATCTGATCGAGGTTGGTGGATCGATAGCCTTGCGACACGAACAGGCGCAACGCGGCGTCGAGCAGCGATTCCATGCTGGTCTGACGCTGTTCGGACTTCTTGTTGGGAGCTCGTGACGTCGGCTGTGACTTGGTTGGCACGCGCTCTGCCCTTGTGATTGCCCGCTCGTCAGGCCTGATGGTGGTCGTCCCGCTCAGGCGCAGATTCTAACTGCCGCGTCGCGATGGCCCGCTCGTGACGAACACGTCCCGCCACGGCGCCGGAAGCTGCGGCATCCGTGAGATGCGACCCCGTCGCCAGGCAGAAAGCAAATCTTGCTAACCGCGGCGCGCAGGACTACCGTTCTGTGCCGCATCGGGACGCCTCGAAAGCCGGGCTTGCTTTGCAGTCGAGGTTCATGACCGATGTTCACAATCCCCAACAACAAGGAAGTTCATCATGCTTCAACTGTCGAAGTGGGTCAGGTTCACGGTCGCCGGCATGTATTGCGGCATCGTGATCGCCAGCGCGCAGGCCGCAACGAACGTGCGGTCGATTCAGAGCGCGGGTATCGCGCAATTGCGAAGCGCGACGCCAGGGCAGGAAGGGATTCAAACGCCCGAGTTCGCGCCGACCTTCGCCAACGTCCCGGGTCTACAGGACGGCCCCAACGCCGCAGTCGCGCCGGACGCGGCTACCCAAGCGGCACGCGCACTGAAAGAGGCGCGCAAGCGCATGGTCAATCGTTCGATCGCCAAGAGCCGCGGCATCGGCGAATCGATCGTCGGCGACGAGCGCGAACGTGCAAGCGCGCGGCTGCTCGGCAGTTTCGACGGCCTGGACTTTCGCGATCAACGACTGGCCAATGGCGGCAATCAGTTCAGTCTCGAGCCGCCCGACCAGGCGCTGTGCGTGGGCAACGGCTTTGTGCTCGAGTCGGTCAACGACGTGATCCGTGTCTTCGATCGCAGCGGCAATCCGCTGAGCGGCGTGGTGGACCTCAACACCTTCTATGGATACTCGGCGGCGATCAATCGCAGCACCGGACGCTACGGCCCATCGATTACAGACCCGACCTGCTACTACGATCCGCAGGTCAATCGATTTTTTCACGTCGTGCTCACGCTCGATACCAACCCGGCAACCGGGGGGCTGACCGGGGGCAATCACCTCGACCTGGCCGTCAGTTCCAGCGGCGACCCACGCGGCTCGTGGACGATCTACCGCATACCCGTCCAGGACGACGGAACGCAAGGCACGCCGGTGCACGCCGACTGCCCATGCTTGGGCGACTATCCACACATTGGCGCGGACGCGCATGGCATCTACCTGACGACCAACGAATTTCCGTTCGCCGGCGGATTCAATGGGGCGCAGATCTATGCGTTATCCAAGAGAGATTTGGTGCGCGGCGCCGTGAACGTCACGTTGGTACAAATCGACACAGCCGATCACCTGCTCGACGGCAATCCGGGATTCACGGTGTGGCCTGCGGTTTCGCCGCGCGGCGACTTCGAAACCGCGAACCGCGGCACTGAATATTTCCTGAGCTCTCTTGCGGTGTTCACCGATTCGGGCAATGAGAACCGTCTCAGGGTCTGGGCGCTGGGCAACACGCGTTCACTGGAGTCGAACAATCCGGACGTCACGCTGGTGGACAACACGGTCCGGGTCCGCAGCTATGGCGTACCGCCGCCGTCGGATCAGAAGCCCGGTCCGACGCCATTGGCTGAATGCATCAACGACCGATCGATTGTCACCCCGTTCGGTGTGGGTTGCTGGAGGTTTCTGTTCGGCGGCAATACTCCGCCCCCCCATGCGACGACCCCTGAACTCATCGATAGCAATGACTCGCGCATGCAGCAGGTCTTCTATACCGGCGGTCGCCTCTACGGTGCGCTCGATACAGTCGTGAGGGTGGGCGGAGGGGACCAGGCCGGCATCGCCTATTACGCGATCCGGCCCTTCGCACAGCGCGGCTCGGTGATCGGCATCGTCGAGAATCAGGGCAAGATCGGCGTGGCAGGCAACAACGTCAACTATCCTGCGATCGCCGCGCTGCCTGATGGCCGCGGCCTGATCGCCTTCACGCTGGTGGGTGCCGATCACTTCCCGTCGGCGGCCTACGTTCATCTGGGCCCCAACGGTCACGAGGGGTCGATCAAGATCGCAGCCGACGGCAAGGGACCCGAAGATGGCTTCACGGGCTACGCGGCCTTCGGGAGCACTGTCGCGCGCTGGGGGGACTATGGCGCTGCCGCCCTGGACGGCGACGACATCTGGATCGCTTCGGAATACATCGGGCAGACCTGCACGTTGACGACCTACATCGGCCCGCCGTTCGGCAGTTGCGGTGGTACGCGAGCCTCGCTGGGAAACTGGGACACGCGCATCAGCCGGGTCAGGCCTTGAGCTTTCGGCGGCTCGCCTCGAAGCGGCGCTGCCCAGGACGATTTCTGCATGGCGCAGGCGACGCTGCGGCCACGCTTGGCCGCAGCGTCCGTTCGAATGCTTCGATCGGCAACGAAGCATGCCGGAGTCGAAGGCGGCTATCGTCGGAACACGCCAACGACGACGGACCCGCCATGACCATCACCTGCTTCATCCGCTACGAAATCGACCCGACCAGGCTCGACGACTTTCGCCGCTATGCGGTGGCCTGGGGCGGCATCATCCCGCGCTGTGGCGGGCATCTGATCGGATACTTCCTGCCGCACGAGGGTTCGAACATCGAAGGCTGGGGCCTGATCGCCTTCGAAAACCTCGCCGCCTACGAGGCATATCGCAAACGCATCAAGGCCGATCCCGAGGGGCGCGCCAACTTCGAGTTCGCACAGCGCGAACGCTTCATCGTGCGCGAGGAACGCCGCTTCACCGAGGTCGTTCCGGAAACCTTCGGGCGCCCTGCACACGAGCTCGGGTCGTGACGCCCGTCCTCTTCGACGCCGCGCCCTTGGTACCGTCGCCTGCGTGAGAGGGCCCGGCGCAATACACTAGCGCCCCCGACCTTGCTCACGACAGCGATCACGATGCCCGCCTCTTCTCCCGCAATCTTCAACTTCAGCGCCGGACCCGCGGTTCTCCCGAAGGAAGTCCTCCGGCAAGCCGCTGCCGAGATGCTCGACTGGCACGGCTGGGGACAGTCCGTGATGGAAATGAGCCATCGCGGCAAGGAGTACATGAGCATCCAGGCCGCGGCCGAGAGCGACCTGCGCGAGCTGATGGGCATCCCCGCGAACTACAAGGTTCTCTTTCTGCAGGGCGGCGCTTCGCTGCAGTTCTCGATGATCCCGATGAACCTGATGCGAGGCGGGAAGGCAGTCGACTACGTCGACACCGGCGAGTGGTCGAAGAAGGCGATCAAGGAAGCGAAGCTGATGGGCGACGTCCACATCGCGGCCTCGTCGGCGGATCGTCGCTACACGTACGTGCCGCCGCAGTCGTCGTGGCAGCCGAGCGTGAACGCCGCCTACCTGCACTACTGCGCGAACGAAACCATCGGCGGCGTCGAGTTCAACTGGACGCCGGACACCGGCGAAGTGCCGCTCGTGGCAGACGTGTCGTCGACCTTCCTCTCACGGCCGGTCGACGTCGCGAAGCACGGCCTGATCTACGGTGGCGCGCAGAAGAACATCGGCCCGGCCGGCCTCGCGATCGTGATCGTGCGCGACGACCTGATCGGCCATCCCGCGGGTCCGTTGCCGTCCATGCTCGACTACAAGGTGCATGCGGACAACGACTCGATGTACAACACGCCCCCCACCTACTCGATCTACATAGCGGGCCTGGTGTTCCAGTGGATGAAGCGCCAGGGCGGCATCGCGGCGATCGAGCGAAGCAACATCGAGAAGTCGCAGTTGCTTTACCAATACCTGGACTCGACGAATTTCTATGCGAACCCGGTCGACAAGGCCGATCGTTCGCGCATGAATGTGCCGTTCACGCTCAAGGACGCGGCGCTCGACGACGCATTCCTCAAGGGCGCCAAGGAGCGCGGCATGCTGCAGTTGAAAGGGCATCGTTCGGTGGGCGGGATGCGCGCGTCGATCTACAACGCGATGCCAGTCGAAGGCGTGGAAACGCTCGTTGCCTACATGCGCGAGTTCGAGGCCGCACGTGGCTGATCACGAAAGCGCGCGCGCAAAAGACGGTGCGCACGGGATGCAACGTCCCTTCCGCATCCAGGTCATCAATCAGATTTCACCGATCGGGCTGTCGCGCCTGCCCGCCGACCTGTACGCGGTCGGCAAGGACGCCGACGAGCCCGATGCGATCCTCGTGCGTTCCGCGGACCTGCATGCGATAGAGATTCCACGCAGCGTGCTCGCGATCGGCCGCGCCGGCGCCGGCACCAACAACATTCCCGTGCAGGCGATGAGCAAGCGCGGCATCCCGGTCTTCAACGCGCCGGGCGCGAACGCGAACGCGGTCAAGGAACTCGTGATCGCCGGCATGCTGATGGCTGCTCGCAACCTGCCGGCCGCGCTGCAATTCGTGGGTCAGCTTGCACCGTCGCATCCCGACCTCGACCGCGCGGTCGAAGACGGCAAGAAGAGTTTCGCCGGCTTCGAACTGTCCGGTCACACGCTGGGCGTCATCGGTCTGGGCATGATCGGCTGCCTGGTTGCCGACGCGGCGATCAAGCTGGGCATGAAGGTCGTCGGATACGACCCTGAGATCACGGTCGACGCCGCGTGGAGCCTGCCGTCGCAGGTCAAGAAGGCGCAGTCGGTCGCCGAGATCCTGAAGAGCTGCGATTTCGTGACGTTGCACGTGCCGCTGGTCGCGGCTACGCGCGGCCTGATCAACGCGGACAATCTTCGCGGGCTGCGCAGCGACGCGATCGTGCTCAACTTTTCGCGCGAAGGCGTGGTCGACGAGGGCGCGATTCTCGCCGCGCTCGCGGACGGCAAGCTGCGCAACTACGTGTGCGATTTTCCGAGCGCCGCGATGAGCGGGCGCAGTGTCAATGGTGTCGTCAACGGTGCGGACGGCGTGATCGTCCTGCCGCATCTGGGCGCTTCCACCAAGGAAGCCGAAGACAATTGCGCGGCGATGGTGGTCGATCAACTGCGCGACTATCTCGAAGACGGCAACATCCAGAACGCGGTCAATTTCCCTGCGGCGATCGCGCCGCGTGAATCGAGCTATCGTATCGCGATCGCCAACGCGAACGTGCCCAACATGCTCGGCCAGATCTCGACGGCAATGGCGCACGCGGGGCTGAACATCCACAACATGCTCAACAAGTCGCGCGGCGACATGGCCTATACGCTGGTGGACGTCGACAGCGCGGTGGGAGACGCGGCGATCGAATCGATCCATGCGATCGAGGGCGTGCTGTCGGTGCGTTACCTGCCCGCACCCGACGCGAAAGGGCCCGCATGAAAAGCTTGCTTGCGCTGGCGATCGTGCTCGTGCCCTTGTCGGTCTGCGCCGAGCCGATCGGAGATGTCGACACCGCCTTCAAGTTGATCGGCCCCGACCACAAGGTCGTCGTCGAAGCCTACGACGATCCCAAGGTCGGCGGCGTGACGTGCTACGTGTCGCGCTCGAAGACCGGCGGCATCAAGGGCGCGCTCGGCGTGGCCGAAGACAAGGCCGAAGCGTCGATCGCGTGCCGGCAGGTCGGGCCGCTTTCGTTCTCGGTACCCTTGCCGCTGAAGGAAGAAGTGTTCAGCGAGCGCCTGTCGATACTCTTCAAGCGGCTGCGCATCGTGCGTATGGTCGATGCGAAGCGAAACACGCTGGTCTATCTGACCTATTCCGATCGTTTGGTCGATGGGTCGCCGAAGAACGGCGTGACTGCGGTGGCTGTACCTCAGACGCAGAAAATTCCGATCAGGTAGCCCGTCGCGTCGCCCGTCACCGCTATTGCGGCAGGGCGATTTCCGGTTTCAGGCCGAGGCGTCGAGCGCGGCGGACCAGCCTGCGATCGTCGAAGCTCATGAAACGCTCGCAGCCAGCGCTGCATGCCCAGTGAAGCGCGTCGGCGAAGTCGAGGCCACTGCGATGCAAGTCGATCGCGTCTTTCACGGCTTGCCACCGTTCGACCGTCACGTGCGGCATGCCGAGCAGATGCTCGAGCGCCTGGCAAAGCGATTCGGTCTCGACTTCGTAGAAGCCGCGCATGACCCATTCGAGTTCGAGGACGACGGTCAGCGGCACGAAGATCGCCGGCGATTCGACGATCACGCGACGAGCGAGCGGCCGCTGGCGTTTGGCCTCGGGGTCGTGCGGATCGTCGCAATAGAAGCGTGCGAGGACGTTGGTATCGACCGCGATCATTTCTTGCCTTGCGGCCGTTTGAGCAAGGCAGCCGGATCGAACTCCGACAACCGGCGCGGACCCGCGCCAGACGGCCGCGGCTTGGCCTTGAGCATGCCGTAGCCCGACGCCGGATCGCTCGGCGACACGCGACGCCGGACGATCAGCCGAATCACCCCGCCCTCATCGACGAACTCCACCTGGGTCCCGGGCGTCAGTTCGTAACGCGCGCGAATCTCGGCGGGGATTACGACCTGGCCTTTTTCCGTGAGTGTTGCGGCAGGCATTGGATGACTTTGTTTTGTGGAAAGAAAAGAAGCTTAGCATGCCGCTTACCAAGTAAGACGTTCCGTTTTTCAGGTCGTGTACCCCACATCGTGTGCGCCGGCGCGGCCGATGCCCTCGCGTTCTATGCGAAGGCCTTCGGCGCCGTCGAACTCTCGCGCCTGCCCGGGACCGGCGGCAAGCTGATGCATGCGGCGCTGCGCATCGGCGACTCGCACCTGATGCTGGTCGACGAGCTGCCCGAATGGGGCGCGCTCGGACCGAAAGCGCTCAAGGGCTCTCCGGTCAGCTTGCATCTGTATGTGGACGACGTCGACGCCGCGGTCGAGAAGGCCGTTGCCGCAGGCGCGAAGATCACCATGCCGGTCGCCGACATGTTCTGGGGCGACCGCTACGGCAAGCTCGAGGATCCCTTCGGGCATCAATGGTCGCTGGCCACGCACCAGCGCGAAGTCAGCGGTGAAGAGATGCGCGAGGCGATGAGCAAGATGGCGGCACGCTAAAACCCTACGTTCGGTCACTGCCGCTTATGCTTGGCGGCATCGCAGAGTCGGAGCGCCCCGATGGCCGAAACTCAGGAACACGAAGAAGCTTCCGCCGTCACGCTGACGCAGGAGGAAGAAGCGAACGTCAAGGAGCAGGTTCCGCACCGGTCGCCGGTCGTCTTCGAAATCATTCGCAGAAGCGGAGAGGAGGAGCTCAATCGACCGTTGGCATCGCTGTGGTGGTCGGGCCTTTGCGCGGGACTGAGCATCGGTTTCTCGGTGCTGTCCCAAGCGCTGCTACGCAAGTACCTGCCTGATGCATCGTGGACTCCGCTGATCGAGAAGCTCGGCTATACGATCGGATTCGCAATCGTGATCCTGGCGCGGCAACAACTGTTCACCGAAAACACCATCACCGCAGTGGTTCCGCTGATGGCACATCCGCATCTGAAGAACCTGCTGCTCGTGATGCGCCTATGGCTGGCGGTCCTGATCGCCAACGTCGTGGGTGCGACGTTCTTCTCGCTGTTCCTGACCTACGGTGGCGCACTCGACGCAGACCTGCTCAAGTTCATTCACGACATCAGCGTGCATGCGACCGTGGCGCCACCTGGAGCGCTGATCGGACGAGGCGTGGTTGCCGGATTCCTGATCGCCACGCTGGTCTGGATCATGGCCGGCATCGAGGGTTCGAAGCTTTCCGTGATCGTGCTGTTCACCTATCTGATCGCCCTGGGAAACTTCGGGCACGTCGTCGCCGGCTCGGTCGAGGCGAGCTTCCTCGTCATCGACGGAACGCAATCGATCGGGCAGGCCATCTTTGGATTCTTCTTTCCCGCACTCATCGGCAACATGCTCGGCGGTACGGCCATCTTCACGTTGCTGGCCTATGGCCAGATCCGCAACGAGCTCAAGGACCAGCAGCTCGGGCGCCCCGAAGATCGCGGAGACGGTGGAACCGGGCCGAACGCGAACAAGACGGATCGGCCTGCGAAGCCGACCTCGCGTGGAGGTGCGAAAGACTCGGTGGCCGCGCCCAAGCGATGAAGCGCGCCAGCTCGGCCGGACGCCCGGCGCCTCATGCGCAGAGCGACGTCGACGCCGCCATCGAGAAGGCCGTTGCCGCAGGCGCGAAGATCACCATGCCGGTCGCCGACATGTTCTGGGGCGACCGCTACGGCAAGCTCGAGGATCCCTTCGGGCATCAATGGTCGCTGGCCACGCACCAGCGCGAAGTCAGCGCCGAGGAGATGCAGAAGGCGATGGCGGCCATGGAATCGTCGCACTGAAAGAATAGCGCAACCGAAAGGTTGCTTTTTCCGGACGCTCGTTCTATCCTGCAACCAGGAGGTTGCATATCATGAGCGATCGTATCGAGAAGCAGATCGAGCTGAAGGCGCCGGTTTCACGAGTCTGGCGCGCGTTGACGGATCATCGCGAGTTCGGCGAATGGTTTCGCGTGAAATTGGAGAGCCCGTTCATGCCAGGAGAGGTTTCGCGCGGCAAGATCACGCATCCCGGCTACGAGCACGTCGCAGTGGAAGTCGTGGTCCAGAAGATGGAACCCGAGCGGCTCTTCTCCTTCACCTGGCACCCGTATGCCATCGACCCTGACGTCGACTACTCCGACGAGACGCCGACGCTGGTCGAGTTCCGGCTCGAGGAGACCGCGAACGGCACGTTGCTTCGGCTCATCGAGTCCGGTTTCGACAAGCTTCCGGCCGCGCGACGGCTCGAAGCCTTCCGCATGAACGACGGCGGCTGGACCGAGCAGATGAAGAACATCGAGCGCCATGTCGCGCTCCGCACGTAGCAGCCTGACGGCCAGGCAGCAAGCCAGCGCGCCCGTCTTCGCGGCGCTGGGCGACCGGACTCGGCTATCGTTGGTCGTGAAGCTCTCCGGCGGGCCGCCCTGCTCGATCGCGCAGTTGACCGAGAACACGGCGCTCACCCGCCAGGCGATCACGAAGCATCTGCGGATCCTCGAAGAGGCGGGCATCGTGCACGGCGTGCGGACGGGTCGCGAGAGTCGCTTTGCATACGACCCGCGCCCCATCGAGGACCTCAGGCAATACCTCGAGCTCGTCTCGGCGCAGTGGGATAAGGCGCTGGGCCGGTTGAAGACCTTCGTCGAACGTTGATCGCGGCTTGACCTTGAAGGTCGAATCCTTTAGGCTCCATTCAGTTCCAGAACCAAATGGTTCCGTATCATGACCGATCGTCTCAGCCAAACCCTCGCCGCCCTCGCCGACCCCACGCGACGCGCCATCCTCGCTCGCCTCGCGAAGGGCGACGCGTCGGTAGCCGAACTCGCACAACCCTTCGACATGAGCGTGCGCGCCGTTTCGAAGCACATCGGCGTGCTGGCGCGCGCCGGCCTGATCGCCCGGGGGCGCGACGCGCAGCGCCGTCCGAGTCAGCTTCGGCTCGCGCGCTTGAAAGACGTCGACAAGTGGCTGGCAACCTATCGCCGCATGTGGGAAACGCGTTTCGACAACATTGTCGATGTGCTCGTGCGCATCAAGAAAGGAGAGATCGATGGCCCTGCCGAATGAACCGGTGGCCGCGCGCGAGTTCGGGCTCACGCGCGTGTTCGATGCACCACGAGATCTGGTGTACCGGGTCTGGACCGATCCGAGATACGTCGCGCTCTGGTGGGGCATCGACGGCGCGACCAATCCGCGCTGCGAGCTCGACGTAAGGCCCGGCGGCGTGTGGCGCATCGACATGCGCACGGCCAGCGGCACGGTCTATCCTAACGGCGGCGTGTTCCTCGAGGTCGTCGCGAACGAGCGACTCGTCTACAACGACATTCCCGATCCCGCATCTCCCGGATGGTCGGGCGCCGCGCCGGCCACCTATGTGCACACGGTGTCGTTCGAGGATCACGCAGCCGGGGGAACCCGGGTCTCGCTGACGGTGCGCGCGAATTCGGCGGCCGACTGCGAGGGTTTGCTCAAGCAGGGAATGAGGGAAGGCATCTGCCAGGGGCTCGACCGTCTCGATCGCCTGCTGCATATGATCGAAACCGGCTCCGATCCGGTTTCTCGGAAGGCTGGTGTCTCATGAGCGGCGTGCAACTGAACCGGTGGATGTCGCTGACCGCGGACGGCAGCGTGCTCTGGCTCAAGTACTCGTTCGGTCCGGGCACGGCCAATGCACTCGCGGCGAGACTGCAGGACGGCACGTGGATGGTCGTCAGTCCGCCCAGCGACGCGACCCCAGGCGTCTACGACGTGCTCGACCGGCAGGCCAGGGTCAGCGTGCTCGTAGCGCCGAACGGCTTTCACAACATGGGGCAGGCCGCGTGGCGAGCGCGATTTCCCGAAGCGCTCAGCTTCGCCCCCGCCGGTGCGCATGCGCGGCTCGCGAAAAAGACGCCCGACGTCCCGTATCTGCCCCTCGAAGAGCTGGCGCAAAGAATCGGGCCTGTGCGTGTGTTGCTGCCCGATGGCATGAAGAGCCCCGACCTCCTGATCGAGATCCCCAACCCCGAAGGGACGATCTGGTGGGCGGGCGATCAGTTCTCGAACAACACGGCCTCGGACCAGATCTGGCCGCTGCGCCTGCTTTCGCGATTCGTCGGCAGCGGTCCAGGCTATCGCTGCAACTCCCAACCCGAACTCGTCTATGTACGCGACCGCGCGGCGTGGCTCGCATCGATTCGAGACGCGCTGGAAAAATCGCCCCCGACCGTGGTGGTGCCGGCGCATGGCGACGCGGTCACGGACAACACCGCACAGCGCACGCGAAGCGCGATGGAGGCCATCGACACGCGCAAGCGATGAACGCGCCCGGCCGCTACGGCCCGGTCGTCATCCAGATGCGGTTGCCCCCATCTCGCTTGGCCTTGAACATCGCTTCGTCCTCACACCGGATCAATTGCTGGTCGTCGTCGCCATGCTCGGGGCAGGTGCAGCACTAAGTGGAGCTGATCTCGCATCTCGCCGGACACCTGCCCGAAAAAGAAGCGCCGCGCGTTCGCGCTCGATGCCCTGGCCACGCTGGTCGGGGCTATGTCTATGGCCCGCGCGGTGAACGACGCGACGTTGTCGCAGGAAATTCTGACGACCGCGGCGGCGGCGCTGAAAGCGCGTCTGGCCTGATCAGCGTGGGCGGAGCCGCCGCGGCACAGGCCACACCGAGCGTCGGCGAAGGCCCGCAGCCGCGCGCGACGAGGAGGGACTTCACGGGGGGGAGGGGACGCCCGCCGGCAGCAACGCAATCAAGGTGTCGCCGACGGGACCGCTACATGCTCCGCCGATACTGCCCGCCCACCTCGAACAACGCATCGGTGATCTGCCCGAGCGAACACACCCGCACCGCGTCCATCAGCACCTCGAACACATTGCGGTTGTCGATCACCGCCTGACGCAGCCGCGCGAGCATCGCCGGCGACTCGCTCGCATGCCCTTGATGAAAGTCGTGCAGCCGCTTCAACTGCGACTGCTTCTCTTCCTCGGTCGAGCGCATCAGCTCGACCTTCTGCGAATGCGGGTCGCCGTGCGGATTGCGGAAGGTGTTGACGCCGATGATCGGCAACTCGCCGGTGTGCTTCAACATCTCGTAGGTCATCGACTCTTCCTGGATCTTGCCGCGCTGGTAGCCGGTCTCCATCGCGCCCAGCACGCCGCCGCGATCGGCGATCTTCTCGAACTCCTGCAACACCGCTTCTTCGACGAGGTCGGTCAGCTCGTCGATGATGAACGCGCCCTGGTTCGGGTTCTCGTTCTTGGCCAGCCCCCACTCGCGATTGATGATCAACTGGATCGCCATCGCGCGACGCACGCTGTCCTCGGTGGGCGTGGTGATCGCTTCGTCGAAGGCGTTGGTGTGCAGTGAATTGCAGTTGTCGTAGATCGCGATCAGCGCCTGCAAGGTGGTGCGGATGTCGTTGAACTGGATCTCTTGCGCGTGCAGAGATCGGCCGCTGGTCTGGATGTGGTACTTCAACTTCTGGCTGCGCTCGTTGGCGCCGTACTTGTCGCGCATCGCCACCGCCCAGATGCGGCGCGCGACGCGACCCATCACCGTGTACTCGGGGTCCATGCCGTTGGAAAAGAAGAACGACAGGTTCTGCGCGAAGTCGTCGATGTGCATGCCGCGCGCGAGATAGGCTTCGACGAAGGTGAAGCCATTGCTCAACGTGAACGCGAGTTGCGAGATCGGGTTCGCACCGGCTTCGGCGATGTGATAGCCGCTGATGGAGACCGAGTAAAAATTCTTCACGCGGTGCTGCACGAAGTACTGCTGGATGTCGCCCATCACCTTCAGCGAAAACTCGGTCGAGAATATGCAGGTGTTCTGGCCCTGGTCTTCCTTCAGGATGTCGGCCTGCACGGTGCCGCGCACGTTCTCCACAACCCACTGGCGGATCTTCTCTTCTTCGTCGTCGGTCGGTTCGCGACCGTTGTCGACCTTGAATTTGTCGAGGTTCTGGTCGATCGCAGCGTTCATGAACATCGCGAGGATCGACGGCGCGGGGCCGTTGATGGTCATCGACACCGAGGTGCTCGGGCTCGTCAGGTCGAAGCCCGAGTACAGCACCTTCATGTCGTCGAGCGTGGCGATCGACACGCCCGAGTTGCCGACCTTGCCGTAGATGTCGGGGCGCAGGTCGGGCTCGTGGCCGTAGAGCGTGACGCTGTCGAACGCGGTCGAGAGGCGCTTGGCCGGCATGCCTTCGGACAACAGGCGAAAACGCCGATTGGTGCGGAAGGGATCGCCCTCGCCCGCGAACATGCGCGTCGGGTCTTCGCCTTCGCGCTTGAACGCGAACGTGCCCGCGGTGAACGGGAACGAGCCGGGCACGTTCTCGCGCATCAGCCACTTCAACACTTCGCCCTGGTCTTCGTAGCGCGGCAATGCGACCTTGCGGATGGTCGTGCCGGATAACGACTTGGTGGTGAGTGCGGTGCGCAGTTCCTTGTCGCGAATCTTCACGACATACTCGTCGCCGGCGTAGGCCTTCTGCATCGTGGGCCACATCGCGAGCAGCTTTCTGCTGTGCGCATCGAGCCGAGTCTCGCGATCGCTCGCGAGTTTCTCGAGACGGTCGGGCGAGGCTTTCGCGTCATCGCCCGTGCCATCGTGTTTCGTTTCACCCATCATCCGCACCGAAGCCCGCAACTGCTGCGCCTCACGCGCGACCGCGCTCTGCGTATCGGCGCGCTTCAGATAGCCGCGCACCACATCGGCAATCTCAGCGAGATAGCGCGAACGCGCCGGCGGCACGATCACGTTGGTCGCGGTCGATTGGTGGGTCGAGACTTTCGGGAGGCGGCCCTCGCTCACCTTCAATCCGAACTCCGCCAGCTTGGGCAACAGTCCCTGATAGAACGCCGTCACGCCGTCGTCGTTGAACTTCGACGCCTGCGTGCCGTACACCGGCATCTGGTCGGGCGACATCGTGAAGGCTTCGCGATTGCGCTGGACCTGTTTGGCGACGTCGCGCAAGGCATCGGCCGCGCCCTTGCGATCGAACTTGTTGATGGCGACAAAATCCGCGAAGTCGAGCATGTCGATCTTCTCGAGCTGGCTGGCCGCGCCGAACTCGGGCGTCATCACGTACATGCTCACGTCCACCAGCGGAACGATCGCCGCATCGCCCTGCCCGATGCCCGAGGTCTCGACGACGATCAGGTCGAAGCCCGCGACCTTGCACGCGGCGATCACGTCGGGCAGCGCGTCGGAGATCTCCTGCCCCGCTTCGCGCGTGGCGAGCGAGCGCATGAAGACACCGCCGCGAGGTGACGAGTCCGCGGTTCCATCGGCCCGCTTCCACGGTCCGATCGCGTTCATGCGGATGCGGTCTCCCAGCAGCGCTCCGCCCGACTTGCGACGCGACGGATCGATCGAGATGACCGCGATCTGCAAGGCGTCGTCCTGATCGAGACGCATGCGGCGAATCAGTTCGTCGGTCAACGACGACTTGCCCGCGCCGCCGGTGCCCGTGATGCCGAGCGTGGGCACGGTTGCCTTGTCGGCCGCCTTGTAGAGCGACTCGCGCAGGCGCGTGAAGCTGCCGTCCGCAGCATCACCGGCCGTCGCAGGCGCGCCGCGACGATTCTCGAGCACCGTGATCAATTGCGCGAGCGCGCGTCGATCACCCTTGCGAATCCCGTCGAGCGACTTCGGCGCATGCACCGACAGATCGACATCGCAGCGTTCGATCATGTCCCGGATCATTCCCGCAAGCCCCATGCGCTGGCCGTCTTCGGGACTGTAGATGCGCTCGACGCCATACGCCTGCAACTCGGCGATCTCGCTTGCCACGATCACGCCGCCGCCGCCGGCGAACACCTTGATATGCGCGCCGCCGCGCTGCTTCAGGAGGTCGATCATGTACTTGAAGTACTCGACGTGTCCGCCCTGATAGCTAGACACGGCGATGCCCTGCACATCCTCCTGCAAGGCGCAGGTGACGACTTCGTCGACCGAGCGGTTGTGCCCGAGGTGGATCACTTCGCAGCCGTTCGATTGCAGGATGCGCCGCATGATGTTGATCGACGCATCGTGCCCGTCGAACAGCGCGGCGGCCGTCACGAAGCGCACCTTGTGCGCGGGTCGCCACGCGGCCTCGCGTTCGGCGATCTTCTTCGGTTCGGACAGGTCGGTCATGGTGGGTCTCCTGCGGGCTTTCGACACTAGCCGACGACGGCGGCGTGCGTCAACCGCGCATCTTCAACATTCTTCAACGCATCGCAATCACTCGATCACGATGCCCTTGTACTTCGGGTCGAGCGGCGGGTACTTCGGATCGATGCGGGCGAGCGCGTCGCGCACCACGGTTGCGACCATCAGGTTGCGATGCGGCTTGGAGTCCGAGGGCACGATCCACCACGGCGCATCGCGCGTCGACGTATAGCGGATCGCGTCGGTGAAAGCTTCGGCGTTCGTATCCCAACGTCCGCGTTCGACGAGGTCGTTGGGATTGAATTTCCAGTGCTTGGTCGCGTCATCGAGCCGCGATTGCAGCCGTCCCTTCTGCTCGGCCATCGAGATATGCAGGAAGCATTTCACGATCGTCGTGCCGTGCTCGATCAACAGGCGCTCGAAGTCGACGATCTGCGCATAGCGGCGCTTGCATTCCTTCTTGTCGGCCAGGCCGAGCACCCGCTCGGCGATCACGGCCTCGTAGTGGCTGCGATTGAAGACCGCGATCATTCCCTTGGCCGGCGCATGCGGATGCACGCGCCACAGGAAATCGTGAGCCGCTTCGTCGGCCGACGGCGCCTTGAACGGCGTGACATAGACGCCTTGCGGATGGGTCTTGTCGAAGGTCGCAATCGTGGCGCCGTCCTTGCCCGAGGTGTCCATGCCTTGCAGGACGACGAGGAGACTGCGCCGATTTTCCGCGAAGAGCGCATTCTGGTACGCGGCGATCTGCTTCTGGATTTTGTTCAGCGCGTCGTCGTCGCCCGCAACGGCGCGGGTGGCGGGATCGAATGCGCCGAGGTCGAGCTTCCTGTCGTCGGTGATGCGATAGGGCTTCAGGGGATTGGCCATGAGGATAGGTCGAACGGAAGATGCCGGCCGCGGCGAATCGCCCATGATAGCCGCGCATACTCTGCGTCCTCGACTGCCTGCGGAACCCATCGCCCCGCCGCCATGAAAGTCATCCTCGCGCTCGATCAGGGCACCACCAGTTCCCGCGCCATCGTCTTCGATGAAGACGCGCGCATTCTCGCATCGGCGCAACGCGAAACGCATTCGTCCTATCCGCACGACGGCTGGGTCGAGCAGGATGCGATCGAGATCGCCGAGAGCCAGTTCGCAGTTGCAGCCGAAGCGATCGCGCAGGCCGGCATCGCCGCGCCCGACATCGCGGCGATCGGCATCACCAACCAGCGCGAGACCACGATCGTGTGGGACCGCGCCACCGGCGTTCCGGTAGGTCCCGCGATCGTGTGGCAGGACCGGCGCACCGCGGACTTCTGCGAGTCGATCCGGCAAACGCAAAGCGAGGAAGGCATTGCATGGCGCACCGGCCTCGTCGTCGATCCCTATTTTTCGGCCAGCAAGCTCACCTGGATGCTCGACAACCTCCCATTCGTCGTCGAGCGCGCGGAAGCCGGCGAGCTCGCGTTCGGTACCGTCGATAGCTGGCTGATCTGGAATCTCACCGCCGGTGCGCTGCACGTCACCGACGTGAGCAACGCATCGCGCACGCTGCTCTACAACATCCACAAGCTGCGATGGGACGATCGCATGTTGTCGGTTTTCGGCGTTCCGAAGGCGATGTTGCCGACGGTGGTCGAGTCGTCGAAAGTGATCGGCGCCGCTGCGTCGGCGGACGGCGCCGTGGACACCGCGTGGGACCGCGTCGCGCCGGCCCTACGCGCAACGCTGCAGAGCCTGCCGCCCGACACTCTCATCGCCGGCGTCGCGGGCGATCAACAGGCCGCGCTCTTCGGGCAGTGCTGTTTCGAGCCCGGCATGGTCAAGACCACCTATGGCACCGGCTGCTTCATGTTGATGAATACCGGCCACGCGCCGACGAACTCGAAGGCGAAGCTGCTCTCGACCGTGGGCTGGCGCATCCCGCGCGCGCGGACAGGACCGTACGATCCCTTCGACGACGAGGACGACGGCGTGCTGCCGCTCGTGCAGGTGGAAAACTGGGAAAGCTCACGCGGCTGGGTCACGACGACCGAAGCGATCATGCTGAAGAATCCGCCCGAGATCCCGCCGGACCCGACGGTGGTCTATGCGCTCGAAGGCAGCGTCTTCGCCGGCGGCGCGGTGGTGCAATGGCTGCGCGACCAACTCGGCATGATCGAAGACGCAGCCGCGGTCGAAGCGCTCGCGGCGAGCGTGCCCGACAGTGGTGGCGTGGTGCTGGTGCCCGCGTTCGCTGGACTGGGCGCGCCGTACTGGGACGCCTATGCGCGCGGCGCGCTGGTCGGCATCACGCGTGCGACGGGCAAGGCGCACATCGCGCGCGCGGCGCTGGAGAGCATCGCTTTCCAGGTGTGCGACGTGCTCGACGCGATGGAGTCCGACACCGGCATCAAGGTCAGCGAGTTGCGCGTCGATGGCGGCGCCTCGGTCAACGATCTGTTGATGCAGATGCAGGCCGACCTGCTGGGCGTGTCGGTGGTGCGGCCAACAGTCATCGAGACGACCGCGCTCGGCGCCGCGTATCTCGCAGGCCTCGCGGTCGGCCTGTGGGAAGACAAGGATGCGATCGCCGGGCGCTGGCAGGTCGATCGCGTGTTCACGCCGGCGATGACCGAGACGCAGCGTGAGCAGCGACGAGCCGTGTGGCGACGTGCGGTCGAGCGGGCGCGGGGGTGGGCAACGTAGGTCGCATTCACCCCGGCACGCCGAGGATCACGCTCGATGCCTTGAAGATCGCCGTCGCCTCGACGCTCTCGCGCAGTCCAAGCGATGCGGCACTCGCGCTCGTGATGATCGCGGCGATCGTCAGGCCGCCGTCCTTTTCTCCGAGGGTCAGCACGACTTCGTCGTTGACCGCGCCGTGTTCGACGTGCGAGATCGTGCCGCTCAACTGATTGCGCGCCGACAGTTTTGCGGGCGGCAGGTCGGTCGCGATGATCACCGACGAGGCCTTCACCAGCGCGAATGCGGTCGCGCCGATGGCGATGCCCAGCGACTCGGTGCTTTCGTGCGTGACGACAGCGACGATGCGATGGCCGCCCGCGATCGCAAGTTCGACTTCGTCGTTGACCGCACCCGTGCGAACGGCCACGACTTCGCCGACGAAATGATTGCGGGCGCTGGTCTTCATGTTGAGTGTCCTCAGAAGTTCGAGATCGGATGCGAGATCGGTGCTGCTCTTGCTCAGGTGTTCTACGAAGCGCCGATGAACGCTCGCCAGTTCGTCGTAGCGTGCAACCAGTTGCGCGCCGCGCTCGGTCAGCGATGTACGTCCGCCGCCGCGGCCGCCCGCACGGCGCTCGACCAACGCGGCGCCGGCCAGATTGTTCATCGCATCGACCGCGTCCCAGGCAGCCTTGTAGCTTATGCCGACCGCCTTGGCGGCATGCGTGATCGAGCCGCGCAGGCCGATCGCGCGCAACAGTCCGATGCGGTCGCGGCCACCGAGCAGCGCGCCGTTCGCGGTCATCCAGACCGTGCCTTCGAGCGCGAGCACGGGCTCCTTGCGGCGCGCGTTCATGGGAGCGGGCCCTTCCGCATGAAGTGTTCTCGGCAGCAGTGCGTCCCTGGCCCGGTTTCAGTCATTCCATCAATGCAACCGATTTCACTTGCACCCATAGCTCCTGCCCCACGGTCAGTTCGAGCGCTGCGGCAGCCCGCTTCGTCAAGCGGGCAACCAGTGTCGAATCTCCCGCATCCTTGCTCACGCGCACACGCACCAGCATCAGTCCGGGATGTTCGGCGCCTGCGATCGCATCGACACGACCCTGCAATACATTCTGGATGCTGCTCTGTTCGGGATGCAGACAAGCCAGGCTGACGTCCCTCGCGAGGACCCGCACCCGCACCTTGCGGCCGACGGTCAGATCGCGGTCAGGTGTCCAGAGACTTCCACCTGCAAAATCCAGTCGCGCCAGATGCCAGGTGCTATCGATGGTCCCCACGGTGCCCTCGAGGATCGCGCCGACCTCTTCGCCCAGACGGAAGGTGGAATCGAGCCGGACCAGCATCTCGCTTAACCGACCGCTGGCCGATACCCGGCCGCCTTCAAGTGCGACCAGATGATCCGCGAGCGTTGCTACTTCATCGGAAGAGTGGCTGACGTACACCACTGGAATGTCCAGTTCGTTGCGCAGCCGTTCCAGATAGGGCAGGACTTCCTGCTTGCGTTTGAAGTCGAGCGCCGCGAGCGGTTCGTCCATGAGGAGAATGCGCGGGCTGACCGCTAGCGCGCGTGCGATGCCCACGCGGCTGCGCTCGCCCCCGGAAAGCCTGTCCGGCTTCCTGTCGAGGAGGTGGTCGATGCCCAGCAACTCGATGGCCTGGTCCAGACTGACTCGCTCTTGCGCGGCGCGCTTCAGCCCATAACGCAAGTTGCCCTCCACCGAGAGGTGAGGAAACAGGCTCGCCTCCTGGAACACATACCCCAACAGCCGCCTGTGAGTGGGCAGCCAGTGCTTGCCGTCTTGCCAGACCTCGCCATCGATGGTGAGCAATCCGTGCGGCGCCCGCTCCAGTCCGGCAATGCATCGCAGTAGCGTCGTCTTGCCCGAACCGGAAGGGCCGAACAAGGCCGTAACGCCGCGACCGGGAAAAGCCAGGTCCACATCGAGAACGAAGCCGGGCCAGTCGAGACGAAAGCGCGCGTGGATGTTGTCCATCGTTCATCCCTTCCTGCGATCGGGCCGCCATGCGTAGAGCGCCAGCAACACCACGAAAGAGAAGATCAGCATGACCGCCGCGAGCCTATGGGCCTCCGTGTATTCGAGCGCCTGCACGTGGTCATAGATCTGCACGGACGCGACGCGCGTCACGCCCGGCAGACTGCCGCCGATCATCAACACCACGCCGAATTCGCCCACCGTATGAGCGAAGGTCAGGATGCACGCGGTCAGAAAGCCCGGCAACGCGAGCGGTACGGCCACGGTGAAGAACGCATCGAGCGGCGAAGCGCGCAAGGTCGCCGCGACTTCCATGGGCCGCTCACCGATCGCTTCGAACGCGGCCTGCAAAGGCTGAACCATGAAGGGCAACGAATAGAACACGGACCCCACCACCAGACCCCAAAAAGTGAAGGGCAGCAAACCCATGTGAAGCGCCTCGGTGAGTCGTCCAACCGGGCCGTCGGGTCCCATCGCCAGCAACAGATAGAAGCCCAGTACCGAAGGAGGGAGTACCAAAGGCAATGCCACCACGGCGCCGATCGGGCCTTTCCACCAGCCGTCGATGCGTGCGAGCCACCAGGCGATGGGCGTACCTACGAAGAGCAGGATGACGGTGACGATGCCCGCCAGTCTTACGGTCAACCAGATCGCCTGCAGATCGCCATTCGTTATATGCATGGTCTTCGCAGGCGACGCGGCGCCGTCATTTGCTCGCGACCTCGCCGGGCAATACAAAGCCGTATTTGGTCATGACGGCTCGAGCGGGTGTGCTGCTCATGTAGTCGGCGAAGCGCTTGGCCAGTGGGCTATTCGCAGCGCGCTTGGTGATAATGAAGCCCTGTTTGAGCGGCGCGTGCAGCGTGTCGGGAATCAGCCAATAGCCGCCCTTGTTCGAAAGCTGCGGATTGATCGCCAGCGACAGCGCGATGATCCCGACCTGCGCGTTACCGCTTTCCACGTACTGCGCGGTTTGCGCGATGTTCTCGCCATAGACCAGTTTTGCTTCCACCTTCTCCCACAGCCCCGAGGCGCGCAATGCTTCCTCCGCGCGCCTGCCGTAGGGCGCATGTTTCGGATTGGCGATGGCGATGCGCGTGATCCTGGGATCGGCGAGGCTGGCCATCGTCATGCGGGCCGCATCCTGCGTCGCACTCCAGAGAACGATGCGACCCACCGCATAGGGCTTCACATCCGAGCCCGCGTAGCCGTTCTTCGCCAACTCCCGGGGAAAGGCGATGTCGGCCGAGAAGTAGAGATCGTAAGGCGCGCCTTGCTGAATCTGCGTGTTGAAGTTTCCTGACGAACCGTAGACCACCCCCACCTCGTCGCCCGGTGCGGTCATCTTGAAGGCCGTTACGATCTCGTCCATCGCGAACTTCACATCCGCCGCCGCCGCGATGGTGATCTTTTCGGCATGCGCGGACACGGAGAGCAGGAGCGCGCCTGCGGCAAGCAGAGTCTTTACGAGCTTCATGAATCTTCCTTCGCGAGCGATCACATCGACATTCATCAAGCGGCCGCACCGCGAAGAAAGGCGGCACCAGCATGCCGAAGCGAAATATACCGCGGAATATAACGGTGGGCGACGCTCGCCTTTGCGGAAAGGCAGCCGCACGGTCAGACAGCTGCTGAACGCCAGAGTCCCAACGCCTTCTGCACCGGCCGATCCGAAAAGCTGAACAGCACCGCGTCGTCGTCGGTCTCGTGACGCACCGGCACCCACGACGGCGAGACGAAGATGTCACGCGGCCCCCAGGCGAAGACCTGATCGCCGACGAAGCTGCGGCCATGGCCTTCGACGACGTTGTAGATGGTGCCGTCCGTGACGCGCTCGCCCTCACCCTTGAAGCCCCTGGGCATCCACTGGATGAAGGCCGCAATGGTGGGCATCGCGAAGCCGCCGCTTGCCGGATTGATGTATTGCATCTTGACGCCGTGCGCGGGATGCAGCGGTCCTGAACGCGCCAGCTTCTCCAATACCTCGCGGCTGCGCGCGTAGGGATAGTGAAACACCGGGCTGGTCTTCGACGCGGGTTCCCAGTCGACCGGCAGCATGTTCGCGCCATAACGTGACCACGCATCGCCTTCGGGCCGCAGCACCGGCTGCGTCTCTTCGCCGAGGCGCTCGGCGAAGCTCGCGTCGAGCATGCGCACCAGCGGAATGTCGAGGCCGTCCATCCAGATCACGGGCTCGCTGCCCAGGTTGCCGTGGTCGTGCCAGGTCCACGACGGCGTGATGATGAAGTCGCCGCGACGCATCGTGATGCGTTCGCCATCGACCGCGGTGTACGCGCCCTCGCCTTCGACGACGAAGCGCAGCGCCGATTGCGTGTGGCGATGACTGGGCGCGACCTCGCCGGGCATGATCAGTTGCAGGCCACAGTAGAGCGTGTTGGTGATCGCCGATTGCCCGCGCAGCGCAGGGTTCTCGAGCACCAGCACGCGGCGCTCGGCTTCTCGCGCGGTGATCAGGCGACCCGACTCGAGCAGAGGGTCGCGGATGCCGTCGTAATTCCACAGTGCCGGCACGCACGGCGAGTTGGGCTGCGGGATGACGAGGTTGCCGAGCACCTCCCACAGCGGCGTGAGGTGATGCCGGGCTATGCGGTCGTAGTAGGCCTTGCGTTCGGCGTTCGGTGAGGGTCGATCGAACATCGTCTTCTCCTGTTCGTTGAAGCGGTCGCGACCGAGTGCGCACGCGAGCTCTCCACGGATAGCGGACATTCTAAATACGCAATCTCTTCTCCGCGCGGATCAACCCGCGTGGACAAAGTCAGGCGAGGCAGTTCTCGACGCGCCAGCCGTACAACCACTCGAGCGCGTCGTAGAAATGTTGCTGCGACCGGCCACGCCACAGGTCGTTGCGCACCAGGCGCTGCACGCCGCTGGCGTGATAGATGCGGCCCATCTCGCGCGCTGACAGCACGACGCGCGCGGTGCGCGAAACGCGTGAACGTTGGTAGTGCTCGAACGCAAGCGCGAAGTAGCCGCTCTTGCTGACCTCATGCACGCACAGCGCTTCGCCGAGCGTCACCGCGTCCTCCATCGCCATGCACGCGCCCTGCGCCAGGTACTGCAGCATCGGATGCGCGGCGTCGCCGAGCAATGTGGTGCGGCCGAAGGACCATTGCGAAATCGGCTCGCGGTCGGCGGTGGCCCAGCGCTTCCAACTCTTCGGCAGCGCGAGCAACTGGCGCGGGCGCTCGAGGATGCCGGTGAAGTAGGACTGCACTTCTTCCGCGCTGCCCTCGGTGATACTCCATTGTTCTTCGCGCCGGCTGTGAAAGGTGACGACGACGTTGTACTGCTCGCCGCCGCGCAGCGGGTAGTGCACGAGGTGGCAGTTCGGGCCCGCCCATACGGCCGGCGCATTCCAGCGCAGATCGGCGGGAAATTCCGCGGCATCGACCACGGCGCGATAGACCACGTGGCCGGAGACGCACACCGGATCGCCGACGAATTGTTGGCGCACGGCGGACTTGACACCATCGGCGCCGATCAGCGCGATGCCCTGGTGTTCAACGCCGTTGGCGTCGACCACCGCAACACCGCTGTCGCTTTGCTCGACTGTTGCTATGCGGGTGGACGTGACGAACTCGATGCGATCGGTCGCTTCGCGCACGCCTTCGAGCAGCGAACCGTGGATGTCGGCGCGATGAATCACCGCATAGGGATTCGCAAAGCGCTCGCGAAACGGCGCACCGACGTCGATCGACGCGACCTCCGCGCCCTCGACCGCGTCCATCATCACCATCCGCTCGGTATAGACCGCGCGACTGCGCGCACGCTCGCCGACACCCAGCGCATCCAGCGCGGCGAAGGCGTTCGGCCCGAGCTGGATGCCCGCACCGATCTCGCCGATCCGCGGCGATTGCTCGAAGACCTTCACGGCGAATCCCTGCCGCGCGATGGCGAGCGCAGCGGCCAGCCCGCCGATACCGCCGCCGGCCACGAGAACCGGAAGCGATGCGGATGCGCGGCTCATGTCGTCTCTTCGATTCGAGGTGTCATCAGCCCGGGCGTCGCTCGTAGGCGCGGCATGGCGAAACCAGACGACCTTAGGCGCGCATGATCATTACGTAAACGTGCCTATCGATATACTCCGAATATCGTTTTTCAATAGAGATCGGCCGTGGCCAAACTGGATCTGGACTGGCTGAACGTGTTCGTGGAGGTCTACAAGACCCAGAGCGTGTCGCGCGCGGCCGAAAGGCTCGGCATGGCGCAGGCGAACGCGAGCATTGCGTTGAACAAGCTGCGGCGCCACTTCGGCGACCGCCTGTTCTGCCGGACGTCGCGCGGCATGGAACCCACGCGGTACGCGCAGAAGGTCTATCCGGACGTGGCGGCGTCGGTGCAACGCCTCGCCGATCTGCTCGCACCTCGTGCCCCGTTCGATGCCGCGAGCGCGAAGCGCAAGTTCCGCATTTCCATGACGGACATCAGCGAGATCGTGGTGCTGCCTACGCTCATCAACTACCTGCATGGCACAGCGCCCGGCGTGCGCATCGAGGCCGAGAAGATCTCCACCGACAGCCCGAGGCGCCTGGAGTCAGGAGATGTCGACCTGGCAGTCGGGTTCATGCCGCATCTGGAAGCCGGCTTCTATCAGCAGACCTTGTTCAAGCAGGACTTCGTCTGCCTGGCATCGAAGCGCCACCCGCGCGTGCGATCCCGACCGAACAAGCGCGCATTCCTCGCCGAGGGGCACATCGTGGTGACGACTTCGGGTACCGGCCACTCGATCGTCGAGAAGGTGTTGGCGCGACAAGGCTACGAGCGTTCCGTCGTCCTGGAGTTGCCGAGCTTCCTCGGTGTCGCCCGCATCGTTGCGCAGACTGAACTGCTGGTGATCGTTCCGCGCCGATTGGGCGAGGCGCTGGCGCTACAGGAGCGCGTGCATGTATTCGATCCGCCACTGGCGCTGCCGACGTATTCGGTGAAGCAGCATTGGCATGAGCGCTTTCATGCCGATGCGGGCAATGCGTGGCTGCGCAAGACGATGGCGGACTTGTTGGGGCGATGAATCGGCGGCGCTCAACTGGCCGAGGCTGGCACCGGACCGTCGGCCAATGGCAGCGTGACGACGAATTCGCTGCCCATGCTTTTGCCCAGGCTTTTCGCGATGACCGTGCCGCCATGGCCTTCGACCAGTTCGCGCACGACCGCGAGCCCGATGCCCAGTCCGCCGCTGTGAACGGCCACCGCGTGCGGGTCCTGCACGAACAGGTCGAAGATGTGGGGCAGGGCCGCCGACGTGATGCCGATGCCATCGTCGGACACGGTGATCGTCATCGAGCCATCGCTTACCGCCGCTGCGAGCGTGATGTTGCCGCCCTGTTCCGTGTACTTCGAAGCATTGTCGAGCAGGTTGCTGAAGATCTGGACCAGCCGCACGGCATCACCTTGCATCACGAGCGGACTGGGCAGAGGCATCGCCGTGAAATTCTGGCACCTCTTGTCCATTGCGGGATGGCACATCTCGACGGCCATGTCGAGCACCTTTTCCAGATCGACCGGCAGACGTTCGAGACGGAACTTGCCCGTGCTGATGCGCGATCCGTCGAGCAGGTCGTCGATCAGCCTTGCCATGTGCGCCACTTGGCTCTTGATGACGCCCTGCAGCCTCGCCAATCGCGGGTTGTCGGTACGGGGTCGGTGGAGCAGTTCGGCCGCCTGCAGGATAGGAGTGAGCGGGTTGCGCAACTCGTGGGCCACCGTTGCCAGGAACGCGATCTGCCGGCGGTGGGCAGCACCCGCACGCTCTTCGAGTTCCTGCGCGGTCAATGCGGCCAGCACCAACTGCTCGTTGGCCTCGCGAAGGTTGCGAAGGTGGGGCTCATGCGCCAGCGTGAACTCGGCGCCCTTCACCGATTGATGCAGCATGACGACGTTCGACACCGCACTGCGGTCGCTTACGACCTCGTCGCTGTAAAAGTCGAAACGGCCGGGCGCAGTCCGTTTTGAACGGTACATGGCGGCGTCGGCATGGGCGACGAGGGTCAGTGCGGTATCGCCATCCTCCGGATAGATGGCGATGCCCAGGCTCGCGGACAGGCGGAGCGCATGGGTGCCCACGCGACTGGGCGCGGACAGGGCGGCGAGCATCTTCTCCGCGATCGAGGCGGCGTCGGACGCCTCGGAAATTTCGGACAGCAGCACCACGAACTCGTCTCCGCCATGGCGGCTGACGGTGTCCGCGTGTCGCACCATGGCCTCCAGACCGCGGGCGACCAGCTTCAGGACCTCGTCGCCGACCGCATGGCCGAGGGTGTCGTTGATCTGCTTGAAATTGTCGAGATCGATAAAAAGGACGGCGACGCGCGTCTCGTGTCGTTGGGCATTGGCGATGGCGATTTCCAGCCGGTCGATCATCAGCGCGCGATTGGGCGTGTCGGTCAGCACATCGCGCTGGCTCGCCCGAGCCAGCTCCTGCATGTCGCTCACTGCGGTCTCGGCGAGGCTGTCGGCTCGAAGCGCGGCGAGCACCAGTTGCTCGTTGACGTCGACGAGATGAGTGCCGCGCATGTCGCCCAAGCCTCTCTGTACCTCCCTCAATACCGACAGTTCCGCGCGCAGTCCATCCGCCCTGTCGTTGAGCAGCGCAAGCGTTTCTCGCGCCTCCGCCACTTCCTGCTCCATGTGGTGGTCGTTCACGACCGCATCCGAGGTGAGGCGATCAATCATCGCCATCACCCGAGGGCGGGCCTCGCAACGCCTGGCGTCGGGTCGGCCTTCCGCCGAGCAGTCCCACGTAGTTTTCGAGCCTCTCGCCGATCTTGATGCCAGCACCGTCGATGTGGAACATACGCAAATCGTTCGAGTGTGCGCTCGCGCGAACCTTGACGACGGCCATCACCCGTTCCAATCGGCTGTCTACTTCGATGTAACGCATCACGATGATCGCGTCGGTCAGGAAGGCGGTGCCGTACGGGCTGAAGCGCAGGTCGTCGTAGCGATCTTCCAGCTCCGAGGTCATCAGCACCGTGGCGCCGGTGCTGGCCAGCGCCGACACCATGCGCGCCATCGATTCGCGGAAGTCCTCGCGAAAGGTGGGCGCCAACGAGATCTCGAAGCCCGACAGCGAATCGATCACGACGCGGGTCGCCTTGAGCCGCTGAATCTCAGCGATCAGCAGCATGCCGATCTCGTCGACCGACAGGTCCGACGCCCGCGTATCGATCACACCGATCCGGCCACGGTCGATCAGGTCGGAAACCGCGCGGCCGCGCGATCGGTTCGGGCGATCCTCTAACGCGGCGATCACGCCGGTCTCGCCGGCTCGATCGCCTTCGACGAGAAAGGCCGAAGCCAGGATGCTCTTGCCCGACCCCGAGGGTCCGGCGATCAGCAGCGAATAGCCGCGCGGTATCCCTCCGCCCATCATGTCGTCCAGGCCGACCACGCCCGTGCGCAGGCGGTTATCTCCGGGCCCTGCCGGCGGCCGTTCGGCCGGTATCGCAAGGTTCGCTGGCGGAAACACCTGGATGCCTGCGGCGCCGATGCGAAACGTGTGCAGGCCCGGCAATGTGGCCTGACCGCGCATCTTCACAATCTCCAGCTTGCGTACCGCGGAGTTGCGCTGGACGCTCTGGCGCAACCAGATCAATCCGTCGGCCACGGTGAACACAGGATTGGGTTCGCTCTCGCTGAAATATTCTCCGATCAGGAAGGTCATCGCCTGCCAGCTCGTCATGACCATGCCGAGCTGCTGGACGGACTGCTGCAAGCTGTAGAACGAGTGGTGCTGGCTCTGGCTGGACAGCAGCACCGATCGGAACGAGTCGACGAAGACCAGGCCCGGCGCATACGCTTCGACTTCGGCAACGATGCGGTTCAGTACCTTATCGAGCGCGCCGGAAGCGAGATCGTCGGCGAGATTGATGAAGCGGATCGCGCCGTTGACCTTGTCGCTGTCGAAATAATCGAACTGCTGCTGATACCGCAACATCTTCAGCGGCGGCTCGCCCAGCACCGTGAAGTAGAGCGCCGGGCGCTCGGGCGTGGCCAGCGCGAACATGATCTGGTGGGCCAGCGTGGTCTTGCCCGAGCCCGGCGGTCCCGCAAGGATGTTGAACGAAAACTCCGGCAGACCTCCGCCGAGAATCTCATCGAGCCCGGGCACGCCCGTTGCCAGGCGGTTGATGGTTGCCTTGCCGTTGCTCATGGCGAAATGTCCTGCACGGCATCGCCGCTTGAAGGGTTGTCGAAAGAGGGAGGGCCCACCACCGTTCGGAGCAGTTGATCGGTGAGCGCTGCTCCGATCAGCTTGGCGAGCAGCTCATGGAAGGTCTGCAGCAGCGCGCCGTTCGCGGCTGCCGCGTCCGAACTCGTCTGCTGTGACAGCGCCAGTTGCAGGGTAGCGAACTCACCCAGCTCGAGTTCGCCCTCGTACACCGGTGCCAGGCTAGGATGCTCCGCCTTCGTCAGGTACAGGCTGCGCTTGTAGAGCGCGGCGACACCCCGCTGACCGATGATCGGAGACAACGCGGCATCCACGCCGCGCCATGTCGACAAGGCTATGTCGGCGATCTGCTCTGGATCGACGCCGTTGGCGGCCTGTTGCGCAAGTGCAGATTTCATGCTGTTGCGCCTTGCCTCCAGGGGTTTGCGATGCTTTCCGCACATGCGGAGCGTAGATAGTACGCCCCACCCCCCCGCAGCTACGTGCGGTAGCGCACATTCGATGTCGATTGGGTTCCGCTCGAACGGGCGTCGCGCGCGTCACGCTCCGGAGCATCGATTCAGGCGGTCGAGCAGCAATGCGACATGGATCGCTTCGCGCTGCGCGCCGTCGAAGATCTGATGGCGGCAACTGGTGCCATCGGCCACCACGATCGCGTCGGGCCGGCGCCTCACGGCAGGCAGCAGGTCGGCTTCGGCCATGCGCATCGAGACCTTGTAGTGCTTCGCCTCGTAGCCGAAGCTACCGGCCATACCGCAGCATGAACTCTCGATCAATGCCGGGTTTGCATCGGGGATCAGGCGCAGCACGTCGAGCATCGGATTGACCGCGCCGAACGCTTTCTGATGACAGTGGCCATGCACGAGGATGGGCGCGCCGGCGGGTTTGAACGGCAATGCGAAGCGGCCGGCTCTGCTTTCTTGCGCTATGAATTCCTCGAACAGCAGCGCGTGCTTCGAAACGATTTCGGCAGGCTCGCCCATTCCCATCACCAGCGCTTCGTCGCGCAAGGTCAACAGGCACGAGGGTTCGAGCCCGACGATCGCGATGCCGCCATTCGCGAACGGCAGCAACGCATCGATCAGTGCGCGGGCCTTGAGCTTCGCCTCCTCGACCATCCCGCTCGCCAGATAGGTGCGGCCGCAGCAGTAGTGACCGCCATCCTTCGTGACCGTGTGCAGCGCGTAGCCCGCGGCCTTCAACACGCGCGCCGCAGCCCACGCGTTCTCGCTTTCGAAGACGCCGTTGAAGGTGTCCACGAACAGGACCGCGGTCTTGCCGCCGGCAGCCGCCGCGGCGAGGGTTTCTTCGCGGCTTGCGAACAACTTGTCGGAACGCGCGCTGCCGTTTGCGTCATGGTTCGCGCTGTCGTTCGTTCTCCAGAAGGTGTCGCCGCGCCAGCGCGGCAGTGTGCGTCGCGCCGACAGGCCCAGCCACTTCTCGCTCAGGCGCGCGGCGCCCGGCAAACGGTCGCGCAGATTGAGCAGCCACGCGAAGCGGCTGGCGACGTGCGCGTAGTCGGGCAGCCGCGCGATCAGGCGATCCTTGAGCGTATAGCCGTGCTTCGCCTTGTAATGCGCGAGGAACTCGACCTTCATCTTGGCCATGTCCACGCCGGTCGGGCAGTCGCGCCTGCAGCCCTTGCAACTGACGCAGAGATCCAGCGTGTCGTACATCGCTTCGCTCGTGAACGCATCGGGACCAAGCTGACTGGACAGCGCGAGGCGCAGCGTGTTGGCGCGCCCGCGCGTGAGGTGCTGCTCGTCGCGCGTGACGCGGTAGCTCGGGCACATCGTGCCCGCGTCGAACTTGCGGCAATGCCCGTTGTTGTTGCACATCTCGACGGCCTTCGCGAAGCCGCCGGTAGTGTCGCCGCCGGTGCCGGGCGCGCTGATGGCCTCGGTCATCGGGTCGTTCTGCACGTCCCAGGCCGACCAGTCGAGCACCGGCTTCAACGCGATCGTGCGGTAGGCGCGGTGATCCGACCCGGGCGCGCTCGGCGGCGGAAAGCGGAACAGCACGCCGTCGTCCATGCGCGGCGGGTCGATGATCTTGCCGGGGTTGAAGAGGCCGATCGGATCGAGCTTCTGCTTGATGGCCTTGAAGGCCTGGTCGATCGCGGGGCCGAACTGCCACTTGATCCATTCGCCGCGGCACAGGCCGTCGCCGTGCTCGCCGCTGTAGGCGCCCTTGTACTTGCGCACCAGCACGGCGGCCTCGTCGGCGATCGCGCGCATCTTCGCCGCACCGCCGTTCTGGCCGCCAGTACGCATGTCGAGGATCGGTCGCACGTGGAGCGTGCCCACCGACGCGTGCGCGTACCAGGTGCCGCGCGTGCCGTGGGCCGCGAACACTTCGGTCAACGCGTCGGTGTATTCGGCGAGATGCTCGAGCGGCACCGCGCAGTCTTCGATGAAGCTCACGGGTTTACCGTCGCCCTTCAAGCTCATCATGATGTTGAGACCCGCCTTGCGCACTTCCCACAGGTTCTTCTGCGTCGTGTCGTCGGGCATCTCGACGACGCTGCCCGGAAGGCCGAGGTCGCCCATCAATGCGCCGAGGTCTTTCAGCTTCGGCAACAGCGCGGCCTTGTCGGTGCCTGAGAACTCGACCAGCAGGATCGCGGCAGGCCTGCCGATCAGTGCGGCCTCGATGGCAGGCCTGAACGCGGGATTGGTCAGGCTCAATTCGATCATCGTGCGATCGACCAATTCGACCGCGCTCGGCATCAGCTTGACGATGTGCTGGGCCGCGTCCATCGCGGCATGAAAGGTCGGGAAGTTGACGACGCCCAGCACCTTCGCGCGTGTCAGTTCGGCCAGTTGCAGCGTCAGGCTCTTCGTATAGGCCAGCGTGCCTTCGGACCCGACCAGCAGGTGCGCGAGATTGACGCTCCCGTCCGATGTGTACGGCCGCTGGCTTTGCGGGTCGAAGATGTCGAGGTTGTAGCCGCCGACGCGCCGCATCACCTTGGGCCACAGCGCGGCGATGTCCCCGCGATGCGCGACCGCGAGCTCGCGAACGAAGTCGGCGATGCTCGTGGCTTGCGCGCCCAGACGCGACACGGGACCGAAGTCGACCAGCGATCCATCCGACAGCCACGCGCTGATGCCCAGCACGTTGTGCACCATGTTGCCGTAGGCGATCGAGCGCGAGCCGCACGAGTTGTTGCCGGCCATGCCGCCGAGCGTGGCCTGTGCGCTGGTGGACACGTCGACCGGATACCAGAGTCCGTGCGGCTTGAGCTCGGCGTTCAAATGGTCGAGCACCAGTCCCGGTTCGACGGTCGCGGTCCGCGCATCCACGTCGATCTCGAGCACGCGGCGCAGATGCTTGGTGCTGTCGATCACCAGCGCGGCGCCGGTGGTCTGCCCACACTGGCTGGTGCCGGCGCCGCGCGGCAGGACCGGCACCTCGAGCTCGCGCGCGATGGCGAGCGCCGTCGTCACGTCGCGCTCGCCGGTGGGCACGAGCACGCCGACCGGCATGATCTGGTAGATCGACGCATCGGTCGCGTAGCGCCCGCGCGATGCGATGTCGAACAGGACCTCGCCCTCGGTCTCCGTGCGCAGCCGGCGCATCAACGCATCGGCCACATCGTTGGTCGGCAACGCCGCGCCTAGCGGCATCAACGTCTGCTTCGCTTCAACCAGCATGGTGCTTCAATCCTTCGCCGCTGCGGGATAGATCTCGCCGGCGCGCAGCAGAGCGAGCACGCTGTCGAGTTTGTGATGCATGTGCTCCATCAGGATCTGGCGCATGCCGCTGCCGTCACGCGCGTCGAGCGCGTCGATCATCGCCCCGTGCTCCTTCATCGCGAGCTTCCACTTCCGCTCGTTCTGGTTGGTGCGAAAGCGCAGCGATTGCACGCGCGCGTTGATCGAGCGATAGGTCGCGGTCAGCACCGGATTCTTCGCCGCGTCGTTGATCGCGCGATGGATGCTCGCGTTGATCGGGTAGTAGCCGGAAAGATCGCGCCGCGAATAACAGGCCAGCATTTCGTAGTGGAGCGCCCGCACTTCGGCGATCTCGGCGTCGGTGATGCGTTGCGCCGCGAGCTCGCCCGATGTTCCCTCGAGCACGGCCAGCACCTCGAAGGTATTGACCACGTCGGCCTCGGTGAGCTTGACGGCGACCGCGCCGCGATTGGGCAACAGGTCGACCAGGCCTTCGGCGCCGAGCAGCTTGATCGCCTCGCGCAACGGGGTACGCGAGACGTGCAGGCGTTCGCACAACTCGCGCTCGTTCAACTTTGCACCGGGCGGTATCTGGCCCTCGATCAGCATCGTGCGCAAGCGCGCCGCCACCTGATCGTGCAGTGAAAGTCTCAATATCGAAACGACTTCGGCCATCTGTTTTTCTCCTTGCCGCATTTTGCATGCAAACGGTGCTAGTGCCAACGCGGACGTTTCGCAGTGTCGCGCTTGCAGGTTCTGTATTTTGCATGCAAACTGCGGCGCTTCCAGGAGACCTCATGCTCAATCTCGACTTCCACCCCACCGGGCGTCACTTCCTGCAAATCCCGGGACCGAGCCCGGTGCCCGATCGCGTGCTGCGCGCGATCAGTCTGCCGACCATCGATCATCGCGGTCCCGAGTTCGGCGCGCTCGGCATCAAGGTGTTGAAAGGCATGCGCGAGATCTTCAAGACGAAGCATCCGGTGATCATCTATCCGGCATCGGGCACCGGCGCGTGGGAAGCGGCGCTGGCCAACACCCTGAGCCCCGGCGACCACGTGCTGATGTACGAGACCGGCCACTTCGCCTCGTTGTGGCAGAAGATGGCCACGCGCCTGGGCCTGTCGACCGAATTCCTCTCGTGGAACGGCAGCGACGAGCGCCTGCCGAACGCGCCGGGTTGGCGCCGCGGCGTGCAGGCCGACATGATCGAAGAACGCTTGAGGAAGGACACGGGCCATCGCATCGAGGCCGTGTGCGTGGTTCACAACGAGACCTCGACGGGCGTCACGTCGAACATCGCGGCGGTCAGGAAGGCGATCGATGCGGCGTCGCATCCGGCGCTGTTGATGGTCGACACCATCTCGGGCCTCGCGAGTGCCGACTACCGGCACGACGAGTGGGGCGTGGACGTATCGGTGAGCGGGTCGCAGAAGGGCTTGATGCTGCCGCCCGGCATCAGCTTCAACGCGATCTCGCCGCGGGCACTCGATGCGATGAAGACGGCCAGGCTGCCCCGCGCGTTCTGGGCCTGGGACGAAATCGTCGAGTCGAACACGGACGGCTACTGGCCGTACACGCCCAATACCAACCTGCTCTACGGACTTTCCGAATCGCTGGACATGATCGAAGAGGAAGGCCTCGAGAACGTGTTCGAGCGTCACCTCCGCTGGGCAGCGGGTGTGCGCGCCGCGGTCACTGCCTGGGGCTTGCCGATCCAGTGCGCCGATGCCAGCGTCTATTCGCCGGTACTGACCGGCGTGATCATGCCCGCCGGCGTCGATGCCGACGCGGTACGCCGCCTGATCTACGAACGTTTCGACATGTCGCTCGGCATGGGACTCGGAAAGCTCAGGGGCCGCATGTTCCGCATCGGGCACCTCGGCGACAGCAACGACCTGACCCTGCTCGGCACGCTGGCCGGATGCGAGATGGGGATGAAGCTCGCCGGCGTTCCGCTCGCGGGCAGCGGGGTGCAGGCCGCGATGGAGCACTTCGCAACCCATCGCGCGCCGGTCGCACTCAAGAAGGCGGCTTGATCGTACGGAATCGCTTAAAAAAATACGGAGACGAAGATGAGGAAGATGTTTCGCGCGACCAATGTGGTTCTCATACTGCTTTGCCTGATGTACTTCATCACGTATCTCGATCGCGTGAACGTGAGTACCGCGGCGGCCGGCTTCGCCAAGGACTTCAACCTCAACAAGACCGAGATCGGCTTCGTGTTCTCGGCATTCGCGTATCCCTACCTGATCTTCCAGATCATCGGCGGGTGGGTCAGCGATCGCTTCGGTGCGCGTCGCACCTTGATCGTGTGCGGCCTGATCTGGGCGAGCGCGACGGTGCTGACCGGCATGGCCGGCGGATTGATCTCGATGGTGATCGCGCGCGTGCTGCTCGGCCTGGGTGAAGGCGCGACCTTTCCGGCGGCCACGTCGGCGATGTCGCGCTGGGTCGCCAAGGAAAAGCGCGGCTTCGCGCAGGGCATCACGCACGCGGCCGCGCGCATCGGCAACGCGGTCGCACCCGCGGCCGTCGTCGCGATCATGGCGACTTACGGCTGGCGCGAATCCTTCTATGCAGCCGCGGCGCTGAGCTTCGTGTGGGTCGGACTCTGGGCGCTGACCTTTACCGAAAACCCGAAAGACCATCCGCGCATCACACAGGCCGAGATCGATTTCCTGCCGATCCCGAAAGAGAAAAAAGCCAAGGTGCCTTGGGGCCCGCTGTTCAAGCGCATGATGCCCGTGACCATCGTGTACTTCTGCTATGGATGGACGCTGTGGCTCTTCCTGAGCTGGATCCCGCAGTACTTCCTGCACAGCTACAGCCTCGACCTGAAGAAGTCCGCGATCTTCGCGTCGAGCGTGTTCTTCGCCGGCGTGATCGGCGACGCGCTGGGCGGCGTCGTCACCGACAAGATCCTGGTACGCACCGGCAGCCTGCATCGCGCCCGCAGCGTGATGGTCGCGGTGTTCATGGGACTCACGCTACTGTCCCTGATCCCGCTCCTCTTCACGCACCAGCTCTACGTGTCGCTCGCCTGCCTGTCGTTCGGCTTCTTCTTCGTCGAGATGACGATCGGCCCGATGTGGGCGATCCCGATGGACATTGCCCCCGAATTTGCGGGGACCGCGAGTGGCATGATGAACACTGGTTCCGCACTGGCTGCGATCATCAGCCCGGTGATCGGTGGCTTCCTGATCGACAAGACCGGCAACTGGGAACTGCCGTTCGTGGGCAGCATGGTGCTGTTGGCATTGGGTGTCGTGCTCGCATTTCGCATGCAGCCCGAAAGCAAGTTCGCCCTCGACGGCACGACGACTGCTGACGGAATCGTCGATCCGCACGCGGCGGCGAAGAGAGCCTGAAACCGGACGGTGTTGGCAGCGGCGCAGAATGGCGCCCATGAAAACACCGAAGAGGCTGCAATCGTTGATCGAGGAAGGGCTGATCGACACCGTCGTGCGCCAGTTGATGAGCGGCAAGGAAGCGGTCGTCTATGTCGTGCGCTGTGGCCTCGAGGCGCGCTGCGCAAAGGTCTACAAGGAAGCCACGCAACGCAGCTTTCGACAGGCCGTGGACTACACCGAGAACCGCAAGGTCAAGAACACGCGCGCGGCGCGCGCGATGGCCAAGGGCACGCGCTTCGGTCGTCAGGCGACCGAGGCCGCGTGGCAACGCGCGGAGGTCGATGCGCTCTATCGACTGGCCGCTGCGGGAGTACGCGTGCCGCGGCCGTACAACTTCTGCGACGGCGTGCTGTTGATGGAGCTCGTGACCGACGAGCACGGCGACGCAGCTCCGCGTCTGAACGACGTGGCGTTCACGCCCGACGAGGCGCGCACCCATCACGCGATGCTGCTGACGGAAGTCGTGCGCATGCTGTGCGCGGGCATCGTGCACGGCGACTTGTCGGAGTTCAACGTGCTGCTCGGCGAGAACGGTCCGGTGATCATCGACCTGCCGCAGGCGGTCGATGCGGCGGGCAACAATCACGCCAAGCGCATGCTGTTGCGCGATGTCGCCAACTTGCGGGACTTCCTCGGGCGCTTCGCGCCCGACCTGCTGCACAGCGACTACGGACACGAGATCTGGGACCTGTATCAGCGTGGACTGCTGCACATCGATGCGGTGCTCACGGGCCGCTTCGAGCACAAGCACGGCGACATCGATGTCGACGGTGTCATGCGCGAGATCGACGACGCACGTGCCGAGGAGGCTGCGCGCCGCTTGCGCTTGCAGGCGGCGTACTGAGCTAAGTGCCATCCCGAAGATCGCTACTGCGGATGCTTGCGGTACGACTGCTTCGACGCTTCGATGGCGCTTACGACTTCTCTGCGTTCGAGAGGAGCGTGAAGTCCTGATCCTGTTCCCGCACACGAAATCGAATCGCGGGACTGACGAGCATCGCTCTCGTGGCCTTGAGGTCCTCGATCATCTCGATCGGGAAACTCAGATAGTCCGTCGTCGTCACGACCGTCTTGATCTTGGCCAGGAACACGACTCGATGGATGGTCACGACCAGCAAGCCATCGGGGCGGTCGAGACGGCGTTGCTGGTTCCAGTACTTCGCGATCTTCTGGAGAAGGATCTCTTCCTGCTGCGCGCCTCCCAGCGTTCGCAGAAGTTTGCCGGATTCCTCCTTCGTGCTGTCAACCTCGCGCAGCGTCTTGTATACGATCTTGCCCAATTCGAAGGCGAGTTCCAGATCGACCATCTCAGCATGCTACCTCGATCGTCTCGACCTCGCCGTTGCGAACGCCCGTCGCACGCATCGGTCCGACGCTTCACTGCTCATGATCATCGAATCCGAAATCCCCGCCCGCCTCGACCGCTTGCCGTGGTCGCGCTTTCACACGCTGGTGGTAGCGGCGCTCGGCATCACGTGGATACTGGATGGCGTCGAGGTCACGCTCGCAGGCGCGGTCGCGGGCGCGTTGAAGACCAGCCCTTCGTTGCACATGAGCAATGCCGACGTGGGCTTTGCCGCAAGCGCGTATCTCGCGGGCGCGGTCAGCGGCGCAGTGCTGTTCGGTTGGCTCACCGACCGGCTCGGTCGTCGCAAGCTTTTCTTCGTCACGCTGACCGTGTACATCGCGGCGACGGCCGCAACCGCCGTGTCGTGGGACTTCGCCAGCTTCGCGCTGTTTCGCTTCCTGACGGGCGCGGGCATCGGCGGCGAATACACCGCGATCAATTCGACCATCCAGGAGCTCACGCCCGCGCGCGTTCGCGGCCGCACCGACCTCGCGATCAACGGCAGCTTCTGGGTCGGCGCCGCGGCTGGCGCCGCCGGGTCGATCGTGCTGCTCGATCCGAACGTGCTCGGCAACGACCTTGGATGGCGTGCGTGCTTCGTGATCGGCGCGGCGCTCGGCCTGACGATCATCGGCATGCGCTGGTGGATCCCCGAGAGCCCGCGATGGCTGATGCTGCGCGGACGGATCGCCGAAGCCGAGGCGATCGTCGCCGACATCGAACGTCGCGCTCGCGTGCCCGCGCCGAGCGCGCCATTGCCGAAGTTGCGATTGCAAGCGCGAGACCGCACGCCGCTGCGCGCGGTCGTCGATGCGTTGTTGGTCACGTACCGACGTCGCTCGCTGGTCGGCCTCGCATTGATGGCCTCGCAGGCGTTCTTCTACAACGCCATCTTCTTCACGTATGCGCTGGTGCTCACCGACTTCTATGGCATAGCCAACGACCGCGTGGGCTGGTACATCCTGCCGTTCGCGCTCGGCAATTTCGCGGGACCGTTGCTGCTCGGTCCGCTGTTCGACACTGTCGGCCGCCGCACGATGATCGCCGCGACTTACGCAATCTCGGGCGGGTTGCTCGCGGCGAGCGGGTTGCTGTTCGAGCGCGGCTTGCTCGATGCGACCACACAGACGATCGCATGGACGGTCGTCTTCTTCTTCGCATCGGCGGCCGCAAGCTCTGCGTATCTCACGGTCAGCGAAACGTTTCCGCTCGAGATCCGCGCGCTGGCGATCGCGGTGTTCTATGCGGTCGGCACGGCACTGGGTGGCATCGCCGGGCCGGTAGTGTTCGGGGCATTGATCGATACCGGCTCGCGCGCGCAGGTGTTGATGGGCTATCTGCTGGGCGCGGGATTGATGATCGCCGCGGCGGTCGTGCAGGCGATTTGGGGGGTGGCGTCGGAAAGACGCGCGCTCGAAGATGTTGCGACCCCGATGGGCGCGGTCTACTGATCGGTGTGGAGGACAGGGAATGCAGTGCGCGGCCGACAAGCGCTGCACGTGTGGCGCGGTAGTGTCGGACGCAACGGCGGTCGATCGGGTTGCGGGCATCCCCCGACCCGGCCCGCCCTCACCGGAGCATCCCCATGAAGAACCCCTGGCTCAAGAAGAACCCGTTTATGAGCATGTGGTTGAGCGGCGCGAACACCATCGCCAACACTGCGCGTGCGCGTGCAACCGCGGAAGCCAAACGCCAGGCTTCCACGTTGATGAAAGAGACCGCCAAGCAGGGGACGGACTTCTGGTTGTCGGCCTTCATGCCGAAGCCTGTGGCCAAGCCCGCGGCGAAAGCGACCCCGAAGGCGGCAACCAGGACCGCAACGAAAACTGCAACGAAGAAGAGGAAACCCATACGGCGTTAGAACGCGAAGACGCAGCACAGCCGCCGACGAAGGAGACGCCCAAGGGCGTTGTCGAGTCCGATCGAAGGTGGAGTTCACGGCCGGCTAGAGCAACCCCGCCGATCGCGCCGCGGCTTCCTTGCCAGCCGCGCGTGCGATATCGGCCGCGGTCATGCCGCGGTCGTCTCGCATCCCGGCATCGGCGCCGCGCGCGAGCAGCAGGCGTACGGCATCGGCATGTCCCTGACCGGCGGCCCACATCAAGAGCGTGAGCTGGTGCTCATACGCGGCATTGACATCGATGCCCGACGCGAGCAGCGCGTCGAGCGCAGCCGCGTTGCCCTGGCCCGCGGCGTAGACCACGGCTGGTTTGCTCATGCGATCCACCGGATCGATGCGCGCGCCTGCGGCCAACAAGCGCTTGACGAGCGCCGCGTTGCCGCTGTAGCTCGCGGCCATCAGCGGCGTGACGCGTTCGACCGATGCGAGATCGACGTCGGCATGGGCCGCGAGCAGCGCGGCGGCCATGTCGTCGTTCCCTTTCTCGCAGGCGATCAGCAACGCGGTCTTGCCCAGGCGATTCCTCGAATCGACCATCGCCCCCTGCGCGAGCACACGCTTCACATCGGCGAGCTCGTTCTGTCGGGCCGCGGTAAGCAACTGAACGTTCAAGGCGATCGCGGGTGCGGCTGCAGGTGGAGGCGCGATCGCGGCTTGCGCGTGTGCGACCCCGTTCGACAGCAGGGCCGCAAGCACCGCGAGGTTTGCTCGCCACGTGAACAGTCGAAGAGGTCGCGTCATGGTCGTGGTCTCGTGATCGTGGGTACAACCGCCGGGCGACAGAATCTCATACTCAGTTCGCGCGATTGCCGCTAGGATGACGAGCCGCCGGACGGGTTGACCAGAGCACACCCCCCGTCGCACATGAGAACAACGCTGCATACGACCTCGCGAGACCGCGATTCCGACATCGACGAGGCTGCAGGCCCGTGACGAAACACATCCGAGGAGAATGCAATGTTTCGAACCAAAGCATCGTGCCGTTCCACATCGATCTTCATCGCCAGCCTGGCGATGTCCGCCATTTCCGGCGGCGTGTTCGCGCAGGCTGAAGTCACCGGTCAGGCCGCGGCGACCGGCGACCCGGTGCCCAAGTCGATCTCGGTCGCGCAGCGTCAGCTCGACGCGGCCGACTCCGATGCGTCGAACTTCCTGCAGTCGAACATGAACTATGCGCAGACGCGCTATTACCCGGCCACACAGATCAACAGCGGCAACGTGTCGAAGCTGCGTCCGGCATTCCAGTTCCAGACCGCGGTGCTCGAGTCGATGGAGACCGCACCAATCGTGGTCGACGGGATCATGTTCGTCACGACCTCGTTCAATCACGTGTATGCGCTCGATGCGGTGACCGGCAAGGAGTTCTGGCACTACAAGCACAAGATGGGCGCCGTGACGACCTTCTGCTGCGGCCCGAACAACCGGGGCGTCGCGGTGATGGGCGATCGCCTCTTCATGGGCACGCTCGATTCGAAGCTCGTCGCGCTCGACGCGAAGACCGGCAAGGTGCTGTGGTCCACGCAGATCGCCGACCCCGAGGCGGGCTATTCGGAGACGATGGCGCCGGTCGCGGTGAATGGCAAAATTCTGATCGGCACGAACGGCGGCGAGTACGGCATCCGCGGATTCTTGAAGGCCTACGACGCCAACGACGGCAAGTTGCTGTGGACGTTCAACACGATCCCCGACACCGGTAGTGAAGGCGTGTGGGCTGTCAACGATGCGACCGGTCGCAACATGCATCGCGACATCGCGGCCGAGAAGGCGCAACTGGCCAAGGGCAGCGACTTTGCCAAGAAGCTCGGGGGCGGCGTGTGGATGCCACCCGCGATCGACAAGGAATCCAACATGGCGTTCTTCGTCGTGGGCAATCCGAGCCCCGACCTGTACGGCGCCGAGCGCCCGGGCGACAACCTCTACACGAACTCGATGGTCGCGGTCGACCTGAACACGGGCGCATACAAGTGGCACTCGCAGTACATCGCGCACGACGTTTGGGACCTCGACGCGGTTTCGCCGGTGATCCTGACCGAGGCCAAGGGCAAGGACGGCAAGATGCGCAAGGTCGCCATCCACGGCGGCAAGACCGGCCACGTGTACGTGCACGACCGCGCTACCGGCGAGCTGATCCGTTTCAGCGAGGCCATGATCCCGCAGGAAAACATGTGGGTGCTGCCCACCGCGGACGGCGCGCGCATGTTGCCGGGTGCGAACGGCGGCGTGGAATGGAGCCCGATGGCGTTCAATCCCAAGACGCGCCTCGCGTATGCCGCGAACCTGCATCAACCGATGACCTACCACGTCGAAGCGTCGAAATATCCGGGCGGCAAGCTCTGGCTCGGCGGGGCATTCAAGGTCATTCCCGCCGAGAAGCAATCGGGACGCCTCGCCGCCGTCAACATCGACACCGGCAAATTGGAGTGGAAGTTCGACACCGAGCAGCCGCTGATCGGCGGCGTACTGGCCACGGCCGGCAACCTGGTCTTCAACGGCGAAGGCAACGGGCTCTTCCGCGCGTTCGACGCCACGACCGGCAAGATGCTGTGGCAATACCAGTGCGGCGCGGGCGTCAACGCACCGGCGGTCTCGTACATGACCGGCGGCAAGCAGTACGTCGCGGTCGCAGCCGGCGGCAACGCGCAGATCGACTTCAAGCGCGGCAATACGATCATGGTGTTCGCGCTGCCGTGATCACTCGATGAGACGCAGGTTCGTGAAAGGATCGGCGCGCGCCGCGGCAGTGGTAATTGCATCGGTCGTCGCCAGTGGCGGCTCGATCGCGCAAGTGGTCGGTGCCGTCCCCGCGAAAGCCGCGATCTGCCTGGCGTGCCACGGTCCGGCGGCACTGGCGTCGCAGCCGGCCTATCCGATTCTCGCCGGCCAGACGTCGCGCTACCTCTATCTTGAGTTGCGTGATTTCCAGGAAGGACGGCGCACCAACGAGTTGATGACGCCGATGGCCGCAGGGCTTTCGCGCGACGAGATGCATGAGCTTGCGGACTACTTCTCCCAACAGAAGCCGCCGCCGCAAACATTCGCAGCCGATTCCGGAAAGGCCAAGGCGGGCAAGCTCAAGGCCGACGAGACGCTCTGCACGATGTGCCACCTCGGCGGCTTCATCGGACAGAACGAGATCCCGCGCGTGGCCGGGCAGAACTACGAATACATCGTCAAGCAGCTCACCGACTTCAAGGCGCGCACGCGCACCAACGACGCGGGCAGCATGACCAGCGTGGCGCAGACCTTGAACCCGCAGGACATCGAGAACCTCGCGCATTATCTGGTCGGCCTGTAGCGCAACTGACGGGGAAATTCCATGAGCCAGCCGACCGATCGCTCCGGCCTGCAACTGCGTTCCCTGATTCGGGGCGACGGCATCCTCGAAGTGTCGTTGATGCGGATTCCCATTGCGTCTCCCGCATCGAATGAAGTATTGATCCGCGTCGAAGCAGCGCCGATCAATCCGTCCGATCTCGGCCTGCTTTTCGGAGCAGCCGATATGCGCGCGGCCACCGCCTCGCAGAAAGATGGATTGCCGCTGATGACAGCGCCTGTTTCCCAGGCAGCCATGAAGGCGATGGCGGCGCGCGTAGATCAATCGATGCCGGTCGGCAACGAAGCCGCGGGCGTGGTCGTCGAAGCCGGATCGTCCGATGCGGCGCGCGCGTTGATGGGCAAGACGGTTGCGGCACTGGGCGGAGCGATGTATGCGCAATACCGCTGCGTCCCGGTCGAGCAGTGCCTGGTCCTTCCCGATGGCGCGACGCCGGTCGAAGGCGCGTCCGCGTTCGTCAATCCCCTGACCGCGCTGGGCATGGTCGAGACCATGCGACGCGAAGGCCACACTGCGCTGGTCCACACGGCCGCAGCGTCGAATCTCGGGCAGATGCTCAATCGCATCTGTCTCGAGGACGGCATCGGCTTGGTGAACATCGTGCGCAAGCAAGACCAATTCGACTTGCTCGAAGGCATCGGCGCGACGCACATCTGCAATAGCGAATCCCCGACGTTCTTGAAGGATCTCGCCGATGCGATCGCCGAGACCGGCGCGACGCTCGCCTTCGATGCCATCGGCGGCGGCAAGCTCGCGGGGCAAATCCTGAGCTGCATGGAAGTCGCATTGAGCCGCTCCGCCACCGAATACAGCCGCTACGGTTCGGCCACGCACAAGCAGGTCTATATCTACGGCGGTCTCGACACGCGTCCCACCGAGCTCGTGCGCGACTTCGGCATGACGTGGGGCATGGGCGGCTGGTTGCTGTTTCAGTTCCTGCAGAAGATCGAACCTGCAGCCGTGCAGGCGCTCAAGCGGCGCGTGGCAGACAGCCTGACGACAACGTTCGCGAGCCACTATGCGCGACAGGTGTCGCTGGCCCAGATGCTGCACTTGGACACGATCGCGATCTACAACAGGCGCGCCACCGGAGAGAAGTTTCTGGTCGATCCGAGCAAGGACGTGTAGCTCGAACGCGCGTCGGGGACAGAGCTCGGATATCGATGCTTATGTCAGCGACGAGCATCGACCAAAAAAAGAGCACCGACCTTTCGATCGGTGCTCTTCGACTACAGGTGCCGAGATGCGGTCTCGTCACCTTGCTCCTACACTTCCTTCGGACCACTGCCGTAGACGTGAACCACCTTCGTGGCGGCCTCTGCTTCCGCGCGAATCTTGTCGAAGCGATCGGCCGAGATGGTCACGGTGACCGGGTCGAGGTGCACGACTTCGGCCGGCGGTACGGTCTTGCCCGGTACCAGCGCGGGTGCGTTCGCAACGATCACGGACGCGCACGCCACCGCAAGCGTCACGCCAAAAACGACGACGTAACGGCCCAGGGTCCGAATGACTTTCTCGAATCTTTTCATTTTTATTTCCTCCTGCCGGCGAACCAAGGGTCGCCGTGTTTCATGACTGCGAACGGATGACGCGCCCTTCGCCGCGCGCGGTACTTGCGATGGAGAGAAGCGCGCGAAGGACGATCCGGCGCGGAAGGCGCTGGTGCCCGCTTCCTGGTTGTAGTTGTTCGTTTTCATCTCACCTCCCTTCCCTGGTTTGCCAGCGCCAACAACACGCGGGCGATTGCGCATCCCATTGCGGTTGTGCTCGAACGCGAGTGCAAAGATTGCCCAGCGCCCTCGCTGCACGACGCCCTTGCTCCGGCGGCGCACATCCCGGCCGCCCCTCGCTGACGGGGCTACATCCGGCCGTGGTGTCCAAACACATGCGCAATGAGACGAACGTGTGATCGCGCTCGACCCAAGCCACGCACAAACGAAAAGCCAAAACAAAAAGCCCGGATTCCTTTGCAGGGATCCGGGCCTCGAATAATCGAGCGTGAAGGTTCGGCTACGCGCTACCTTCTCCCGGAACCATCTGATTCGTCATCTCGCTCTTCGCGACGGTTCGCGAAACCGCAATCGAACCAGCACCACCGATCAACACCACCGACGCGGCGCGCGCGAACGCGAGCCAGCCCTGCGCGGGCAGCGAGCGATGGTTGAGGTGGCGAAGACGGTTCACGGCGAGTTCGGTCGATGAATGGGTCGGATGGAATCTCTGAAATCGGTGTTGCACATTCGAATGCGCAACGAGAGTGCGAATTGTAAAGAGTCTTCACATTGGCGTCAAGAGGGTGCGACAATATTTTTCGCAATCACCGTCTCGAACCCGCAACGCACCGTGCCCAACACCACCGTCAATCGCCGCCAGAACGTCATCACCCTGTTCCAGCAATTCGCCGAGGAGCAGATGCGCGCCGGCATTGCGCCGAAAGGGCTCGAGCAAAGCTTTGCGCAGCGGTTGCAGGTGAGCCCCAGCATGTGGAGCCAGATCAAGAGCAGCCGCCCGATCGGCGACAAGCTGGCGCGGCAGATCGAGGCAGCTTGCAGGCAGGCGGTGGGGTGGCTCGATGAGGAACGGGCGAGTCAAGGGCTGACCGCAGGGGAGCAGCAGTTTCTCGCGCTGGCGTTGAAGGCGTGGCGAGGAACGAATGCGGACGGCAGGAAGCGGCTGAAGACGTTCGTCAAAGCGATGGCCGCAGCACCCTGAGCGCCAACACGTCTTGCACGTAGCATCCCCTGCCCGAGGATCGTTGTGCGCGAAGGCGGTCGGGTGGATTGATTCCTAGGCTTCGCTCTCCTGCGATGCATTGCGCAGCAGCCAATCGCTGAAAGCGGCCACGTCGCGCGACCCGCCGCATATTTGGCCGTGACGAGATGGTAGGCCCGTGGCGACGCGATGCGATGCTCGAAGGGAGCGACCAATCGATGCTGCTCGAGGTGCCGACGCACCAGCGGACTGATTCCGAGCGCGACCCCTTGACCCTCGATCGCGGCCTGGATCAAGTGATCGTAGTGGCTGAAGCGCAGCGTGCCGGCGCTCTTGAACCGATGCAGCCCCATGGCCTCGAGCCACATGGTCCACGAGCCGGACGGGCGGACCGTGTCCGCATGCTCCTGTTCCAGCAGCACGTGGTCGCTCAGGTCTTCCGGCACGCGTAGAGGCTGGCCGTGTATGCCCTTCAAATCGGGTGCGCAGACAGGGAACACTTCCTCGCCGAACAGCCGTTGCGCCCCGGCGGGCGCCAGGTCCGCCGGGCAATAGCGCACCGCCAGCTCGATGCGCTCGCGATCGATGTCGACGATGCGATTGTTGGCTGCAATACGGATGTCGATGTTTGGAGACTCGGTGCGAAAGCCCATCAGTCGCGGCACCAGCCACAGCGACGCGAAGCCCATCGTGCACGACACCGTCAGGGCGGCACTCGTGCCGGCACGGATCTCGGCTGCCGTATCGGTCAGCATGCGCATCGCCTCCCCGGAGACGCGAAACAGCTTCTGTCCGGCCTCGGTGAGGCGGATCTCGCGGTGACGACGCTCGAACAGCGCCGTGCCCAGCTGTTCTTCGAGCGTCTGTACCTGCCGGCTGACCGCCGATTGCGTGAGGAACAGCTCCGCCGCCGCCTTCGTGAAGCTGAGGTGGCGTGCCGCGGCCTCGAAACCGCGCAACAGGTCGAGCGAGGGCAGCAAACGGCTCATTCGTATTCCTTCAGAACATGCGAGATATTCGCATTGAACGTTTGTGGAGACGCCCATGTGCATCGATTATGGCTATCGCAGCGTTTGTGGAATCGACCACTGCGCTCATTGTGGGATGCTCCCAATCATGCATGGAGTGAGCCATGAACATTCGCCTAAACACCACCCCGGTATGCCTCGTCAAGAACCAGACACTGTCCGTGACCGACGCCAAGGGATCGCTGATCAACTGCCATCGCGGCGCCCTGTGGATCACGCAGGACAACGACAGGCGCGACATCGTGTTGATGTCCGGCGAGAGCTTTACCTTCGACCGCGACGGCCAGGCCATCGTGTCGGCAATGGACGACTCGTCGGTCGAACTGCTGCCCCCTTCACACCCCCGGCTGGCCGATACCGTCGTTGGGCATCGGGCCGGCCGCGCGTACACCTCAAGGGCCGCAGCGCTTGGCTGGGATCGTCGCTCGGAGTTGTCGCACTGAGCGGACCGGGAGAAGAACGATCATGCAAGCGTTTTCTTCGATCGCACCCGCCACCGCCGGCGCCTCGCTATCGCCCGAGCCGACGGGTGCCTGGTTACGTGACGGGACCCCGGTGCGCATCCGTTCCATCGATGCGGCCGACCTCGAACTCGAACGCGGGTTCGTCAACGGCCTATCGCGTGAGAGCTCGTATCAACGGCTGATGTCAGGCCGCAATCTTCTGCCCGGCGAACTGGAACGCTGGACCGATATAGATCGAGCGCGGGAGATCGCCCTGATTGCCGTCGCAAACGTCGACGGTATCGAGCAGGAACTCGGCGACGCGCGGTGCGTTCGCAACGACACCGACCCGCGCGTCTGCGACTTCGCCATCGTCATCGGGGACCAGTGGCAACACCAGGGCATCGGGCGAACGCTGCTGCGCGAATTGATGCGAGCCGCTGCGGACGCGGGTATTGAGGTATTCAGCGGCATCACGCTGTCGACCAATTACGCGATGCTTGCGCTCGCACGCAAGCTTGGGTTTCGTTTGAGCCGTGACGCGGGTGATGCCACGGTGACTGTGCTCGAGATCCGGCTCGATCTTTCTGTGGAAGGGTTAACGCGGTCTTAGCCTGTATCTCGCCTTCGATCGCGCGTTCTCGGTACTACGCAGCCAAAGCCTCCGGCTCCTCGACAACCTCCAGCGAACGCCGCGCTCCCAGAAGGGCCACCAGTTCCTCGCCCGCGAGGCACTCCACGTCGAGCAAGCGCTCCGCCAACGCTTCGAGCCGCGCGCGCTGCGTCGTCAGCAAGCGCACGCAAGTCGCCTGCGCCGTTTCGAGCAGCGCCCGCGCTTCATCGAGGACGGCCGCCTGCACGTCGGGACCGAGCAACTCCTTCGGCACCCCGGCGACGCTCAACAATCCGAAGCGTTTCGAGAAGCCTAGCGAGCCGACCATGTCGATCGCCAGCTCCGACGCGCGCTTGAGGTCGTCGGATGCGCCTGTCGACACATTGCCGAACACCAGCAGTTCCGCCTCGCGGCCGCCGAGCAGCATCGCGATGCGGCTCGCGATCTCTCCTTGCCGGTAGATCGGGTCCTCGGTCTCGCGCGTGATGTAGGTCACGCCGAGCGCCTGCCCGCGCGGTTCGATCGTGATGCGCTCGACCAAGCCAGTCTCGAGCCAGTGTCCGACCAGCGCATGGCCCGCCTCGTGGATCGCGAGACGCTTGCGCGTCGCTTCGGTCAGCAGATCCTTGATCGACGAGATCTCCCCGCCCATCTGATGCGTCTCGATGGCACGCATCAGATGCGCGGCCGTGAGTTGTGCATCGCCCGCCTCGGCCGCACACGACGTGGCCTTGTTGACGATGTTGGCGATGTCGGCCGGTGACAGGCCCTGCGTCATCCGCGCGAGAGACATCGTGTCGGCCGATCCATCGTGAGTGACGCGATCGATGTAGAGCGCGAAGAGCGCGGCGCGTTCGGGCAAGGTCGGCATGCCGAGCTGCACCAGCATGTCGAAGCGGCCGGGACGGCGCATGGCCTCGTCGACGTTCGACTCGTGATTGGTCGCGGCCACGACGGTGACGTTGTCGAGCGCCGAGAAGCCGTCCATCTCGGTGAGCACGCGATTGATGATGCGATTGCCCTCGGCCTCCGCGCTGCGCATCTCGCCCGTGCTGCGCTTGCCGATCCCGTCGATCTCGTCGATGAAGAGCACGCACGGCGCGTGCTTCCTCGCATGTGCGAACAGCTCCCGAACCTTGTTGACGCCCTGCCCGTAGAACATCGCCGTGAAATAGGAGCCGTCCACCGCGATGAAGTTGGCGCCGCTCTCGCCGGCCAGCGCCCTGGCGATCAGCGTCTTGCCCACGCCCGGCGGCCCGACCAGCAGCACGCCGCGCGGCGCACGCGCGCCCAGCTTCGCGTAGGCCGATGGATCGCGCATGAAGGCCTTGACGCGATGGAGCGCACGCTTGGCTTCCGCGTTGCCGACGACGTCGCCGAAGGTCGTGTCCGGCGTCTTCGCGAGCTTCGCCGCGATGCTGCCGCCCATGCGCATCTGCAGCTTCATGAAGACGAACAGGCCGCCGAGCAGAACCATCATCAACAGCACGGTCGAGCCCACCGAGGCGATGGCTTCGAAGAGCCGGCGCGCCGCCGGACGCGGATCGACATCGACGTGGACCAGCGCGAAGCCCGCGGCGGCACTGCGGTCGCTCAGTTTTTCGAGGATCGTTCCCGCGCAAGAGATGCGCGAGCAGCCGGGGACGATCGTGCTTTCCTGCGCGCCGTTCTTCAGCGTGTACAGCACGACGCCCGGCGACGAATCGGCGATGGCGACCGACGCGACGCGGTCTTCATCGAGCGCGGTGCGGAAGGCCGAGGCATTGGCCGGATGCGACAGCCAGGCATCGGGGGCGGCTTCGAAGGCGAGCTGGTCGGCGCTCTTGCGAGCGTTCGCATCGATCGTGGCGCGATCGGACAAGGCGAACCAGCCGGAGGCGCCGAGGAGCACGACCGAGACGATCGCGACGATGCGCAGATGTGCGCGCAGGGGTGCGAGGAGGCGAGTGAGTATGTTCATGACCGCAGAGGCAAGGGAGTTCGACGATGTTGTCGTCTTCATCGACAGGTGCGGCGGGTTCTTGATGGGGGTGCGGCGCAAGCGCGGGCTGTCGAATGCAGTGTCGCTGACTTCGGTGGGGTTGATGCAGCGAACAGACGGGTAAAAGCTGGCGTGCGGGAACGCGATCAAGCGGGAGTACGGATGATCGTCCCGATCCGAGCGACGAACGGCTCAAGCGTCGTGTCTGTAACCCGATCCGCGTTGGCTTCGCACCGCCAGCAAGAATACCGTATCCCTCTCGGGAATATATCGAAACAACGCCACGTAGCCGCGTGATCCTCGGCCGATCACCAGCTCGCGCTTGCTGTCTTTCACGGGCCGTCCGATCAGTGGGCTGGTCGCAAGAATTTGCACCGCTTCAATGATCTCGTCGATGCGGGCAGCCGCTGAGCCGACATCGAACTGCGCGATGTGTTCGAAGATCCGATCGAAGTCCTCGAAGACCTCGGGCGCCAACTCAATGCGGGCCATGACGTGTCACCGCGCCGAAGTGGCGGCGTTTCAGCGCACCAGTTTTCGTGCTTGCGGCTTGCGAGGACGAGTACCGCGCGCGCGCGCCGCAAGGTACTTCCTCATTTCATCCCAAGACACCGTCTTTCCGGTGGCAAGGATTTTCGCCCAGCGCTTGTCCGCCGTCCGATGAAAATCCTCGTTCAACTCGGCCATCTCGACGGTCTGCGATATGGCGTCGAGAATGAAACCGTGGGACGTCTTGCCGACCCGCGCGGCGGCCGCCGCCACACGTGCTTTCAGATCGTCGTCGATTCGGATCGTTGTCGTGGACATGAGAGGCTCCGTTTGAACTGATCGGAAATTGTAGCACTGATGTGCTACACCGGCGCGGACGCCTTCGCGGATTTGCAGCTCTCCATCAACGAAATCCATCGTAAGATCGTGCGCACTCTATGCCGCTCGTTGCAACGCGAAGGTCTGCTCAGCGAGCAACCAAATCAATGACTTCACGCAAGATTCTTGTTATTGCCGGGCCGAATGGCGCCGGAAAGACAACCTTCGCGAGAGCTTTTCTTCCGCAAGAGGCGGACTGCCCGCGCTTCATCAATGCGGATCTCATCGCTGCGGGTCTCTCGCCCTTCACGCCAGATGCCGCAGCTATGAGGGCGGGCCGCTTGATGCTGGAAGAAATCGACGGTGCGACTGCGCGCGGCGAAAGTTTTGCGTTCGAAACGACCTTGTCCGGGAGAGGCTACCTGCGGCGCATCGTGAAGTGGCGATTGGAGGGTTATCGCGTGAGTCTCTTCTTTCTCGCGTTACCCAATGCCGACTGGGCGGTCGATCGCGTGGCGGCGCGGGTCCTTCATGGAGGCCACGATATTCCCGAGGCTGTCATTCGACGACGATTCGTGACGGGTCGGAAAAACTTCGAGACCCATTACCGCGATGCGGTCGACGACTAGATTCTTTACGATAATTCCGGCAACGAGCCCGTTGCCGTCGAATGGGGAGGACGAAATGAAGGGTGATCAACTGGCTCTTGCCAAGAATCCGGACCTCATCAATTCGCTGACCGCAATGCACCGCGCGGCGCGAATGGCGCGCGAGCAGGCGGTGCGCACGGGCACCTACATCGTCGTGAGGCGCAACGGAAAAATGGTGCACGTCACGGCTGAGGAATTGAGGCGGGAGGGCTATAAGTAACTCTCACAGGAGTACCCGATTGGAGGCCGGCTCGCGCTTATGAAGCACGCCCGGAAAGTCCTGAAGATTATGGATATTCAAATGAATTTCGACTTTAGAAGGACACTTTCTCGGTGAAAATCCAGATAAGCCTTCTGGCCTTCGGAAAAAGTTCCAACATTCACCCTCTTAGTTACTTCGATGCCCATGCGTTCAAGCGAAGCTTGATGTGCAACGGGTGATATTAGTAAGTCGCCATTCCGCTCGAAACCGATAAATCCTCGATCGAATAGGTGATCGATAGTTGGGGTCAGCAATAACCCATTCTCACCGTCAAGTCGTTCTTCGTTCGTTGCGTCACGCCAAGGCTTACAGTGGCTGGCGCGAAGATGCTCCAAGCGCGCGACGCCCGTGATGCGACAACGCTTCTCAAGCGCCAACACCCGCGATTTGAATAGGCCCTGGCCGCGACGTGCCTGAACAATGGCAGCTTTTTCGGTGTCGATAATCGTTGAATCGGTCTGCAGAACTTGCTGTTGATGATCCTCCCATTCATCAAGTCCGACTGCGGGCGAAGTAAGGGTTGCACTATCGAGCACACGGCCATCCATGATCGCCTGCGCTGTTGGGCCGATGAGGTCGACCAGCGACCGTGCAAAGTCGTCTGGGAGCAGCGCCAAATACACATTTTGAAGGCCTCCGCCATTTGAGCGCAGCGGCGCATACCGGCCCGGCAATAGTGGAGCTAGAACGTCCATTACGTCGGCGGGTCTAAGCCGAATCGGCAAGCGCGTGAACGCTACATCGACGCGCCACCCAATCTTGTCCCAATGGGCACCCGTCGAGCCGAACTCGAGGGGCTTAGGCGATTCGTAGGCATAAGACTGTGCAAATCCTATTGCAGAAACATACCCGTCGAAGTACGAGAAGACTGCATCGCCAGGCGCGACTTCTCGCATGAAGTCATAGAAGGGGTTACGCGCGCCGTTCCTATTAACCTTGGGCGACCATAGATAGCCTCCCGCGATCTCATGGCGATACGTTTGGTTCTGGTTGACCCACCAGTAACGCATCCGATTTATTCTTATGTTGTGAACCGATTCTCGTTATGCCACATGAGGAAGCGCTTGTCTGGCAAGTCAGCCTCTGCACCGGGCCGGCACTTGAGTTGTGAGCCGTGATACGCGTAGTACTCGCGCCCATTTGTCCACTCTTCACGCAGGCGGGGACTGACTTCTACGTTAAGCGTCAGCGTTACGGTGATGTAGCCGAGGTCGAAAAGCTTGTGAATATCGGATCGCAAGAGGAGACCGTTCCGCACGTTACGTGGGCCTTCGCTTGCGTACGGCTTGATGTGAGCCGCCTCAAGGACCGGGAGCGTCTTTTCCCCACTAATTGCGCACCGTCTCTGATATGCGTCGGTCACGAGCACGCGGAAAGCACCCTGGCCCAATCGTCCACGTGTTAAATAGTCCTGACCATATCGCGTCGCGGTAGCTGAATCATCTACAACTGCAACATCCTGAACGCTCTGCCATTCCTTCCGGCGGCTGATAACAGAACTTAACAAGTTCCGGCCTTCACCAGAAGCCGTATCAAAAGTCTTTCCTTGAACGATGTTCTTCGCCCAAGTCACTGGCGCAGGGATCCATTCCTCTTTGCGAAAAAAGAAGGGCTCGGCAAGTACGTTGCAACCAATCATCGGATCAACTGCGTTGATTCCCGGCCGATATCGACGCACTCGAGCAATAAGATCACTGAGCGAAGAAACGCCATTCTTATTTCCGAATGCTTCCCAAGCAAGGGAACATGGTAGTGGTGAGTGGCGTACAAAGATGCCGCCACCGACAATGAAATTTTCCGGGTGATGCAACTTGAACAAGAATATTTCGCCGGGCTTTAATGCGTTAAATGCGCGCGATCCGCTCGGCTGCCAAAAATTGACTTCATCCGGGGCTAGCGCAGCAAGCTCTCTAAACCAACCGCTGTCCGTGATGCCAACCCATAGTTTCATTGTTTGATCTGACTAGGACGTCGTCGACCAGAGTGAGCTTAGCTCGGAAGCCGCCCGGAGTTTTTTTCAAGAGCTCCCGAGCAGCACCGGACTGACTTCCATCCGACTGATCACTCCACCGTCACACTCTTAGCCAAATTCCTAGGCTTATCCACATCCGTCCCCCGCGCCACCGCCGTGTGATACGCCAGCAATTGCAACGGCAACGTATGCAATATCGGCGACAGCTTGCCGTAATGCTCCGGCAAACGAATCACATGCAATCCCTCACTTGACTCGATGTGACTTCCCGCATCGGCAAAGACGTAGAGCTGTCCCCCACGCGCCCGCACTTCCTGCATGTTCGACTTGAGTTTCTCGAGCAACGTGTCGTTGGGCGCGACGGTCACCACCGGCATCGCTTCGGTCACGAGCGCGAGCGGGCCGTGCTTGAGTTCACCGGCGGGATAGGCCTCGGCGTGGATGTAGGTGATCTCCTTCAGCTTCAACGCGCCTTCGAGCGCGATCGGGTAGTGCAGGCCGCGGCCGAGGAAGAGTGCGTTCTCCTTCCTCGCGAAGGCTTCGGCCCAGGCGATGATCTGTGGCTCGAGCGCGAGTACGCTTTGCAGCGCGGCGGGCAGGTGGCTCAGGTCCTTCAGTTCCGCGGCTTCGGCCTCGGGCGACAAATGGCCGCGCAACTTGGCGATCGTCAATGACAACAGGAAGAGCGCGCAGAGCTGGGTCGTGAAGGCCTTGGTCGATGCGACGCCTACTTCCGCGCCGGCGCGTGTGAGGTACGCAAGCTCGGTCTGGCGCACGATCGCCGACGTGCCGACATTGCAGATCGCCAGCGTGTGCGTGTGGCCGAGCTTCTTCGCGTGCCTCAACGCGGCGAGCGTGTCGGCGGTTTCGCCCGATTGCGAGATCACCACGATCAACTGCCTGGGGTTCGGCACGCTGTCGCGATACCGGTATTCGCTCGCGACCTCGACCTGGGTCGGGATCTTCGCGATCGACTCGAGCCAGAATTTTGCGGTGAGCCCCGAGTAAAAGCTCGTGCCGCACGCGAGGATCAGGACCGAGTCGATCGCGTTCAGCACGGCCTCCGCCCGCTTCTCGTTGTCACCTTGGCCGAACAGATGCGGCCCGATCGCGTCAGACTCGTTGCCGAGGTTCTCCAGCGTGTCGGCGATCGCGCGCGGCTGCTCGAAGATTTCCTTCTGCATGTAGTGGCGATACGGGCCGAGGTCGGCCGCGCCGCTGTGCGCGTGCACGACGCGGACTTCGCGCTCGACCGGCTTGTCGTCGCGGTCGGTGATCCAGTAGCGGCCAAGCTGGATATCGACCGCGTCGCCGTCTTCGAGATAGACGATGTGATCGGTCACGCCCGCGAGCGCCATCGCGTCCGACGCGAGGAAGCACTCACCTGAAGACGCGCTGCCATTGCTTTCGCCTCCGACGCCGAGGATCAGTGGAGAGCCGTCGCGCGCGCCCACGATGCGATGCGGTTCTTCGCTGCAGAACACCGCGATGGAGTACGCGCCCGCGAGGCGCTTGACCGCGCGCTGGGTCGCTTCGAACAGGTCGCCGTCGTACAGCGAGTCGATCAGGTGCGCGATGACCTCGGTGTCGGTCTGGCTGATGAAGACGTAGCCACGGCCGATCAGCTCGACGCGCAGTGCGTCGTGGTTCTCGATGATGCCGTTGTGGACCAGCGCGATGCGCGCGGCCTCGTTGGACGGCGAGAAATGCGGATGCGCGTTGTGCGTGGCCGGGGCGCCGTGCGTGGCCCAGCGCGTGTGGGCGATGCCGGTGAAACCCGAGAGCCCGTTGTCGCGAACCTGCGCGTCGAGCTCGGCGACGCGCGAGACGCTGCGTGCGCGTTTTGGCCCACCCGCGTCATAAACTGCCACTCCGCAGGAGTCGTAGCCGCGGTACTCGAGGCGCTTCAGCCCTTCGACGAGGACCGGGACGATGTTGCGATGGCTGACGGCAGCAACGATTCCGCACATGGGACTTCCTTCTTGGCACTGGATGAAGAACGTGAGACTAGCGACTTGGCTTTGAAATAGGTAATCTTCATTGATCCTGATTTGCCTGTTTCTTTCACCATCTGGCTACGATGAATTTCTGTTGCATATGAATCCACGGTTTGACTCCTTATGTCGCGATTGAACCTCGACTCTATCGACCGGCGCATCCTTGAGGCGCTTCAGGTCGATGCGGCCGTGTCCAACCAGGACCTGGCCGCGCGGGTGCACACCTCCACCGCGACCTGCCTGCGTCGCGTCAAGCGACTGGTCGATGCGGGGGTGATTGAAAGGAGGATCGCAATCCTCGCGCCTGATCGGACAAGCGGCGGTTTGCACGTGGGCATCACGGCGGTGATCGAGATCACCTTGGATCGGCAAGGCGCCGAACTTCTGGCGGCCTTCGAGGCGAAGGCCGTGCACGACAAGGCCGTGCAGCAGTGCTACCGGGTCACGCCCGGGCCGGACTTCGTGTTGATCGCCTATGTGGCCGACATGGAGGGGTATCAGGCGCTGGCGCAGCGCCTCTTCACGTCAGATGCGAACGTGCGCAATGTGAAGACCTACTTCGCCACGAAGCGCGGGAAATTCGAGCCGCGCATTCCGGTGCATGTCGAGCGTACAGACGATTAGACCGTCTTCGCTCTTCCCGCATAGGCCGCGACGTCGCCGGGCTTCCTCAGCATCTTGTCGACCTCGGCCGCATGCAGCTCTTCGAGCTGGATCATCTGGCGTGCAAACTCCTCGAGGGCAACCGAGCTGTGGTCGACGGCTTTCAGCAGCTCGCGGTAGAGGTCCAGGGCACGCGCTTCCGAGTCGAGCGCTTCACCGAGGATGGCGGCAATGTCGTGCTTGTGCGAATCGAGCAGCGGGCCGATCACCAGCGATGGATAGGCGCCGAGCGTCGTGATCCACTCGCCGATCTGCTGGGCGTGAAGCAGCGACTCGTTGGCCTGCTCCCGCAGCCAGGAAACGATCGGGATGCGCCCGAAACCGAACACGAGAAACGAATAGTGCGTATAGCGAACGACGCCTGCGAGCTCGGCTTCCAGCAGGCGGTTGAGCACCGAGACGACCCGCTCCTTGTTCAGCTCCGACATTTGCATGCTCCGACAGAGGCGCCGCCGCTGCGGCCGTTCGGCAGCGTCTCACCATCTCGCCGCTCTCGCAACTCTCGCCCCATTCGAAAGGAATGTTGGTCTAAGGCTTCGGCTTCTTCACCGGTCGCTTCCAACCATCCTTCGCGACCTGCGTCTTGTCGTTGAGCGCGAGCGTGCCGGGCGGCACGTCCTTCCACACGGTGGTGCCCGCACCCACCGTCGAGCCCGCACCGACCGTCACCGGCGCCACCAGTTGCACGTCGCTGCCGATGTGGACATCGTCCTCGATGGTGGTGCGATGCTTGTTCGCGCCGTCGTAGTTGCAGGTGATGGTGCCCGCACCCACATTCACGCGCGCGCCGATGGTCGCGTCGCCCAGGTAGGTCAGGTGATTGGCCTTGCTGTCGTTGCCCACCACGCTGTTCTTGACCTCGACGAAGTTGCCGACGTGCACGCCCGAGCCGAGCCGTGCGCCCGGACGCAGGCGCGCGTACGGCCCGACGATCGCGCCGCTGCCGATCTCGATTGGACTCGCGAGGTCGGCGCCGCCGTCGATATGCGTGAAGGCTTCGATGCGCGCACCTTTTGCGATGTGCGCGTTGCGGATCACGACATAGGGTCCGATCGATGCGCCATCGTCGATGCGCACGCGGCCTTCGAAGACGCAGCCGACGTCGATCGCCACATCGCGTCCGCATTCGAGCGCGCCGCGCACGTCGACGCGCGCGGGATCGGCCAGGGTCACGCCGGCAGCGAGCAGCGCATCGGCATAATTGCGCTGCGCCTGTCGTTCGAGTTCCGCGAGTTGTCCCTTGCTGTTCACGCCGATGGTCTCCCACACGAACGATGGTTGCGTCGCGAGCACCGGCACGCCATCCGCGTTGGCCAGCGCGACGATATCCGTCAGGTAGTACTCGCCCTGGGCATTGTTGTTCGACAGGCGACGAAGCCAGCGCTTCAAGGCCGACGTGGGCGCGACGAGGATACCGGTGTTGATCTCGCGTATCGCGCGTTGCTCGGCAGTCGCGTCCTTCTCCTCGACGATTGCCGCGAGCGTCTTGCCGTCCGGGCTGCGCACGATGCGGCCATAACCGGTCGGGTCGTTCATCATCACCGTCAAAACCGCGAGCGCAGAGCCCGCCGGTCGAGCCGAATCAGAACCTTCGGCGGCCAGCTCGCTCAAACCGCGCAACGTGTCGATGCGGGTCAGCGGCACGTCGCCGTAGAGCACCAGCGTCGGCACATCGTCGTCCAGATGCGCAACCGCTTGTTGCACAGCGTGGCCGGTACCTAGTTGCGGCTCTTGCGTAACCCATCGCAGCGAGGGATCGGGGAAGGCTTCGCGAACGCGTTCGCCGCGATGTCCGATGACGACGGTGATGCGGGCGTCGGGTAGCGCCTTCGCGGTGTCGATCACATGTGCGAGCATCGACCGCCCGGCTATTCGATGCAGCACCTTGGGCAAGTCCGAATGCATGCGCTTGCCCATGCCGGCCGCGAGGACGACGACGTTCATATGAGTTCCTCAGGGAATGGAGACAGGCGTACGAATGCAAAAAAATTCTAGCACGCGAGATTTTCGTCGCAGCCCGTATACGTGCTTTGCGGCATGGTGTGCGCTTGCACTACTCGTCGTTGCAACGGCCGCCTGCGGGATGATCAAGGTTGGCTACCGCAATGCCGACACCGTCGGCCTGTTGTGGATCGATCGCTATCTCGACCTGACGAGCGAACAGCAGGCCTTCGTCAAGCCGCGCCTGCGCGCACTCGTGGCCTGGCATCGAACCACCCAGTTGCCCGACTACGCGACGCTCGGCACCGAGATGAAGAAGCTGGGCCAGCGCGCCATCACGCCCGCCGAAGTGACTGCGCTGGCCAAGCAGCTCAGGCAACGCATCGACATCTCGGCCCAGCACGCGTTGCCCGATATGGCCGACCTCGCGCTCAAGCTCACGCCCGACAACATCGGCGCGATGGAAGACAAGTTCGCCGACAACGACGACAAGTTTCGCGATGACAACCATGTGAAGGGCGACATCGAGAAGCAGCAGAAAGCACGCTACGACAAGACGCTGGACCGCGTCGAGGAATGGTATGGCCGCTTCAGTCGCGAACAGCGCGCCGCGATCCGCAAGCTCTCGGACGCGCGGCCGCTCGACAACGACATCCTGCTTGCCGAACGCCAGCGCCGCGAGCGCGAGCTGGTCGCACTGTTGACGCGCATCGAGCGCGAAAAGCCTTCACGCGACGCGGTGATCGGGCTCTTACTCGGCTATAACGAGCGCTTCGAGTTCAGCCCCGATCGCGACAAGCGCGCCTTCCAGGAATCGATGCGCCGTGCGACCGAGGCGATGGATGCGGCGATCCACAATCTCGCGACACCCGCGCAGCGCGAGCGCGCGATTGCCAAACTCCAGGACTGGATCGACGACTTCAGGAGTCTGTCGGGAGCGGCGAGTTGACCGGGTCTCTCGCCGACTTCCTGCGTTCGTTGGCCGTGAACGTCTTCTCTCCCGGCAGCACGATGCCCGCCGGATGCGAAGGCAATTGGTCCAGCCGCCGATAGAGCGGCGCGAAATCGGGCGAGGTCGCTTCGAACAACTGCTTGAACGACTCGATCACGAAATAGGTGGCCTGGAAGGTGTCGATCTTGTACTCGCTGCGCATGATGCGTTCGAGATCGAAGGCCACGCGCCTTGCCTCCTGCGCATAGAGCGCGTGCGCAGGTTCGGAGCCCGACGAGACGATGCCTGCGCCATAGATGCGCAAGCCCTGCGGCGTATCGATCAGCCCGAACTCGATCGTGTACCAGTAGATGCGCGCGAGATATTTGAGCCCGTCGAGCTTTGCCGCCCTCAGACCGCCCTTGCCGAACGCTTCCATGTGATCGGCGAAGATCGGATTGAACAAGAGCGGCACGTGGCCGAAGAAGTCGTGGAAGACGTCGGGCTCGACGATGTAGTTGAACTCGTCTTCCTCGCGCAACCACACGGTGATCGGAAAGCGGCGCGCAGCCAGCAGCGCGAAGAACGCGTCCTCGGGGATCAGCCCCGGCACGGGCGCGAGCGTCCAGCCGGTCGCCTTCTTGAGCGACACCGAGATCTTCGCGAGATCCGGAATCGCATCGGACGCATGCATCGCAGCCAGCGCGTCGAGGAACTCGTCGCATGCGAGGCCGGGCAGGTTCTCAATGCGATCGGCATAGAGCCGTCGATAGCGATCGTGTTGCGCTGGCGTGTAGGCCTGCCAGTTCTGGTCGCAGACGTAGTCCGCGTGCGCAGTCGTGTAGTCGCCGCGTGGTGGACGGTCGGAAGAACCGTAGGTGACCGGGATGGCGGCGCCCTCGGGCTCGACACGCGAGATGGTGGTCGCCGCGGAGAGCGCATGCGCCTGGATCGTGTCGGCGATCAGCGAGCCGAGAGGATTATCTTTCTCTGTCATTTGTCGTCATGCGTCGCCACATCCACCAGCGCCTGATAGAGCCGTTGCGGCTCTTCGGCGATGCGATGGCACACATAGAGAAACCATTCACGTCCATACACGATGTATTGACGCGTCGCATAGCCCACTGCGCGCATGTGATCGCTCTGGGCCGGACCGAGGCCGTACAGGGTCTCGAACTCGATCGGGTTCGCAGATAGCGCGTTCTGGCGCACGAAGTCGTCGGCCCATTCGAGCTGCTGCCAGTCGTGCGTTCCTATCGAACACCGGTGGCCGCTCGCCAGAAGCGTTTGCGCGTGCAGACGATAGGCCTCGGTCAGCGCGGCGCTCTCGCGCGTATGCGCCAGCTCCGCCGGTTCATCGTAGGCGCCCTTGACCAATCGAATCTTTCCGGGACGCTCCAATGCCGCTTGCAGATCGGCCGCCGTGCGCTTCATGCGCGCCAGCAGCGTGATGCCCACATGATCGAACTCCCGGCACAGTTCGGCGTGCGCGGTGACGATCGCGTCGGTGCGCTCGGAACCTTCCATGCTGATGATGACTTCGCGATCGATGTCGCGTGCGGCGATGGCGATCCTGCGCGCATTGGCGACGCCCAATTGCTCATCGACCGCCAGGCCGATATGCGACAGGTCGAGCGAGATCGTGCAATTCAGTTTTTCTGCATCGATGGCGCGGACCAGTTCGAGGAAGTGCGCGGCCTCGATGTTTGCCTTGTCTTCGGTGCGCGTGCTTTCGCCCATGTAGTCGGCGGTCGCCGCGTGACCGGCGCGGTTGATGCGCCGAACCGTCTCCAAGCACTCGTCCAAGGTCGTGCCGCCGATGTAGCGATCGGCAGCCCTCTTCAAAAGGCCGAACAGCGCCGGGTCGCTTTCGATGCGTTGCTTCACCGATTCATCGCGGGCGAGCTTGCGAAGCGCATCGGCCGCGAGCAGGGGCAGCGCCGCGGCGGAGTCCGCGCGCGCCGCGCCGAACACGCTGGTGGGCGTGACCATCAGACCGTGGCCTCGTCCTTCTTCAACACGCCGCGCCGCATCTGGTCGAGCTCGATCGATTCGAACAACGCCTTGAAGTTGCCTTCGCCGAAGCCCTGGTCGCCTTTGCGCTGGATGAACTCGAAGAAGATCGGGCCGAGCTGGTTCTCGGTGAAGATCTGCAGCAGCAACGCGTTGGGCTTGCCATCGACGAGGATTTTTCTTTTCTGCAATTCCGCGATCGACTCCCCATGATCGGGGATGCGCTTGTCGATCAACTCGTAATAGGTGTCGATGGTGTCGAGCAGCTTGATGCCGGACGCGCGCATCGCATCGACGGTCTTGTAGAGGTCCGACGAGCCGAGCGCGATGTGCTGGATGCCTTCGCCGTGATAGGCGTCCAGATATTCCTGGATCTGGCCCGCGGTCTCGTTGCCCTCTTCGTTGATGGGGATGCGGATCTTGCCGCAGGGCGAGGTCAGCGCGCGCGACTTCACGCCGGTGACCTGGCCCTCGATGTCGAAGTAGCGGATCTCGCGGAAGTTGAAGAAGAGCGCGTAGAACTCGGTCCACTCGTCCATGCGGCCGCGATGGACGTTGTTGGTGAGGTGGTCGATGTAGGTGAGGCCGTTGCCGACCGGGTCGAGTTGCGCTCCGGCGAAGTTTTCAAACAAGGGTTCGAAGTCCACGTCGTAGAAGCCGATGTTGCCGATCGTGCCTTCGGCCGCGCCGTTCTTGCCGCGCCAGCGATCGACGAAGTAGATCAGCGAGTCGCCGATGCCCTTCATCGCCGGGATATTCAATTCGCCCGGGCCGCTCTTGCCTTCGAAGCCCCATGCGCCGAGATCCAGCGCACGCTTGTACGCGGCTGCTGCATCCTGGACGCGAAACGCGATCGCGCAGATCGACGGGCCGTGCAGGCGTGCGAAACGCTGCGCGAACGAGTCGGGTTCGGCGTTGAGGATGAAGTTGATCTGGCCCTGGCGATAAAGCGTGACGGCCTTGTGGCGATGCCGGGCGATCGCGGCAAAGCCCATGCGCGTGAACAGGGCCCCCATCGCCTCGGGGTCCGGCGCTGCGTATTCGATGAACTCGAATCCGTCGGTGCCCATCGGGTTGTCCCAGGTTTCCTGATCCGCGTTCTGGTCCGGGTTGTGATCCATTTGTGACTCCTTGATCGATCCTGATCGATTACGGAAGAGAGTTTACGTGCGTCCGGTTGCCGGGCGCCCCGGCCATCCGGCGACTATGGCATTTCATCGCATCCGCGCGCATTCTGTCGATGTGCGGTGGCGGTGGTCGCGGCGCATTCGTACAATCCGGCTCTTGTTTGCGCCAGTTCGTCGCCAAACCGCATAGACGGTCCCCGAACGGCCCACTGCCCGAGTTCACCGGTTCCCTACATGCCCCGCTTTTTGCGCTCTCGTCGTTTCTGGATCGTTACTGCCGTCGTCGTCGTCGTGGGAGGCGGTGCGGCGGTTTTCATTCCCGGTCGTGGTGGTGATTCGAAGGCCGCCATGACCAAGAAGGCCGCCCCGCCGCTCGAATTCTCGGCGGGCGACCTGACCATGATCTCCAGCCAGCCGGTGGCGCGCTCGCTGCCCGTCTCGGGCAGCCTAGTCGCGGTCAACCAGACCCTCGTCAAGGCCAAGGTCGCCGTCGAAGTGCGCAGCATCCTGGTTCGCGAAGGCGATCGCGTGCATGCCGGGCAGGTGATCGCCAGACTCGACACGCTCGACCTCGCGGCCCGCCTCGATCAAAGCACCGGCGCGCGCGACGCGAGCCGCGCGCAATACGAGATCGCCGAGAAGAATCGCGTCACCAATCAGTCGCTGCTCGAAAGGAAGTTCATCTCGCAGAACGCCTTCGACAACGTCGCGAGCCTTTCATCGGCCAATCGCTCGACGCTCGAGGCGGCCGAGGCGCAGGTGCGACTCGCGCAGAAGGCGCTGCGCGATGCAACCGTGACCGCGCCGATCACCGGCATCGTCGCGAAGAAGTACGTGCAGGTGGGCGAAAAGACCCAGGTCGATGCGCCGTTGTTCTCGATCGTCGATCTCGACTCGATCGAGCTGCAGGCGATCGTGCCGGCCGGCGAAGTCGGCGCGCTCCAGAACGGCATGCGGGCGACGCTCGGCGTCGACGGCATGCCCGAGCGCGCGTTCGACGCCACCATCAGCCGCATCAACCCGGCGACCGAGCCGGGCACGCGTTCGATCGTAGTCTTCCTAACCGTGCCCAATCAGGATCACGTGTTGAAGAGCGGCATGTTCGCCAACGGGACGATCCGCCTTGCCGCGGCACAGCCCAGGCCCGCGTTGCCGGCGACCGCGATCCAGAGCGACGCGGGTCAGCCGGTGGTGTGGACGATCGAGGGCGGCAAGCTCGCACGCCGCACCATCGTGCTGGGCGTGCGCGACGACGCCAGCGGCATGGTCGAGGTCAAGTCCGGCGTGCCGGCCAACACGCCGATCCTCGCCAGCAAGTTCGACAGCCTCAAGGAAGGCGCAGAAGCGATCGCGAAGACCGGCGCTGCATCGACACCCGCGCCGGTAGCGGCGAAATAAGACGCCTTCCCCATCAAGGGGGAACAGGCAGGGAGAAAAACAATATGTGGATGACCAAGGTCTCGATCCGCAATCCGGTGTTCGCGAGCATGGTGATGGTCGCGCTCGTCGTGCTCGGCGTCGTCTCGTACAACCGCCTGGGCGTCGAGCAGTTGCCCGACATCTCGTACCCGGTCTTCACGATCACCGTGCTCTACCCGGGCGCATCGCCCGAGGCGGTCGAGAACGACATCACCAAGCCGATCGAGAACGCGGTCAACACGGTCTCGGGCATCAAGCGCATACGCTCGAACTCGTGGGAAGGCATCTCGCAGAGCTATATCGAGTTCCAGCTCAGCGCGAATGTCCCGAAGGCGACGCAGGATCTGCGCGACCGCATCGGCCAGATCCGGCCGACCTTTCCGCGCGACGCGAAGGAGCCGCTGATCAATCGCGCCGACCAGGAGAACGAGCAACCGGTGATGTCGCTGTCGGTGCGCGCGCTGCCCGGCCCCGCACCGCGGAGTCTTCGCGACCTCACGACCCTGACCGACCAGGTGATCGTCAAGGAGATCCAGAAAGCCCCGGGCGTGGGCCGCGTCGACTACGGCGGCGGCACCGCGCGCCAGGTGCAGATCCGCATCAAGCCCGATCGCCTCGCCGCCTACGGCATCGGCATCGACCAGGTGATGGATGCGATCCGCCAGGCCAACCAGGACGTGCCTGCGGGCCTGATCAGCAACGCGCGCAACGAGTCGCTGGTGCGCGTCGAAGGCAAGATGAAGAGCGTCGATCAGTTCGCGCGCATCATCGTCGCGCGCCGCGGCGGCAACATCGGCATCAGCGCGCTCGGCTCGTCCGGCGTGGGCGATGCGCCGGTCTATCTCGGACAGGTCGCCGATATCGTCGATGGCGAGAAGGAAGCGCAATCGATCGGGCGCAACGACGGCCAACCGGCGCTCTCGCTGCAGGTCTACAAGATCCAGGACGCCAACATCGTCGAGACCGGCGAGGCCGTGAAGAAAGCGGTCGCCGACCTCACCAAGCGCCTGCCGCCCGGCGTCGAGATCCGCGAGCTGTACGCCAGTTCGGACTGGGTCAAGCGCTCGCTCGACAACGTCAAGAAGACCTTGATCGAAGGCGGCCTGCTGACGGTGCTGATCGTGTTCCTGTTCCTGCGCAGTTGGCGCTCGACCATCATCACCGGCCTGACCCTGCCGATCGCGGTGATGTCGACCTTCATCGTGCTGTATGCCTTCGGCTTCACTCTGAACTTCATGACGATGATGGCGCTGTCGCTATGCATTGGTCTCTTGATCGACGACGCGATCGTGGTGCGCGAGAACATCGTGCGTCATCAGCGCATGGGCAAGGGCCATCGACAGGCGGCCGAAGACGGCACCAACGAGATCGGCCTGGCGGTGATGGCGACCACCTTCGCGATCGTCGCGGTGTTCGTTCCGGTCGCGTTCATGAGCGGCGTGGTCGGCAAGTTCTTCTTCTCGTTCGGCATCACAGTGACCGCGGCCGTGCTGGTGTCGCTGTTCGTGTCGTTCACGCTCGACCCGATGCTGTCGTCGCTGTGGCACGACCCGGGCGAGAAGTCACGGCTGTTGCGATTCGCGCCGATCCGCATCGTTCTCGATGCCTTCGAGCACTTCGTGCAGTGGATGCATCGCGTCTACGGGCGCCTGCTCGGGTGGGCGCTTTCCGAGAAGCGCTATCGCCTTTGGTTGCCGCGTCCGACGCCGATCCATTTCGTCCGCGAGAAATACGCGGCGCGCGCGATGCTCAGGCGCATGACCATCACGCCGCGCGGCATCGTACTGTGGGCGGCGCTCGGCACGTTCGTCGTCGCGATCGCGCTGCTCGCATCCGGCAAGATCGGCACCGACTTCGTTCCCGATGTCGACCAGAGCTGGATCAGCCTGCGCCTGACCACGCCGCCCGGCATCAGCCTGGAGAATGCGGACCAGAAGACCCGGCAGGTCGAAGCGGCGCTCGCCGATCTTCCCGAAGTCGTTGCGACCGACGTGAACATCTTCGGCTTCGATCGCAACAGCGTGCGCATCCAGTTGAAGCTGACCGATCGCGACAAGCGCACGCGTTCGCAAAAGCAGATCGAGCAGGTGATCCGCGATCGCATTGCGCGCATCCCGGGCGTGACCGTCTCGATCGGCTTCAACACGCCGATCTTCATCGCGATCCTCGGGCCCGATGTCGAGAAGCTCAACGAGATCGCGCGCGAGATGGCTGCGCAGATCAACAAGATCCCCGGCATCGTCGATCTCGAGACCAGCATGAAGCCGGGCACGCCCGCGCTCTCGATCAGGCCGAACAACGATGTCGCAAGCGACCTGGGCCTCTCGGTGGCGAAGATCGGCAACGCGCTGCGTCCGCTGGTGGCCGGTGAGACGGTGACGTACTGGCTCGGTCCGGACGGGCAGAACTACGAGGTCAACGTCCAGTTGCCCAAGTCCAATCGCACGATTGCGTCGGACATCGGCGATCTGCTCTTGACCACCGGCAAGACGATGACCGATGCGGGCGGCATGACCGTGCCGCAGCTCGTGCCCTTGCGTCAGGTCGCGACGATCTCGACATCCGAGAGTCCGAACGTGATAAAGCGCCAGGACCTGCAGCGTCGAGTGGCGATCTACGCAAACGTGAACGGCCGGCCGGCCGGCGATGTGGGCAAGGACGTCAAGCGGCTGGTGCAAGCCAAGAAGGAGTCGCTGCCGCCGGGTTATCGCTTCGACATCAGCGGTCAAACGGAAGAGCAGGACGAGTCCGCCGCGGCTGCGGGCGCCGCGCTGCTGCTCGCGATCGTGTTCATCTACCTGATCCTCGCGTCGCAGTTTGCAAGCCTCCTGCAACCGATCGCGATCATGGCCGCGTTGCCGTTCTCGCTGATCGGCGTGTTGCTCGCGTTGTTGCTGACGGGAACCACGCTGAACATCTTCTCGGTGATCGGTTTCATCATGTTGATGGGCCTGGTGACCAAGAACGCGATCTTGCTGGTGGACCGCGCGAACCAGCGGCAGCGCGAAGGCTTGTCGCGTGCGGAGGCATTGCTCGATGCAGGTCAGGTGCGGCTGCGCCCGATCCTGATGACGACGGCTGCGATGGTGTTCGGCATGTTGCCGCTCGCGATCGGTTTCGGCGAAGGCAGCGAGCAACAGGCGCCGATGGGCCGCGCGATCATCGGCGGCGTGTTGACATCGACCTTGCTCTCGCTGCTCGTGGTACCGGTGATCTATTCGTATCTGGATCGCTGGGAGAAGCTGATGAAGGCGTGGTTCGGCAGAGGTGCGGAGCGGCGTGCGGCGCGTGAAGCGCGGGAAGAGGAGCGAAAGCGCGGACGAGGTCGGGGGCCGGCTCCCGAGCCGAGTGCGGATTCGTTCGGCGGTGGCGCCGTTGCATCGACCGATCCGCAGGCGCGCGAGGAGAGTTGAACGCGGCTCCCGGGGTCGGCCTTCACAACATCAGGCGGCCTCGGGAGTAACCGCCAGCCGCACATCGCGCACGATGCGGCCTGCCTCGAGCACCACGACGCGCGCGGCCGCGGCGATCGTCTCGGGCCGATGCGCGATCGTGATGCGCGTGAGCGCCAAGCGCCCGATCGCCGCATTGACCTTGCGCTCGTTGTCCAGATCGAGGTGGCTGGTCGCCTCGTCGAGCGCGAGCAGCCTGGGATTCTTGTAGAGGGCGCGAGCGAGCAGGAGACGCTGCTTCTGCCCACCCGACAGCGACGACCCCATCTCGCCCACCAGCGTCTGATAGCCCATCGGCATCGCGACGATGTCGTCGTGAACCGCCGCGAGCCGCGCCGCCGCTTCGATGCCCGGCATGTCGATGTGCGGATCGAAGCACGCGATGTTCTCCGCGAGCGAGCCCGAGAGCAACACGTCTTCCTGCATCACGGTGCCGATCAGCGCGCGATACGCAGAGGGTCCGAGTTGGCGAATCGGAATCGCGGCGCCCGCCGCGCCGATGCGGATCTCGCCTTCGCTGGGCTCGTTCAAGCCGAGCAGCAGTTTCAACAGCGTCGTCTTGCCGCAACCCGATGCGCCGACGATCGCCACCGACTCGCCGGCTTCGATGACGAGGTCGAAGTCGCGCAGCACCCACGGCTCGCCGTCCGCATAACGGAACGACAGCTTGCGAACTTCGATGCGCGGCGCGAGGCGCGAAGTATCGGTCTCGATCGGGGCTTCGGCTTCGGGAGGTTCGAGCGCGATGTCGGCCAGGCGCTCGGCGTGCAGGCCCAGCATCTTCACTTCGATCGCGAGGTCGATCAGCTTGGTCGCGCGATCGCCGAACTGGCTCTTGTAGGCGAGGAACGCGAGCAGCATGCCGAGCGACATCGAACGATCGAGCACCGCGATGCCGCCGAGATACAGCAGCAGCATGCCCTCGCCGCCCGAGATCAACGTGTTGGCGGACGCGAACCACAGGCTCATCTTCTGCGTGGCCACGTCGCGATTCTGCACGTCGACCATCAGGTTCTCCCAGCGCGCGATGCGCTCGGCCACGCGGCCGTAGAGTTTCAGCGGCAACGCCGCGCGTATCGATTCGAGGAAGAAGCTGTTCTCCTTCGCGGCGAGCACGATGCGCTCTTCCGAGGCGGCACGAAACGGCCGATACGCGATGAACCGAATTGCGGCGTACAGCAACAACGCGCCGACAGCCACGAGCGTCAGCTTCGCGCTGTAGACGATCATCAGCGCGAGCGTCGCGAACGCCATCACGCCATCGAGCGCCGCGCTGATCGCGCCGTTGGTCAGGGTCCCACGGATCGATGTCAGCGAACCGAAGCGCGACGTGATGTCACCCAGGTGCCGCTTCTCGAAAAAGCTCATCGGCAAGCGGAGCAAGTGCGAGAACAGATTCGCTGTCCACTGCACCGCGAGTTGCTGGTTCATCCGCAATCCGATCCATCCACGCGCCATGCGCAGCAGGAAATCGATCACCAACAAGGCAGCTCCGCCGAGCACCGCGAGGATCAGCAGATCGCGGTCGCCGGTCACGAGCGCGCCATCGACGATGAACTGCGTCACCATCGGATTGACGAGAGCGATCACTTCGAGGCCGGCCGCGATCGCGAGAATGTTGCCGAGCGCGCGCTTGAGGCCGGTCACGCGTCCGGTCAGGTCGCGCAAGCGCAGACGGCGGCGGACATCGGCGGGGACGAACTCGCCGGTTGGGGAAAGTTCGAGCGCGACGCCCGTGAAATGCCGTGACACCTCAGCCGTCGAGACGCGTCGGCGTCCGACCGCCGGATCGACGATCGTGATGGCATCGCGGCATACACGCTCGAGCACGACGAAATGATTGAGGTTCCAGTGCAGCACGCACGGCAACTGCACCTGCGACAACTCGTCGGGTTCGCAGCGCAAGGCGCGGGTGGAGAAGCGAAGCTGCTCCGCATGGCGCATCACTTGGGCGAGCGTCGCGCCTTTCAGGGACACCGAGAAGCGGCGTCGCAGAGCGCGAAGGTCCGTGCGCAGTCCGTGGTGGGTGACCAGCATCGCAAGACACGCCAGGCCGCATTCGGCCGCTTCGGACTGCAGGATAGGCCTCATTTTGACGGGCGGAGCCCGAGGCGGGGAACAGGGCGAACGGCGTCTCCAAGACCACCGTTCGCTCTTGCCTCAGCGATTAAACATTTCGTTATATTCACCTCGCCGACACGTCAGCTCGACATACATCACTAGAGATCATCGCATTTCCGTACGAAATTCGATTTCTGCGTCGGCAAACTTGCGCTGCCTCCTTGCGGCGATTCGATCACGGAGCCCAATTGGTCGTTCCTAAAGAAGCAAATATATTATTGCGCAGATGACAAAAGCAGCGCTTAACGAGAAATAAACGACACGCCGATCACAGCCGAAGAAATTGGCTTGTCCACGCTTCAGCTTTGCCCCCGTCTGCCCCATCAATATTGCCGCTACAGCTAGCAGAATCACCGGAAAATAATGTGCTGTCATTTGAGATACTCGTTTTGATTTCCGTTCTACAAAATCACCCAGTTTGAGAAATTTCCGCGTTTTTATCCCTGGTGGCCGCGCCGGCGATTGCGTTTGTGCAATCAATGGCGAGAGGGTTCCGATTCTGAATCGTCGGGGTCACTCCTCCTCATCGTATCCAGTACGATTACCCATCGCATCGACGCCACCTTGTCCTCCGCTTCCCGATCCCGAGCCTCCAGTCCCGCCTTCCTGCCCGCCGACGCACACTAGCGCGCCACCCAAACCGGCGCCGAGCGCCAAAATCGCAGAAAGGCCACCAGTCTCGGGAATGAGCGCCACTGAAATAACAGCTACCGTTGCGAGAGCACACCCCGTTTGTTCAGTCGCATTCGCGCCACCAGAAATTTCTTTCCTATTGTCAGTTGAAAGTATATACATTGAGGTTCTCCTAAATCGAACGGCATAGAATATGCCTAATTAATAGGTGTCGAGAATGCGTCGGATTGCGCCTCCAGAATCTGAGCGCGAAGTTGTCTTCAAAATGTTTCAGGCGGTGCTGCTACCGGACAAATCGGCATGGGCAGCGAATCGACCGGCATACCAATTCCGGTCAGTGAAGGTGAATTGCTTTGATCGACGCCTCCGCCAACTGGCGTGACATCATATTGATCGAGTTGTTTCATTGAAGCCTCCGATAAGGTTGGCAAACGTAGCGCCAGCAAACTGTTTCGCTACGCGTCCACTCTGCCCGGCCTCGCCGTTATCGACAATTCCCATTCGAATGAACCTCAAAGAGGACGCGTGCCTTTGCCTTGATTAACGCAGTCAGGCGATGCGCGAAATCGAACATCGAGTTTCACAAGCGCCTGTTATCTCCCCGTCAACCCATAAACCGGCTCCAGCAGCCACTCATACAACCGCCGCCTGTCCTGGATCACGTCGGCTTCGAACACCATCCCTGACTTGAGCGGCTGCGACTGGCCGTAGGTATCGATCGTCTGCGCGTCGAGTTTCACGACGATGCGATAGACCGGCTCTGCGCCTTGCAGTGCACCCACGCCGAGCGTGGCGATTACCTGGGTGGGAAGTTCCTGCGGCGCGTAGGGGCTCTTCTCGATCGCGTGGACGACGCCCGTCCCCATCCCGAATTTTTGATAGGGATACGCGGCGTAGCGGAGGTGCACGCGCTGCCCGCGCTCTACGAAGCCTGCCTGGCGCGTCGAAGCGAATAGCTGTGCTTCGAGCGACGCGCCATCGGGAATCAAAGTAGCGAGCAGGCCGCCCGCGCCGATCACCTGGCCTGCGTGCGCGGCGATGCCGGTGACGGTGGCCGCATAGGGCGCGGTCACGACGGTGGTGCGCCGCGCCTCGTTCTCGGACCGTTCCTGCGCGAGCCCCGCGAGGTTGCGCTCGATATCTGCGCGCTCCGTGTCGGCTTGCAAGCGGCTGTCGGCGAGCTGGCTCGCGAGGCCGGCGCGCTCGCGTGCGAGGTTGGCCTGCACGCGTTTGTAGTTCTCGCGCTGCGCTTTCAACACCAGCGCGTCGTCGACCTTGGCCTGCGCCTGCACGCGAGAGATGAAGCCGGTGCGCGCGAGCTCTTCGAAGCGCTCGACATTCTTCTCCGCGATCGCTTCACGAGCGGCATTGATCTCAACTTCGCGTCCGAGTTGCGCGAATTCGATGTCGATCGCCGCGAGTCGTTCGCGGGTGGTACGGATGCGCGACTCGTGGCGTTCGCTGCTGAGCTTCACGTCGCGCGCGAGCGTGGCGTTGCGAGCGTCGAGCTGTACGCCGATCATCGCCTGCGTCGCCCCCGAGGACGACATGCGCTCACCCGACAACACGAACAGCACCCCGCCGGCTGCGACGTGCTGTCCTTCCGTCACGTGTGCCGCAATCACGGCGCCGCTTGCAGGCGTGGTCAATCGCAAGGTGCCGCCGGCAGGCTCCAGCAGTCCTGGCACGGTCGCGCGCTTGGTGTACGTCCCGAGGAATGCGAAAAGCGCGATCAGGACGATGATCGCCAGCGCCATCGAAGCCGCCGTGTAATTGCCGATCGGCTGGGCAATGCGGATCGTGCCCAGCCACTGCGTGGCTTGCGCGTCGAGCGCTTCCTGGCGGAAGAGGTTGCCGGTAGTCATGCGCCGTTCGATCGTGGTGTCGATCGATCAGCCTTGCATGACCCCACGCGTCAGGCAATGCCGCGAATGGCCGATGTCGCGGCGACGTGTACTGGCACGGCCAAGTCAATCACATTGCGCTCGACCCCTTGTAGATCGACAGCTTGGGCGCCGCCATCACGCGCCTGACGATCGGCTCGAATTCCGCGAGTGAAAAGGTCTCGCCGTTCGGATCGAAAGCCGGCGCATCGTATTGCTCGCAGAACTCTGCCGCTTCGTCGAACCAGGGATGTTCGCGAAACTGCTCGCGCAGATTGCGGTCGAGGCCGATGTAGTGGAAAAAGTAGTAGCCCTGGAAGACGCCGTGCTTCTCGACGATCCAGTGATTCTTCTCGGACACGAAAGGCTTGATGATCGCTGCCGCGATGTCGGGATGGTTGAAGCTGCCGAGCGTGTCGCCGATGTCGTGCAGCAATGCGCAGACCACGTACTCGTCGTCGCGCCCCGCCTTCGCCGCACGCGTCGCGGTCTGCAGCGAATGCGTCAGGCGATCGACCGGAAATCCGCCGTAGTCGCCGTCGAGCAGCTTCAGATGCGCGAGCACGCGATCGGGCAACTTCGGCGTGAAGCGCGTGAAGTCCGCCGCGATCACGCGCCAATCGTCGGCGGTGCTTTCCTGCATGCGCGTGAATCGGGCGTGCTGCGGCGCGTGTTGCGGATCGTTCATGGTTTCGTTCGAATTCTCGATGGCCATGCGGATCTCCTCCAACTACGAACGGGGTTGCAGATCGACGACGCGATAGCCGCGCCGCTCGAACTCGCGGATCAGACCCGCATCGCCGAACAGGTGCAACGCGCCCACGGCGAAAAAGGTATTGCCGGTCCGTTCGAGATAGTTCTCGCCCTTGTCGGCCATAGCGCGGTTGCGGCGATCGATCAGGGTATCGACGAAGTAGCGCTCGAACGCCTTGCCCTTGGCCTCGCCATGCATCTGCGCGACGATCGCGTCTCCAGCAGTCTTGTCGCCTTTCAACCAGAGCGCGAACAACTCCTTGCTCTGCGCCTGCGCCTTTCCGCTGTCGAGTTCGGCGAGCGCTTCTTCGAGCTGCGCGTTTTGCAGCGTTTCCGGCACGCCCGCCAGCAGATGCAGTTGCGAGGCCAACCCCTCGATCTCGATCACGGGCAAGCCCAGGCCGCGCGCGAAGCCGGTGAGATACATCTCGCTGCCCATCGCCGGATCGAGTCCGGCGCCTGCCACATCGGTGAGCACGACCATGTTGGCAAGCAGCCAGGGCCTGAAGCGTGAGATGCGATCGGCCGGCATGCCGTTGCGTTCGCCGAAGACCGTTACGCGCGCCATCAGCGCCGGCGAGATGTGTCGCTGGAGACTGTCGTTGCCTTCGTATTGCCCGAGGCGCAGCGCGAGTTCCTGCGTGCTTTTGGCGTCGCTCGGATCCGCTTCGAGCGCGAGCCGGTTGGATTGCCGCAAGGCCGCGAAGATCGGGCCGTTGAACGGCTCGCTGCCCGCCCGACCGAGATGCATCGTGCCGTAGAGAAAAAGTTTCTTGCCGGTCGCGGCCTCGCCACTCGCGTTCGCGACAGGCTTCGAGACTTCGTAGAGGAAACCGCGCCGGCCGACCGCTTCGATCTGCGCGAGCACGTCGCGCTGCTGCGCGTCGGTCAGCGGCGCCTTGGAGGTCGCGGCCAGGCTCAATGGAGACTGCGGCTCCGCGAACGTTGGAGCGCAGAGCGCGAGCCAGAGCAGGCTGGTTGCGCGCAGAGTGACGAGGATGAGATTTCTCACTGCGTTCGAAATGACATGTGGATGAAGGTCGACGGCGAATCGGGCATGGTAAGGGATGGTGCGGATCGAGGCGGCACGCGCAGGGTTCTCGGGCCAACGCTATTGAACCGCGCACCGCGCCGCGATACGCTTCGCCCATTTTGCCGCCGGTTGATACAGCGCGGTGCAAGCGGGTCACGAGCCCGCAAGCGCCCGACGGTAACGATCAGCAAGGTTTTCGAGGACATAGCCGATGAGCCGCACTTTCCTGATGTGCCCACCCGAATACTTCGACGTGGCGTACGTCATCAACCCGTGGATGCAGGGAAACATGCGCAACATCGACAACCGCCTCGCCAAGCGGCAGTGGCGCGGACTCTACGATCTCGTGGCCCGGTACGCACGCGTGCGATTGATGCATCCGGAGCCGAGCTCGCCCGACATGGTGTTCACCGCCAACGCCGGGCTGGTGCTCGACAAGAATTTCATCGTCTCGCGCTTTCGCTATGCCGAGCGCCAGAGCGAAGAGCCGTATTTCGCCGAATGGTTTCTCGAGCACGGCTTCAATGTGGCGATCGGTCGGCCCGACATCTATTTCGAAGGGGCCGGCGATGCGTTGTTCGATCGCGGCCTGCCGGTGTTGTGGCTGGCCCACGGTCATCGTTCGATGCTCGATTCGCAGGCCTTCATCGCGAACCAGATCACGGCGCTTGCGAACATCGAGATCGTTGCGCTCGAACTGATCGACGAGCGTTTCTATCATCTGGACACCTGCTTCTGTCCGCTCGAAGGCGGCACGCTGCTCTACTACCCGAAGGCGTTCAGCGAGGCGTCGCTGGCGGCCATCGAAGCACGCGTGCCGGAGAAGAAACGCATCGTATGCGGCGATGAAGACGCGGTGGCGTTCGCATGCAATGCCGTCAACATCGGCAAGACCGTGATCGTCAATTCCGTCACGCGAGGGTTTGTCGAGGCGCTCGCCGCGCACGGTTACGCGGTCGAGCAGAATCCGATGTCTGAGTTCATGAAGGCGGGTGGTTCGGCGAAGTGCCTGACGCTGGACATCACGTGAAGGGCGTCGCGCGCTGGCACTTGGCCTCCTCGCGGGACGACAGTTACTGCGCGCCCGACTTCCTGATCTGCGCGAGCTCGTCGTCGCTGATGTAGTCGAACACCTTGACGACCTTGGCCACGCCCGAGACGTTGCGCGCGGTCTCGGCGGCGCGCTCGCCTTCCTCACGCGTCACGCGTCCCATCAGGTAGACGATGCTCTTCTCGGTCACGACCTTGTAGGCGTTCGCGAAGATATCCTTCCTGCTCACCAGCTCGGTCTTGACCTTGCCGGTGATGAAGGTATCGTTGTTGCGTGCGGTCGACGGCGTCATGCCGCCGATCTCGAGATCGGCCACGACCGACTGGACGTTGTCGACCGTCTTCGCGATCTGCTCGGCCTTCTGGCGCGAGGCTTCGTCGGGCACCTCGCCGGTCAACAGCACCTTGCGATTGAAGACGTTGACGTTCACGTGCGAGCGCTGCGAGAGCGCGTCCTCGATACGGTGGGAGACGCGCTGGTCGATCACCTTGTCGTCGGTCTGCGCGCCCAAGGAACGCCTATCGGTGGTCGCGTAGGCGCCCGCGCCCACCGCGCCCACGAAAACCGGAAAGCAGCCCGCGAGCTGCGTAGCCATCGTTGCCGACGCCAGAAGCAGCGCGGCCGTGCGCCATGTCTTGTTGCTGATCATCAATCGTCCCCGAGTAAATGCCAGTCGATGCCGTCGCACAGGCAGTGCAGCACCAGTAGGTGAACTTCCTGGATGCGCGCCGTACGGTCGTGCGGAACGCAGATGTGGACATCGCCGTCGCGCAACAGTTCGCCGATCGCGCCGCCTCCCTTGCCGGTCAACGCCACCACGTGCATATCGCGCGCGAACGCGGCCTCGATCGCGGCGATCACGTTCTTCGAGTTGCCCGAGGTCGAGATCGCGAACAACACGTCGCCCGCGCGGCCGAGGCCGGCCACCTGCTTGGCGAAGATCTGCTCGAACGAATAGTCGTTGGCGACCGCGGTCATGATCGACGTGTCTGTCGAAAGCGCGATCGCGGCCAGCGGCAGGCGCTCGCGCTCGAAGCGTCCGATCAGCTCGGCCGCGAAGTGCTGGCTGTCGGCGGCAGAACCCCCGTTGCCGCACGCGAGGATCTTGTGGTCGTTCGACAGCGCTTCGAACATCAGGGAGATGCCGCGAGAGATCGGTTCGAGAAGAACCGAGGCCGAGTTCTGGCAGTTGCGGACGCTGTCTTCGAACTGGCGGGTGATGCGGTGAGCGAGATCCATCGAAAAATTATAACAACCGGCGCTGTCGTGGCATCCTCGCGACGTTGACGTCGGCTAGCCCTCGGGACGAAACGCGTCGCGCAGCCAGGCGATATGCGGGCCTTCTCCCTTGCCGCCGCCGCCGCCTTCGATCGTCACGACATCGAAGCGGCAGGGCTGCGCGTCGAGGCGATGCGCGACGAGAAAGTACGACGCGGCGGCGATCACGCGACTGCATTTGAAACGGGTGACGCTGGCGGCCGCGCCGCCATAGGTCGCGCGCGTGCGGCGGCGAACTTCGACGAAAGCCACGGTGCCGTCCGCGTCCCGCATCACCAGATCGAGCTCGCCCACGCGATAGCGCACGTTCGCGGCGATGAACGCCAGGCCGGCGCGTTCGAGGTGACGCCGCGCGATGTCTTCGCCTTCGGCGCCGATGCGTTGCTTGGCGGTTGCGGTCATGTGAGCCTTGCACGAAGCGTTGGATGGATCGCGATGATGCGCATCGATCGCTTCGGCCGGCATCGTTCGAACGGTCGTTGCATTCGCGGGCACAATCGCGCGATGACTACCGACGACACCGACCCGCTTTCCCATAGCCTCGAGGCGCTGGTTGCGGACGCGGCGCATCAGGACTATCCCGCAGCGACGCTCTATGTGATCGCGACGCCGATCGGCAATCGCGCCGACATCACGGTGCGCGCGCTGGCGTGCCTCGCGCGCGTCGATGCGGTCGCGGCCGAGGACACGCGCACCACGCGGCAACTGCTGCATCACTACGGCATCGACAAGCCGATGATCACCGCGCACAAGCACAACGAGCACGAGGCCGCGGCTGCGCTGGTCGCGCGCATCGCCGCTGGTGAGCGCATCGCCTACGTGTCGGATGCGGGTACCCCCGGCATCTCGGATCCCGGCGCGCGCCTGGTCGCGGCGGTGCGTGACGCGGGGCTGCGCGTGTTGCCGGTTCCCGGCGCGTCGGCGTTGACCACCGCCGTATCGGCTGCCGGCCTGCCCGATGGCGTGATCGAGTTCATCGGCTTTCTTCCAGCGAAGTCGTCGCAGGCCGCAACGACGCTGGAGGGACTTGCACACACGAACGCGCACCTGGTGCTCTACGAAGCGCCACATCGCATCGTCGATACGTTGTCGCTGCTCGTGAAGGCCTTCGGCGGCGAGCGTTACTGCGTGATCGCGCGCGAACTGACCAAGCGCTTCGAGACGATCCACCGCTGTCGTGTCGACGAGGCCGTGGCGTGGATCACGGCCGATGCGCAACGCCAGCGCGGGGAGTTCGTCGTCATCGTCGAGGCCGCGCCCTCCAACGACGCCGTCGGTGACCGCGCGATGGCAAAGGCGCTGCCCATCCTCGCGAAGCTTTGCGCAGCGCTGCCGCTCTCCGAAGCGGCGTCGCTGGCGGCCGAGCTCACCGGCATGTCGCGCAAGGCGCTCTACGCCGAGGCCTTGCGCATGCAGCGCGCGCAGTGACGAACGCCCTAGCCCGCATAATGGCGGCTCCTGAAGAAGCCCGCGCGGTGCGGCTCTTCGGACCTTCGACCGGATCTGGAGACCGCTGAATGGCGCTACCCGCCGCGCTCGCCCATCTCGCCCTGCCGGTGATCGGCGCGCCGATGTTCATCGCCAGCGGGCCCGACCTGGTCATCGCCCAATGCAAGGCAGGCATCGTCGGTTCGTTCCCCGCGCTCAACGCGCGGCCCGCCGATGAATTGCCGCGCTGGCTGTCGCGCATCGAGCGCGAGCTCGCCGAGTTCAAGGCCGCGCATCCCGACCGGCCGGTCGGACCCTATGCGGTCAACCAGATCATCCACACGTCCAACGACAGAGTCGCGCGCGACGTGGCGATATGCGTCGAGCACCGCGTGCCTATCCTGATCTCGAGCCTGCGCGCGCCCGACCACGCGATGCTCGACGCGGTCCATGCCTACGGCGGCGTGGTGTTCCACGACGTCATCAGCATTCGTCATGCGAAGAAGGCGCTCGACGCCGGTGTCGATGGCCTGATCCTGGTCGCGGCCGGTGCGGGCGGCCACGCGGGCATGCTGTCGCCGTTCGCGCTGGTAGGCGAAGTGCGCAAGTTCTTCGACGGCCCGATCGCGTTGTCGGGCGCCATCGCCAGCGGCGGCGCGGTGCTTGCGGCGCAGGCGATGGGTGCGGACTTCGCGTATATCGGCACGCGTTGGCTGGCGACCGAGGAAGCCAACACGGCGCCGGAATATCGCGACGCGATCGTAGGCTCGACCGCCGCCGACGTGATCTACACCAATCTCTTCACCGGCGTGCACGGCAACTATCTGAGGAAAAGCATCGAGGCCGCCGGGCTCGATCCCGAGGACCTGCCGCAGTCCGACGCGAGCGCGATGAACTTCGGCTCGGGCAGCGGCAGCAAGGCGAAAGCCTGGCGCGATATCTGGGGCGCGGGCCAGGGCGTGGGGCTGATGCACGACGTGCCGCGCGTGGCCGAAGTCGTCGAGCGCCTGAAGCGCGAATACTACGATGCGCGTGCGCGCCTGCTCGGCAACGTCCCATTGAGCGCGAGAGTCGAGGCACCGTGAAGATCAACGACCGCCGCAAGGTCATCCCGCAATACCTGTTGCCCAAGCGCCGTTTGACGATGCTGGCCGGCCGCTTCGCGTCGCGCGAAAGCGGGCGCGGCCTGTTGCCGACGATTCGCTGGTTCGTGCGCAAATATGGCGTGGACATGAGCGAAGCCGCGCAGCCCGACGTCACGCGCTACGCGAGCTTCAACGACTTCTTCACGCGCGCATTGAAACCCGGCGCGCGACCGCTCGCCGACGCCGACCTGATCTGTCCGGTCGATGGCTCGATCAGCCAGTTCGGAAGGATCGAGCACGACCAGATCCTGCAGGCGAAGGGTCATCGCTATTCCACGACCGCGCTGGTCGGCGGCGATGCATCGCTCGCGCGGCGCTTTCATGACGGAAGTTTCGCGACCCTGTACCTGAGCCCGCGCGACTACCACCGCATCCACATGCCGTGCGATGGGCGCCTCGTGCGCATGATCCATGTGCCGGGCGATCTGTTCTCGGTCAATCCCACCACCGCGCGCGGCGTGCCCGGCCTATTCGCGCGCAACGAACGCGTGGTGTGCGTGTTCGAACGCGTCGTCGCGGAAAGCCCGGCACCGGAAATCTTCGCGCTGATCCTGGTGGGCGCAACCATCGTCGGCAGCATGGCCACCGTGTGGCACGGCGTGATCAACGCGCCGCGCGTCAGGCGCGTGCGCGAATGGACCTACGACGGCGAAGCGGTCGTGCTGAAGAAAGGCGAAGAGATGGGCCGCTTCATGCTCGGCTCGACCGTCGTGCTGTTGTTTCCTCAGGCGCCGCTGGCGTTCAACCCGGCGTGGCAGCCGGGAGGTGCCGTTCGATTCGGGGAGGCGATGGCGGGCTGAGCGGCGCAATTCAAACGACGACATGCGAAACGATGGGCCGCGCAG
>JBBSGB010000007.1:0-119827 GCA_038254545.1 Burkholderiales bacterium | reverse complement strand
GACAGCCCGCGCGGCCCGTTCACGATCAGCAAGGCGCACAACCCGGTGCAGGACATCTATCTGCGCAAGGTGGTGGGCAAGGAAAACAAGGCCGAAGGCGTGGCGATCAAGTCGCTCGTCGATCCGGCGCGCGGCTGTCGTTTGTGATCGCAGCGACGTAACGTCGCTTGGCGGATGAGACCGGTCGCGCCTGATGGATTTCGCGACCTTTCTCATCCAGTGTTTGAACGCGGTCCAGTACGGACTGCTGCTGTTCCTCGTCGCATCGGGTCTCACGCTCATCTTCGGCATCATGGGCGTGATCAACCTCGCGCACGGCAGCTTCTACATGCTGGGCGCTTATCTCGCCTTCGTACTCGCGCCGCTGGTCGAACGCGCGCTGGGTCCCGGCGCGGGCGGCGGTTTCTTCGTGATGCTCGCGATCGGCGTGGCGCTCGCGGTGGCGTTCGGCTACCTGCTCGAGTGGGTCTTCTTCAGCTATCTGTACACGCGCGAGCATCTGCAGCAGGTGCTGATGACCTACGGGCTCATCCTCGTCTTCGAGGAGATGCGCAGCATCCTGGTGGGCGACGACGTGCATGGCGTGGCGACACCTGCATGGCTCTCTGGCAGCGTGCCGCTGTCGGACGTGATGACCTATCCGGTCTATCGCCTGTTCATCTCGCTGGTCTGCGCGATCGTCGCGATCGCGATGTGGCTGGTGATGACGAAGACGCGCCTGGGCATGCGCATCCGCGCGGGTGCGACCAATCGCGAAATGGTGCAGGCGCTCGGCATCCCGATCCGCTTCCTGTATCGCCTCGTGTTCGCGATCGGCGTCGGCCTCGCGGCGCTCGCGGGACTGGTCGCCGCACCGGTGTCGTCGGTCTATCCGGGCATGGGCAACCAGGTGCTGATCATCTGCTTCGTGGTGGTGGTGATCGGCGGGATCGGATCGATACGCGGCGCGTTCATTGCGGCGCTTTTGGTCGGCGTCGTCGATACCTTCGGCAAGGTGCTCTTCCCGTCGCTGGCCGGCATGCTGGTCTATCTGCTGATGGCCGTAATGCTGTTGTGGAAGCCCGAAGGGCTCTTCAAGGCCGGATGAGATGACGACCGCATCGGCTGCGCCCCGCAAGGGCGTGGATGAAAACATCGAGGTCGCTAAGAGGGGCGCCGACGAGCGTTCCGATATCATCCGCAAGCTCGTGCCGGTGCTGGTTGCGTTCACCTTCCTCGCGCTCTTTCCCGCATTCGGACAGGCGTTCTATGTCGGGCTCGCCGCGAAGATCATGATCTTCGCGATCTTCGCGATGAGCCTCGAATTGCTGGTCGGCCAGACCGGGCTGATCTCCTTCGGTCATGCGGCCTTCTTCGGCATCGCGGCATACACGGTCGCGATCTTCACGATCAGGACCGAGGCTTCGAGCCTGTGGCTGGTGCTGCCCGCGGCAGTGATCGCTGCCGGCCTCTACGCATTGGTGGTCGGCGCGCTCTCGCTACGCACCAAGGGCATCTATTTCATCATGATCACGCTTGCGTTCGCGCAGATGGCGTACTTCGTGTTTCACGACACGCCTTTCGGCGGCGGCAGCGACGGCACCTATCTGCTGTACAAGCCCGCGCTTACGATCGGCGGGATGTCGCTGCTCGATTTCGATCGTCCCCATGTCATCTACTACACGACGCTCGGATGCCTGATCGGGACCTTCGCGTTTCTCGCGATCATGCTGAAGAGCCGCTACGGGCGCGCGCTCGCGGGCATCAAGGCCAACGAGCAGCGGATGCGCGCCGCCGGCTTTGCGACCTATCCGTACAAGCTGGGCGCGTTCGTGCTGGGGGCGATGTTCGCGGGACTCGCGGGCGTGCTGTTCGCGCTGAAGGACGGCGTCGTCAATCCCGAACTGCTGGTGTGGAACCAGAGCGGCATCGTGCTGTTGATGATCATCCTGGGCGGCCTCGGGCACTTGCGCGGCGCGATGCTGGGCGCGCTGGTGTTCGTGATGCTGCAGGAAGTCTTCCAGTCCGAAGCGCTGTTCGGCAGCTTCTCCAAGCACTGGCAGTTGATGCTCGGCCTGACGATCATCGTGTTCGTGGCCACGTTGCCGCGTGGCTTGATCGGCCTGTTCGCGCGACCGGAGAAGCGCAGGATCGAGCCCGAATCAACGCCCGAATCAATGCCCGACAAGAAGCCCGACGCTGCGAACGCGAGGACGCCATGACGAACGAAGTGCTGCTCGTCGCGCGCGACGTATCGCGACACTTCGGTGGACTGAAAGCCGTCGATGCGGTGTCGATCGCGCTCGAGCGCGGGCAGCTGCATGCGGTGATCGGCACCAACGGCGCGGGCAAGTCCACGCTGGTCAACGTGCTCTCGGGCGAGATCCCGGTGTCGTCGGGTACCGTGGAATTGCTCGGGCAGGACGCGACGCGCTGGACTCAGCCGCGCCGCGCACGCGCGGGGCTCGGTCGCAGCTACCAACGCAATACCGTCTTTGCGCAGTTCACCGTCTTCGAGAATTGCCGGCTCACCGCCCAGTCGCGCTGGCCGCTCGTCTGGGATTGGTGGACGCCGACCTCGCGATGCGCCGACAGCAACGAGGCTGCGTCGCGGTCGATCGCGAGCGCGGGGCTGTCTTCGGTCGCCGATCGCGTTGCGGGCACCCTCTCGCACGGACAGAAGCGCCAACTCGAGATCGCGATGTGCCTCGCCACCGATCCGCAGATCCTGCTGCTCGACGAGCCTCTCGCCGGCATGGGCGCCGAAGAGACCGAGCGCATGCTCGCGTTGCTCGCCGAATTGAAGAGCGGTCACGCGGTGCTGCTGGTCGAGCACGACATGGACGCGGTGTTCCGTGTTGCCGATCGCATCACGGTGATGGTCAACGGTCGCGTGATCGCGACCGATACACCCGCGGCCGTGCGCGCCAATGCCGATGTCCAAGTCGCCTATCTGGGCGAAGAGTGGGCGGCATGAGCGCGATCCTCCGGGAGCGCAGCGTTTCGGACAGCGCATCGAGCGACGCATCGGGTGATGCGATGCGCGCCGCTTTCATCGTTGCCGACGATGTGCACGCGCATTACGGACAAAGCCACATCCTGCACGGCGTCTCGATCGCGATCGGCCGCGGCGAAGCGGTCGGGCTGCTCGGGCGCAACGGCATGGGCAAGACCACGCTGATCCGCACGCTGCTGGGCCTGCATCGCGCCAGCGGCGGCACGATCCGTATAAAAGACCGCGATGTCACGCGCACGTCTGCGGATCGCATCGCGCGCATGGGCATCGGCTACGTCCCCGAAGGTCGCGGCATCTTTCCGAATCTTTCGGTGCGCGAGAACCTCGTGATGGCGTCGCGCAAGGGACCGGATGGCCGCAACGATTGGACGCTGGACCGCGTGCTCCAAATCTTTCCGCGCCTTACCGAGCGCATCGGCTACGGGGGTCATGCGCTGTCGGGCGGCGAGCAGCAGATGCTCGCGGTCGGTCGCGCGCTGATGCTCAATCCCGAGTTGATCGTGCTCGACGAAGCCACCGAAGGGCTCGCGCCGCTGGTAGTCGCCGAGATCTGGCGCATCATCCGCGTGATCCGCGCGAGCGGCATCGCGTCGCTGATCGTCGATCGCAACTATCGCGCCGTGCTCGCGCACACCGATCGTTGCGTGGTCCTGCAGAAAGGCCGCGTTGCGCTCGAGGGGTCGACACAGAGTCTTCAAGACAGCGACACCCTGGCCGGATATCTGGGCGTGTAACGCTCGGTCGAACTGCGTGCAACCAGCGGTTGCGCAACGCCACGATCCGAAAGGGGAATCCGATGCGAAGTTTTCGGCTCGAACAATTCGGTTCGCCGCTCGTCGAGCAGCAAGCCGAGACGCCCGTCCCACAGGGCCGTGAAGTCGTCTTGCGGATCGGCAGTTGCGGCGTCTGTCACAGTGACGTGCACCTGGCCGACGGCTACTTCGATCTTGGCGGCGGCAACCGGATCGACCTGACACGCAGCGTCGCGCCGCCACGCACCCTGGGTCACGAAATCGCGGGCGCGGTGGTCGCGCTCGGACCAGAAGCCGATGGCGTGGCGTTCGGCGATGCACGAGTGGTGTATCCGTGGATCGGTTGCGGCCAGTGCGCTCTGTGTCTCGCAGGCGATGAGCAACTCTGCAATGCGCCGCGAGCCTTGGGCGTCACGCGGGACGGCGGCTTCGCGGATCACGTTCTGGTCCCCGATGCGAGGTACTTGTTCGAGTACGCACCGCTGTCCGAAGAGCAGGCGTGCACCTTTGCGTGTTCGGGCCTCACGGCATTCGGCGCGTTGAAGAAAGTCTCAGCCATCGGCGCAAACGAACCGCTGCTCATCATCGGCGCAGGCGGTGTCGGGCTCTCGGGCATACGCATGGCGAAAGCGCTCGGCTTCGCGCCGCCTATCGTCGCCGAGGTCGATCGCGGCAAATGGGACATCGCGCACGAAGCCGGCGCAGGCGAGCTGATCGATCCGAATGCCGACGGCGCGGGCCGCGGCTGATGAAGACTACGGGCGGCGGTGTTGCAGCGGCGATCGACTTCGTCGGCGCCGGTGAGACGTTTGCGTTCGGCTTCAACGTGCTGAAGAAAGGCGGCACGCTGGTATCGGTCGGCCTCTTCGGCGGCGCGACGTCGGTGTCGCCGGCGCTGGTCGCGATGAAGGCCGTCCGCGTCGTCGGGTCGTATGTCGGTTCGCCGGCGGAGATGCACGAGTTGATGGCCCTCGCGCGTGAACACGCATTGCCGCCTCTGCCGCTTGCGAATTTTCCGCTCGGTGCGGCGAGCGACACGCTGAACGCGTTGAGAGAAGGTCGCGTGCGCGGACGTGCCGTGCTCAAGCCCTGAAACTCTAATCACGTTTCCGGCTTCCTCGCAAGAGGCCGGCTCCTCATAAGCGGGGCGCCCGAGGCTCTTTCTCGCGTAGGTGAAAGTGAGATTGAAAATGGCAATCCATTAGCTATTCTTAATGAGTTAACCCGGACCATTTTTCCCACGCTTGACCACGACGCCGATTGTCTACCCGACGATCGCCTGGTCGAGGTCGAGTTTTCAGGAAGAGGAGCAATCTCATGCCCGATTCATCCTCGGTACCGTACGGCCGATCGACGCAACACGCACCGGCGGTCAAGGAAGTCCACATCCTCTGGATCACGGCGGGTCTGGGCTGCGATGGCGACTCAGTGTCGATCACCGCGGCCATGCAGCCCAGCATCGAAGACGTCGTGCTCGGAGCCATCCCGGGGCTTCCCAAGGTGCACCTTCACAACCCGGTGCTCGCGTACGAGAACGGCGCCGAGTTCCTGATCCCGTTCCATCAGGCGGCCAAGGGCGAACTCGACAATTTCGTGCTGGTGGTCGAAGGCTCGATCCCCAACGAGAACCTCAGCGGCGAAGGCTACTGGGCTGCACAGGGCGAAGACCCGGTGACCAAGCAGCCCATCAAGACCACCGAATGGATCGACCGGCTCGCGCCCAGGGCGCTCGCGGTGATCGGCGCGGGCACGTGCGCTACTTACGGCGGCATCCACGCAATGGAGGGCAACCCGACCGGATGCATGGGCCTCGCCGACTACCTCGGTTGGGGTTGGAAATCCAAGGCGGGCCTGCCGATCGTCAACGTGCCCGGATGTCCGGTACAGCCGGACAATTTCATGGAAACGGTGCTCTATCTGCTGTACCAGCTCGCCGGCCTGTCGCCGATGATTCCGCTGGACGACCTTGGTCGGCCCAAGTGGCTGTTCACGGCCACCGTGCACGACGGCTGCGATCGCGCCGGATCGTTCGAGCAGGGCATTTTCGCCGAGGACTACAGCAGCTCGAACTGCATCGTGAAGATCGGCTGCCACGGGCCCGTAGTCCAGTGCAACGTGCCCAAGCGCGGCTGGATGGCGGGCATCGGCGGGTGCCCGAACGTGGGCGGCATCTGCATCGGCTGCACGATGCCGGGCTTCCCCGACAAGTTCATGCCCTTCATGGACGAGCCGCCCGGCAGCCGGCTCGCGACCAACAGCATCAAGGGCTACAGCACGTGGATATTGCCGCTGCGCAAACTGATGCTCGATACGCTGAACGATGAGCCCAAGTGGCGGCATAACCGCTCGCGACTGACGACCGGATATCGACCTCCTCGATAGCGGCCTTACCGACTGGCATCCAAACGCTTACGACCCCCATACGCGTCATTCGCTTCGAGGAGTTTCAGCATGGCCATGATCACCGAGACCCGGCCTCAAACCACGACCAAGACAGCGCCCGGCAAGTTGATCGAGATGAATTGGGATCCGATCACGCGCATCGTCGGCAGTCTCGGCATCTATACCAAGATCGATTTCGCCAATCGCACGGTCGCCGAGTGTCACAGCACCTCGTCGATCTTTCGCGGCTATAGCGTGTTCATGAAGGGCAAGGACCCGCGCGACGCCCACTTCATCACCAGTCGCATCTGCGGCATCTGCGGCGACAACCACGCGACCTGCTCGGTGTACGCGCAGAACATGGCCTATGGCATCCGGCCGCCGGCGATTGCCGAATGGATCATCAACCTCGGCGAAGCGGCCGAGTACATGTTCGACCACAACATCTTCCAGGACAACCTGGTGGGCGTGGACTTCTGCGAGCAGATGGTTCGCGAGACCAATCCCGGCGTATGGGAAAAGGCTAAGACCACAGAGGCGCCACACGCGAAGGATCATGGCTACAAGACGATCGCGGACATCATGACCTCGTTGAATCCCTTCACCGGCGAGTTCTATCGCGAGACGCTGCACGTCAGCCGCTACACGCGCGAGATGTTCTGCCTGATGGAAGGGCGCCACGTCCATCCATCGACGCTCTATCCGGGCGGCGTGGGCACCGTGCCCACCGTGCAACTGTTCTCCGACTACATGGTGCGCTTGATGCGCTACATCGAGTTCATGAAGAAGGTCGTTCCTCTTCATGACGACCTGTTCGATTTCTTCTACGAAGCCTTGCCGGGCTACGAAAAGGTGGGGCAGCGCCGCATCCTGCTCGGGTGCTGGGGTTCGTGGAACGACCCCGCGGTATGCGACTACGAGTACCGGCACATGAACGAGTGGGGGAAAGCGATGTACGTCACGCCGGGCGTGGTGGTGGACGGCAAAGCGGTCACGCACAACCTGGTCGATATCAACCTCGGCATCCGCATCCTGCTCGGTCACTCCTTTTACGACGACTGGGACGACTCCGAGATGTTCGTGAAGAACGATCCACTCGGCAATCCGGTCGATCGGAAGCACCCGTGGAATCAGACCACCATCCCGCGCCCGCAAAAGCGCAACTTCGACGGCAAGTATTCGTGGGTGATGTGCCCGCGGTGGTATCACGCGGGCGAGCCGGGCGACAAGAAGTATCTGCCGCTCGACACCGGCGGCGGCCCCCTCGCCCGTCTCTGGTCAACCGCGCTCGCGGGGCTGGTGGACATCGGCTATGTCAAGGCGACCGGCCATAGCGTCAAGATGTATCTGCCGAAGACCGCGCTCAAGCCCGAGGTCGAATTCGAGTGGAAGATTCCGAAGTGGAGCAACGCGATCGAGCGCGATCGCGCGCGCACTTACTTCCAGGCATACGCGGCCGCTGCGGCGCTGCATTTCGCCGAGAAGGCGCTTGCGGAACTCAACGCCGGACGCACCCGCACCTTCACCGATTTCAAGGTGCCCGACGAAGCGATCGGCTGCGGTTTCCACGAGGCGGTGCGCGGCGTGTTGTCGCACCACATGGTGATCAGGAACGGCAAGATCGCCAACTACCACCCCTACCCGCCAACACCCTGGAACGCGACGCCGCGCGACATCTACGGCACGCCCGGACCGTATGAAGACGCAGTGCAGAACACGCCGATCTTCGAGGAGAACGGGCCCGACAAATTCAAGGGCATCGACATCATGCGTGCAGTGCGCAGCTTCGATCCGTGCCTGCCGTGCGGCGTGCATATGTACCTGGGCAACGGCAAGACGCTCGAGACCATCCATTCGCCCACCTTCGGAGTCGCGCACGGGAACGAGCGATGAGCGAGCCGGCCCCCCAAGACCAGCGCCGCATCGGCGAATTGATCGCGACGTTGGAAGCCTTGCCGGATCTCGAAGCGCGGGACTGTGCAAAGGAACTGGTGCAGGGCATCTTGGAATTGCACGCGGCCGGCATCGACCGGATGCTGGCGATTCTGGCCGACAGCGGCGAGTCGGGCCGGCCTGTGCTCGAGGCCATGGCGCGCGACCGGACGGTCAGCGCCTTGCTGCTGTTGCACGGGGTCCATCCGCACGATCTGGCCGCGCGTGTTCTGCAGGCAGTCAATAAATTGCATGTGGAGCTGGCCGCTCAGGGAATCCGCATCGAGTTGCTGCGCGCGAGCGAGGCTTCGGTGCGCGTGAAACTGACCGGCCGCTGGCAGGGCAAGAGCTTTTCGTCTGCGGCGCTGACGCTGGAAATCGAGCAGGCGATTTTCGAATTCGCGCCCGATGTCGCTGCGATCGAGATCGACGGAATGGAAGAGATCAACGTGCATCCGATCAAGTTCATGCCTGCATCGGCCCGTCGGGATGCGCGGCCGAGTGCAAGCCAAACCGCCTGATCCGATCACGGTGAAAAAGCTTGAGCGCCATCCCATCACGAACCGAAAGCCGCGTTGCCGGCTGGGTTGCAGAAGTCCGTCGCTTCGTTCGCGAGGACGATCCGTTACAGCATTGCGAGTTGTGCAGCGCGCAGATCGCCGATTCGCATCAGCATCTGATCGAGGTGCGTGAGCGGCGCCTGGTCTGTTGTTGTCAGGCATGCGCTCTCTTGTTCGGGCATAACGACGCGGCGAAATACCGCACCATTCCACAGCGACGCGAGCACCTCTCCGATTTCACAATCAGCGACGCGCAGTGGGATGCTCTGGCGATCCCGATCAACGTCGCCTTCTTCGTCAAGAGCAGCGCTCGGTCCGGTGTGGTTGCGCTGTATCCCAGTCCGGCTGGCGCAACCGAATCGCAACTCGATCTGGAGGCGTGGAAAGAACTCGAAACCGTTAACCCTGTCCTCGGGCAGATGGAGCCCGATACCGAGGCGCTGCTGGTCAACCGCGTAGAGAACGCGCGCGAGTACTACCGCGTATCCATCGATCACTGCTATCAATTGGTGGGACTGATCCGCGCGGGATGGCGCGGTATCTCGGGCGGCGCCCAAGTGTGGGAAGCGATCCGCCAATTCTTCGACGCGCTCAAGTCGGGCCGATCACGCGAGGGACACTTTCATGCCTGATCTCCAATTCCGGATCGAAGGCGCGGAAGTCGCGCGTTACGCCGCGACGCCGTTGCTCAATTTCAAGCTGCGCGTCACCAATGGCAATGCGGCTGAAATTGCCAACGTCAATCTGCAATGCCAGATCCAGATCGAGGCGGTACGTCGGCCCTATCGACCGGACGAGCAATTCAAGTTGCAGGATCTGTTCGGTGAGTCGCAGCGATGGGACCAGACATTACGCACGATGCTTTGGACGCGCACCAGCATCCTGATTCCCTCTTTCGAAAATGAATGCCTGCTCGATCTTCCGGTTGCCTGCACGTTCGATTTCAATGTCGTGACGACGAAATACTTTCATGCCCTCGAAGAAGGCGATATTCCACTTTCATTCCAGTTCAGCGGCAGCATTTTCTATCGCGGCAAGGACGGCGGATTGCAGGTCGGACAAATTCCCTGGGACCGGGATATTCGATTCAAGCTTCCGGTGGCGCTGTGGCGGGAGATGATCGAGCACTACTACCCGAATGGCGCGTGGCTGTGCTTGAACCGCGATGTATTCGATCGGCTCTACGAGTACAAGATTCGGCATGGATTGCCGAGTTGGGAGGCGGCGATGGAACACGCGCTGGATCACTCGATGCCGCGCACGAATCCGTACTCGACTCCGAACACGACGCTGCCTTCGACTCAGGCACTCGAGGAGATCGAGCCATGACATCACCGGTCGATGCGGTCGTCAATGCCGTTCTCTACGAGGGATACATGCTGTACCCCTATCGCCCGTCGTCGGTGAAGAATCGCCACCGCTGGACGTTCGGCGGCGTCTATCCGCAGGCATGGAGCAATGCGCAAAACGGGGCCGACCCGTGGGTGATGCAAACGCAATGCGTGATGTCCGCAGCCGCGAATGCGACGCTCGACATCAGGATCGGTTTCCTGCATCTGCTGCAGCGACAAGCCGGCAAGTTGCTCGAGCCATCGTATCGATGGCCTCTTCCGGTCGCGCCCGATTTTCGACGGGTCGAGGTACTCGAGGCCGGCGAGCAGCGCCACTACACCTGGCAGGAAGCAACCGAGAGAACAGTAGCGGCCGATGCACTGGACCTGCGCGAACTCGCCGCCAAGCCTCGCGTGGTTACGTTCGGCTTTCCGGCGCGCAACGATCTGGAGCCGGTTCGCGATGCAAACGGATTCGTCGTGGGTGTATTGGAGCGCACGCAGGAAGCCATCGAAGGCAGGATCGTGATTCGCGCCGAGGTCGTCGGCATCGACGCCTTCCTCGTCGAAGCGAAGATCATGAACGTCACGCCGATGGCAGGTCCGTCGGACACCAGCCGCGACGTCGCGTCGCTCAAGGCGCTGGTGTCATGCCACACGATATTGATGGCACACGACGGCGCGTTCGCGTCGATGGTCGATCCGCAGGAGGTTCTGAAAGACGCGGTCGCGTCGTGCCAGAACATCGGAACCTGGCCCATCCTGGTGGGCGAGGAAGGTGCCCGCGACGCCATGCTGTCATCGCCGATCATCCTCTACGACTATCCCCAGATCGCGCCCGAAAGCCCCGGCGACTTGTTCGATGCGACCGAGATCGACGAAATCCTGACCTTGCGCATCCTCTCGATGACCGACGAGGAGAAACGCGAGATGGCCGCCGTCGACGAGCGCTCGCGCGCGCTGCTCGAACGCACCGAGAAACTTGCGCCCGAGCAATTGCAGAAACTCCACGGGACCTTGCGAAACCCGCGGCTGGTCGAGCCTGAGACCAGCGAAATGCAGGCGCCGTGGGAGGCATTCGACCAACTGCCGCGACTCGCCTTCATCAAGGTCGGCAACGTCGAGTTGCAGATCGGCGATCACGTGCGATTGCGTCCGCGCGCGCAGGCCGACATCATGGACCTCGCACTCGCCGGCAAGCTCGCAACCATCGAGTCGATCGAGCGCGATTTCGAAGACCGCGTGCATGTAGCCGTCACGGTCGATGACGATCCCGGCAGGGAATTCGGGTTGGAGCGCATGCCCGGCCATCGCTTCTTCTTTGCGCCCGAAGAGGTCGAACCGATCTTCGAAAAAGCGAGCGTGCGATGAACCGCACATTGATTGCCGGTGTCGGCAATGTCTTCCTCGGCGACGACGGCTTCGGGGTTGAAGTCGCGCAGCGCCTGTTACGGCGCTCGTTGCCGCAGGATGTGCAGGTGGCCGATTTCGGCATTCGCGCCCTCGACCTTGGCTATGCACTGCAGGACGATTACTCCGTCGTGATCCTCGTCGATACCGTCCAGCGCGGTGGCGCGCCCGGCACCTTGTACGTGATCGAGCCCGAGACGGGACGATCGGAAGACGCGGCGAGCGAAGCAGGAGTCGACGAAGCGATGCGACAGCTTTCACCCCACGACATGAATCCCGACAGTGTGTTGCGGTTCGCGTTCATGTCGCGTGCGCCGGGTCAACGAATCCTGTTGGTGGGATGTGAGCCGGAGAGTTTTGGCACCGAGTCCGACGGCGAAGGAAGGATGGGCCTGAGCGAGCCTGTCGCAGCGGCGGTCGGTCAGGCTCTTGAATTGATCGACGCATTGCTCGATCGAACGGCGCCCCATGCCTCGCAATCGCGGCAAGCGTCGCAAGTCGCGGTCACGTCCTGATAGCGATCCACTCGTCGTCGCCCGATCATCGTCTGTTCAAAGAGGAGATGGCCATGAACTGCATGCGAAATGTATTCCGCTATGTCGTGTTTCCGGTTGCGCTGGTGGCGCTACTCGCCAACGCCAAAGATATCAAGCGCTATATCGAATTGCGCAGCATGTAGCGGCGGCTATGGACTGCCCGTCCGATAGCGCACGCGTTCTCGTGCGTGGCGGCGGGCATCGAGCCATGAGCGACTTCAGCGAAGTGCGGGCGACGCAAGACCGGGCCGAACTGATCCGCGTGCGCGGGTTGGTACAGGGCGTGGGCTTTCGTCCCAACGTCTGGCGACTCGCGCGTCGCTACGGCCTGCGCGGATGGGTGGCCAACGACGCCGAGGGCGTCAGCATTCGCGCCAGCGGCGCGGGCGCCGCAGTCGATGATTTCGTGCGCGCCCTGTCGCTCGAAGCACCACCGCTTGCACGCGTCGACGCGATCGAACGCGCAGCGGTCGAGGTCTTGCAGGACGACACCGATTTTCGAATCGTCGCGAGCCGCGAGGGCGGCAGCTACGGCTGCATTCGCACCAACGTCGTGCCCGATGCGGCGTCGTGTGCGGAGTGCGTGCGCGAAGTCTTCGATCCCAGCGCCAGACGCTATCGCTATCCGTTCACCAACTGCACGCATTGCGGACCGCGCCTTTCGATCGTCGATGCCATCCCCTACGACCGCGGCGCGACCACCATGCGCGCGTTCACGATGTGCCCGGCGTGCCGCGCCGAATACGACGATCCCGACGACCGGCGCTTTCACGCGCAGCCGATCGCCTGCCCCAAGTGCGGCCCACGTGCCTGGCTGGAAAGCGCGGACGGGGCGGCTATCGCGCTCGACGCGCTCACGACCTTCGACGCTGCGGACGCCGTTTGCACATTGCTCCAGCGCGGGCGGATCGTCGCCATCAAGGGGCTCGGTGGTTTTCAGCTGGCCTGCGATGCGAGCGATCAGGCAGCCGTCGCGAAGCTGCGCGAAAAGAAGCACCGTGACGGCAAGCCCTTCGCGTTGATGGCGCGCGACCTGGACGTCATTCGCCGCTATTGCATCGTGACCGGAGCCGACGAGGCGCTTCTGCGAAGTCCGGCAGCGCCGATCGTGATCATGGACACCCGCAAGCGCACCGATACCGGCATTGCAGCGGAGGTAGCGCCTGCTGTGGCGCCCGGCATCGCGACGCTGGGCTTCATGCTCGCCAGCACGCCGCTGCACCATCTGGTGTTGCGCCGCATGGATCGGGCGATCGTGCTGACGAGCGGCAATCTCTCCGACGAGCCGCAATGCATCGCCAATACGGATGTGCGCGAGCGGCTCGGCGGCATCGCCGATTATTTCCTCCTGCACGATCGCGACATCGCGCGGCGCGTCGATGATTCCGTGACGAGGGTCGTCAACGACGCATCGAGAATCCTGCGGCGCTCGCGCGGCTATGCGCCGGTGGCCATGCAGTTGCCCGATGGATTCGACCAGGCGCCTCGCGTGCTTGCGATGGGCGCGGAACTCAAGAACACGTTCTGCCTGGTGCGCGACGGCACTGCCATCGTCTCCCACCACATTGGCGATCTCGAAGAGGCGCGCACGCATGACGACTACCGCAGGACCATCGAGCAATACCTGAAATTGTTCGAGCACGAGCCGCAACTCGTGGCCGTGGACCTGCATCCTGAATACCTGTCCACCAAGCACGGGCGCACATGCGCGAAGTCGAGGTCGATCGCGCTCGCAGAGGTGCAGCATCATCACGCGCACATCGCCGCCTGCATGGCAGAGAACGCGGTGGCGATCGATACGCGGCCAGTCGTCGGCATTGCGCTCGATGGCTTGGGCATGGGCGACGACGGCGCGCTGTGGGGCGGCGAGTTTCTGCTCGCCGACTACCGCACCTGCAAACGGCTCGCGACCTTCAAGCCGGTTGCCATGCCCGGCGGCGAACAAGCCATCCGCGAACCCTGGCGCAATACCTACGCGCACCTGATGGCCGCAATAGGATGGTCGCGCTTCTCCGTGAATTACGCCGATCTCGATCTCCATCGCTTTCTCGACGCGAAGCCACGCAAGTTGATCGATGAAATGATCGCGCGTGGCGTCAACAGCCCGCTCGCGAGTTCATGCGGGCGGCTGTTCGACGCGGCCGCGGCCGCCGCCGGCGTTTGCCGCGAACGTGTTCTGTACGAAGGTCAGGCGGCGATCGAGTTCGAGGCGCTGGTGGATCCCCGAACGCTGGAAGGCGAAAACGAGTCGCTCGCGTATCCCTTCGCCATTTCGCAACTCCAAGGCAGCGGCATGCCCTATGTGGAACCGCTCGCCATGTGGCAAGCATTGCTTGACGATCTGATGCTCGGCACCGCGCTGCCGGTGATCGCCGCGCGCTTTCACAAGGGCTTGGCGATCGTGATTGCGCGCATGGCCGAAAGGCTCTTTCGCCATCAAAGCGACGAAGAGATCAAGACCGTGGCCTTGTCCGGCGGCGTATTCCAGAACCGAGTGCTGTTCGAACAGGTCGTAGCAAGACTCGAGGCTCGAGGATTTCGCGTCATCACCCATCGCCAGGTGCCGGCCAATGACGGCGGCCTGTCGCTCGGGCAGGCGGTGGTTTCCGCAGCGAGAACGATCGCGAGATCCATCAGCAAGTAAGCCGCTCAATTGGAGAACGTCATGTGCTTGGGCATCCCGGGGCAGATCGTCGAAGTCACCGATCCCGTCAAGAAACTTGCGATCGTGAACGTGGCCGGCGTCAGGAGAACCATCAACATCGGCTGCATCGTCAGCGACGACCGTTCTGCGCAATCCTGCCTGGGCGACTGGGTGCTGGTCCACGTCGGCTTCGCGATGAGTCGCATCGACGAAGACGAGGCCGCGCGAACGCTCGAGCTGCTGACGCAGATCGGAGAAGTCCAGGCTGAACTCGACGCGATGCATGCGTCGGCGCGCGCTTGACGTTACGCGTGCCAGACCGTCCAATGATTCGCTGTCGACATTTTCATCCGACCAGGCCGGCGTCGTGACCAATTCCGAAGTTCTGCAATCGCTCTACCCCTTCCTGCACGGAGACAGGCAGGACGCGGACAAGCTGCATCTCGCGCTGCTCGAGTCGGTGCGGCAGAAGGCCGAGGACAGCGTCGATACCAAGCGCAGGTTCTTCGAGGAGAACGCCGCGGCGGTGGTTGCCGTCGCAGAGGCGATCGCCGACATCTATCGACGCGACGGCCGGCTGTATTGCATGGGCAATGGCGGCTCGAGCTGCGATGCCGCGCATATCGCCGTCGAATTCCTGCACCCGGTCACGGCTGGCAGGCCCGCATTGCCCGCAGTCAATCTGGTGACCGATGCAGCGATGATGACGGCGGTGGGCAACGACGTCGGCTTCGATCATGTCTTCGTGCGGCAACTGATTGCGCAGGCACGTGCCGGCGACGGTCTGATCGGCGTGTCCACCAGCGGCAATTCCGAGAACCTGCTGGCCGCATTTCGCAAGGCGAAGGAGATGGGTGTCGTGACGATCGGCCTGTCCGGTTACGACGGCGGCAAGATGGCGACCAGTGCGGCGCTCGATCATTGCCTGGTGGTACCGAGCAACAGCATCCATCGCATCCAGGAAACCCACGTGGCGATCTATCACATCCTGTGGGACCTCACGCACACGCTGCTGGCCGATGATCGGGGCCGCCTGAACGAAAGGAGCGCGTCGTGAAGTATGTCGATGAATTCCGCGATCCGATCAAGGCGCAGGCGTTGGCGAAGGAAATTCGCGATGTGGTCGCGCGCATTGAACGCGCGAAGCAGCGACCCTTGCAGATCATGGAGGTGTGCGGCGGGCACACGCACTCGATCTTCCGCTACGGCATCGCCCAACTGCTACCCGACGCGGTCGAATTCGTGCACGGCCCCGGATGTCCGGTGTGCGTGCTGCCGATGGGCCGGGTGGATGACTGCGTCGCGCTGGCCGAAATGCCCCACGTGATCTTCACGACCTTCGGCGACGCGATGCGCGTGCCGGGTTCGAAGAAGAGTCTGCTCAAGGCCAAGGCCGACGGCGCCGATGTGCGCATGGTGTATTCCCCGCTCGACGCGTTGAAGCTCGCGCACGAGCATCCCGATCGCGAGGTGATCTTCTTCGGCCTCGGCTTCGAAACCACCATGCCGAGCACGGCCATGACCGTGCTGCAGGCCAAGGCCGAAGGCGTGAAGAATTTCTCGCTGTTCTGCAATCACATCACGATCATTCCGACCATCAAGGCGATCCTCGATTCGCCCGACCTGCATCTGGACGGCTTTCTCGGACCGGGGCACGTGAGCATGGTGATCGGCACACGCCCCTACGACTTCATCGCCAAGCATTACGGCAAGCCGATCACGGTCGCGGGGTTCGAGCCGCTCGACGTATTGCACTCGATGTACATGGTGTTGAAGCAGATCGCCGACGGACGCAGCGAGGTCGAGAACCAGTACGGCCGCATCGTTCCCGAAAACGGCAACGCACAGGCGCTCGCCGCGATTTCCGAAGTGTTCGAGCTGCGCGAGTTCTTCGAGTGGCGCGGCCTCGGATCGATCGATCACTCGGGCGTGCGCGTGCGCGATGCGTATGCCCAGTTCGATGCCGAACGCAGGTTCCCGGTGCCCAATCTCAAGATCGCCGATCCCAAGTCCTGCCAGTGCGGAGAAGTCTTGAAAGGCGTGATCAAGCCGCATCAATGCAAGGTCTTCGGCACGGCCTGCACCCCCGAGATGCCGCTCGGCTCGCTGATGGTTTCTTCCGAAGGCGCATGCGCCGCGTACTACAACTACGGTCGCATCGACACGACCGGATTGAAACGCGCCAGCCCCGAGCAGGACCTGCGCAAGGCGGCCGCATGAACGATCGAGCCACCGCTTCGGTCTTGTCCATCGAGTCCGGCATGCGCAGGCGCTCGGGCCAGGTGCGCGACGCGACCATCAACATGGCGCACGGCAGTGGCGGCAAGGCGATGCGCGACCTGATCGAGGACGTGTTCCTCGGCACCTTCGACAATCCTCTGCTCGCCGCAATGGAAGACCAGGCCGTGGTCTCGCTCGCCGAGCTTGGCAGGCATGGCGACCGGCTCGCGTTCACGACCGACACCTACGTCGTCGATCCCCTGTTCTTTCCCGGCGGCGATATCGGAACGCTGGCGGTGGCCGGCACCGTCAACGACCTCGCGGTCTGCGGCGCGAAGCCGCTATTCCTCTCATGTGGCGTGGTGCTCGAAGAAGGATTCTCGGTCGACGCGTTGCGTCGCGTCGCCGCCAGCATGCAGCGCATCGCGACCGAAGCCGGCGTGTGCATCGTGACCGGCGACACCAAGGTGGTGGAACGCGGCTCGGCCGACAAGCTCTTCATCAACACCGCCGGCATCGGCGTCATTCCGCGCCACGTCTCGATATCCGCGGCCAACGCGCAGCCCGGCGATGCGGTGATCGTCAACGGCTTGATCGGCGATCACGGCACCGCGATCCTGATCGCGCGCAAGCAACTCGCGCTCGAGGCCGATGTGGAAAGCGATTGCCGACCCCTGGGCGGACTGGTTGCCGCGATGATCGAAGCCTGCCCGAACATCCATTGCCTGCGCGATGCCACGCGCGGCGGCGTGGCGACCGTGCTCAACGAATTCGCGCAGAGCTCGAACGTGGCGATTCGCATCTATGAAGACGCGTTGCCGCTGCGCGAACAAGTCAAAGGCGCATGCGAGATCCTCGGACTCGATCCCTTGTATCTCGCGAACGAAGGCAAGCTGGTCGCGCTGGTGCCGCGCGCGGATGTCGATCGCGTGCTCGCCTCGATGCGCGCGCATCCGGCGGGCGAGCACGCAGCCATCATCGGCGAAGTCACCGAGGAGCCGCGCGGGGTCGTCGTCTTGCACACGGGGTTCGGAGGGCAACGCATCGTCGACATGCTGGTCGGCGAGCAATTGCCGAGGATCTGCTGAACGCGTGTTGACTGCGGAGCGAGGCGAGGCCATGAGCAAGGGATGGGGTCAAACATGCATGAGCTGAGCATTTCCCGCAGCGTCGTCACGATGTGCGCCGAGCGTGCGATGGGCGCGCAGGTCAAGCGCGTCACGCTCGTGGTCGGAAAGCTCTCTGCCGTGCTGCCCGATTCACTGCGGTTCTGCTTCGACATCTGTGCCGAAGGAACGCCGGTCGAGGGGGCGCTGCTGGAAATCATCGAGGTGCCCGGGATGGCGGTCTGTCGTGACTGCGGCGACGAAGTAGCGCTAACCCAGATCGTTGGCCGCTGCGCGTGCGGCAGCGTCAATCTCCGGCTCGTCGCCGGAGAAGAATTGAACGTCAAGGAAATGGAGGTGGCGTGATGTGTACCACTTGCGGTTGTTCCGATTCCAGCCAGGTCACGTTCACCGATCCGAAGACGGGACTGCACTCGCACGGCGACGGGCCAGTTCACTCGCATGCGCATGATGGCGACGGGTCGAGCCACCCGCATACGCATGATCATCAACATGCGCACGATCACGATCATTCGCGCGACCACAACCCCGCGTATCGCTATCGTCCCGTGCAGCCGAAGACGCGCAAGGTCACGCTCGAGGAAGGCATTCTCGCCAAGAACCAGTTGCTGGCCGAACGCAATCGCGGCTGGCTCGCGGCTCGCGGCATCCTCGCGCTGAACCTGATGAGCTCGCCCGGCTCGGGCAAGACCACGCTGCTCGAACGCACGCTCACCGACCTCAAGGGTGAACTTTCGATCAGCGTGATCGAAGGCGACCAAGCCACCGCCAACGATGCGCATCGCATCCGCGCCACCGGTTGCGACGTGATCCAGATCAACACCGGCGCGGGTTGTCACCTCGAAGCGAACATGCTCGCGCACGGCATGGCGCAGCTCGATCCGCCGCAGAGTTCGGTGGTGATGATAGAGAACGTCGGCAACCTGGTCTGCCCCGCCCTGTTCGATCTGGGCGAGCACGCGAAGGTGGTGATCCTCTCGGTAACCGAAGGCGAGGACAAACCGATCAAGTATCCGCACATGTTCCGCGCGGCCAGCCTGATGATCATCAACAAGATCGACCTGCTGCCGCATGTGCGCTTCGACGTCGAGCGCTGCATCGCCTACGCATGCCAAGCCAATCCTGATATCGAAGTGTTGCAGGTCTCGGCCGAAACCGGCGAGGGCACGAGCGCGTGGTACGCATGGGTGCAAGCCCGCATGGCCGCGATGCATCGCACGAAAGCCGTGGCTCCTGACCGGGCACACGCAACCGCGTCTTCATGACGCTCTTCTCGATCCTCGTGGTCGGCCTGCTTCTGGGGATGAAGCACGCCACCGAGGCCGACCATCTCGCGGCCGTGGCCACGCTGGTCACACGCCAGGGCTCGCTCGCGCAAACCCTGCAGCAAGGGGTGGCCTGGGGCGTCGGCCATACGCTCACGCTGATGGTGTTCGCGGGCGCGGTGTTCGTGCGGGGCGAGGTGATTTCTCCCCGGCTCGAACACGCGCTCGAAACCGCGGTGGGCATCATGCTGATCGTGCTGGGCGCCGACGTGCTGCGACGCCTGATCCGTGATCGCATCCACTTTCATGTGCACCGCCACGGACCGGCAGTCGAGCACGTGCATGCGCACAGCCATCGCGGTGAAGGGCTTCACGAGCGCTCGCAGCATCGTCACGCGCATGCGAAGCGCTGGCCGCTGCGCGCTCTGGCGGTGGGCGTCATGCACGGGCTGGCCGGTTCGGCGGCGCTGGTGGTGCTCAGCCTGAAGTCGGTGCCGTCGCTATCCCTCGGCTTGGTCTATGTCGCGGTGTTCGGCGTCGGCTCGATCATCGGCATGGCGATCCTTTCGATCGTGATCGCGCTGCCGCTGCGTATTTCAGCAAGATTCTCGGCTGGCTATCTGGCCGGCCTGCATCGATCGATGACGGCGCTGGTTGGCGTCTTCAGTTGCACGCTGGGGCTTGCCATGGTGCTGAGGCTCGAGTATTTCTAGACGGTGATCGACCTCGAAGCGCATATCGTTGCTGTCCCGGACTTTCCCACGCCCGGGATCTTGTTTCGAGACATCATGCCGCTGCTCCGCCAGCACTTCGGGCCGACCATCGCCGCATTGGGCGAGCAACTGAATCCTGACGAGTGGTCCACGATCGACGTCGTCGTCGGCGTCGAATCGCGCGGCTTCGTACTCGCGGCCGCGCTGGCAGAAAGATTCGGCAAGGCATTCGTGCCGGTGCGAAAGCAAGGCAAGCTGCCCCCGCCTGTCGTTGCGCTGCCTTACCAACTCGAATACGGCACCGGAACGCTGGAGATGCAGCGCGGCACGGGACGCGCGCTGTTGGTCGACGATGTCCTTGCGACTGGCGGCACGCTGAGCGCGTCTGGAGATTTGTGCGCGCGAGCGGGCTTCGAGGTGGCGCAACTCCTGGTGCTGATCGACTTGCGGCTCGTTCCGGGTTTCAACTGGCGCAACCTGCTTCCGCGCAGCGTGGTCCAATACTAGCGTTCACGGAGCGTGATCCGAACGCGCACGTTCATGCGACCGCCCACCACACCGATGCAAGGAATCGTGAAATGGTTTTGATGAGCGGCCGACGCTACGCACTGGCGATGACACTCTGCCTTTCCGCGGCAATCTTGTGTAGCCCGACGCCTGGGGCCGCCGTTGAAGCGGATCCGGCCGCGACTCGCATCCGCAGTTTCTACGACGTACTTCTCGACGCCATGAAGACCGCTCAACGCACGCCGGTGCGCGCGCGCTACGAGAAGCTCGAACCGGCCGTTCGTGCGACCTTCGATCTCGCCGCGATGACGCGAATCGCGGTGGGCCCCACCTGGACTTCGATTCCCGGCGACGAGCAGAAGGCGCTCCAGGAGCAGTTCGCCCGCCTGACCATCGCCACCTATGCCAATCGCTTCGATGGCTATTCGGGGGAGCGCTTCGAGGTCGAGCCGGCAACCGAGACGCGCGGCGAAAACCGGATCGTGCACAGCGCGTTGTTGAAGTCCCAGGGCGGGTCGGTAGCGCTCAACTATCTGGTCCACCCCATCGGCGGTGACTGGAAAGCGATCGACGTCTACTTGAGCGGGACCATCAGCGAACTGGCAACGCGGCGCTCCGAATTCGGCGCGTTGCTGCGCGCGGGAGGACCTCGCGCCTTGATCGACAGCCTGCGACAACGCGCTGACAAGTTGCTGCAACCCGGATAGGCGCAACGCCAGGCGCAGGACTGCGCGGGCGAAGTTATCGGGAAGGCGGCGTCGAGCGCTCGGGTTTTGCAGCGTCGGGGCCCGGGGTCGTCGCCCCGGGATCGATCAGCTCTTCTTCGGGACTGCCGGCTCGTGCATCACGTAGCGTCGCCAGACGATTTTGCCGCCAGATACTGCGCAGGTACGCATAGAAATCCAGGGAGCTCGCTTCGATGGCGTCGAGCGATTCGATGTTGCGCGAACGCAGATCGATGCCGTCGGTGGCGCCCACAGCAATCCCGACTTCGCGACGCGTCTCGTGCGACCCCACGTGACCGGCCGGGGACGCGACCATGTCGACGCTCAGACCTACTGCATCTCTGACGTTCGACGGGCCGAAGAAAGGCAGCACGAGATACGGGCCGTCCCCCACGCCCCACGCGTAGAGCGTCTGGCCGAAGTCGCCGGACTGTTTCGCCAGGCCAAACTCGCTCGCCCGATCGAACAGGCCTGCCAGCCCCACGGTCGTGTTGACGAGGAAGCGACGTCCGCTGATCGCCGCGGCCTCGCCTCGACCTTGCAGCACGTCGTTGGCGAACACCAGCGGCTCTTGCAGATTGTCGATCACCGCGCGCACGCGCTCGCGGACGAAGACCGGCAGGACTGCGCGATACGCCTTGGCGATCGGCTTGATGGCGGCGCGGTCAAGCGCCATGTTGAATGCGAACACGCCCCGATTGAGCGGCTCGATCGGATCGTTCTGTGCGTCGTCGTCGGCGCTGCCGCGAGGTACCGTCGCGCACCCGTGCAGCGCCAGCGCGATACAGAGTGCGCCGCACCGCGCGATGCAGCGGCCGCTGGCGAGCCGGCTGAACGGCGCATTCGGCAGCGCGTGCATTGCCCTCCATCGCGGGAACGTCCTGACGTGCCTTGCGAGTTCAATCGTTTTCATGGCCGCAACAATTGCCTGAACGCTTTCAACAAACGCTCGATGTCGGCGGCATGCACGTCGCCCATCGTCGAGATGCGAAACAGCTCGGCCGACAAGTTGCCTTGCCCCGCATAGATCACGAAACCGTACGCCTTCAGCCCGTCGTGCAGTTGCGCATACGACAGCGCTTCGGGCAATCGATACGCACGCAGGACTACCGACGAGGCCTTTGGCGGCAAGACGCTGCCGATCCCGCAAGAGTCGAGTCCCGCACGAACCTGCTCGGCGAGCGCCCCGTAGCGCGCGTATCGCGCGGACAGCCCACCTTCGTCTTCGAACTCGCGCAGCGCTTCGACGAGCGCGTAATAGGCGTGCACGGCCGGGGTGAACGGCGTGTTGCGTTGGTCCTGCAAGCGCGCGAGGTGTTCGAGGTCGAGGTAGACGGTGCGGCTTGCGGCGCTCGCGAGCGCCGCGCGCCGCACCACGACGAACGATGCGCCCGGCACCCCATGCAGGCATTTATTGGCCGTCGCGGCGACCGCGTCGATGCTGCCATCATCGAAGGCAATCGTTTCGGCGCCGAAACTGCTGACGCCATCGACCAGCAGACGAATACCGCGCGCGCGGCAGGCCGCGTCGAGTGCGCCCAGATCGTTCAGGCGCCCCGTCGTCGTCTCGTGATGGATCGCTGCTACGTGAGTGAACGCGGGGTCCGCCTCGAGTTGCGCGACGATCCTTGCCACGTCGGGCGCCTGCATCCAGTCGTGCCTGGCGACCTCATGCGCGATGCGGTAACGCGCGGCCATCTGCGCGATCCGCTCGCCGTACACACCGTTCTGTACGATCAGCAGCTTGCCTTGTTCGGGTATCAGCGACGTAATCATGCTCTCGACTGCGGCCGTGCCCGAACCCGTCAACAGGACGGCGACCCACTCGGCAGGGTCGAGACCATAGACGTGCAACAGGCGCGTGCGCGCTTCCTCCTGCAGGTCGAAGAACTCGCTTTCCCGATGGCACAGGTCGGGTTGCAGAAGGCTTTGCCGAACGCGTCGCGTCAACGTGACCGGGCCGGGATTGAGGAGCAGCATCAAATAACCTTCGGGCCCGAGCCGACGTGCTGCATCAGCCGCGTCCTCACCGCGGCCGGAGCGAGGCCGGGGCGTGGCAGATCGAGCGGCGTGCCGCATCGGATCGCCAGCCGCGCAAAGCGCGGTCCGTCGAGCACCGGCGACGAGAAGAGCTCGTCGAGAATCTCCGCATCGTCGCCTTCGATCGCCGACGCATAACCACAGGCCGCGGCGATCGCAGCGAACGACACATTCGCCGATACCGTCGCCTGCCCACCGGTCGAGTCGTGCGCGCCGTTGTCGAGCAACACATGCGTCAGGTTGGCCGGGCCGTAGGCGCCGAGTGTGGCGAACGCGCCCATGCGCATCAAGCCCGCGCCGTCGCCATCAAGCGCAACCACGCCAAGGTCGGGTCGCGCCAGCGCAAGGCCCAGCGCCAGCGAGGTGACGCATCCCATCGAGCCGACCATGTACAACTGGTTCGGTCGATCGGCCAGAGCACAGAGCTCGCGGCCGCAAAATCCTGTGGACGCCAGCACCACGGTCGAATCGAGCGGGGTATGCGCAATGACGCGCTCCAATGCGGCGCGACGGCTAGGCAATGCATGCGACGCAACGCCGCGCACTTGAGAGCGAACCACGCACGACGATAGTGACGCGAAAGCGGCGTCCTGCTTCAACCGATACGGCGCGACGCTTCCTTTCTGCATGACCAACGCATACGGCCGACCGGTCGCTTCCATGTGTTCGACCGCACGGTCGAGAGCTGGTCCGATGGCATCCGCATCGGTGGGGAAGGTCTCCCACGGGATCTCCATGGTGTCGAGTAGCGCGGGCGTGATCGGTCCCATCAGCGCGTGCTGCGGCTCATCGGGCACGCCGGGTTGACCCCGCCATGTGACGATCAGCAATTGCGGCAGCCGAAACGTCCAAGTGAGGGACGTCAACGGACTCACCGCGTTGCCCAGCCCCGAGTTCTGCATCATCGCAACGCCGCGCCGGCCACCGCCGCCGAGCGTCACCCCCGCGATCACCGCGACCGCATCGCCTTCGTTCGCTGAAGAAATGTAGTGCAGCGAAGCGTCCTGCAGCACGTAGTTGATGAACGGCGTGAGATACGAACACGGCACGCCCGCATACCAGTCGAAGCCACGAGCCCGGGCCGCTTCGACGAACTGCGCGGCATCGATCGTCATTTCGCCTCGTGACCCGGATCACCGGGCGCCAGCGGGCTCTGCGCATGTGCGAAGTCTCCTGCACGGCGAAAGTCCTCGAGATCGTTCACACCGCGCCAATGACCATGCACGTATTGGACCTCGATGGTCTCGCCCGCATCGATCAACGCGTTCAGCAATGCGGGCATATCGAGCGCATCGAAGTCGGGTCGCGTGCGCATCGCGACAAGTGTTTCCTGCAGGCGTTCCATCCCGGCGCCGCGCGCGTGCAGAAGCCCGATCCAGCAGCCGTGCGGGGGTGTTCCGTCTCGCACCGTCTCGCTCGAAACATGGCGCAGCGACACCTTCTGTCCGAACAGGTCTCGATCGTCAGATGCCGAGCAATACGCGAAGTCGCGCACGCTCTGGTTCGACGGATGCGTGTGTGACGAATCGACCACGACGCTGAACACCGCTTCGCTTTCGACCAGGTCGCGCAGGATGTAGCTGCGAAACAGCAGGTCGCCGTACGAGATCACGGTATCGCTCTGCAAGGCGCCGGCAGCACAGGCGAGCGATGCCAGCTCGCCGGTCACTTGATGCCGCTGGTTGACGATCAGCTTCACGCCGGTCGTATCGATCGCGTCGGCGCGATAGCCGCCGACCACCGTGATGTCGTTGATGCCCTGCTGCTTGAACGCATCGACCAGCCTCCGCAACAATGGCTTGCCGGCGATCGGCAGCATCGCCTTGGGGCGCTCTTTCGTCACCGCTTCGAGTCCCGCCCCGCGGCTGGCAGCGAGCACCACCGCTGCACTCGCCGCGCGCGACGACGAGAGGTAGAGACGCTCGGCCACCGCGTACTCGTCGGCGTCCTGCAAGCGGAATATCTCGTCGACGCGCGCGATGCGCTCCTCGATATTGACGACCGTTTCGCCGTCGTGAATCTCCCTTGCAACCGCCTGCATCGACGCGGCCGCAGCGCGGATCAGGTGATTGGCCCAGATCACGACGCTGATGCCACCCTTGCGAAACACGTCGGTCGGCGTGCTGTAATACTTGGTCGGGACGATCACGAGCGGACCGCGGCCGTCCCATTCTCGCGCGAACGCGAGGATCTCGTCGGGCCGCGACAGCTTACTGTGAATCAGGATCGCGTCCGCGCCGGCTTGACGATAGGCCTCCGCGCGGCGCAGCGCCTCGTCCATGCCCCACCCCGCGATCAGCGCTTCCACGCGCGCGACGATCGAGAAGTACTCGTCGTTCTGCGAGTTCTTCGCCGCCTTGATCTTTCCGCAGAATTCGTCGATCTCGGCGAGCGGCTGGCGCTCGCCGGCGATGAAGCTGTTGGTCTTCGGAAACTGCTTGTCCTCGATGCAGACGCCCGCGATGCCGCGCTGCTCGAGCTTTCTCACGAGGCGACGCACGTTGTTGAAGTTGCCGTAGCCGGTGTCGCCGTCGAGCAGGATCGGCAGGTCACTCGCATCGACCATGAACTCGAGCGTATCGACAACCTGCGTCCAGCTTGCTTCGTTGTTGTCGCGCACCCCGTATTGCGCCGCGATGGCCAGCCCCGACGCCCAGATGCCGCGAAAGCCCGCTTCGCGCACGATCCGCGCCGACAGGCCGTTATGCGCCTCCATCAGGAATTCGAGTTGATCGCCAACCAGCATCTGCCGCAGGCGCGCGCTGCGCGAGAGGGGCAACGATGCGGGCTCGCGCGCGTTCATCGGAGTCGCCCCTGTGTTGCTTCCCGCCTCGCTCCCAGCGGCTGCATCAACGGCAGCACTTCGCGCTCGGCGCGGGCGACGTCATCAGGGAAGTCGATTTCGATCCACGGCGCGCCCGTCACGTCGGCGATATCGAATTCATGATCGCCTTCGAGCAGCAGATCGCGCACGGCTTCTTCGTGCGGCATGTGCGACCGGCCCCCGTCGGCATACGCCGCGACGATTTCGGCGAAGCGGCGCGCGGACTCCTCGCGAAAGCGGAAGAGGCCGACCGACTCGCCGATCGTGTCGTATGCGAGCCCCGCCGCGACCTGCTTGCGAAACTCGACCGTCATTCCATTCTTCACGCAGACCTTGACGGGTTCGTCGCCCGCTTCGAAGTGGCGATCGATCAGCAAACGATCGACGTGGTCACCTGCCAACAGTGCGAGCAGGATGCGCTCGTCGTAGAGCACATCCGCGTCCATCAGCAGCACATCGCCACCGCGGGTCAGTGCCTCCGCGACGGTATGCACAGTGAGCACGCTGCCGAGGTCGTATCGCGGATTGATCACGATCTCGACCTGCGCACGACATGCGATGCCGTCCAGTTCGGCTTCGACCTTCTCTGGCTGGAAGCCGAGCGCCAGTACGACCTCGTTCACGTCCGCTGCGTCGAGCATCCGCAGATGCCGCTCGAGCAAGGTCGTGCCGTGAAAGCGCAGCAGGCACTTGGGGAATTGTTCATCGAGTGGCTGCTGAAGTCGCAGGCCCCGGCCCGCGGCAAGGATGATGGCTCGCATTGGTCTTTCACGTGGAGGTAGCGTCGGTCAATCGGTGACCGGCAGCGGTAGCGCGCGCCGCCGCCATTTTCGCTCGATTGTGTAGAGATAGACGATGCCGGGCAGGCCGAGCGCGAGTTCGCGCGCCCGCTTGGCAAGCGACAACGCGAGCGCAGCGTCCGGCGGCAGGCCGACGAGCGGCGCAAGCAGCAGGTATCCGCCTTCCTGCGCGCCGAGTGCGCCGGGGATCGCGAAGGCCGCGCCGCGAATCGCCTGCCCGATGCTCTCGAGCAGCAGAGCATCGAACCAGTCGACCGGGTGTCCGAGAAACTTCAGCGCGAGCCAGACTTCACCGGTACCGACCAGCCAGCCGGCGAGACTGAGCGCAAAGGTTGCGGCGACTCGGCGGCGATTGCGATACAGCGCGCGAACCGCCGTGTCGACGGCATCGGCACGCGTCGTCAGCGCGGACCAGTCGCGCTGCCCGAATGCTTTGGACGTCAGTCGCAGGATGCCGCCGAACAAGCCGCGTCGCTGGGCCCAATGAAAGGCAACGACGAGAAGCAAAAGAGCAGCGGTCACGATCAGCGCCGGCGTGCTCAATGCCTCAAGCGCGCCGTGGGTCGCGTTTGCACTGAACAGCGCGAGCCCGAACAATGCGAACACGACCTGCGCAAGCACCTGCATCGTCGTGCTGACGGTGATTGCCGCCGCCGCATCGCGCATCGGTGCGCCGCGCTGCGCGAGCTGGCGCGCCATCGCTACCGGACCGCCGATCTGTCCCGCGGGCAACAGGCTGTTGACCGATTCGCCGGTCCAGCGCGCAAGCAGTGCATCGCGCATCGAAACGCGCGCACTGCGCCGATCGAACAGCACGACGATTGCGCCCGCATCGAACGCGAGCGGCAGCAGATGAAACGCCGCGACGATTGCGAGCCCCCAACCCGCGCCGATCAGCGTAGCCGCAACCGACCCGAAACCCTGCCACGCCAGCAGCGCAATGAAGAGGGCTGCGCCGATCGAAAGCAGGATCAGCGCTGCGCGGTTCATGCGCTGCCTTTGCGGGCGCGAATCAACTGCCGGAAACCGAAATATGCAACCGCGTCCTTCATGTTCGAAATGAAGCGCCACCACGGCCGCATGCCCGGATCGGTGACGTACTCGAAAGTCAGAGAAACGCGCAATTCGTTCGCAGCCAGCGGCGTGATGCGATGGCGCAGCTTGTCGCCGTCGAAGAACGCAAGGCCGCCTGGCGCGATCTTCACGGAGCCGGATTCTTTCTGCACGTGCGGTTCTCGCGTGTGCAATTCGTAGTCGAGCCGGCACGATGACTCGTCGATCACGCCGAACAGCAAGGTATAGCGGCGCCCGTCGTAATACGACGTGTCGAAGTGCCAGCCGATGTGGTCCCCGGGACGCGTGTAGTAGTACAGCGCGTATGCGTGCGGATCGTTGCCCGGACACGCGAGCAGCGTATCGCCGCAGATTCGCTCGAGCGCGCCGATCAACGCCCTGGAGCTATAGAGTTGCGCGATGGCCGGCGCGAGACGATCGATCGTGTGGCGACTGACGCTGCCGCCCTGCTTGTGGCCCGGAAGGTAATTGCGGTTGACTTCGGCGAGCAACGCCCGGGCGTTTGTGGCCAACTCGGACGTCACTTCGGATGGCAGGAATTCGTTCAGGTAAATGAATGCGCCCTTGCGCTCGAAGTCGGCGCGCAGCCGGTCATGATCGAGACGACCCGCGGACGCAGCGACGGCGATCGCGAGGTCTTCGTCGGTATGCGCAATCATCGTGATGCCTTGGGTTCGGTGGGGTCCGGCACTGGCCGCGTATGTCGAACGACTCGCCGAACAACGCGCCGATAGTCGACGATCACCCACAGCATGAACAGTGGCGCTCCGATCGCGGCGGCAGTCAGGAAGGAAGCGGTGGTATCGCTGAGTGTCACGAGCGGGAGCAGATACAGCACGTCTTCGGTCTCGAAGCCAGCGATGGACGACTGCGTCGTTCCCGCCTTTCCTGCGAGAGATTCGATCCGCATTCGCAGGAAGAAGATCACGGCGACGGCGACACCGGCGATGAGGCCGAGCACCGTCGGTGACATGGTCGTCTCTCGCGCCTGATCTGCGAGGCCCGCGCCCATGCAGGTGAAGAGCAGGACGGTGATCAGCGCGTCGCTCGCCAGGTCGTAGATGTGACCGGTCAAGCTCGACTTGCCGCTGATGCGGGCCAGTTCGCCGTCGGTGTGATCGACGAAGTTCGACAGGACGATCAGGAACGCACCGGCATTCGCCCATCCAAAGCCGCCGCGCGCCAGGCATCCGGCTCCGACGAGGCCGATCATCAGCCTGAGAGTCGTCAGGTGATTCGGCGTGACCCAGGTGTCCTTGAGCGGCGTCACCAGCCGTTGCGCGAGACGGGCGTCCCAGGTGCGCGGCAGTGCAGGGGCCGGAGCGATCATCGGGCGGTTGTCCATCACGCGGATTCTAAGCGCCGCGATCCGGAGGCCCAAGCAGCGCCGGCAGCACGAACAACGCGGCGGCCAAGGTGCAGGCGAGCGACAGCGCCAGCAGCTTGCCCATGCTCGCCGTTCCGGGATGGCTCGAAAGCCACAGGCTTCCGAACGCGGTGCCGGTGGTCAATGCGCTGAAGATCACGGCGCGGGCGAGGCTCGTCTGCAACAGGTCGCGCACGCCGCGGCGCCACGCGATCACGAAATAGATGTTGAACGCGACCCCGATGCCGAACAGAAGCGGCAACGCGATGATATTTTCGTAGTTCAGCGGTATTCGCAGCACTACGCAGAAAGCCAGCGTTACGAGCCCACCCAGCAGCAGTGATGCCAGCGTGATCAGCACGTCACGCGTGCGCCGCAGGACCACCACCAGCAACACGGTGATGGCGAGAAGCGCCAGCACCCCCGCCTCGATGAATGCATGCACGATGGTTCGCGCCGACTCCTGTATCGACACGGGCGCACCGGTCGCCTCGGGGGCTACGTGGCGCACGGCTTCAATGAAACGCCGCAGGTTTTCTGCTTCGTCGGCATTCGCGCCGGTTGAATGTGCGCTGTCCGCGCCGCCCATCGCGTCGCGCGGAAAGACCTCGATCCGCGCCCGGCCGTCTCGCGCGATCCAGTCGGCAACGAGAGTAGGCGGCAGCGTGGCGACCGACACCGGCGCGGCCTGTAGCGAAGAGCGTAGCTGCGCAAGCAGGGTCCGCAGGCCGGGGATCAACGCTTCCTCCAGCGCCTGGCGCCGACGCGCAGGTCGCGAAGCGAGCTGATCGAGCGCGCTTGCCACGCGGTTTGCCTCGGCGGCAGCCGGGCTTGCGGGATCGGTCGTTGCTGCCTGCTGCAACGCATGCGCGGCATCGCGCATCGCCTGCGCGGTTTCGTCGTCGCTGGGCGCCGGCTGAACAGCCGTCGGGTTGAGCGTCGGCTCGAGCAACAGTGCGGCATCGGCGATCAGCGCGAGCTTCGGCTCCTGATCGCGAGGCACAAAGCTCGCCAAGGTCAGCACCTGCGACACCTCCGTCAGGGCCGACAGTTTGTCGCCGAGCGCCGTCGCCGCGGCGAGCGAAGGCGCAAGCACATCGATCGTGTTGGGCGTCGTCTGTGGATTGCGAGCGAGGTCCATCAGGGTTGCCACCGCTTCGGTCTCGCTGCTGCGCAGATGCAGCGGATCGAAATCGAAGCGGACGAAGGGTAGCAACGCGATGCTTGCAACGGCCGCAATGCCCGCGCCGATCAGCACGCCTCGGCGGCGCAACACGAGCTGACGATCGACGCGCGCGAGTCCGGCGAACCCCATGCCCGCGGGCATGCCACTCACGCGGAAGAGTCGCAATAACGCCGGCAGCAGCGTGACGCTCGCCAGGAACGCGATCAACATGCCGATGCCTGCGATGACACCGAGCTCCGATACGCCGACATAGTCGGTCGGCTCGAATGCGAAGAAGCCCAACGCGATACCGAACGCCGCCAGCGCGAGCGATCCGCCGACATCGAGCGTCGCTCTGCGAAGCGCCATCACGCGGTCCTTTTCGAGGCGTGCGGTCGCTCGATAGGCAACCGCGTATTGGATGCCGAAGTCCACGCCCAGCCCTACGAACAGCACTGCGAAGGCCACCGAGATCAGGTTGAAGCTGCCGTAGATCCAGAGGCCCAGCGCCGCGCTCACTGCGAGACCGACGATCAGGCACGCAACGATCGCGACCATCGCGCGAACCGACCGCACCGCGAGCCAAAGCATCGCCAGCAACGCGAGCAACATCACCGACACATTGAGGCCGGCATGTTCCTCGAGCGTTCCGAACTCCTCATCGGCCATCGGCACGTTGCCGGTCAAACGGATCCGCACGCCGTGCTTGGCGTCGAGTCCCGACGCGCGTGCGACCTCGCGGATATGGCGCGTGGCGCGCTCGCCGGGCTTGAGCGCAGTGAAATCGAGGACGGGCTGCACGAGGATGAAACGGCGAAGCTCGCGTGCATCGGTTGTCGACCCGGCCGTGCGTCCGTTGAGCATCGTTCGCCACGACAACGGCTTCGGACGATCTTTCTCGACGCTCTCGAGCGTGGCGGCAAGCGACGTCAAGCCGGGTCGCAATGCGTCGAGCGTCGTTTCGCCGCGCCGCACGCCTTCGAGCGCAAGCTGCAGCGTGTGCATCAGGCCACGCACGCTGGGATCGGCCGCGAGCGTGCCGATGACTGCTTGCGCGGCCACTAGTTGCTCAGTGGTCTTTGACACCTCGTCGACGCTCAGGAAGAGCAAGCCGTTGCGCTCGAAGAACGGGCCGCCATCCGGACGGTCCACGTGATGCATCAGGTCGCTGCGCGCCGCCAGTTGCTCGGTCAGCAAGGCGCTCGCGCGCTCGGCGATCTCGGGCGTTGCACCATCGACAACGATCGCAATCAGATCGGACCGCTGCGGGAATGCCGCATCGAATATCGCGCTGCGTTCGCGCCATGGAACACGCGACGAGATCAGCTTGGCGCTGTCGGTGTTGATCGCGAAATTGTGGACGACATAGACCAGCGCGACCAGCGTCAAGGCAGCGGCGATCGAGATCGTCGCGAGCGGAAAACGCGCGCATGCGGTCGCTGCGTCGGCGATCCACCCGCGCAGATCGGCCATGCCGTCACGGCACGTCTGGGTAGGCTTCACGGCGTGCATGATAGTGGAGAGGCTCGCTGCTGGCGCGAAATCGCAAGGATCGGCGTGTCGTCCACGCGTCTTCCGCTCGTTCACGGTTGGCGTGGCCCGCTGACCGAGGTTATGCTCGCGCCTGGACCCATGCGGAACACGCGACACAGTGAGGCGAATATGCGGGTGCTTCTTGCGGAACCGCGCGGCTTTTGCGCTGGCGTGGTCCGTGCCATCGAGATTGTCGAGCGCGCGGTGGAGAAGTTCGGGGCGCCCATCTACGTCCGGCACGAGATCGTCCACAATCGCCACGTGGTTCGATCGCTCGAGGACAAGGGCGCCCGTTTCGTCGAGGGCATCGCCGAGATTCCGGCCGGAGCGGTCACGATCTTCAGCGCGCACGGCGTCTCGAAAGCCATCGAGGAGCAGGCCACCAAGCGGGGACTACCCGTTCTGGACGCCACCTGTCCGCTCGTCACGAAAGTGCATCTTCAGGCCAGACGTTTCGTTGCCGAGGGGCGCACCTTGATACTCATCGGCCACGCCGGGCACGCGGAAGTCGAGGGAACGATGGGCCAGGTCTCCCAAACCGTTTTTCTGGTCGAAAATGCGGCCGACGTCGAGAAGCTCGCGATCACCGCGGACACGCCCGTTGCCTACGTGACCCAGACGACCCTGAGCGTCGAGGACACGCGTGCGACGATCGAAGCCCTCAAGAGGCGTTTCTCAAACCTTGCCGGTCCCGAGACGAACGATATCTGTTACGCGACCCAGAACCGCCAGTTGGCCGTGCGCAATCTCGCGCGGCATGTCGACGTGATCCTCGTGGTCGGTGCGAAAAACAGTTCCAACTCGAACCGTCTGGCCGAGATCGGTGTCGAAGCCGGTGTTCCGAGTTATCTGCTCGGCGACGGCGGCGAGCTCGACCCGGCCTGGGTACGCGATGCCCGCACAGTCGGCGTTACTGCGGGCGCATCGGCGCCCGAAGCGCAGGTTCAGGATGTCATCGCCGCTCTGCGGCGCTTGGGTCCGGTCGAGGTGTCGACCTTGCCGGGCATCCAGGAAACAGTAGAGTTCCGTCTGCCGGCGCAACTGACCGGCGATGGCGCTGCACCTTCACACTCATCGTTAGCGACCGCTTGAATCCATGGCAATCCCCCTGATCCAGAAAGCATACGTCGGTGCTTATGTTGTTCGTCAGCAATTGGCGAAGAAGAAGCGCTATCCGCTGGTGCTGATGCTCGAGCCGCTGTTTCGTTGCAACCTCGCGTGCGCGGGCTGCGGCAAGATCGACTATCCCGACGAGATCCTCGACCAGCGCTTGCCACTCGCGGATTGCCTTGCCGCCGTCGATGAATGCGACGCGCCGGTGGTGTCCATCGCAGGCGGCGAGCCGCTGCTGCACAAGGAGATCGATCGCATCGTGGAAGGCATCGTGGCTCGGCGCAAGTTCGTCTACCTGTGCACCAATGCGCTACTGCTCGAGAAGCGCCTGCACCTGTTCAAGCCCAGTCCTTTCTTCGTGTGGTCGATCCACCTCGACGGCGACCAGGGGATGCACGACCACTCGGTATGCCAGGGCGGTGTGTACGACCGCGCGGTACAGGCGATACGCAAAGCGAAGGCGGCGGGCTTTCGCGTGAACATCAACTGCACGCTCTTCAACGACGCGGAGCCCGAGCGGGTCGCGAAGTTCTTCGACGACGTCACGACGATCGGCATCGATGGGATCACCGTCTCGCCGGGCTATGCCTACGAGCGCGCGCCCGACCAACTGCACTTCCTCAACCGCGCGCGCACCAAGCAATTGTTCCGCGACATCTTCCGTCGTGGTCGCAACGGACGCGCGTGGTCGTTCAGCCAATCGGGACTCTTTCTCGATTTTCTTGCGGGCAATCGCGACTACCGCTGCACGCCGTGGGGCAACCCGACGCGCACGGTGTTCGGTTGGCAACGCCCCTGCTATCTGCTCGGCGAGGGCTATGCAAAGACTTTCGGCGAACTGATGGATGAGACCGACTGGGATTCCTACGGCACGGGCAATTACGCGAAGTGCGCAGACTGCATGGTCCATAGCGGCTATGAAGCCACGGCCGTCAATGACGCAGTACGCCATCCGTTGCGAGCGCTCGGCGTGGCCGTGCGCGGCGTGCGCACCGAAGGAGCCATGGCCGAGGAGATCTCCTTCGCGCACGTGCGGCCTGCCAAGTACGTGTTTTCAGATCACGTGCAGAAGAAGCTCATCGAGATCCGCGTAGCCAAGCCGATCGCCCAGCAGCCGACGCCCGCGAGCGAGGGCGCTTAGGGCTCTTCGCATATCGAGCGCGATGCGCAAGAGCTGCGGCAACTGACGCGGCCGGCGCGCCACCGATTGCATCACCGCACGAAGGTCGACGCCGCCATCGAAGCGCATGGCGATCAACGCCGCCTGGGGAAGTGCCCGGGCGAGCGGATCGGCAATGGCGCGCAGCGCGACGAAGGGCAGCCCGTGCTCCGCCGCGATGCATGCGGCGACATGCGATTCCATATCGACGGCGCTCGCACCGGATTCGATGTGCAGGCGTGATTTGCTCTCGGGGTCGGCAACGACGCTGTCGCGGCCCGCAAGCGGCGCATGGATCGCAGTGGGTAGCCGACGCAACAGCGCGCTCGCCCATTCGGCGTCGACCGGAAAATTTTCTGCATCGCCGACGATCGTGCTGGCTACGATCAACGCACCGGGAGCCAGGTCCGACGTCAATGCGCCCGCGACGCCGAAGCTGATGATCGCCGCAGCACCTGCGGCGAGTTCGCGCTCGATGGCGTTCGCGAGCGCCCGTGAACGAGCACCGCCGGCCAGGGTGCGCACGCCGGGTCCGGCCGCCAGGCGGGCCTCGACGGCAAGGCCACAGACTGCAAGCACCGTGCGCGACGCATGGTCCGGCTGCATTGAGTCCCGCCTTACAACCCGAAGCGCAGGTCGACGTGCGGCGACTGCTTGAGCGCGCGATAACGCGCCAATGCCCATAGCGGAAAGAATTTGGGATACCCGTGGTAACGCAGATAGAAGACGCGCGGAAACCCCGTCGCCGTGAAGTGGGATTCCGCCCAGAAGCCGTCCGGCTGTTGCGTGCCGGTCAGATAGGCGACGCCGCGCTCGACCGCGGCGTTGCTGGTTTCGCTGGCGGCCATTAGTCCGAGGATTGCCCACGCGGTTTGTGAAGCCGTGCTGGGCGCGGGCTTGTGGCCGTCGGAATCGAGCTCGTAACTGCTGCCCTCCTCTCCCCAGCCACCATCGTTGTTCTGTATCGACAGCAGCCAGCGCGCCGCACGTTTCACCTCCGGTGCCTCGGGACTGACCCCGGCTCCATGCAAGGCGCACAGCACAGACCACGTGCCATAGATGTAATTCATTCCCCAGCGTCCATACCAACTGCCGTCTGCGCGTTGCTGATTACTCAGGAACTGCAAGCCGCGCTCGAGTGCATGCTTGTCACCGGGTCGAGCGAGCTGCGCCAGCATGCCGACACAACGTGCGGTCACGTCCGCGGTGGGCGGGTCCAGCAACGCACCGTGATCGGCGAACGGAATATTGTTCAGATACTCGCGTGTGTTGTCGGCGTCGAAGGCGCCCCATCCGCCGTTGCGGCTTTGCAGCCCGAGTACCCATTCGCTGCCTCGCTCGATGGCTTGATCGAAAGCGGTGGTCGCGTCGCCTTGCATATGCGCGAGCCTGTGCATCGCAAGCACGACCGCTGCCGTATCGTCCAGATCCGGGTAATGCGGATTGTCGTATTGGAAGGCCCAGCCGCCGGGTCGCACGCGCGGCCGAGCCAGCGCCCAGTCGCCGTGGACGTCGAGCACCTGGCGCGACTTCAACCAGTGCAAACCCTGCTCCGCGCTTTCGAATGCGGCCCGATCGCCGGTCTCCATCAACGCATGGCATACCAAGGCCGTATCCCACACTGGCGATACGCAAGGCTGGCAGTACGCCTCGTCGCGATCCACCACGAGCAACCGGTCGATGGCCTTGCGAGCCGTGACGAGATCGGGATGATCACGCGCATAACCCAATGCGTCGAACATCATCACGGTGTTCGCCATGGCCGGGAAGATCGCACCCAAGCCTGAGTCGCCGTTCAGCCGTTCATGCACGAAGGCGACTGCGCGGTCGATTGCGCGGCGGCGAATCGCACGCGGCAAGGCCGGCTCGGCGGCCCGCAGCATAGCGTCGATCGTCGCGAACACGCCGAACCAGACTTGCGACTGATGCGGCGCCCGGCTCGGCCGCCTGACCTCTTGCGGATCACGCAGAAAGAGTTCGTCGATGCGAACTCCCCGCGGATTGCGCGCCAATGGCTTCAACGCTTGCAGGACCAGCAGCGGGACCAACACCGTTCGCCCCCAATATGAGATGCGCGAGAGGTTGATCGGGAAACGACGCGGAAGAAACATGATTTCCACGGGCGTGACAGGGACCGCCGACCACGACAGGGCGCCGAAGAGCGCGAGCAATATGCGCGTGAACACGTTCGCGGACTCCGCGCCGCCGTGGGCAAGGATCGCCTCGCGCGCTTCGCGCATGTGCGGCGCGTCCGGCGAATCGCCGATGGCCTTCAACGCGAAGTAGGCTTTGACGCTCGCGCTGATGTTGAACACGCCTGCGTGGTGCAGCGGCCAGCCACCGCCAGGAAGACGGACTCGCCGCAGATAGGCGGCGATCCTGCGTTCGAGCGTCGGCTCGGGCTCTCCGAGATAATGCGTCAGCAGAACGTATTCCGCGGGAATCGTCGCGTCGGCTTCGAGCTCGAATACCCAATGGCCGTCGGAACGCTGCTGCGCGAGCAAGGCATCGGTGGCGCGCGCGATGCATCGGTCGATATCGGTCTGCGGCGTGTCCCCGACCCCTGGCGCGGCGACGGCCGCAGCAGGCTGTAAGTCCGAATGTACTGCGGCATTCATCGCGTATCCGCTACGGAGCCGTGCACGCGACCTTTCCATACACCACCACGACCGCGAAAGTGCTGAAACGCCGACTCGATCGTGAATGCGAGGTATGCGGCTGCGATCGCGGGCAAGGCCAACGCCCACCACGAGCTCGCGCGGCAGCGCTGGAGCATCGGCACGAACAACAGCGCCATCGACCCCCATGCTGTAAGCGCGAGCGCTCGCGCCCATCCCTCGCCGGCAACGGCCAGAGCAACGGGTGCGATGAAGATGACAAGCATCGCGAGCACGACCATCGCGAGGCGCCACGGCGAGAAGCGAAGCTGGGCGTACGCAGAGCGCGCGACCATCCGTCGAATGTCGTGCAGCGATGGATACGCGCGAAGACTCTGCACGTGTTCGCCGAGCACGAGGTGGATGGGGCCGTGAGGCTTGAGGCGGCGGGCGAGTGCACAGTCGTCGATCAGTTCATTGCGGATCGACGCGATGCCACCGGCCTCTCGCAACGACTCTCGCCGGACCAGCATGCAACCTCCCGCCGCGGCAGCGGTTCGACGATTTTTCTGGTTGACCCACGCGAAGGGATAGAGCATCTGGAAGAAAAAGACGAAAGCCGGAATCGACATGCGTTCCGCAAGACTTTCACACCGCAGCTTGACCATCAACGACGAAAGCACGAGCTCTTTCTCGACTGCAGAGAATACCAGCGCGGCCACGGCATCGGGCTCATAACGGATGTCGGCATCGGTGAAGAGGAGGAACAGCGGCGGCTCGGCCAGGTTTTCGGCGTGCGCGACGCCTTGTGCGGTCGCCCACAGCTTGCCGGTCCAGCCCGCCGGCAATGGCGGGGACGCAAGCACCGTGAGCCGCTTGGAAAGGCCCGCGTCCTTCGCCGAGCCGGTAGCGATGGCCGCGGTTTCGTCTTCGCTGTGATCATCGACGACGACGATCGAGAATTCCCCTGCGTAACGTTGGGCCAGCAGCGACTCGACGGTGGTCGCGATGAGCTCGGCTTCGTTGCGCGCCGGGATGATCGCCACGACTCGCGGCCATGAGGTTGCAGGGCCCGCGCGGGTGAGCGTATCCCTTTGCAACTCGCGCAGCGCCTCGTGCATCGCTGAATCGTCCTGCAAGGCACGCCAGAACTCTCCGCGCCCGAACGCGAGATAGACCCATGTTGCGCAAGCCAATGCGGCGAGCGTGAGCGCGATCATCGGACGTAGCCCGCAGTGCGAAACCACGCGATCGCATCGCGCAAGCCTTCCACATAAGGGCGAGCGCGATAGCTCAGCTCCTGCTCGGCTTTTGCCGAAGTGAAAAACATGTGGTGCCTCGCCATGTGCAGCCCATCAACGGTGATGAACGGCTCGGCGCCCGTAAACCGGGCGAGGGTTTCGGCCGCGATCGCCAGCGGATACAGCAGCCGCCGCGGCAGCCGCAGCTTGGGCGGGCGGCGATGCATCAGCTGCGCGATGCCGGCGAGCATGTCCGCAAGTGCGACGTTCTGACCGCCCAGGATGTAGCGCTCGCCGATTCGGCCTCGTTCCAGCGCTGCAAGATGGCCCGATGCCACGTCGTCGACATGGACGAGATTGAGACCCGTATCGAGAAAGGCCGGCATGCGGCCGGATGCGGCTTCGACGATGATGCGGCCGGTCGGGGTCGGTCTCGCGTCGCGCGGCCCGATCGGCGTGGACGGGTTGACGATCACTGCGGGCAAGCCGTCGTCGGCGATCATGGCCGATACGATGCGCTCGGCGGCCACCTTGCTGCGCTTGTAGGCGCCGATTGCATTGTCTTCCGCGAGCGGCATGGTCTCGTCTGATGGAATGCCGTCCGGCCGCAGCGCGAGCGTCGCCACGCTGCTTGTGTAGACGATCCGTTCGACACTTGCGCGCAGCGCCGCTTCCATCACCGTGCGCGTGCCCACTACGTTGGTGCGCACGATCTCCTCGGGTTCGCGCGCCCAGAGCCGGTAGTCGGCGGCCACATGAAAGACGAAGCGCGTCCCGGCAACAGCGCGCGCGACCGCGTCGGGATCGCGGATGTCGGCTCGAACCACTTCGACGTCCAGACCGCTGAGGTTCACCAAGGGACTCGTGCCGCGAACCATCGCGCGCACCCGGTGGCCGCTGGCAAGTGCCCTCCTCACCACGGCCGAACCGAGGAAGCCGCCGGCACCCGTCACGAGTACGGGCATCGCTGCCGTCATATGTTTTTTGGTGCCGCTGGACGGAATCGAACTGTCGACCTTCGCATTACGAATGCGCTGCTCTACCGACTGAGCTACAGCGGCGTACTGCCGAGGGCGCGATTATACGGATACGGTCGCGGCGCGCAAACACGATTCGAGCGCGCGACCCCTGGCAAGTCATTCGGCGTCGGGCTGCACGGAAGGCACAGCCCGCTGAAACGCATCGAGCTTCATGCATTCGCCGAAGACGCGCATCACGGTCGGCATCGCCGTGAAATCGCAATTGACGCGTTGACCGTTGAAGATCTGCGGGATCAGCGTCACGTCGGCCAGGGTCGGTGCATCGCTGTGGCAAAAGCGGCCGGTCATGGTCGATGACGCGAGCTGCGCTTCGATCGCCTGCAATCCTCTTTCCACCCAATGGCGATACCAGGTGTTCTTCGCGTCCTCGTCGACGTCCAGCGTCTTGACGAGATAGCGCAGCACGCGAAGGTTGTTGAGCGGATGAATGTCGCACGCGATGCCCAGCGCAAGCGCACGCACCCGCGCGCGTTCGCCGGCTTCGCGCGGCAACAGCGGCGGCTCGGGATGGGTCTCGTCGAGATACTCGATGATCGCGATGGATTGCGTGAGCGTGAGCGGCGGCTCGCGCGTGTCGTCGATCAGCACAGGCACCAGCGCGTCGGAATTCATCGCGCGAAATTCGGGCGTGCGTTGCTCGCCACCGCTCCTGAGCAGATGGACCGGTCGATAGTCGTAAGGAAGCTCTTTCAGGTTCAGCGCGATGCGCACGCGAAACGAGGCGGAGCTGCGGAAGTAGTTGTAGAGCTGCATGGCGCGCGGCTTCGTGGCTTGACGTATCAGGGTCGCATTGCGCAAATCAATGTTCGATCGATCCGATCGTGCTGCCGCGGTCGACGTTGCCGCCCAGTCCCGACGGCAGAGGAAAGCGCACCTTCTCTTCGACGCCGGTGAGCTTCCTCACCGACGCGATGCCGTGTGCCTTCAGGGCCGTGATCAATTCTGCGACCAGCACCTCGGGTGCCGAGGCACCGGCCGTGACGCCGACTCTTCGCTTGCCGACAAGCCACGCGGGATCGACCTGCGATGCGTTCTCGATCATGTAGGCCTGCACGCCCATGCGCGCGCCGACCTCCCGCAGGCGGTTGCTGTTGGAACTCGCGGGGCTGCCGATCACGAGGATCAGGTCGCACTGCGGCGCCATGAACTTGACCGCGTCCTGGCGGTTCTGCGTCGCGTAGCATATGTCGCCGCGCTTGGGTTCGAGGATGTTCGGGAAGCGCCGCTTCAACGCGTCGGTGACTTCGGCGGCATCGTCGACCGACAACGTGGTCTGCGTCACGTACGCGAGCTTGTCGGGATCGCGCACCGCGAGTCGCTCTACGTCATCGACGGTCTCGACGAGGTGGATGCCTTCGCTGGCCTGCCCCATGGTGCCTTCGACTTCAGGGTGTCCCTGATGACCAACCATGATGATCTCGCGATCGTCGGCGCGCATCTTCGCGACTTCGACATGGACCTTGGTCACCAGCGGACAGGTCGCGTCGAACACCGTGAGCCCGAGCGTCTCGGCCTCTGCGCGCACCGCCTGCGAGACGCCGTGCGCGCTGAAGACGACGGTGTGGCCCCTGGGCACATCTTTCAAGTCCTCGATGAATACCGCACCCTTGGCGCGCAAGTCGTCGACCACGTACTGGTTGTGCACGATCTCGTGCTTCACGTAGATCGGCGCGTCGAAACGCGCCAGCGCGCGTTCGACGATCTCGATTGCGCGATCGACGCCGGCGCAGAAGCCACGCGGTTGCGCGAGCAGGATCTCGCGGTCCGCGCTCGCTGTCGGCAACACTTCCGGCTCATCAATCATCAAGTATTCCCACGATCCGCACCTCGAAGCGCACCGGCTGGCCAGCCAGCGGATGATTGAAGTCGAAGATCGCACAGTCGTCGTCGATCGCCCGGAAGACTCCCGCATAGCGTCCGCCACCCGGTGCATTGAACTCGACCACGTCACCCGGTACATAGTCGTTCGTCGCGCTCTGTTGTTCGAGCAGCTTGCGATCCAGGCGTTGCACGAGTTCGGGGTTGCGCGGCCCGAAGGCTACTCCCGGCGCGAGTTCAAAGACGCGATGCTCTCCGACAGTCAGCCCCTGCAGGCGCGCTTCGAGCGCGGGAGACAGTTGATCCGCGCCGAGTTGCAGGGTTGCAGGCTGGGCGTCGAAGGTGCTGACGATGTCGTTCGCCACCGCCTCGCCGATCGCGGCGCCATCGCGTGCGAGGACGCCGACGCGATAGTGCAGCGTCAGGTAGGAATCGGCAGCGACGACGCGAGGTGCGGGGTGAAGAGCCATGCGAGTGCTCGACCGAGCATGCTGAGTAAAGATTGCCATTCTAACGAACGCGAGGAGTCCGTCTGCCCATCACCGACTGGCCCGAAGCCGAGCGTCCGCGCGAACGCCTCTTCAAGTACGGCGCACGGGCCTTGTCGGACGCCGAACTGCTCGCGCTCTTCCTGCGCACCGGCACCGCAGGCCGGACGGTGGTGGATGTCGCGCGCGAATGCCTGTCGCGGTTCGGTGGACTGAGCGGCCTCTTCGCCGCTTCGCAAACGAGCTTCTGCGCGATCGCCGGCCTCGGTCCGGCGCGCTTCGCGCAACTGCAGGCGGTTCTCGAGATGATGCGTCGCTCGCTGGGCGAGACCTTGGTCGAGCGGCCGATGTTCGATTCACCGAATACCGTGCGCGACTACCTGAGACTGAACATCGGCACCCGGCCGCATGAAGTCTTTCTCGCGCTCTTTCTGGACGCGCAGCATCGCCTGCTCGCCACCGAAGAACTGTTTCGCGGAACGCTGGCGCAGACCAGCGTCTATCCGCGCGAGGTCGTCAAGCGCGCGCTCGAGATCAATGCCGCGGCCGTCGTGTTCGCGCACAACCATCCGTCGGGCGTGGCCGAGCCCAGCCGCGCCGATGAAATACTGACGTCGGCCTTGAAGGCCGCGCTCGATCTGGTCGATATCCGCACGCTCGATCACTTCATCGTCGCCGGAGGGCGGGTGTATGCGTTCACCGAACACGGGAAGCTATAGCGGCCTTCCCAGGTAGTGTCCTACAAATTAGGACACTACCCCTTCCCACCGGGCGTTGATCCAAACGCACTTTCCCGCTAGAATCACGGTCTTTGTCCAACTTTTCCTGGCGCCGCCACGGCGACGGGATGTTTGTGGAGGTGCCGAGCATGGCACGCGTCTGTCAAGTTACCGGGAAGAAGCCGATGGTCGGCAACAATGTTTCCCATGCCAACAACAAAACCAAGCGTCGCTTCCTGCCCAATCTGCAGAATCGTCGCTTCTTCGTCGAGAGCGAAAACCGCTGGGTGAGCCTGCGCCTGACCAATGCGGGCCTGCGCACCATCGACAAGAACGGCATCGACGAAGTGCTCGCCGGCATGCGCGCGCGCGGCGTCAAGGTCTAAAGGAAACATCATGCGCGACAAGATCAAACTGGAATCGACCGCCGGAACGGGTCATTTCTATACGACCACTAAGAACAAGAAGACCAAGCCCGAAAAGCTCGAGATCAAGAAGTTCGATCCCGTGGCCCGCAAGCATGTGGCCTACAAGGAAACGAAGATCAAGTGATGATCGGCTGAAAGTTCGCCACTGAAAAAGCCCGCACGCGCGGGTTTTTTTTCAGCTCATGGTCTTTTGCCCAAGCCGATGGTCTTGCCCAAAGAAAAAGGCCCGCATCGCGGGCCTTTTTCTTTACGCCTCACTCGATCAAGCATAGCTGCGCAGCCTCAAGCTGAACTCCTGCAACGCGCGCACACCGCTTTCTTCGGCGCGCTTGCACCAGTCCTGCAATTGCACGAGCAACTGTTCGCTCGATGCGCTCGAGCGCTCCCAGATGGCCGCGAGTTCGCTGCGCATCGCGTGAATCTTCGCCAGCACCGGGCTTTCGGCGAGAGCGCCTTCGACCTGGCCGCGATGGGTCGGCGAGAGCTTGCTCACGTCCTTGTGCAGCCAGCGACGCGCCTGCTTGACACGCGTCACCTCAAGCTCACGCTCACCATCGGCTACGCCGCTCTTCAACCGCGCAAGCTCTTCGCGATAGGCGCGCTTGAACGACTTCGCATATTTCGCCATCACGTCGTAGCGATGCGCGATAACGGCTTGCAGGTTCTCGAGGTCAACACTCGCACGCGGCATTTCGAAGCGCGGCTTGGGCGCGATCTTCTTGACGGTCGCGAGCTTCAACGCGGACAGGATGCGGATATACATCCAGCCGATATCGAATTCGTACCAGCGCGACGAAAGCTTGGCCGAGGTCGCGAACGTGTGGTGATTGTTGTGCAACTCCTCGCCGCCGATCAGGATGCCCCAAGGCACGATGTTGCGGCTCGCGTCCGCGCAATCGTAGTTGCGATAACCCGAGAAGTGGCCGATGCCATTGATGACACCCGCGGCGAATATCGGAATCCACAACATCTGCACGGCCCAAACCGTGGTGCCCAGGCCGATGCCGAACAACATCCAGTTGAGGACCAGCATCAGCCCCACGCCGTGCCACGAGAACTTGCTGTAGACGTTGCGCTCGATCCAGTCTTCGGGCGTGCCGCGGCCGTACTTGTCGAGCGTCTCGAGGTTCGCGGCTTCGGACATGTAGAGCTCGGCGCCTTCGAACAGCACCTTGCGGATGCCGCGCGTCTGCGGACTGTGCGGATCTTCAGCGGTCTCGCATTTGGCGTGGTGCTTGCGATGGATCGCTGCCCATTCCTTGGTCTGCATACCCGTCGTGAGCCACAACCAGAAGCGGAAGAAGTGTGCGACCACCGGATGCAGGTCGAGCGCGCGGTGCGCCTGGCAGCGGTGCAGGTAGATCGTCACGCCGGCGATGGTCACGTGCGTGAGGACCAATGCGGCAACCACGACTTGCCAGACCGACAAGCCAAGTACGCCGTGAGACATGAAATTCAGTACAGCTTCGGGGATCATTCAAACTCCAGGGACCGGCCGGATAGACCGGAACGACCAACAGGATCAGAAGCGACCTGCCGTCCATCAAAAAGCAGCGTGTCGAGGTAGGCACGCTGAGCTTGCGCATTATACGTGGCCGTCCGCAATCGCTCTGTGCGGTGCCGTACAGTTTGGAGCGAAACCCACGATTTCAACTCGATACTTGCGGCTTGCGTTCGTCGGCATGCAGCAACGAAACCCGCACATCGCGCTGCGGGAACGGCACCTCGATGCCGGCGGCGACGAATTCACGCCAGATCGCGCGGTTGATATCGGAGCGCAAGACGCCGGTACCCGCTTCGGGATCGGCGACCCAGAAGCTCAGTTCCAGATCGATGCCGTCAGCACCGAAACTTGCGAACTTCACGAAAGGTTCGGGATCGCCGATCACGCGTTCTTGCGCTTTGGCGGCCGCCAGCATGAGCGCCATCGCGCTATCGATATCGCTGTCGTATGCGACCTGCACCTTGCTGACCAGATTCACGCGCTTGTCGGAGTAGCTGTGATTCTGCACCGCCTGGCTGACGAAGAATTCGTTCGGCACGATCGCCTCGACGCCTTCGAGCGAGCGCACCACCGTGTAGCGCGTGCGTATCTGCGTGACCGTGCCGTAATACTTGTCGACCGTGACGAGGTCGCCGATGCGCAGGCTGCGATCGATCAGGATGATGAAGCCCGACACGTAGTTGCTCGCGATGCGCTGCAGACCCAGGCCGAGGCCCACGCCCAGCGCACCGCCGAACACCGACAGCGCCGTCAGGTCGATATCGACCAGGCGCATCGCGATCAGAATCGCGATCACGACCAGCACGGCCTTGCCCAGGCGCGACAGCACGATGCGCATGCTGCCGTCGATGGCATCGGCATGCATCAGACGCGTCTCGAGCGCCGCGCCGGCCCACAACGCGGCCACCAGCGTGATCGCAATCCAGAAGATCCCCGACAGCAGTTGCCACGCGTTCAGCGTCAAGTTCTTGCCGATCGTGAACGTCGCCTCGGGGCCGCTCAGTGCCGCGATCACATTGGGCAAGAGGCCCAGCATGTGGAGCGCCACCAGCAGCCATGCGAGCAGGCCGAACCAGCGCTCGACGGTCATCAGCCACGGCCCGGGCTTGAATACGCGGCGCAGCGCATACAGCCCGAGATGGATCGCCACGAATGCGAACGCGAGAATCGCGAAGACGCGAATTAGATGCGCGGGTTGCTGGTATGCGCGCAGGATGCGCTCGGCCGTGAACAGCAGCAGCCATGCGAAGAGCGGCGTGAACAGCCGGGAAAGGCCCGAGTAGCGGATCTTGAGCAGAGCGGCATTGCGCGCCGGATCGCGCGCCACGTATCGTTCTCCGCGCTTGTGCACGGCCCCGCGCACGCCCCTCGCGATCAGCCACGCGAGCGCGATGCAGCCGATCAGGATCAGCCACTGCCAGTACATCTGCGGCTGCTGCAGATCGCGCCAGGTATCGAGCAGCAGCGAATTGAAGCTCTCTTCGTTCATGCGCGGATCAGGCCAGGCATCAGGCGCGTTTCTTCAAGACCGCTGCGAAGAAACCATCGGTGCCGCTTCGATGCGGCCAGAGCTCGAGCATCGGACCCGCATCGACGCGGCCCTCGAGGGCGATCCCTTGCGCCTTCAGGATGTCGATGGCCGATTCGATCTCGAACTCGGGATGCGCCGCGACAAAGGCATCGACCACATCCTGATTCTCTTCGCGCAACAGGCTGCAGGTTGCATACACCAGGCGCCCGCCCGGCTTCACCAGGCGTGCGGCGGACAAGAGGATGCTCGCCTGCTTGGCGGCCAGCTCGACGATGGACGCGGGCGACTGCCGCCACTTCAGATCCGGATTGCGCCGCAGCGTGCCCAGGCCGCTGCACGGTGCGTCGATCAGCACGCGATCGGCCTTGCCCGCCATGCGTTTCAACTTCGGGTCGCGTTCGCTTTCGATCATTACCGGATGCACGTTCGACAAACCGCTGCGCGCAAGGCGCGGCTTCAACTTCGCGAGGCGCTTGGCGGACACGTCGAACGCATAGAGCCGTCCGGTCGATCGCATCAAGTCGCCCAGCGCCAAGGTCTTGCCGCCTGCGCCCGCGCAAAAGTCGACGACCAGCTCGCCGCGACGCGGCGCGACCAGCGACGCGAGCAGCTGACTGCCCTCGTCCTGCACCTCGACGCGACCGTCGAGGAAGATCCTCTGCGCCGCAAGTGCCGGCTTGCCCTTCAGGCGTATGCCATGCGGCGCGAGCTGCGTATGGACGGCGTCGAGGCCGGCGGCGCGTAGTGCGGCGAGCGCGTCATCGCGCGTCGTCGTCATCGTGTTCACGCGCAGATCCAGGGGCGCAGGCCGGTTGAGCACCGCTGCGATCGCTTCGAGATCGGCGTCGGAGAAGCGCGCGCGCAGTGCGGTCAGCAACCACTCGGGAAGATTGGCGCGCGCGGCCAACGGCATCGCGGCACGATCGATGGTCGCCACGCGACGCAGCCAGATGCGTTCATCGGCATCGAGCGTCGCCGCGATCGGTTCGACACCCGTGGTCTCGGCCAGTCCCAGCAGGATCATCCGCCGCGTCAGCGGGCCGGTGCCGCTTTGCGCAAGCTGCGCGTATTCGAGCTTGCGGCGCAGGACCGCATAGACGCTCTCGGCGATCAGCCCGCGATCGCGCTGGCCGAGCATGGAATTGGCCTTGAAGTAGCGGCTCGTGCGGGTATCGGCCGGCATGTCGAACTTCAACAACTCGCCAAGCAGCGTCTCGGCATGCGCGATCACATTGACGTGAAATCCCAGGGGATTGGGCGCTCCATCGCTGCGACGTCGCGACTTCAAGCCGGGCGCACCGCGCGTGGCCGCGGAAGGCCTCGAGCGCTGGGCCTTGGCGCCGCGGCGCGCGTGGGTCTTGGTGGGTGCCGCACTCATACGAAACCGATCATGTGAAACCGATCATGTGCAGACCATCAGAGCTTGTGATGCGGCGGCATCGGACAGGCGCACGCGCCCGTCGACCAACTGCACCTGTCCGGTCAGAAACCACCCGATCGCACGCGAATACAGCCGGTGCTCAGCCGCAAGCACGCGCGCGGAAAGCGTGTCGTGCGTGTCGTTCACTTCGACCGGGACGACCGCCTGCGCCACGATCGCTCCCGCATCGACGACGGGGCTGACGAAGTGCACGGTCGCGCCATGTACGCGCACACCGGCCGACAGCGCACGACGATGTGTGTCGAGTCCGGCAAATGCGGGCAACAGCGAAGGATGAACGTTGAGCATGCGGTCTGCGTAACGACAAACGAAGGATTCCGAGAGCACGCGCATAAAGCCCGCGAGCACGATGCAGTCCGGGCGATGCGCGTCGAGGCGGGCGATCAATTCGGCCTCGAAGGCCTCGCGGTTCGCGCAGCGTTTGGCATCGACGACAGCGGTGGCTACGTTAGCCTTGGCCGCGATGCCCAGCCCCAGCGCGTCGGGCCTGCTTGCGATCACGCAGGCGATCTCGGCCGGCCAGCGCTCCGCCTTGCACGCGGCGACGATCGCTTCCATATTCGATCCGCGGCCCGAAATCAGGATCACGATCTTTTTCACCGCGGCGAGTTTAGCAGGCAGGCTCGCGACCATCCCGTGCGAGCGAAGCCTTGCTCGCGTAGCTCGAGGCGCAGACGACGTTCGTGTCCTCGCTGCAGATCGGCGAGATCTTCGCGCGTCTGTGTTTGTCTATGCGGTGTCGGCCGGGTCGCCGCCCGACGCTAGCGGCGGCCGACGTTGCATCGGCAGCTAGTTTCGGGATGAGGCGTGGCCGAGCTCAGTGCGAAGTTTCCGTCGCAGGCCCTCCGGCAGGCTGCGACGCCCTCAAACCGAAATACTCCAGCGTAGCGAAAATCAATACGCTGACGATTTGAACGAGCATGAACGCGACTCCCAGCGCGTTCGGTGACAGCACGCCAGCCAGCAGACCGATACAACCCACGGCCCACCCGACGTTTCCCACCACCACAGCGCCGATGATGACGGTCCATAGCTTATCGATGCACGTCAGGACCAGGAGCAGGATCGCGTAGCCAACGAGGAATACACCGGTTTCGAAAAGCAGCACGCGAGGCAACATCAATAATTCGCTCAGCCAGCCGGACGCGGCGAGTTGCAACGCGGCCACGCAGCCACTGACAAGCGCGTCGGCAATCAATGCCAGCTTCAAAAGTCGCGAGGGATAGATGGTGTTCATGTATTTTTCTCGAGTAGGGCGAAGGAAAACTCACGATGACGATGCCATCGGTTTTCGCGCAGTCGTCGTCGTGCTCGTAGTGCGGCACTCAGCTTGCGGGAGCCGCATCGACGAAACCGGTCACCGTCTGGAATCGACCGTCACCGGACATGACGGCGAAGTCGGTGCCACCCAGATACAGGGGGGCTTGTTCGGAACCGCCTGCCGCCCAACTGAATCGCACGTAGTTGTTGTGTGCGTCGATTCCCTTCACCAGCCGCAGTTGGTATCCCGGAAACTGCTGCCGGGCCGCCTCTATCATCGCGGCGATGCTGTCATGGCCCTCGCCATGCCGGTGCGCATCGACGTAGGTCCCGCCGTCGGCCCAGGTCTTGACGACGAGATCGTGGCGACGCCTGGAATCCTTTTCATTCCATGCGGCGATGTAACGTACGACCATTTCATTGGCGTTGCTCATGGGACTACTCCTCTTCGTTTCAGCTGGTGCGGTTTCCGGTTTACCGGTCGAGTCGGTTGCTGCGTTGGCCGCTGCCGTCAAAGCGCCGGCGCCGGCAAACGCAAACCATTTGAGAACGTCTCGTCGATGCATGATGTCTTTGCCGATTGAAAGGAAGATCGACCGGTTTTTCTCATGTCGCGATTAAAGCCTGGGTGCGAGTTCAGGTCGATGACGTCGCAGGTCATGGCGCGTGTCGCCATCAGGGCCGCATGCCTGACTGGCCCGCGAACTGCGTGGGGCAGGCGTGCCGCTCCGCGGCTCGCGGGGTCACGCCCTTATAATCGGCGGCTCGTTTCACCCTACGTATCCTTCGCATCTCGACATCACCATGCGGGTCTTTCGCGGCCTTCCCAATCCAGCCAGCCGGACGCCTTGCGCGCTCACGATCGGCAACTTCGACGGCGTGCATCGCGGCCATCGGGCGTTGATCGAGCGCGTGCGCGCAGCCGCCGATCGGCTGGGCTTGCCCGCATGCGTGATGACGTTCGAACCGCATCCGCGCGAATTCTTCTACTCCCGGGCGAAGAGCCAGAACGCGCTCGAGGGCAAGGCAGTCGACGAGCTGCCACCACCACCCGCACGCATCGCCAACCTGCGCGACAAGCTCGACGCGCTCGCCTCGTGCGGCGTCGATCGGGTCATCGTCGAACGCTTCAATGCGCGCTTCGCATCGCTGTCGGCCGAGCACTTCATCGAAGACATCGTGGTTGCGGGCTGCCATGCGCGCTGGCTGATGGTGGGCGACGACTTCCGCTTCGGTGCGCAGCGCCGCGGCGGTTTCGCGATGCTGGAAGACGCGGGAGAACGCTTCGGTTTTGCGGTCGAGGCGATCCCCGCAGTGACCGATATCGCGACTGATGTCACCGAGGCTTCCAACGATGTCAAGGATGCACCGCCCGCCAACCGCGTGTCGAGTTCGGCGATCCGCGCGGCGCTCACGGCGGGCGACCTCACGCGCGCCGAGCGCCTGCTCGGACATCCCTATTTCATCAGCGGCCACGTGATCCACGGTCGCAAGCTCGGCCGCACGATCGGCTTTCCCACGGCCAATATCCTTCCGCACGGCCATGCGTCGGGCCGGCGTGCCGCGCTGTCGGGCATCTTCGTCGTGCGCGTGCACGGCGTGGATGAGGCGCCGCGCCCCGGCGTGGCGAGCATCGGCATACGGCCCACCGTCGAAGACGCGGGACGCGTGATGCTCGAAGCGCACTTGTTCGATTTCGCCGGCAGCCTCTATGGCCAGCGCGTGCGCGTCGAATTTCTGCACAAGCTGCGTGACGAAGAGAAGTACGGCGACATGACGCAGTTGACCGCAGCCATCGCCGCCGATGCGCGGGCCGCACGCGCGTGGTTCGGCCTGCCGCAAGACGCGGCCAACGGCGAGAGCTTCGCGATGTCGGTGACCGATCGAATTAGTTGACGAATGGATTGAGCGCGCGCGGAAGATTTGCTTCGCGTTCGCTATCAGAACCAGACGTCGCAACGCGAACCTTGCTGTTGCGACTCGCGCGTCGAAATCCTCGACGCTCCCGATGAACACTGCATTGAACCGAGCCGCATTTAACGGCACGCACACATTCATGTCCGACAAGAACAAACCGACCGACGGCCTCGGCAAGAGCGCCGCCCGAGATGCTGACGCAGCCGTCGACTACAAATCGACCCTGAACCTCCCCGACACGCCCTTCCCGATGCGCGGCAATCTCGCACTGCGCGAGCCGCAGTGGGTCGCGGACTGGCAGGCGCGGCGCGTCTATCAACGCATCCGCGAGGCGCGCAAGGGTGCGAAACAATGGAGCCTTCACGACGGCCCGCCGTACGCGAACGGCCCGATTCACATGGGCCACGCCTTGAACAAGGTGCTCAAGGACATGGTGGTCAAGTCGAAGAACCTCGCCGGCTACGACGCGCCGTATGTCCCGGGTTGGGACTGCCACGGCATGCCGATCGAAATCGTGATCGAGAAACGGTTTGGCAAGACGTTGCCGGCCCAGGAAGTCCAAGCCAAGTCGCGCGCCTATGCGGAGACGCAGATTGTCCAGCAGATGGCCGAGTTCAAGCGCCTCGGCGTGCTCGGCGAATGGGACCGTCCCTACAAGACGATGAACTTCAGCAACGAGGCCGAGGAGTTGCGCGTACTGGCCCGCATCCTCGATAAGGGCTACGTGTTCCGCGGCCTCAAGCCGGTCAACTGGTGCTTCGATTGCGGCTCGGCGCTGGCCGAGGCCGAGGTCGAGTATCAGGATCGCGTCGATCTCTCGATCGACGTCGGCTTCCCGTTCATCGATGCCGAGCGCGACAGGATCGCCCGCGCCTTTGGACTCGACGCGTTGCCGAAGAAACCGGGCTGGATTGTGATCTGGACCACGACGCCGTGGACCATTCCCGCGAACCAGGCGCTCAACGTGCACCCCGAGTTCGACTATGCGCTGGTCGATACGGAACGTGGCCTTCTCATACTCGCAAGCGAAAGAGTCGCACCCTCGCTCGCAAGCTACAGCCTCGAAGGCACGGTGCTCGGCACCTGCAAGGGCGCAGCGCTCGACCACATCGCTTTCTCGCATCCCTTCTACGCGCGCGAGGCGCCGGTCTATCTGGGCGACTACGTCGCGCTCGACCAGGGAACCGGCATCGTGCACTCGGCGCCCGCGTACGGCGTCGAGGACTTCATCTCGTGCAAGGCCAACGGCCTCGCCGACGACGACATCATCAACCCGGTCACGGGCGACGGCACCTACGCGTCCAGCGAGCCCCTGTTCGGCGGCCTGTCGATCTGGAAGGCCAATCCGATCATCGTCGAGACGCTGCGCGAAGCCGGCGCGCTGTTGCGCGCGGAGAAGTTCACGCACAGCTACATGCATTGCTGGCGCCACAAGACGCCGATCATCTACCGCGCGACGTCGCAATGGTTCGCCGGCATGGACCGCAAGTCGAGCGACGCCGCGGACGGTGATGCCAGCTTGCGCGAGACCGCATTGAAGGCGATCGACGCGACCCGCTTCTTTCCTTCATGGGGCAAGGCGCGCCTGCACGGCATGATTGCCAACCGTCCCGACTGGACGCTCTCGCGCCAGCGACAGTGGGGCACGCCGATGGCGTTCTTCGTGCACAAGGAAACCGGCGCGCTGCACCCCGACACGCTCGCGCTGATCGAAGACGTGGCGCAGGCGATCGAGGCAGGCGGCATCGAGGCGTGGCAGACCATCGACGCGGCAGCGATGCTGAAGCGCTACGACCGCGGCACGCCCGAGACCGACGCGACGATGTACGTGAAGAACCGCGACACGCTCGACGTGTGGTTCGACTCCGGCTCGACCTTTCAAACGGTATTGGGCGGCACCAATCATCACGGCTCGCATGCCGACGTGTTGCACTACCCGGCCGATATGTATCTCGAAGGCAGCGACCAGCATCGCGGCTGGTTCCATTCGTCGCTCTTGATCTCGTGCATGTTGAACGGCCGCGCGCCCTACGACATGCTGCTCACCCACGGCTTCGTGGTCGACGGCCAGGGCCGCAAGATGTCCAAGTCGGTCGGCAACGTGGTCGCGCCGCAGAAACTGATCGATCAATACGGCGCCGACATCGTGCGCTGGTGGGCCGCATCGACCGACTACACCGGCGACGTGTCGATCTCCGACGAGATCATGAAGCGCGTCGTCGAAAGCTACAGGCGTATCCGCAATACCTTGCGCTTCCTGCTCGCCAACACGGCGGATTTCGATCCCGGGCAGCACGCGTTGCCGGTCGAGCAATGGCTGGAGATCGACCGCTACGCGATCGCGCGCATGGATGCGTTGCAACGCGAACTGCTCGCGCACCTGGAGGTGTTCGAGTTCCAGCCGATCACGTCGAAACTGCAGACCTATTGCTCCGAAGACCTCGGCGGTTTCTATCTCGACATCCTGAAGGACCGGCTCTACACGGCAGCGGCCGATGGTCGTGCGCGTCGTTCCGCGCAGAACGCGCTCTGGCACATCACGCATGCGCTGCTGCGCCTGCTTGCGCCGTTCATCTCGTTCACCGCCGAAGAAGCGTGGGCCGTGTTCGCACCCGAGGTCCTGGCCGAGCGCGGCACGATCTTCGCCGAGACGGCGCACGAGTTTCCGGTGATCGCACATGCCGACGCGCTGCTGCACAAGTGGGATGTGATTCGCGCCATCCGCTCGGACGTGTTGAAGAAGCTCGAAGACGCGCGCGCCGCGGGCCAGATCGGATCGTCGCTACAGGCCGAAGTCGAGATCCACGCCGCGAGCGATCGCTACAACCTTCTGCTGGAGTTGAAGAACGACCTGCGCTTCGTGATGATCACGTCGCAGGCCACGGTGAAGGAAGCCGCACGCGAAGGCGAGGAGGCGATCGTCGTCGCGCCGTCAGCCCATCCGAAGTGCGAGCGGTGCTGGCATTACAGGAAGGATGTCGGGGCGGATGGCGCGCATGCGAAGCTTTGCGCGCGGTGCGTGGCGAACCTCTACGGAAGTGGTGAGTTGCGACTAATTGCTTAGTCGCTGCTGGCATCGCGTCTGAGCTGCCAGCGCGCCGCGGCGCGCTGCGCGACGATCAGCGCAACTCAGGATGCTGCGCCACAACTTCTTCGCGCGTGAGTCGCGGAAACCACCCCGCATACATGTAGCTGTATCCCTCGTTCTGCCACTTGGCGATGTCGATCACGGCCGCGGGAACCACCGTCACCACGTCGTAGAACTCGTCGGGCTTGTAGCCGCGGGCGCGCGCTGCGTTGGCGCAAATGTGGATGGTGACGCCGGCTTCCTTCAAGGCCTTCAGCTCGTCGTACATCTGCGGATAGGCCGCGCGATTCAGGCGTGAGAACGCATGCAGTTCGTTGCCGTGCGCGACGATCACGATCTTCGACGTGTCGGGTTGCCCATACTTCTTGATCGCCTCCAGGTGATTCTTCACGTAGCCGAACGCGGGAATCGCATCGTTCGGCTTGGCGAAGTTGAAATCGTAGAGCGCCTTTTGCGACTTGTAGGGCGTGCCGTCGAAGCTCGAGGGATCGGTCGGTCCGGCGATGGCCGAAAACGATGCCGCTGTGAAAAGGGAAAAAAGAATTGCAGCGAAGGAACGCATGATCACTCCTCGAAAATCATTAGGAAAACACATCGACGGCTGGTTGCGTCTCACGAGGCTTTCCCCAACAACGCCGCCCTCAGATTCTTGTCGATCGCGCGCTCGCCGATGAACATCTTGAGCAGCGCGACATAGAAGTCGTCGCCGGCGATCGCATCGCCGCCGGGCTTGCCGTTCACGAGGATACGCGTGCCGCTGGCGGGCTGATAGTCGAGGTCGATGGTGTCGCCCTTCTTCACGCCGCCGATCGCGCGAACCTGCGCGTCGAAGACGTCCATGCGCGGGCGCAGCGCTTCGAGCTCATCGTCGCGATAGTTCTTGCGAATGCCGTCGCTGAAGGTCTTGGCTAGTAGACCCGAGTCCACGTCGAGCAGCATCTTGACCGCGATGCGCTTGGGTCCCTGCAATGCGTAGATCTGCTCGGCCTCGCTCTCTTTTTGCGAAAGATAGAGACCCGCGACGTAACCCTTGATCCAGGCGACCGCACGCACGCCGAGGCCGTTCAGGACCAGTTTCATGTTGCCCAGACGAATCGTGTCTTCGTAACGCATGCCTTCGCGCTCGACCGTGGCCGCATGCGCAACGGGCATCAGCGACATCAAAATCAGCAACGTCACGATGAGCGACTTGCCCAACGCGTCGCATGCAGTCAAAGTGCCCGGCGCATAACGCTTCATTTCCTTGTCCCTCAAAGCCATCGTCACCCCTTGTCCGTCGCCCTGCTGCTGTTTCCCGATTTCGCGCTGATCCTTCTCGGCGCGCTGTTGAAACGATACGCGCGTTTCGAACTCGCCTTCTGGACCGGGCTCGAGCGCATGGTCTATTTCGTCCTGTTTCCGTCGCTGTTGTTTCATTCGACGGCGACCGCGAAACTCGACTTCGGATCGACGGCGGGCCTGATCGTCGCGTGCCTCGCGGCAGTCGCGACCGGCGTCGTGCTCGGCTGGCTGGCCCGGCCGTTCTTCAAACCCACGCCGCTGGTGTTCGCATCGGGCGTGCAATGCGCGTTTCGCTTCAACTCCTATGTCGGGCTCGCTCTCGCGGGCCGACTCGCGGGCAGCGAAGGCATCGCGCTGATGGCCCGGGCGATCGGCATCGCGGTGCCGATCGCCAATGCGGCCGCGGTGTTCGCGCTTGCACGGCATCAGCAGTCGAACATCCTGCGCGAGATGGCGCGCAACCCGCTGATCATCGCGACGGTCTGCGGACTCGCGATGAACCTCGCAGGATTGGAACTGCCCGAGTTCGTCACGGCGACGCTGCAACGATTGGGCAGCGCGTCGATCGCGCTCGGCCTGATCGCGGTCGGCGCGGGGTTGCGGCTTGCCGGGGCGATCGTCGAAAGACCCACGTTGGCCTGGTGGCTCGCGGTCAAGCTGCTCGCCGCACCGCTGGTGGCATTGCTGGTCGCGCGCCAGTGGGACGTGCCGCCCTTGCAGCGGGAGATTACCGTGCTGTTCGCGGCGCTGCCGACGGCATCGTCCGCGTACATCCTCGCGGTGCGCATGGGTGGCAACGGCGCGATCGTCGCGTTCCTGATTTCGGCCGGCACGGTCCTGTCGGTCGTCACGCTGCCGCTGTGGGTCATCGTGGCGCGGTAGCCGGCGTCGATGCGGGTCGTTGCGCGAGCGCCCACGCGACGTGCTCGCGAACCAGCGCCGAGGGATCGTCGCGCCGCGCCTCGAGCGCTGCGCGAAGCGCGACACGATCTTCATCGCTGATCGAAGCATCGTCCGACGCCAGCGCATTGCCGAGTGCGACGGCCACGTTGCGCAACCAGCGCTCGTGTCCAATGCGTCGGATCACCGTGCCTTCGGTCTGCGCGAGAAACTCCTTCTCGCACCACGCGAACACATCGATCAGTGTTTCATGTGCGAGCGGCCGCGCATCGAAGTCCGGGAGGCTCGAGCGCTTGGCGAACTTGTTCCACGGACAGACCAGCTGGCAATCGTCGCAGCCGTAGATGCGATTGCCGATCAGCGGCCGATACTCCTCGCGGATCGGCCCCTCGAGTTCGATCGTGAGATAGGCGATGCAGCGGCGCGCATCGAGCACGTGCGGCGCGACGATCGCGCGCGTCGGGCAGATGGCTATGCAGCGCGTGCAGCGCCCGCAATGGTCCGATGTCGGGGCATCGGCGGGCAGCGGCACATCGACGAACAATTCGCCAAGGAAGAACATCGATCCGCCGGTGCGCGACAGCAGCAGCGTGTGCTTGCCGCGCCAGCCGAGTCCCGCGCGCTGTGCGAGTTCGACTTCCATCACCGGCGCCGAATCGGTGAAGACGCGATGCCCGAAGGGTCCGATGGCATCCGCGATGCGATCGGCCAGGCGCTGCAGCCGCGCGCGCAAGACCTTGTGATAGTCGCGGCCATGCGCGTAGCGCGAGACGTTAGCGCGCTGCCGATCGTGAAGGACATTCCACGAGGCATCGACCCAGTTCGCCGATGGCTCGTCGATGCCGGCATCTTCCGCCGCGTCGATACTTGCCTGAGGCAAGTAATCCATCCGCACCGTGATCACGGACACGGTCCCGGGCACCAGCTCGCTCGGGCGCGCGCGGCGCATGCCATGACGAGCCATATAATCCATCGTCCCGTGAAAGCCCTGAGCCAGCCAGTCGCGCAAACGTTCCTCGGTCCGCTGCGCGACCTCGGTCGCGACGTCGTCGCGCGGCAGCGCATCGCAGATCGCGACGTCGAAGAACCCGAGCTCGCGGCCCCATCGCTTGATCGATTGCGCAAGCGCGTGCGCCTGCGTGGCATCGATCGCGTCGTGCGTCGCGCAGTGCGTCGATTCCTGCTGAACGTCCTCTGGCTTCGAGCTCATCATCACGCAACGATTGTATGACCTCGCGCCCACCGTCCCCGTCGCCCGCCCCGCTCGTAAGCACGCGATGCGTCCTGCCCGACGAGGCCGCGACCCACGCGCTCGGCGTTGCGCTCGGCAGGCTCGTGGCCGAGATCCTCGCGGCGCCGACTACCGATGACACCGGCTTCACGATTCATCTCTCGGGCGACCTCGGCGCGGGCAAGACCACGCTGGTTCGCGCGCTCCTCAAGCACCTCGGTGTCACCGATCGCATCAAGAGTCCGAGCTACACGCTGGTCGAGCCCTATGTGGTCGAAATGCCGAAAGGCGTAGCAACTCGACAACGCGTGAACTTATACTGTTATCACTTTGATTTTTATAGATTCGAAAATCCGCATGAATGGGAAGACGCGGGGTTTCGAGACTACTTCTCCGATGCGGCATTGCGCTTGGTCGAATGGCCCGAACGAGCTTCCTCCAACGCCGGCAGTCTGCTGCCCGCGCCGGACCTGCACGTCACGCTCGAAACGCGTGGTGAGGGCCGCGTTGCAACGGTGGCGGCCGAGAGCGAACGAGGTGCGGCATGGCTGAGTCGCATCGAGCTCGCGCTGGCGTCCCCGCCGTCGAGCGCGGCCGTCGACGCGTCCTCAAGACCGGACTAAAGAGCGGCCTCGTCGGCGCGACGCGCCTGCCCTCGCTGTTGTCGCTGGCCGTGGTATTCACCGAGGCGGCATACGCGTCGGGCATCGTCGGCGTACGTGTCTGGCCCGCGAGCGACTACAGCCGCGTGACGATCGAGAGCGACACCGCGTTGAAGACCACGCACTTCGTCGTCGATACCCCGGATCGCCTGGTAGTCGACATCGAAGGCCTGCAACTCGACACGGCGCTGCGCGACCTGGTCGCGAAGATCCAGCCCAACGATCCCTATATCAAGCAGGTGCGCGTGGGGCAGAACCGGCCCAACGTGGTTCGCATCGTGCTCGACCTCAAAGGCCGCGTGAATCCGCAGGTGTTCAACCTCACCCCGGCCGGCGACTATCGCTACCGCCTGGTCTTCGATCTCTATCCGAATCAACCCGACGATCCGCTGCTCGCCTTTCTCGACAAGCCCGACGGCGAGATCCTGATCAAGCGCGAAGGGCCGCCCGAGTTCGTGCCCGATGCGCGTGCCGATCCCGGTGTCAAGCCGTTGCAAAAACCCGGATCGCAGAACGATGCCTCCATCGACAACGTCGGCACGAAGGACGGACGCCCCGACCGCGGCGACGCGTTCACCCGCAAGCCGCCCGCGGTGGCGCGCATCATCACGATCGCGCTCGACCCCGGGCACGGCGGCGAAGACCCTGGCGCCGTCGGACAGGGCGGCAGTCACGAGAAGAACGTCGTGTTCGAGATCGCCAAGCGCCTGCGCGCCAAGCTCGAGGCCGAGCCCAACGTGCGCTGCATGCTCACGCGCGACGCGGATTTCTTCGTGCCGCTCAACGTGCGCGTGCAGAAGGCCAGGCGCGTGCAGGCCGATCTGTTCGTCTCGATCCACGCCGATGCCTTCGTCTCGCCCGATGCGCACGGCTCGTCGGTGTTCGCGCTGTCCGAGCGCGGCGCGTCGTCGACGGCCGCGCGCTGGCTCGCCAACAAGGAGAACTCAGCCGACCTGATCGGCGGCGTGAACCTCGCGTCGCACGATCGACAGCTCGCCGGTGTGCTGCTCGACCTCTCGACGACCGCGCAGATCAACGACAGCCTGAAACTGGGCAACGCCGTGTTGCGCGAAATCGGCGGCGTCAACCGCCTGCATCGCGGCGAGGTCGAGCAGGCAGGCTTCGCGGTATTGAAGGCGCCCGACATCCCCAGCATCCTGATCGAGACCGCGTTCATCAGTAACCCGGATGAAGAGAAGCGCCTGAACGACGACGCCTATCAGGATCGGCTGGCCGACGCGATCGTCAAGGGCATCCGCAAATACTTCGCGAAGAATCCGCCGCTGGCCAAGACGCGGTTGACGAGTTGAGCGGCGACACCCACGCATGAAAGCGGAACTCGCGAAATCGTTCTGGGATGCGGTGCGGCGCGTGCGGGCCGCGCGGCGCACCGAAGACCCCCGCATCGCGCCGACGCCCGCCAGTCCGCTGGCCACGCAGCAAGCATTCGAGCTGCCGCTGCAGGAAGCCCTGCAGCGCCTCGACGCTATTCGCGATCGATGCCGCACTCTGGTCACGCGTCGCGCGACCCTGTCCGCCGGCGCCGCGGTGGTGCCGCTTCCGGGCCTCGACATCGGCACCGACGTCGCGATCCTGATCAAGTTGCTACCGAAGATCAACGAAGAGTTCGGCCTCACACCCGAGCAGATCGACAAGCTCGACACCGATACCAAGAGCGTCGTGATGATGTTCATCACCGGCCTCGGCGCAAGCCTGGTCGGCAGGCTGGTCACGCGCGAGCTGGTGATCAAGCTGCTGATGAAGCTGGGCGTGCGCGTCACCACCAAGGGGATCGTGAAGTTCGTGCCGCTGCTGGGCCAGGCGCTGTCGGCGTCGATCAGCTTCGGCGCGATGAAGATGCTGGGCAATCAGCACATCGACGACTGCTACGCGGTAGCGCGAAGGACCTTGCTGGAAACGTCTCGCCGTGTGAGTTAGCGGTCCACGCCGGGCTTCGACCGCCGAAGCCTCAAACGACGAACGTCACCGTCGCCGTTCCGATATCGACGAAGGTCACGTCCACCCGCTGCTTCGCGCGCGCCTCGACGACCCTGGTCCATGAACCTGTCGTCACGACGTCGCCGGCCTTCACACCGCGCGGTGCACCCGCGTGGCCTTCCCTGTCCCAGGTCGGCAAGCGCCCGAGATGTGCGACGAACCACGGCAGCAGCACGGCGGGATTGCCGAGGCTGTGCGAGCCTGTCACCGCCTCGTGCACCTTGCCGTCGAGCGCTAGCGTCGCCTTCTGCTTGCGTAGATCGATGCGACGCCAATTGGCGATGCCATCGCCCAGAACGATAGCGCCGTTGACCAGGTGATCGGCGAGCTTGGCGAGCGGCGGCGCGGTCGCGAAGTCCGCGATGCGCGGATCGACGATCTCGATGGCGACGTGCATGGCGGCGATCGCCTCGGCCACTTCGTCGATCGTGTATGGCGTGGCACGCGGCGGCAGGTCTCTGCCGAAGCGATAGGCGATCTCGGCTTCGACGATGCGTGTCGTGAAAGAGGCGGCGGGGATCGCGGCGGGACTCGCCGCGGAACTCGCATATACGAGAGCGGGCGCGATCGGCGCGGCGGTCGGCAGGCTGTCGCGTGAATCCGCACCCGCCTTCCATACGGTAGCCGAGGCGTCGGGCCACAGCGCGGCATCGACGCGCGCCTGGACCTGGTAGGCGGCATCCGAATTCTTGATCGCCGAAAGTATGCGTTCCGCAGTCACGCGCTCACCGCCGCGGCGCGCGGCGATCAGACGCGCGATCAGCGTGTCGAGGGACCACGGCGGCTCGGCAGGTGGCGGGATGCTCGAGGTCTCGAGCATCGAAGCCTCAAGCGTCTGTCGCTTCGGTTCGTCCGTCATGCACGCACGACGCCTGTGGTCGCGAGATCGTGCGCGCCTTGCGAGTCGACTTCCTCGCCGGTGTACACACAGCCCTGCCGATGCGAATCACGGCGAATCGCGACGCGCGTCAATCCTGCGAAGCGCGGCTTCAGCGCGGTCCAGATGAAGCGCGAGATGTGTTCGAGGCTGGGCGTTTCGAGGCCGACGATCTCGTTGAGGAAACGATGGTCGAGGCGCTCGCGAATGCTCTCGCCGGCCGCCTCGAGCTGGGCGAAATCGACGATGAAACCGCTTTGCGGATCGGGCGCGCGCACCGCGATCTCGACCCGAAACGAATGGCCGTGCAGCCCGTGGTACTTGTGCCCGATCGGCATGTGGCGAACTGGTGGGCCGCGTCGAACCAGAATTCGTAGGTGAGCTCGGTCATGAAATTCAGCGAATGCCGAGCAACTTGTGGGTCTGCATCGACAGCCGCCACTGCGGATGCGAGAGACAATATTCCACGGCGCGCTCGGTGTTGGTCTTGCGGGTGACGAGGGGATCGGCCGCGCCGCCGCCAAGCCCGTCCATCGGCTGGATCAGGAAGTGATCGAAGCCCAGATCGGCGAAGCGCTCGGGCATCGCGCGCACCTGCGGATAGACCAGCTTGAGTTCATCGCCGGATGTCACCACCAGCGGCGCATCGGATTTCGGACTCACGCAGGTCCAATCGATGCCTTCGGGCAACAGCAGCGTGCCGTTGGTTTCGATCGCGATCGCGAAGTCGCGCGCATGCAGGGCGTCGATCAATACCGCGTCGAGCTGCAAGGCCGGCTCGCCTCCGGTGCAGACGACGAAGCGATCACCAGCGCGACTGACCGGCCAGTACGACGCGACCGCATCGGCCAGCGTCTGCGCGTCCGCGAACTTGCCGCCACCGACTCCATCGGTCCCGACGAAATCGGTGTCGCAAAACGTGCAGACCGCGCTTGCGCGATCGGCCTCGCGACCGCTCCACAGGTTGCAACCGGCAAAGCGACAGAACACCGCGGGGCGACCAGCGTTGGCGCCCTCGCCCTGCAACGTATAGAAGATTTCCTTGACGGCGTAGGCCATCGAGCCGCGCTCCCCTGGATCCGGTTCAGCGCGCCGCGTTGCCGGTGCGCTTGCGTGCAAACGCCGCCCACGCGAGCGGCAACAACGAGATCACGATCACGCCGAGCATGATGAACACCAGATGCGTCTTGACGAAGGGAATGTTGCCGAAGAAGAAGCCGAGGACGATGAAGCACGCGACCCACAATACGCCGCCCAGCGCGCTGTAGAGCTGGAAGGTCGAGTGCTTCATCGCAGCCACGCCCGCGACGAAGGGCGCGAAGGTCCGCACGATCGGCAGGAAGCGCGCCAAGGTCAACGCGAGCGGCCCGTATTTCTCGTAGAAAGCATGCGCTTCGTCGAGCGCGCGGCGATTGAACCAGCGCGAGTCCTCCCACTGGAATACGCGCGGACCGAAGTAGCGGCCGATCCAGTAGTTCGACGTGTTGCCGAGGATCGCGGCGGCGCTGAGCACGATGAAGAGCAGCCACGGGTCCATGCTGCCCACGGCGGCGAGCGCGCCTGCCGTGAACAGCAGGGAGTCACCGGGCAGGAAGGGCGTGACGACCAGCCCCGTTTCTGCGAACACGATCGCGAACAGGATCAGATAGATCAGGACGCCGTATTGCGTGACCAGATCGGTGAGGTGAACGTCGAGATGCAGGACGAAATCGACGATTCGAAGTAGCAGATCCAAGCGGTTAATCCCGATGACGAGCGCGATCGAGCGCGATCCGAAGTTCGGACAGGCCGGCGATGGTACACGAGCGGCAGCCTATAATTTGCGACCTCGCACGACCCACGGTCCTCTCGAATCCCCTCTCAATGAGCGTTCCTGCCTCGTCTCCGATCTCGCAATCCAGCGCGTCCGCCACGGCACGTAGTGCGCTGCGCCTGCCGATCCGAGCGCTGCCCGACGCGTTGATCAGCCAGATCGCGGCCGGCGAGGTCGTCGAGCGCCCTGCATCGGTGGTCAAGGAGTTGCTGGAGAACGCGATCGACGCCGGCGCCACGCGCGTCGACATCAAGCTCGATGGTGGCGGTGCGCGACGCATCGTGGTCGCCGACGACGGCTGCGGCATCGCTGGCGACGAGATGCCATTGGCGCTGGCGCGTCACGCGACCTCGAAGATCGCGAGCCTGGCCGATCTCGAGCGCGTGGCGACGCTGGGGTTTCGTGGAGAAGCCCTGGCGTCGATCGCATCGGTCGCGCGCGTCACGCTGACGAGTCGCACGCGTGATGCCGCACATGCGTTGCGCCTGATCGTGTCCGATGTCGATGAGGCAAGCGCATCGCACAGTCCCATGCCCGCATCGGGCGGCATCGGTACCGTCGTCGAAGTCGCCGACCTCTATTACGCAACGCCGGCGCGCCGCAAGTTCCTGAAGTCCGAGCAGACCGAACTCGGTCATTGCATCGAGGCATTCCGGCGCGCGGCGCTGGCGCGGCCGGACATCGCGTTCACGCTCTCGCATAACGGTCGCGTGGTCGAACACCTCAACGCGGCATCGCCGATCGAGCGCGTGATGCAGGTGCTGGGCAACGAGTTCGCGTCCGCGCACCGGCCGCTCGCGTGGCACGGCGGCAGCGATGGCAACGCGCTTGCATTCACGGGCTTCGTCGGCCTGCCGAGCGCGAGCCGCGCGTCGGCCAGCGCGCAATACTTCTACGTCAACGGCCGCTGCGTGCGCGACAAGCTGCTCAACCACGCGGTGCGCTCGGCGTATCGCGACGTGCTGCACGGCGAGCGCCATGCGGTCTATGCGTTGGCGCTCGAGCTCGATCCGGCGATGGTCGATGTCAACGTGCACCCGTCGAAGATCGAAGTGCGCTTTCGCGAGTCGCGCGGAATCCACCAGTTCGTGTTTCATGGCGTCAGCGATGCGCTCGCGCGCAGTGCAGAGCAAGCAGTTTCGGCCGAGCATGCGGTCGCATTCAATCGAAGCGCGTCGAACTCGCCGCCTTCGCCCGACGCGGCGTGGTTTCCTACGGGCACCGTATCGTATGCCATTGCGCAACCGCTCGCGGCCTATGGGCGTCTGTTCTCCGACGGCAGTCGTGCGTTCTCGTCGGTCGATGCACTTGCGGTTTTCGAGCGTGCGCAAACCGCATCGGGTACCCACACCCCGCTCGAAGAACCGCGGCTGGATGAATCGGGATTGGACGAATCGGGATTGGGACAGGCACTCGCACAACTGCACGGCATCTACATCCTCGCGCAGAACGCGCGCGGCCTGGTGCTGGTGGATATGCACGCGGCGCACGAGCGCATCCTCTACGAGCGATTGAAGAACAGCCTCGACGCGGGCGTGGTGCCGGTGCAGAGCCTGCTGATCCCGGTCACCCTGCGCGCCGATTCGCGCGAAGTGGGCACGGTCGAGGAAAGCAGCGAGGTCTTGCGGTCGCTCGGCTTCGACATCGCCGTGCTGTCTCCCACTACGCTCGTGGTTCGCGCCCTGCCCGCGCTGCTTGCAGGCAACGACGACGCCGGCGACATCGAGACGCTCACGCGCAACGTGCTGCGCGACCTCGAATCCTTCGGCGCGTCGCGCGTACTGACCGAGCATCGCAACGAGTTGCTCGGGACGATGGCGTGCCATCGCGCAGTGCGAGCCAATCGACGCCTCACGCTCGACGAGATGAATGCGCTGCTGCGCCAGATGGAAGCGACCGAGCGCGCCGACCAGTGCAACCACGGTCGGCCCACCTGGACGCAATGGTCGATAACGGATCTCGACAAACTCTTCATGCGCGGACGTTGAGCTCGACGATGCGGTCGACGATCGGCGTGCGATGACTGCGACGCGTGCACCGCTGCTCTGCTTGATGGGGCCGACGGCATCGGGCAAGTCGGCGGCCGCGATGGCCCTGGCGCAACACCTGGTTATCGAGATCGTCAGCGTCGATTCGGCGCTGGTCTATCGGGAGATGGACATCGGCACCGCGAAACCGGGCGAGGCCGACCGCGCGGCGGTCACGCATCACCTGATCGACTTGATCGACCCCGCCGAAAGTTACTCGGCGGCGCGCTTCGTGGCCGATGCCGATGCGGCGATCGCGGACATACGTGGACGCGGCCGCGTTCCGTTGCTCGTCGGCGGCACGATGCTGTACTTCAAGGCGCTGCGCGAAGGCCTGGACGACATGCCCGCGAGCGACCTTACGATCCGCGAGGATATCGAACGCGAAGCGGCGGCCGATGGCTGGGCCGCGATGCATCGGCAACTTGCGGAGGTCGATCCACTAACCGCGGCGCGGCTCGCACCCCTGGACGCGCAACGCATCTCGCGCGCACTCGAGGTGTGGCGCGGTTCGGGGCGGACGCTGGCCAGCCTGCAACACGGCCCCGCCTCGCGCGAGCACGTCGCTCGGTCGTTCGTGTCGATCGCGCTCGAACCATCGGACCGCAGCGAGCTGCACGCACGCATCGCAACGCGCTTCGACGCGATGCTGGCAGCCGGACTGATCGACGAGGTCGCGCGTTTGCGTGCGCGTGGCGACCTCAACGATCGCATGCCTTCGATGCGCTGTGTCGGCTATCGACAGGTGTGGGAGTTTCTCGAAGGCCGCGTTGATCGGAGCGCGATGCGAGAACGCGCCATCGCCGCGACGCGACAGCTCGCCAAGCGCCAGGTCACGTGGCTGCGCTCGACCCCGGATAGAACCGTCATCGACAGTCTTGCTGAAGATGCGATCGCGCAGGTGGTGAAGATTGCGCTTAACTCCGGCTTGCAGTCCGACGGCCGATGAATCGATGCACATGTTATTTCAATTCCGGATCATTCGGCATCGAATTGATCATGTGTCCAAACAATGCCGATTGAGATTCGACGATTGCCAATCAAATCGTATTTGCACCGATCTTTTGTAAAGTATCGATCGAAGGCGCGAAGAAATATTCTCCGCCGTTGGTCGTCACGAAATGTTTGACGGGAATGGATGGCTGGCCGGGCGCGAGTTGAAAGGGTCCGCTCGCAAAGCACATGCTTGCTGCTCGACTTGGCAATTCCAACTTCGTTGTCGGCATCGCTGATTTCCTTGATCCACGCACGACCGCCAGCCGCACTCTTGAATTTGAGGAAGATGAATGTTTGAAAATCCTTGTTGAATCCACCGAGAATGTTTCCCTGAATATTATTCAACGCGAGTTGATTGGGTGCCATGTCGATTCTCCCTGAGAATACCGATCGGGAATGTGCTCACGAAAATGAGCATGCGGCATTCCGGATGATCGAGCCTATGGCGAAAGTATTGGAATAGACGCCGTCGAACGACAACGTAAATATTCACGGCGCGACTAATCGACCCTGCCAAAACTCATTCGCCAGCGCGCTTCGTGTCGATGCACTTTCGCAAGCGGTGGCGTATGGTCCGCGCGGTGGCTTTGCGGCAGCACCGGGCATCACCGCTGCCAACTTGCCGCTCACATTGCGCACGGCCACCGGTGTCACCGCCCTTGCGGTGGTCTGGCCGCCTTCTTTCGATGTGCTTCGCTATCTCGGAGCGCTCTACCTGGTCTGGCTCTCTGTGCGGGTCGTTCGCTCGCCCGGAAGGGCCATCATCGCGGGCCGTGAACACACATCGATTCAGCATTCCTGCGAAGTGTTGTAGCGCGCAACGAAGCGGCGATCGATGCGCTGCTTCCACTTCCACACCCACTCACCTTGCCAGGCCAACGGCCCCCAAGCCGCGACCGCGTACGCATCGCCGCTGCCGATCAATACCAGGGTGCGCCGCTGCGGCCGGTATGCCTGCAAGGACCGATCGCGGATCACGGCACGAAGATTGTGAGCAAGCACCGGACCCATGCGCACTGCGTACACGCCTGCCTTCGGCAGCGGGTCGTCCCATTGCGCGCAATCACCGGCGGAAAGAATATCCGGATGCGACAGCGACCGCAGGTTGGCGTCGATCCGCACGAAACCGCGCGCATCGACCGCGAGGCCGGACGTGCCCGGCCAGCCGTACGCTTCGGCACCCGTGGCCCACAACACCGCGTCGGCCGCAAGCGCGCGTCCATCGGCGCCGACAACGCGATCGGCTTGCAGATGCTCGGCACGAAAGCCGTTGACGATGGCGATGTCGCGGCGCGCGAGTTGCGCACGCAACCGACGCGCGGCGCCTCGCGCCATGCCTTCCATGAGATCATCGCCATCGGTGGCGAGCGTCAACTGCAAGCGAACGCGCGGCGCCACCTGCGTCAAGCGCCGATGCGCGGCCAGCACGCTTTCCACTCCGGCAGGTCCGCCCCCGATCATCACCACCCGATAGCAGGCGCCATCGGCAAGTCGGCCAACCGAGTCGAGCAATGCATCCCAACGTTCGCGCAGCGCCGACAACGGACGCATCGCCAACACGCGCGGGTGTTCGCTCGCCGGCGGCACGAGCGTCGAGCCGATGTTCAGCGACAACCAGTCATAGCCGAGCCTCTCGCCGCCGGCAAGTATCAATTCCGAGCGATCGCTATCGATGCCGGTGGCCGTATCGACGTGCAGGCGAGCTCCGGCGCGCCGGCACAGATGCGCGAAATCGAGGCAGCATTCTTCCCATGCGTAGTGGCCGGCCAGCCAGCCCGGCACCATGCCTGAATAGGGCGCTTGATCCACCGGCGACACCAGCACGATGTCGATGTTGTCGATCCGGCGCTGTGCAAATTCCAGCAGCACCTGCGCATGCGCGTGGCCGGCGCCCACCAGCACGAGTCGCTTCATCGCGTCATGTCAGCCACGCGTTCGGTACATGCACCAGGTCTTCCGGCTCATCGACATCGTGAAGCGAAGGAAGCTCCATCGCGTCGATACCCCACGCGCGAAGATGTTCGCGCGTCTGCGCCATGACATCGCTGCTGCCCCACGCGATGCCTTCGAACAGCGTGGGCATCGGCCGAGCCAAGCCCACCAACACATAGCCGCCGTCGGCCGCGGGAACGAATACCGCCGCGTGGGTACGCAGCGCCGCCGCCGCATCGCGCAGACACGCGGCATCGAGGCTCGGTGCATCGGCGCCGATCAAGAGGACGTGGCTATGCACATGCAGGCTGCGTGTCAGCGCCCGACCCATGCGAGTGCCGAGATCGCCCTCGCCTTGCGATGTGAGGCTGACGCCGTGCTCGACTGCGGCGCGTGTGAATTCCGGATGCGTGGTGTCGGGCGCGCAGCACAGTTCGACCCGACCGATGCCGGCCTCGATGGCATGGGTCAATGTTTCGGTCAGCATGCGCGACGACAGGCGCGCAGCCGCTTCGGCGCCCATGACCCGGGCCAGCCGCGTCTTCGCGTAGCCAGGCACGGGCGCTTTGGCGAACACGATCAGCGCGCAATCGTTTTTCATCGATAGGCCCGGGCCAGTTTGTCGGCGGGCGTGCCAAGCCAGTACGACAGACGCAGTCGCCACATCAGGAAGATAGTGCGGCATACGCCCTCTCTATCCCAGCGCCGCCCCGAAGTCGTGACCTGCTCGTGGAGGCAGAGCGGCGCCGAACGAGACTTGAGGCGCGTCGACATCTCGATGTCTTCCATCAACGGCTGCAGCGGGAATCCGCCCACGGAAAAAAAATCTTCGCGCTTCACGAACATCGCCTGGTCGCCGGTCGCGATGCCGGTCCACCGCGAGCGCAGATTCATCGCTCTTGCGACCAGCTTGAGCAACGGCGATCGTCCTTCGATTTGCACATCGAATCGGCCCCACACATGACCGGGCCGCGAGAGTCCCGCGATGATCAGCTCACCGCCTTGCGCCGGCAGCGAAGTGTCCGCATGAAGGAACAGCAGCACGTCGCCGCTCGCGACGCCAGCGCCCGCATTCATCTGCTGTGCGCGTCCACGCGTGGAACTCGTCACCAGGTCGGCCAGCGGTCGGGCAAGCGCGATGCTGTCATCGGTGCTGCCGCCATCGACCACGACCACTTCGGTGGATTGCGCACGCAGGCCCTGCAAAGCGACAAGCGCATCGACGATACGTTCAGACTCGTTGAACACCGGCATCACGATCGACAGGTTCGGCTTCATCTTCGTCGCCATGCGTGATAGCGGCCGGACCATCGCAGCAGGCGCTGCGGCGCATGCGCGCGCTTCCATTCGCCTGCCGCATATTTGTTGGCTTCCGACAACGTCGGATAGATGTGAATCGTGCCGAGGATCTTGTTCAACCCCAATCCATGCTTCATGGCCAACACGAATTCGGTCAGCAGTTCTCCCGCATGCTCGCCCACGATCACGGCGCCGAGGATCCTGTCCTTGCCGGGCGCCGTCAGCACTTTGACGAAGCCGTGTGCGGTTTCATCGGTGATCGCGCGATCGAGTTCGGCGATCTCGTAGCGCGTCACTTCGCATTCTATCTTCTGCTCTTTCGCGTCCTGCTCGGACAGCCCGACGCGCGCAACTTCCGGCGCGGTGAAGGTGCACCATGGAATGACGCGGTCATCGACGCGAAAGCGCTTGAACGAACCGAACAGCGCGTTCACCGCCGCATACCAAGCCTGATGCGCGGCGGTATGCGTGAACTGCCAGGGGCCTGCGACATCGCCGCAGGCGTAGATGTTGGGATACAGGGTTTGCAGATAGGCATCGGTCTCGATGGTCTTGCCTTTCGATAGCGGGATGCCGAGTTGTTCCAGTCCATAACCCTCGGTGCGCGCGGCGCGTCCGACGGCACACAGCAGCAGGTCGAACGCGATGGCTGATTCCGGATGCGCTTCATGCGCTGCCTGCGATCCGTGAGCGGCCTGCCTGACGAACAGACGCTTCTGCTCGCCGTCGCTTTCACAACGTACCGCCTCGTGCCCGGTCAGCACTCTGACTCCATCGGCCGCGAGCGCGTCCGCAATCAGCGCGGACACTTCCAGATCTTCGCGGCCCATCAGGCGCGGCGCCATTTCCACCTGCGTCACATCGCTGCCAAAACGCGCGAACGCCTGCGCCAGTTCGCAGCCGATCGGGCCTCCGCCCAGAACCACCAGGCGCCTGGGCAATTGCGTCAACGACCACAGTGTGTCCGACGTGACATAGCCCACGTCTTCGAGCCCTGGAATCGACGGCACGACCGGACGCGAGCCGGCTGCTATCACGATCGCGCGCGTCGTCAGGCGCCGGCCATCGACTTCGACTTCCCAGGGCGAGACGATGTTCGCGTGGCCTTCGATCACATCCACGCCCAGCCCGACGTAGCGCTCGACCGAATCGTGCGGTTCTATCGCGCGGATGACGCGATGGATTCTTTTCATCACATCTGCGAAGTCGAACGCGACATCGGCCCTGGCGATGCCGAGCGCCTGCGAATCGCGCGCCTGCCTGATGAAACTGGCCGATCGGATCAGCGCCTTCGAAGGCACACAACCGAAGTTCAGGCAATCGCCGCCCATCTTGTTGCCCTCGATCAGCGTGACCTTGGCCTTGACGGTCGCGGCGATGTACGACGTGACGAGTCCCGCCGCGCCCGCGCCGATCACGATCAGGTTGTTGTCGAAGCGCGCCGGCTTTTTCCATCTCGCGTAAACCTTGCGCGCCTTGAACCATTGCAGGATTTTCTTTGCCGCCAGCGGCAACAAGCCGAGCAACACGAACGACCCGATCACCCCCACCGACAAGACACCGCCGAGGCTCTCGATTTGCGCGAGTTGCGTTCCCGCATTGACGTACACGAGCGTGCCCGCGAGCATGCCGAGCTGACTGACCCAGTAGAAGCGCCAGACCCCGAGCGCGGTCAACCCGATCAGGAGATTGACGAGGAAGAACGGGAACAACGGCACCAGCCGCAGCGTGAATAAGTAGAACGCACCATCGCGCTCGATTCCGGCATCGATCGCCTTGAGCTTGTTTCCGAAGCGGCCCCTGACCCAATCGCGCAGCAGGTGGCGCGACGCCAGCATGGCGAGCGCCGCTCCCATCGCGGATGCGAACGACACGATCACCGTTCCGGTCACCAGGCCGAACAACGCGCCACCCGCCAGCGTCATCACGGCCGCGCCCGGCAGGGACAAGGCGGCGACGGCCACGTAGGCGCCGAAATAAATCGCAATCGTCTGGATCGGATGCGCGCCGTAGTACGCGTTGAACGACTGCTGACTCGACTTCAGGAAGGCCAGATTGAAATATTGGCCCAGGTCGAAAAGGAAATAAGCCGCGATTGCGGCAACGATCAGAACCGCGATGGCGATTTTCCTGGCGTGCATGTTCGATTGGCCCGCAGCGCGCAGGTGACGGGCGACGATGTCGGGTGACGATTACGCCGCAGCGCTTACGCCGCCAGCGCCCCGCCGCAGCTACTGCCCTGCCCTGCGGTGCAGCCGTAGCAGTGATCGGCAATCGTGATCGGCAGACCCGTGACGTCGGCGCCGAGCAAGTCGCGCAGGTGCGGGCGCGTCAGCTTGCCGAGCCGCATCGGCATCGCCAGCATCTGATTGAAATCGCAGTCGTGCAGAAACCCTTGCCAATCGACACTGATCAAGTTCTTGCACATCACGGAATCCAGATTGCCGGCGCTGAAGTTTGCTTTCAACAGCTTCATGTAATCGACGAACTGGCCTTTGGAAATCAGCATGCTGCCAAAACGCTGAATCGGCATATTGGCCAATACATAAAGCTGGTTGAATGTAATATCGAAATGCGCGGCCAACTCGCGTTTGTAATCGGATTCGAGTTGCTGCTGGCCCGGCGGCAATGAAGGACCCTGCGGGTTATAGACCAGATTCAAGATCAGGCCGCTGCCGGGTCGCCCATAACCGAGCGCATTGAACGCCTGCAACGCGGTAATGCTCTTGTCGAACACGCCGTCGCCGCGTTGATTATCGACGTTCTCCTGCGAATAACAAGGCAGCGATGCCGTCACCTCCACCCGCTGTTCCGCAAGAAAGCTGGCCAGATCTTCTTGCCCGGACTCGAACAGTATGGTCAGGTTGCAGCGATCGATCACCCGCACATCCATGGCCCGTGCGGCGCGTACCAGCGGCCGGAAATGTCGATTGAGTTCGGGCGCGCCTCCGGTCAGATCCAGCGTCGATAGCTGACGCTCCTCGAGAACCTGCAACACGAACGCGATGGTTTCTTCATCCATCATTTCCGTGCGGGTCGGTCCGGCATTGACATGGCAATGCTGGCAAGTCTGGTTGCACTGGTAGCCCAGGTTGACTTGCAGTGTGTCGAGCGTATTGCGACGTATCGACGGGAAGTTTGTTTTGCGAAGCAACGGGTAGGTTGCGTGCATGGCGTCTCACGAAAGGCAGATTGTTCGAGCAGTCGGATTGAGCGGCCGATTTCTTACGATCGATCCTCGATCGATTCGTTCATGGCTATTGCAAATGCAACGACGGTCAGATGAAGACCGTCTCGGCCGCGCCGTGCGAGGCAATTACACTGCCGATGCGTTTCGCAGAGTTCGTGGCGCTTTCGCTTGACGCGTTGAGCTGCGCGATCGCCGCATCGGCATCGCCTTCGCTCACCACCAGCACGAATCCGATGCCGCAATTGAAGGTGCGCAGCATCTCGTCGTCGGTAACACCGCCTTCGCGCTGCAGCCAGTCGAACAGCGCAGGTCGCACCCACGAGTCGAGCGCGATTTCCGCCGACAGATGGGCGGGAAACATGCGATGCGTGTTCTCGGTCAGGCCGCCGCCGGTGATATGCGCCATGCCCCTGATCTGCATGTTCTCCAGAAGCGCGCGCACCGGCTTCACATAGATGCGCGTCGGCGCGAGCAGCGCGTCTCCGAGCGGCTCGCTCATCGAAGACAACTGACCATGTAGATCGGCACCGCTCCTGTCGACGATCCTGCGCACCAGCGAGAAACCGTTCGAATGCAGACCGCTCGAGGCCAAACCGATCAGCACGTCGCCTTCGGCGATGCCGCTGCCGTCGATCGCAAGCGACTTCTCGACCACGCCGACGGCGAAACCCGCGAGATCGTATTCGCCGACCGGAAATGCATTCGGATGCTCGGCGGTCTCGCCGCCGATCAGCGCGCAACCCGCCTGCTCGCAACCGGCCGCAATGCCGCGCACCACCTCGGTCGCGACCGCGACTTCGAGCTTCTCGCATACGTAGTAGTCGAGGAAGAAGAGCGGCTCGGCGCCCTGCACGAGGATGTCGTTGACGCTCATCGCCACCAGGTCGATGCCGATGGTCGAATGCTTCTGCATGGCGAACGCGAGCTTGAGCTTGGTGCCTACGCCATCGGTGCCGGCGACCAGCACCGGCTCGCGATAGCGCTTGGGCAATTCGATCAGCGCACCGAAGCCGCCGATGCCGGCAAGCACCTCGGGCCGCATGGTGCGCTTGGCGAACGGCTTGATGTTCTCGACGAGCGCATCGCCGGCATCGATATCGACGCCGGCATCGCGATAGGACAGTCCGGTCATGGCGGTGGTAGGGAAGAAGGGCCGCTGCCTGATAAAGTAGCGCCTTTTGCGGCGGCTCACGTCTTGAAATCGAATGGCGCACGGATGACGCGCCGGTGGCATGGAGTGCATTGAAATCCCCGCTCGACCGATCGCTCGCGGCGCATTCTATCCCAGCGATTAGGCATTGATCGCGATACAGCGGCCATCCTCGACACACCGCCTCGCTCTTTCCATCCACCGCGAACCGCCACCTCCGCTTCAGCGCGCATGACCCAACCGGACAGCCCGATTCCCCTGCTCCAGCGCCAGACCCTGGCGTGGCTTGCCATCGTCGGCGCGACCTGCCTGTTGCTCTGGCTGCTCGCCCCGGTACTGACGCCGTTCCTGCTCGCGGCCATACTCGGCTACATCCTCAATCCGGGCGTCGACTGGCTCGCGAAACGTCGCGTACCGCGCTGGCTGGCCTCGCTGCTGATGCTGTTGCTGCTGCTGGCAATGGTGATCTTCCTCGTGCTGATCATTGTGCCGGTGCTGCAGAAGGAGTTTCTTCAGGCGCGCGAAAAACTGCCCGGCCTGTTAGCGCGCATGCAGACCGGGCTCGCGCCCAGGCTGTCGTCGTGGTTTGGCATCGATGTCGAACTCAATGCCCAGGTGGTACGCGCTTTCGTCGCCGAGCATTTCGCCGTCGAAAGCGTCGCGAAGTCTGCGCTCGCGTATCTGCGCATCGGCGGCGCCGCGGCGCTCTCATGGGCGGCCACCGCTTTCCTCGCGTTGATCGTGCTGTTCTATCTGCTGATCGACTGGCACATGGTGTGGTCCAGGTTCGCCACGCTGGTCCCGCGCGGCGTGCACGCCCGCGTCGGCACGATGACCGGCGAGATCGATCACGTGCTCTCGAAGTTCCTGCGCGGCCAGTTGCTGGTGATGCTGGTCCTGGCGGTCTACTACTCGGCCGCTCTCGCGGTCGCGCGCTTCGAGATCGCGTTGCCGGTCGGCATTCTGACCGGCTTGCTGGTGTTCATCCCCTACGTAGGCTTTTTCACCGGTCTGGTGCTCGCGCTGCTCGCGGCGACGCTGCAGTTCGGCAACCTCTACGGATTTCTCGCGGTTGCCGTGATCTACGGCCTCGGCCAGGTCCTCGAGACCGTGATCCTGGTGCCGCGTCTGGTGGGCGAGAGCATCGGCCTGCACCCGATCGCGGTGATCTTCGCGTTGCTCGCGTTCGGTGAGCTGTTCGGCTTCTTCGGCATCCTGCTCGCGCTGCCGGTCAGCGCGGTTCTCGTGGTCGCGCTGACGCACGCCCGGCGACACTATGTCGAAAGCGATTTCTATCGCGACGCCGGATCGGCTCGCCGCGCGCGCGCAGCGCTGGAACGGCCCGACAGGATTCACGGCGCCGCGGACCGCGATGCAAAGTGAGCAACGCTCGCTGCGCGCACCGGACACTCTCGGCACCATGAACCAATTGCTGCTCGACCTCGGCCCGGCGCCGCAACCGACGCTAGACAATTTCATCGTCGGTCGAAATGCGGAGGCGCTCGCTGCCTTGCGTCGCCTGTGCGCGGCGCCGGTCGCGGATCCACCGGCGCGCTGCCTCTATCTCTGGGGCGAAGCCGGCAGTGGGCGCAGCCACCTGCTGCGCGCCGCATGCCGGATGCTCGATGGCCGCTATCTCGCGGCAAACGCGATCGCCGGCGAAGACGTTCGCAATGCGATGACCTGCGCACCGTCGCAAGCGCGCTGCCTGCTCGCGATCGACGATATCGAAGCGACCGGCGCCGATGTGCAGGAGGCCTTGTTTCACGCGTTGAATGCGATGCGCGCGGAACCGCGTGCGGCAATCGTGGTTGCCGGCAACGCGGCGCCGCGCGACCTCGCGCTCGCGCCGGGTCGCGACGATCTGCGCTCGCGCCTCGCATGGGGTCTCGCCTTCGAACTGCACGGGCTCGACGACGAAGCCAAAGATGCGGCGCTCGCGCGTCGTGCCGGCGAGCGCGGCTTCGCACTCACGCCGGACGTGCGCCGCCATCTGCTCACGCATTTCGCGCGCGACCTGGGCTCGCTGATGCGCATGGTCGACGCGCTCGATCGCTACGCACTCGAACACCAGCGCGCCATCACCGTGCCGCTGATTCGCGAATATCTCGAACGCGCGAGCCTTTTCGATGCGCCTCTCGACCATGCCGCTTGAGGAGGACATGACTGCGATCGCGATCAACGCGGGCGCGGGCGATGCAGCCGGTGGCGCCGACGCGACCACCCTGCGCCTCGCGCTCTTCGACCTCGATCACACCTTGCTGCCGATCGACAGCGACTTCGAGTGGGGCAACTTTCTCGCGCAGAAGGGCATCGTCGATGTCGAATGGTTCAGACGCCGCAACGAGGAGTTCTACGAGCAGTACAAAGCGGGCACGCTCGACATGCGCGCCTTCCTCGAGTTCGGCCTGGCGCCGTTGGCCAAGAACGATCGCGCATCGCTGGCTCGCCTGCACGCCGAATTCATGAGTAAGGTGGTCGAGCCGCAAGTCACGGGGCGCGCGCTCGCATTGGTCGACGTCCACCGCAAGGCCGGCGACCTGTGCGCGATCGTGACGGCGACCAACGCCTTTGTCACCGCGCCGATCGCGCGGCGCTTCGGCGTCGAGCATCTGATCGCGACCATCCCCGCGCAGGATGACGGCCGCTTCACCGGCGGCGTACGCGGCGAGCCTTGCTTCAGGGAAGGCAAGCTCGCGCGCGTGACGAACTGGCTGGAAAGCCTCGGCCTCGCATGGCAGAGCTTCGCGTCGTCGACTTTCTACAGCGACTCGCGCAACGACATCGCCCTGCTCGAACACGTGACCGTGCCGGTCGCGACCAACCCCGATCCCACTCTCGCCGCGCATGCGCGCGCACGCGGCTGGCGTCATCTTTCGCTCTTCGATGATCAGAAAACTCATCAATAGGATTTTCAGCCGGCGGCGCGCTCCCGCGACGATGGCCGGCGAAGCCGGCGTGTCGCATGGCGCGAAGCCCGACGCCAATGCCGCCGCAAGCGCAACGACCGCGGCAAGACGCGCGGCGCGCGCCAGCCGCGGAAAATTCGGCGGCGCGTTTGTCGGCAAAGGGGCCGGCAAACTCGGCCGCAAGAGTAGCGGCCCCGTGATGGTCCCGGTCTCGGCGCACGGCATCGATGCCAGGCTGGTCGCAGCCAATGCCATGCGCGTCACCAAGACCCTGCAGGAGAACGGCTTCAAGGCCTTCGTGGTCGGCGGCGCGGTGCGCGATCTCTTGCTCGGGGTGAAGCCCAAGGACTTCGACGTCGCGACCGATGCCGTGCCCGAAGAGATCCAGCGGCTGTTTCGCCGTGCGCACATCATCGGCCGGCGCTTTCGCCTCGTGCACGTGATGTTCGGCGCCGACACGATCGAGGTCTCGACCTTTCGCGCGAACAGCGTCGTGCCCGTCGCCGACGCGCAACCACTGGTTGTGGGGCCGCCCGGCAAGCGTCTAGGCACTGCACAGCACGTGTCCGACGAGCACGGCCGCGTGCTTCGCGACAACATCTTCGGCTCGCAGGAAGAAGATGCGGCGCGCCGCGACTTCACCGTCAACGCGCTGTTCTACGATCCCGAGACGCAGACCGTGATCGACTATCACCACGGCGTGGCCGACATCAAGTCGCGCACCATGCGGATGATCGGCGATCCCGAGCAGCGCTATCGCGAAGACCCGGTGCGCATGCTGCGCGCGGTGCGCTTCGCGGCCAAGCTCGGCTTCACGATCGACGAGGCGACGCGCGAGCCGATCGCGCGATTGGCGCCCTTGCTCGAGAACGTACCGTCGGCGCGGCTATTCGACGAGATGCTGAAGCTCCTCTTGTCAGGCCATGCGCTGGCGTGCCTGAAGCGCCTGCGCGCCGAGGGCCTGCATCACGGCATGCTGCCACTGCTCGACGTAGTGCTCGAGCAGCCGATGGGTGAGCGCTTCGTCACGCTCGCGCTCGAGAACACCGACGAGCGCATCCGCGTGGGCAAACCCACCACGCCGAGCTTCCTGTTCGCGGCGCTGTTGTGGCACGAGGTGTTGAAGCGGTGGGACGAAGGCAAGGCGCGCGGCGAGTATCCGATTCCAGCGCTCGGCAAGGCGATGGACGACGTGCTCGATGCGCAGACCGGCAAGCTCGCGATCCAGCGGCGCTACACCGCCGACATGCGCGAGATCTGGGGATTGCAACCGCGTCTCGAACGGCGCGTCGGTCGTGCGCCGTGGCGGCTGATCGAGCATCCGCGCTTTCGCGCGGGCTACGACTTCCTTCTCCTGCGCGGCGCGGCCGGCGAGATCGATGCGGCGTTGGGCGAGTGGTGGACGCGTTTCGTCGATGCCGGCTCGGCGGGGCGCGAAGCGCTGCAAGACGAACTGAGCGCGAGCGACATGGCTGGAGCGGGTGCGAAGCGCAAGCGGCGAAAGAAGAAGAAGCCGGCCACCGAAGGTGCGGCCGCTTCCGTCGATGCGCATGTAGGCGAGGATGATGCGAGCGCATCCGGCGACGACGATCTCGATGCAGGCGAGCACAAGGAGACCGCGCCCCCAGCATCCAAGCGTGCGCGCAAGCCCGTCGCCGACGCAGGCGGGCACGATGCGGAGGTCCCATCGAATGACGACGTGGAGGCGAGGCACGATGCCGATGCCGAACATGACGACGACGCGGCGTACACCGAGCGGATTGGCGCGAACGAAGCCGAGCCCGCCGCCGCACCACGCAAGGCGCGTCGCCGCAGACCACGCAAGCCGCCGGTGGAATGAACGCCTCTGCCGCCCGCAGTGAAGCCCAACCCGTGATCGCCTACATCGGCGTCGGCGCCAATCTCGGTTTCGCGCGTGACGCGGTCTTGAACGCGCTGGTCGATCTCGAAGGCCTGCCGGCGACCGACTTCGTCGCGGCATCGGGTCTCTACCGCAGCGCGCCGGTCGATAGCGACGGACCCGACTACATCAACGCCGTGGTCGAGATCGAAACGCGCTTGCCCGCGCACGATCTGCTGCTCGCGTTGCACGCGATCGAGACGCGCTACGGGCGCGTGCGCACGACTCGCAATGCGCCGCGCACGCTCGACCTCGATCTGCTGCTCTATGGCGACGGCCTGATCACATCGCCCGACCTCGTCGTGCCGCATCCGCGCATGGACGAACGTGCATTCGTGCTCGTGCCGCTGATCGAACTGGCGGGCGACATCGAGATCCCCGGCCGCGGTCGCGCGAAAGCGCTGCTCGCGCGCGTCGAAGGTCAGCACGTCGAGCCGCTGGATGCTTGATGGCGCGGGTACGAATGGATTCCTGCCTTCGCGGGAATGACGGTGTCGGGCAGTGAAGCACTTCTTCGACAAACTTCGCCGCGACGTTGTCTTTCTCATCCTCGCCGCCGTCTGCCTCGCATGGGCGATCGCATCGCCGTCGCGCGTTCCGGACTATCCGAAGCTGGTCGATTGGCCGACCATCCTCGCACTCACCGGCCTGCTGATCCTGACCAAGGGCGTGGAAGTCTCGGGCGCGCTGTCAGTGGTCGCGCGGCGTTTGATCCTCGCCATCCACACCGAACGCAAGCTCGCGTTCTTCCTGGTGAGCGCGTCGGCCTTGCTGTCGACCTTTCTGACGAACGATGTCGCGTTGTTCGTGCTCGTGCCGTTGACCTTGCGGCTGCGCGGGCCGAGCCCCCCGCAAGGTTCGGTGCCGAGGGATGAAATACCTATCCTGCGCCTGATCGGGTTCGAAGCGATCGCGGTCAACGCGGGCTCCGCGCTCACGCCGCTCGGCAATCCGCAAAACCTGTTCCTGTGGGGGCAGTCGGGCGTGAAGTTCGTGTCCTTCATGGGCACGATGCTGCCGGTGGTGGCGATCGCGATGATCGCGCTGCTGCTGTTGACGATGTGGGCCTTCTCGAGCCGCAAGCTCGATGTTGATGACAGCCAGGTGCCGGCTGTCGATCGCCGCTTGCTGATCGTCTCGCTGCTGCTCTACGCACCCTTCCTCGTCCTGATCGACACGCATCATCCGGCGATCGCGTGCGTGGCCGTGCTGGCGATCTTCGCGCTCGTAGCTAGGCGCGTGCTTGTCGGCGTGGACTGGGCGCTGCTCGCGGTGTTCGTGCTGATGTTCATCGATCTGCGGCTGGCAGCGCAGACCGATGTGGTGCGCCACGCGATCGAGGCGATCGGCGTTCACGAACCGATGCGGCTCTATGCGACCGCCGTATTGTCGTCGCAACTGATCAGCAACGTGCCGGCCGCGATCCTGCTGACCGAATATTCGAAAGACTGGGCCACGATCGCCTATGGCGTCACGGTCGGCGGCTTCGGCATCTTCATCGGATCGCTGGCCAATCTGATCGCGATGCGGCTCGCGAAGGATAGTCGCGCGTGGCTCGTGTTTCACGCGTATTCTGTGCCGTTCGTTTTTGTCGTCGGACTCGTCACGTGGGCCTGGCTCGCGTGGCGCTGAAGGCTCCGGCGTCTTACTTTTCTCCTCGCATCCCCCATGTTCGATAAAGTTCGCCACCTCGTGATCGAGGGACCCATTGGTGTCGGCAAGACCTCGCTGGCCAGGCGCATGGCCCAGCACCTGCGCGCCGAAACCCTGCTCGAACAACCCGAGGCCAATCCGTTTCTCGAGCGCTTCTATCGCGACAGCGCGCGCTATGCGTTTTCGACACAGGTCTTCTTCCTGTTCCAGCGCATTCATCAATTGCGTGACCTGGCACAACGCGACCTGTTCACCGACATCTTCGTGGCTGACTTCCTGCTCGAGAAGGACGCGCTGTTCGCATCGCTGACCCTGGCCGACGACGAGCTGCACCTCTATCGCCAGATCTATTCGAACCTCGCCGTGCAGACATCCGCGCCCGACCTCGTCATCTATCTGGACGCGCCACCGGCGGCGCTGCTCACGCGCATCGCCGAGCGCGGACGTGCGATGGAAGTGTCGATCTCGGAGAGCTATCTCGCACAACTGTGCGAGGCCTACACGCGCTTCTTCTATCAATACGAAGCCGCGCCGGTGCTGACCGTAAACACCGAGAATCTCGATCCGGCGAACGACGATGCCGATTTCGAGATGCTGCTCGATCGCATTCGGCAGATGCGCGGGCGGCGCGAATACTTCAACCGCGGCAGCTGAGGGCGCATGTATGGTCTATCCCTCGGCAACCAGCAACGATCGCGTGACGCGCAACGCGATGAGCTTGCCGCGTCTGGCCGAGATGTGTGCGGCGGACGAACGCGGCCTGACGAACGTGAAGGGCACGGCGTGGTTGATCGGCGACCTGCCGTTCGGCTCGTACCACGCATCGCCGGCGGCGGCTTATCAGAGCGCGGCGACGTTGATGCAGGCCGGCGCGCAGATGATCAAGATCGAAGGCGCGAGCGGCGACAACGACTGGCTGATCGAGACGATCGCCTTCATCACCGCGCGCGGCATCCCCGTCTGCGGACATCTCGGACTGACGCCGCAGAGCGTGCACAGCCTAGGCGGCTATCGCCTGCAGGCCAGAGGCGATGACGACGCGGCGCGGCTGCTTGCCGATGCGCGCGCCATCGAAAACGCAGGCGCCGCGATGCTGGTGCTCGAGATGGTGCCCGCCCCGCTCGCGGCGCGCGTGACCGAGGCCTTGCGCATCCCCACCATCGGCATCGGCGCAGGCGCGCAGTGTGACGGGCAAGTGCTGGTGCTTCACGACATGCTCGGTATCTATCCGGGCAGGAAGGCGCGCTTCGTGAAGAATTTCGCGCTGGCGGACGATGGCTCTGCGCGCGATGTCGAAGGCGCGGTGCGCGCTTATGTCGAGGCGGTGAAGGACGGCAGCTTTCCGGCAGCGGAGCACCGCTACGACTGAAGCTGTGGCGCGCCGGGCGTTAGTGCCCGCGACTTCTGGCATGCTCCGCTCCGCTCGGTGGATTGCGCCGCCGGATCACTCAGAAATCTCACGAATGAAGATCGTCACGACCATCGACGAATTGCGGGGTCAGCTGCGCGGCCAGTTGCGGACCGCGTTCGTGCCGACGATGGGCAACCTGCATGAAGGCCACCTGTCGTTGATGCGGCAGGCTGCCGAGCACGGCGATCCCGTGGTCGCGAGCATCTTCGTCAATCGGCTGCAGTTCGGTCCGAAGGACGATTTCGATCGCTACCCGCGCACCTTCAAGAGCGACTGCGACAAGCTCTCGAAGGAAGGCGTCTATGTGCTGTTCGCACCCGACGAGCGCGAGATGTATCCCGAGCCGCAGGAATATCGCGTCGAACCGCCGCACGCATTGGGCGACGTACTCGAAGGCGAGTTTCGTCCGGGCTTCTTCATCGGCGTGACGACCGTCGTCCTCAAGCTCTTCTCGTGCGTGCAGCCGCGCGCGGCCGTGTTCGGCAAGAAGGACTACCAGCAGCTCATGATCGTGCGTCGCATGTGCCGGCAATTCGCACTGCCTACCGAGATCATCGCCGCCGAAACGGTACGCGCCGAGGACGGGCTTGCACTGTCGTCACGCAATGGTTACCTGAGTGCCGACGAGCGCGTCGAAGCGCCGACGCTGTATCGCGAATTGCAGGCGATCGCGGACACATTGCGAGCGGGAAACGATGGCCCGGCCGACGGCGATATCGCGCGGCTCGAGTGCGATGCGGTCGAACGGCTGCGGGCGCGGGGCTGGCGACCCGACTATGTCTCGGTGCGTCAGCGCATCGATCTCACGCCACCCGATGCGGCCGCGATCGCACGCGGCGAACCGCTGGTGGTGCTCGCTGCCGCGTGGCTGGGTGCGACGCGCCTGATCGACAATCTCGAGATCTGAAATGCAAACGCCGCCCGCAGGCGGCGTTCTTTCAGATTGCGCAGATCAAAAATCCGCGGGTTCAATCCGCGGATTCAATTCACTACTGCGCAGCCTTCAGCTGGATGTCGTTCTTGACAGACTGCACGCCCTTGACGCCGCGAGCGATGGCGACCGCCTGATTGATTTCGGTCTGGCTTTTTGCAAAGCCCGAGAGCTGCACCGTACCCTTGTAGGTCTCGACCTTGACGTCCATCGCGCTGACTGTCTTGTCGGCCACGAACGCCGACTTCACCTTGGTGGTGATGGTCGCGTCGTCGATGTATTCGCCGGGGCTTTCGCGTGTCGGCGTCGCGCCGCATGCAGCCAGGACGAAGGGGGTTCCCACGCCGATAGCAAGTGCCAGGGTGACGTTGCGCAATGTCGATGTTTTCATCTTGATCCTCACTCGGAGTATTAAAAAAGCAGTTCTGAAACCTGCATCCGATCGCTGATTACTGCGTTCGGTGCTGCGGGCCGATGTCTCCATCGTTGGTCTCCATCGTTGCCGCAATGACCCGCAATTCTGGGTGCGTCAAAGGCTGGCTCGGGTAGGACGATGACCCATCGCACTATCGTCGGCGCTTGCAGGTCCGACGAACCTGTCGGGTTGCGCGCTCGTGCCGGCGCGCTTTCAAACCCGAAGTATCCGCGGCGCCGCTCCCGTGTGCGGACGATGGGGAAAGAGACGATCGAGCTGCGCGTCGGGCAATGCGAGATGCCGCTCGGCGATCGTCGCGATCACGTCGCGAAAGTCGGTCGTGATCGCGAGGTCGCGGTTCTCGTTCAGGCTCGACTCGGCTATGCCGGGCCAGCGGCCGTGAACCTTGCCACCTGCAACCGGCCCACCCATCAGCCACATCGCGTTGCCGTGCCCGTGGTCGGTGCCGCGATTGCCGTTCTCCCGCGCGGTGCGCCCGAACTCGGACATCACCACCACCACCGCGTCGTCGAACATCGGTCCCAGGCGATCGGCCAGAACCGCCAGTCCCTGCGCCAGCGGCGCCAGCCGATTGGCAAGCTGGCCGCGCGCGGTTCCCTGGCCCGCGTGCGTGTCCCATCCGCCCAGTGCCACGAACCCGAGCTGCACGCGCGAATCGTTGCGCATCAAGCGAGCGAGGCGCGCGGCATCGTCGGGAAAGCCGTTGGGTAAGGGCGCGCCATTGTTCGCGGCCATCTGTTCCTTCTCGGCGGTACCGGTATCGAGCGAAGCGAGCACCTCACGCCGCGCCACCTGCGACTCGCGATAAGCGCGCGAACCCGCGTCGTCGCCATCGTAGAGTTTCGCGAAGGCATCGGCGATGCGCGGTTGGTCGAGGATGGTGGCGCGCGTGGCGCCCTGGCCCTGGGCCAGCGACGCGACCGGCGCCGGACCCGCGTAGATGCGCGGAACGATCGCGCCCACCGATACGCCGCGCGTAGGCGAGCGCGGCCCGGGCAATTCGCCCAGCAGCCGATTCATCCACCCATCGCCGGTGACTTTCACGCCGGGCGTTCCCGACTCCATGTAGTCCTGCGCATCGAAGTGCGAGCGCGTCGCGTCGGGTGAGCCGGATGCGTGCACGAAGGCGAGCGTGCCGCCTTGCCACATCGGCATCAGCGGCGCTAGCGCGGGATGCAGGCCGAAGTGACCGTCCAGATCGATCAGGCCATCGGTCTGGCCGGGTGACGGCAAGGCGATCGCGGGTCGATAGCGCGCGTATTCGGGCTCGGCGTAGGGCGCCACCACCGAGAGTCCATCGACGGCGCCGCGCAGAAAGATCACCACGAGTTTCTTCTGCGTCGGAGGCTGCGCTGAAGAAATGGTGGGGCTGGCCGCGGCCCATGCGCCGCGACCGATCGGAATCAGCGTCCCCGTCGCTGCGACACCGGCAGAAAGCGCTTGAAGAAAATGACGACGTTGCATGATCGACTCCTGGTGCGATGCGTCGGATGCGGTGTCCGGCTCTAGCGCCGCATGAAGTCAGGACTGCCCAGCACCAGCGCGGCCGCGAGTTGCGCATCGCCGCTCAATGCGATGTTGCGCGTCTTGTTGCCGATGCCCGGCCCCAGGGTGTCCAGCAGCGACGAAGCCTGCAATGCCGGTCCGCGCGCTTCGAGTTGCGGCACCGTCTGCAGCGCCGACGGAGGCATTGCTTGCGGCATTGCTTGCGGCATTGCTTCCGCCGTCGCTTGCGCGGCCGGCATGCTGGTCATCTCGATCGCCCTGCGCATCGTCGCGGCCGGACCCATCAGCGGCGGCTCGCGATCGACAGGCAAACGGCCGCTCGCAAGCGCCGTGGCGAAGTTGATCCGCCGCGTCATGCCTTCGGGATTGAGCCACGCCGCCTCAGTGTTCTTGTAGCCGTCGGGCGTCTGGCACCCATAGAGCGGCATGCCGAGTTGCGCGAGCGTGCCGACCAGCGGCTGCACGTTCCGGATCGAATAGCCGCTCGCACGCGCTGCCGAAACCACGTATTGATATGGGGTCTTGAACTTCGCGTTGATGGCACGCGGATCGCGGAACTCCGCGCTGTAGAAAAGCGTGCGCAGCACTTCGCGTATGTCGCCATCGGTGGCCAGATAACGCGCTGTCATGCGATCGACTAGGGCCTGCGGTGGTTGATCGGCGACGAAATATTGCGCGAGTTGAAAGCTGATGTGCTTCGCGGTGGCCGGATGCAATGCCAGCACGTCGAGCGCGTATTCGCCTTCCTGCTGGCCGTTCGACGCGATCTGATGACCGAGCCACACCTTGGCGCCGTTGTCGTGACGACGCGGCGCGAAAATGAAGAGGGCCCGGCTCTCGACACCCGCGATCGGACCGCCCTGCCCCGCCGCGCGACCGTCGAAGGTCCAACCGGTCAGCATGCGCGCCAGTTCGGTCACGTCCTTCTGCGTATAACCGCCCGCCTTGCCTTCGTTCTCGACGCCCAGCGTGTGCAGCTCCATCAGCTCGCGCGCGTAATTTTCGTTCAGGCCAGCTCGCTGTTTGGCGGTGCGATTGACTTCGGCATCGGCGCCGGTCGAGAGCCAGTTGTCGAGGTAGAACAGCATCGCCGGATGCTTGGCGGTTGCGCCCAGCAGCTCCCGGAAATGCCCGAGCGCATGCGGCCGGATCGCATCGCGCTCGTAGTTCGACACCAGCACACGATCGAGTCCCTTGCCCACGAAGACATTGAAGTGGTTGTACCAGAAGTCGGTCATCACCTCCTGCAACTGGCGCGGGCTATCGATGGCGCGCGCGAGACGCGCCTCGGCAGTCTGCAGCGCGAAGCGGCGATACAGCTCGCGACGAGCGGCCTGGGCGCCGTCTTTCGCATCGTCTTTGGCGCTCTCCTTCATGCCTTCCTTCGCCGCGTCGTTCGATCGATCCGCGGATACGAGAGCCTGCTCGCGCCTTTCCTGTTGCACGGCACGCTGCTCGTCGCGAAAGGCTTCGATCAGCGTACCCGCCGGAAGCCACTGCACATCGAGCGACGCGAGGCGCTGCGTCAAGGCATCGGGCAAAGCGATCCGGTCGGGATCGAGTTGCTCGTCGATATAGGCATCGATGCCGATACGCTTGACACGCTCGAAGTCGCCCGGGCGCGGGCCGAAGGCAATGCGGTTCAGCACATGCGCGACGTTCGCGTCACCGCGCACGACATCGTCTATCTGGCGGGAGGCGTGATTGCCGGCGCGCGCCGCGTTGATCTGCTGATCGGCGGCGATCGACCGTGCGGCGATCAGCGAGAAGCACACGGCGATCGCAATGGTGAAGGTGCTCAGGGTGGACGAGTACGCCGAGCGCGCTTCCGACGATGCTTCAATCCGCGAACCGTATGTCTTCGAAGTGCCGCGTTCATTGCTCATGTCGTTTCTCCCACCTCGCCTGCGCAACGTACTGCTGACCCCGACGCCAGACACGGCTGCGGCCACGAAGATAACGTGGCCGCTGCCGAAAGTCTGTTACGACGCTGATCGACACATCACAAACTTTCACCGCGACACCGGGTCGACCGCGCCTTCAGCGCACAGCCACATCGATCAGCCTTATCGATCAGCCATTCACCACGGCGTTGTGCTTCTTGCGATAGATGCGCGCGCTCTGGCGATCCTCGCGAGCCTGGATGCGTGCCTGTTCGTGCGCGCCCACGCGGCCGTCGGCCGAGGCGCGCGCTGTGGCACGATCCACTCTCGATTGCCCGCGCTCGAGCCTGGCGACTTCGCCGTTCTTCAGTTCCCCCGACTTCACGCCCTGCTCGATGCGCTGCTGTTGATTGAGGTTACGCTGCACGTCGGCCTGCACGCGCTGCGACGACGCCGAGCCGGGATTGCCGACCTGCGCGTCGTGCTTCTGGTTGTAGATCGCGCGGCTCTCGCGGTTCTGCGCGGCGGTAATGCGCGCCTGCTCGCGCGCGGAGACCGTGCCATTCTTCCCGGCGTTGGCTTCCATCTTCTCGATCTTCGCTTCGCCGCGCTCGAGCTTGCCGGCTTCGCGCGTATTCAGTTGGCCCGACTTCAGGCCTTCTTCGATGCGCTGTTGCTGATTGACGTTGCGCTGCACGTCGCTGGCCGCGGCGCCCGTGGCCGGCACGGTGGTCTGCGCGAAAACCGGTGCTGCGAAGGCGGTGGCGAGTGCGGCTGCAAGGCCGAGCTTGACGATGCGAGAGTTCATGTGTTGCTCCTTGATGATGGATGACGATTCGACGGGTAATCGGCTCTTCAATCGCGTTCTTGAGCGCCAGCTTCGGGCCGTGCGCTTTGCCTTGCATCGGAAACGACAGGCAGGACCGCATGGTGCACGGCCATCGTGTAACGCGCTGTAAGACTGTGTGTGCGCTTGTGCCCGCGCAGCGCTTCGCCCTTCGCGAATCACGAATCGCGCGCAGCGCTCATCGGCCTTGCGACCCAGCGAAAGAAGAGAATGGCCAAGGCACCGCCGACCACCTGCGCGGGCCGGCCGACCAGGCCTTGAACCTTCCTTTGCCCAGCGCATTGAGTTGCGCTTCGGCAAGCACGCTGCGCGCCGAGTTGCCGGTGCAAAGAAAGAGCACGTTGTAGATCCTGTCGCTCATGCGCAGCACGCCCTTGTGGTCGCATCATGCGACGTTGCTGCGCCCTGCGACGGCGCGCAGCAAGACGCCTTCGCAGTCGATGCGATGGATGCATCGACCTTCGACGCGGCGCCGCTATCGGCTGCTGCAGACTCTTCGCCGCTGAATAACGGTATCGAGCCCAGCGAATGGAAGGTCTCCCAAGCCACGCCTTGCGGATCGGTGGTCCACAGCTTGTCCGACTTCGCGTAGCAGCAGTTCGCCCCTGATTCAGTCGTCATCGTCGAGTCGGCTGCGGCGAGTTGCGACTGCATCGCGGTCAGCTCTTCACTCGAATCGACCTGCATGCCGAGATGATTGACGCCGTGGCGCGATCCCCGCTGCGAGATCGCGAAATTGATGCGAGGATCGTCGAGCATCCACTTCGCATAGTCGTTCTTCACCACCGATGGCGCGGCGCCGAACAGCGTCGAATAGAAGCGGATGTTTTCTTCGAGGTCGGCGACGCCGACGTGGACGTGGAAGCGTTTCATGATTGGCCTTTCATCGAGTGCGGCGGTGAGAAGAATTGCGGGGCAGCGCAAGTGCACTGCCGCTGCGCTTTGACGACGCTTTCTTGAGGGCTGGTGTTCGCGGAGACGGCGCGCAACACCCGCCCTGGCAGCAGTTTTCAGTGAGATATTCGACCAGCCCGTTCATCGCCTCGAAATTCGCCGAATAGATCACGTAGCGCCCATCGGATCGCGGCGCGATCAGGTCGGCATGCACGAGATCCTTCAGGTGAAACGACAGGCCGGACGGACTGAGTCCGAGCTGTGCGGCGAGAACGCCGGCGGACACGCCTTCGGGGCCGGCTTCGACCAGCAGCCGGAAAAGCGAGAGACGCGAATCGTGCGCGAGAGCGCCGAGAGACTTGACTGCGGCAGCGGCATCCATATTTCAATATTACAAGGAAATTTGAAATAATCAAGAGCATTTTGTCAGTGCGCGCGAACTAACCGAATAGCGCGTCCCGCAGGCGACGCACGACCGCACGTTCGCTTGCGAACGCATCGCCATCGACGCGTGCGGCGCGCGCCATGGGATCGGCAAGTCGAGACGCGTGCTGACGCGCGCGATAGACGCGATACGCATCGGCGGCGCCGTGCGCGTCGGCGCCATCGATCAAGCCGGCATCGGCAGCGCGGGCAAGCAGTGCGATGTTGCCCGCGTTGGCGAGCAACTCGCGATGCACATTGCCGAACGCGAGCACCAGGTATTGCACCGAGAACTCGATATCGACCATGCCGCCTTCGTCGTGCTTGAGATCGAAGAGGCCGCTGCGATTTGGATGTCCGTCGTGCATCTTCTGGCGCATCGCGACGATGTCCGCTCTTAGTCGAGCACGTCCCTCTTCATCGGGCGCGCGATCGCTCAGGATCGCGATGCGTTCTGCTTCGAAGGCATCGCCGAGCGCGCGGTCGCCCGCGCAGAAGCGGGCGCGCGTCAGCGCCTGATGTTCCCAGGTCCACGCGCCCACGTCGTGCTCGCGCCGTTCATAAGCCGACCACGAAGCGAAGCTCGATACCACCAGGCCCGCCGCGCCATCGGGGCGCAATCTGAGATCGATGTCGAACAGCGCGCCGGCCGTGGTGCGTGCGGTCAGCCAGAGATTGAGGCGCTGCGCGAAGCGCGCATAACGTTGCACGGCGAGTCCCTGATCGGCTTCGTCGCGATCGTCGTAGAGGAACACCAGGTCGAGGTCGGACGCGTAACCCAGCTCCTTGCCGCCCAGCTTGCCGAAGCCGATCACGGCGAACGTCGGCGCGCCCTGTTTGCGCTCATCGATGCCCTGCCGCGCAAGGCTGCTCCAGCACGAGCCAATCGCCGCTTCAAGGATCAGGTCGGCGAGCGCAGACAGTTGATCGGACAACGCTTCGATCGTGAGCAGACCTTCGAGGTCGTCGATCAGCAGGCGAAAGGTCTCGGCGTGATGCGTCTCGCGCAGCACATCCATCTGGCGTTCGGCGTCTGGCGCGGTTTCGTCCAGCTGCGCCGAAAGCGTCGCCGCGACCTGGCGCCAATGAGCCGCCCATGCCGCGGGATCGCGTGGTCCTTGCTCCGCGTCGCGCGCATCGATCAGGTCGTCGAGCAGCAGCGGATGGCGCGTCAGGTATTGCGCCGCCCACGGGCTGGCGGACAACAGGCGCGTGACCGCGTGCCGCGCAACCGAAAATTCCTCGAGCAGCGCGAGGTAGGCGCTGCGACCGGCGATCGCCTCGATCAGATCGAACCAGCGGCCGAGCGTCGCGGTCGGGTCGGGCTCGGTGCCGGCCGACTCGATCACGCGCGGCATCAGCGAGTCCAGGCGCGCGCGCGTTGCCTTCGCGATGGTTCGCAGTCGCGCACTGCGCGCCAGTGCGGCCAGGCGCGCGAACGCACCGTCGGGCGGATCGAATCCCGACGCGGCGAGTTGGGCGCGCACCTGTGCGGCGGCCGCTTCGTCTCGAGCATAGACCGGGCTCGCATCGGAGAACGCGCTCCACAGATCGACGCCGCTCGGACGCTTGTCTTCGGCATCGACGGCTGTTTCTTCCTCATCGAAACCGAATACGCCGTCGAACCGCGCGGCGACGAAGCTTCTATGGGTCTCGAGCACGGCAAGCAACGCGTCGAAGTCGGCGGCGCGGTCGGCCGCGTTCGATTGAGCATCGACCAGATGCGCGCACATCGCGGCGATGCGATCGCAATCGTCAACGGCTTCGCGCAACGGCAAGGTATGGGTTTGCGCGTCGTCCAGATATTGCAGACGGTGCTCGACGTTGCGAAGAAAGATGTAGGCCTCGCGAAGACGTGCGGCGGCCGTTTCGTCGATCAGCTCTTCGCAAACCAGCGCGGCCAGTGTCGCAAGCGTTGGGCGTAGTCTCAGCGCAGGATCGCGGCCGCCGCGTATCAACTGGAAGTGTTGGGCGATGAACTCGATTTCGCGGATGCCGCCGCGACCGAGCTTGACGTCGATACGGGTCGAGACGCGGGTCGAAATCGCTCGCGAGACCGAACCCGAAGCGGCGCCTTGAGCCGTCGCGTATCGCGATGTGCGCTCGCTGCGCACCGCCTCGCGCCGCGCCGCTTCCTCGCGGATCTGATCGTGCAGCTTGCGCAAGGCATCGATCGCACCGAAGTCGAGATAGCGGCGATAGACGAACGGCTTGACGAGATCGAAGAGCGCGCGATCGGCAGCGATGCCGGCATCCGCATCGCTCGACGGTGCCGCTGCGAACACCCGAGGCGAAACGACGCGCGCCTTGATCCATGCGAAGCGTTCCCAGTCGCGCGCACTCGAGATCAAGTAGCGTTCGAGCATCGCGAAGTGCGTGACCAAAGGCCCTGAATCGCCGTCGGGTCGCAGACGCATGTCGACGCGGAACACGAAGCCGTCGGCGGTCACTTCGGCGAGCGCGGCGATCAGCTTTCGCCCCAGCCGCGTGAAGAATTCCTCGTTGGAGATAATGCGCACCGGAGCCGAAGCCGGATCGCGCGCGAGCCCGCCGCCATCCACCCGCCCCGTGGTCTCGCCGTCCTCGCGATAGACGAAGATCAAATCGATGTCGGAGGACACGTTGAGCTCGCCGCCGCCGAGCTTGCCCATGCCGATCACGACCAGGTCCTGGGCCTCGTTGCTGGCGCGCCCGCAGGGCACGCCGTGACGCGCAGCCAGTTCGCGCGAGAGAAACACCAGGGCTTCGCCGATCGCCACTTCGGCGAGCGCGGTAGTTGCCTCCATCACTTCGGCAAGATCGGCGCGACCGTCGAGGTCGCGGTCGATCAGCGCGGCCAGCGTCTTGGCGCGCAGATTACGCAGGCCCGCGAACAGATGCGCTTCATCGCGCCATGCTTCGCCGCGCTCGATCGCAAGCCGGCTTTCGATTGCGTTGCGGTCCAAGCGCGACGCGGCGATGCCTTCGCACTCGGCGGCCCACGTCGGCCTCGCGTTGGCGAGTCGCACGCGCCAGCGCGACGACCGGCTCGACGCAGGGACGGACGCGAGGACGACAGAAGAATCGGACATCTCGAAGGATCGCAAAGTACGAGCGGCGCAATTTACACAGTTAAAATGGCCGGGCAGAGGCGATCCGCGCTCTGCCAGTCGAGGGCGCCGTCCGCGGTTGGTTCGCAGTATCCCATTGGCACGCCCGAGGTTTCACAACATGCGTGATCGCGATAACCCTGCCGAGGTTGGCGCGAAGATGCATCCGCCCCACGAGCGCGAGCAGGGTTCTGCTTCTTCGTCCACAGCCTTCCCCACGTCTTCGCCGGTGTGGCCGGGCCCCGCGCGCTGGGGTTCGTGGATCGCACATCATCTGGGCCAGATCGGCAACGCTTTCGCGATCATCGTCCTGGTCGCGTGGTTCATATTCGCCGCGCTGATCCTGGCCTTGCGCTACGTGGTGCTGCCCCACGTCAACGACTATCGCGAGGCGATCGAAAACCTCGCGACCCGCGCTCTCGGCGAGCCGGTGAAGATCGGAGCGATCGATGCGTCGTGGCGGGGCTTGCGGCCCACACTCGCGCTGCGTGACGTGCGGGTGGTCGAACGCGACGGAAAGAACGCGCTCGAGCTGCCGACGATACGCGCGACCTTGTCGTGGGAGACGCTGGTCGTGATGGATCTGCGGCTCGCGTTGCTCGAGATCGACGGTCCCGAACTCGCGGTGCGTCGCGACGCTGCAGGCCAACTCTTCATCGCCGGCTATCCGATCAAAAAGAAGGCCACGCCGGACAACCGCGCGGCCGAATGGATACTCGCGCAAAACGAGATCCGCATCCGCCACGCCAATATCACCTGGCGCGACGAGATGCCGAAGGCTGCGGCGGATGGCGCGACGGAAGCGTCCGCGCCTGAACTCGCGTTGTCGAACGTCGATCTCGCGCTGGTGCGCTCCGGATGGAGGCATCGCTTCGCGGTGCACGCCTCGCCGCCTGCGGCGCTGGCTGCGCCGATCGACATTCGCGCAGTCATCGACCATCCGCTGTTCGCGAGCCGGCTTGCCGACCCCTCGAGCTGGCGCGGAGAGGTCTACGCGAATGTCGCAAGCGGCGATCTGGTCGCTTGGCGCGCGTGGCTGCCGCTACCGGCCAGCGTCGTAAGCGGCCGCGGCCGCGTGCGGGCCTGGGCGCGATTCGCAAGCGAAAGCGATCCTGCGGGTTCGTTAGCGGCTTCGTTTGCCGGTTCGTTGTCAACTGGCCTCGCAGGAGGCGACGCACATAAGGAACGGTCCGTCCCGTCTGCGCTCGATCGCCTGGCCGAGGTCACCACCGACCTCGCGCTCGACGATGTCGCGGTCCATTGGGGCGCCGCCGAGCCGGGCTCGGTCAATCACGTCGCGCTCGCTGCGATCGATGGCCGCATCGCCGCATCGCAGACCGCGCATACGCAGAAGCTGGTCGCACGCAAGCTCGCACTTCGTCCGCAAAGCGGCGCATTGCTGGCCCCGACCGACCTCGACATCGAACGCAAGCTCGGCGACAAGAAGGACGACGAATCGGGAACCGCGAGCGTGAGCGCGATCGATATCGCAACCGCGATCGGTCTGGTGCCCGCATCGGCGTTGCCCGCAAGCGTGGCCGAGAAACTTGCGACCCTGCGACCGCGCGGCGCATTCGATCAGATCGCGTTCAAATGGAACGGACCGCTCGCCGCGCCTGCAAGCTTTCGATTCGACGCGCGTTTCGCCGGCCTCGCAATGGCCCCGCAGGCGCCGACCCCCGAAGCGATCAAGGCGGCGGCCGGTGGAATCGTCGGCCCCAACGGGCTCGTGAAAAAGCCGCGCCCTCCGTTCGGCCAGCCGGGCTTCGAGAACCTTGCCGGAACCTTGAATGCGACCCGCACGGCCGAAAGTGGCGGACCGACCACGCATCTGGGCATCAATCTCCGCTCGGTCGATGCATCGCTGATCGCGCCTGGCCTGTTCGATGATCCCTTGCTCAAGCTCGCGCGCCTCGACGCCGATGTCGGCGTGCAGATCAAGGGCAGCGACGTCGAAGTCCGCGTGCAGAAGGCTGTCGCCGAGAATCCCGACCTCGCCGCGACCGCCGAGCTGACGTTTCGCCGTGGACCGCACAGCGGCAGCGTAGCCAGGGGATGGATCGATCTCGACGCGCGCTTCCTGCGCGCCAATGTCGCACGCGTGCCGCGCTACCTGCCCAACATCATCGGCGAGAGGGCGCGCGCGTATTTGGCCAAGTCGCTGGTGTCGGGCAAGGTGACCGAGGGTAGCTTGCGCATGTACGGCGCTCTCGAGAAACTCGACCTGCGTGCGCAGCCCGATGCGCTCGCGAAGCCCAATCCGATTCCGATCGCCAACGCGCTCGTGACCGTGCGCGATGCGCCGAACCCGAATGCCAGCGCACGCGCGGCAAGCAACCCGAACGTGCCGGTACCGGGCGACGAGAACGTGTTCCACGCGCTCGTCAAGGTGCAGGGCGCGACATTTCTTTACGGACCTGCGAGGACTGCCGAAGAAGTTGCCGCGTCTCCCAGTCACGACCCAAAAATGCCTGCAGTGGCTACGGTCGCGTGGCCGGCCTTCGAGGAGGTCGACGCCGATGTCGTGTTCGATCACGCGCGCATGACGGTCACGGCGCGATCCGCACGCGTCTACGGCTACAAGCTCACCGACGTGAAGGCCGAGCTCCCGGCGCTAGCCGATCCGGCGCACGTGCTGCGCGTCGTCGGAAAGGGCAACGGGCCGTTGCAGGACCTGGTGCGTTTCGTCAACGCGAGCCCCGTGGCGCAATGGACGCGGCACTTCACCGACAACACGCAAGGGACCGGCAATGCCGCGCTTGCGCTCGCGCTCGACCTGCCTCTCACGCATGCGCGCGACGCCGAGGTGGCCGGCAGCATCCAACTGGCGGGCAACGATCTCGCTGTGAACGCGCTCGCGCCGCCGCTGAAACGATTGAACGGCCGCGTCGACTTCACCGACAAGGGACTCGCGATCGCAGGCGTGACCGGCCAGGCGCTCGGCGGTCCGGTGCGCATCGACGCGACCACGCGCAACGACGGCTACATCGACCTCAATGCCGAAGGCACGCTCGAGGCACGCACGCTACGTGCGTCCGGCGCTGAAACCGAAGCGAAGGACACCGCCAAGGACCGCACCAAGGATGGTGCAAAGGAGGTCATCACGACGCCCGCCGCGATGCTGATCCCTCGTATTGCCCAGCGCCTCGACGGCAGTGCACGCTATACCGTCGCGCTGCGCCTGCGCAGCAAGCGTCTCGCCGAGGCTGCGGGCAGTGCGGCCGCCACAACGCCGGGCAAGCCCGACGTGGTGATCGAATCGAATCTTGCGGGACTCGCGATCGACCTGCCCGCGCCGCTGTCGAAATCGGCGGCCGAATCCTGGCCGTTGCGCATCGAGATGACGCGCAGTGCGTCGGGCAATCCTGCGAGCCTCGCGGCGAACGCCAACGCGATCGACAGCGAAGATATTCGCGTCGCTCTTGCCGGCAAGCTCAACGCCAGCGTCTCGCGACGGCGCAACCCGCAAGGCCAGTTCGTCGTCACGCACGCTGCGTATGCGGTGGGCAACGAAGCGGTCGCGGCAGACGGCCCACCTTCGGTTCGCGTCGATCTGCCCAGCCTCGACCTGGACGCGTGGCGTGATGCGATCAAGCAGATCGGCATGCCGAAGTCCGCACCGCCCGAGCAAATAGCGTCGGCCAAAGCCGACAACCTCATCCCCGAGCGCGTCAATCTCAAGACCAGCAAGCTGCGTGTCGCCGGGCGCGACTTCGACAACGTGGTCTTCGACGCGCAGCGCGTCGCGACCGGATGGCAAGGGAATGTCGTCGCCGACCAGGTCGCCGGGAAACTCTCGTATATCGATGTCTCGGACAAGGCGCCGACCAAGAGCGGCTTCACCACGGCCGCATCGAGCCGCCTGGTTGCGCGTCTCGTGCGCCTGACGATTCCGAAATCCGATTCGGGCAGCGCGCAGGTCCAGCGTGCGCTCGATGCGACGAAGCAGAAGGACTTCCCCGCGATCGACCTGGTCGCCGATCGATTCGAATTGCGCGGCCGCTCGCTGGGCCGTCTCGAAGTCGTGGCCGAGAACGTGGGGCGCGGCGACACGCGCGAATGGCAACTCGAGAAGCTCGGCCTGACGACGCCCGAAGCCAGCTTCACCGCCAAGGGCGTGTGGGGCCACGCCGGCAACAGCGAGAACACCAAGCTCGATTTCAACCTCGAGTCGTCGGACGTCGGCGCCCTGCTCGATCGCTTCGGAGTCGTCAAGACCGTCAAGAACGGCACGGCGAAGTTGTCGGGCGATGTCGGATGGAATGGGGGACCGACCTCGATCGATTTCGCGACCATGACCGGCCGCCTGAAACTCGAAGCCGACAAAGGCCAGTTCCTGAAAGCCGATCCGGGCATCGCCAAGCTGCTGGGCGTATTGAGCCTGCAAAGCCTGCCGCGGCGTTTCCTGCTCGACTTCTCCGATGTGTTCGAAAAGGGTTTCGCGTTCGACACGATCCGTGCCGATGCCACCGTCGCGAAGGGCGTCGCCAGCACCCACGACTTCAAGATGATGGGCGCGCTGGCGACCGTGTTGATGTCGGGCAGCGCCGATCTCGAACACGAAACGGCGAACCTGCACGTGCTCGTTATGCCGGAAATCAACGCGGGCACGGCGTCGCTCGGCGTTGCTTTGCTCAATCCGGCGATCGGTCTCGCGGCCTTCGTCGCGCAATATCTGTTCAAGGATCCGATCGCGCGCGCGTTGACGCTCGAATACAATGTCACCGGTCCGTGGGTCAAGCCGAACGTGACCAAGATCGATCACGCCGGCAACGAAACGCCGGTCATGCCGCGCAGCTCGAGTGCGGCGCGTGATCCGGGCGATGCACGCAACCCCGCATCGACACCCGCTCCGCAATGAATGTGTAGATGCGCGAACCCTTCTCCTCCCGTCACCTTCACATCGCTGCGATCCAGATGGTTTCCGGCGCCTCGGTCGGCGCCAATCTCGAGACCGCGGGCCGGCTGATCACCGAGGCGGTCGAGGCGGGTGCCGAGTTGATCGCATTGCCCGAATACTTCTGCCTGATGGGCATGAAAGACACCGACAAGGTTGCAGCGCGCGAGCGTCCGGGTCGCGGTCCGATCCAGGACTTTCTCGCGGACGCGGCGAAGCGGTATCGCATCTGGCTGGTCGGCGGCACGCTGCCGATCGAAGTCGAAGGCGGGGTGACCGACAGCGCAGTGGAACGAATCCGCAACACCACGTTCGTGTACGCGCCCGACGGATCGGTCGCGGCGCGTTACGACAAGATCCACCTGTTCGGCTTCACCAAGGGCGCCGAGCATTACGACGAAGGGCGCACGATTGCCGCTGGCGCCGAAGCGGTCGCGTTCAATGCGACGCTGGGCGACCAGCCGATCCGCGTCGGGCTGTCGATCTGCTACGACCTGCGTTTTCCCGAGCTCTATCGAAGCTTCAGCAAGAGCCCGTCTGAAAACGAAGACCATCCGGACTTGATGATCGTGCCTTCCGCCTTCACATACACCACGGGCTCGGCGCACTGGGAGATCCTGTTGCGCGCCCGCGCGATCGAGAACCAGTGCTATGTGCTCGCTCCGGCGCAAGGGGGTCGTCACGAGAATGGCCGCAGGACCTGGGGTCACAGCATGCTGGTCGACCCGTGGGGCACCATCGTGGCCGAGCGCGACGAAGGCGAAGGTGTAGTGATCGGCGCGATCGATCCATCCCGGCTCGCCGAAGTGCGCGAGAATCTGCCCGCGTTGAAGCATCGCGTTTTGTAGTACCCGCCGTCCTCCGCTGCTCCGATGGATGTCGACTTGAAATGAACGGACCTGCCTCTTCATGAATCTGATCGAACCGCAACTCGCTGCACTGGCCACGGCCAGGGAATTGTTTCTCGGGCGTTACGGGCTGACCGAGCTCGACGTGTCTGCTGCGCTGGCCGAAATCTTCCGGCATCGCGTCGACTATGCCGATCTCTATTTCCAGTACGCGCGCTCGGAGTCGTGGAGCCTCGAGGAAGGTATCGTCAAGTCCGGCAGCTTCGATATCGAAGAAGGGGTCGGCGTACGCGCGGTCACCGGCGACAAGCAAGCGTTCTCGTATTCTGACGACATCAGCCGCGAGGCTTTGATGGCGGCGGCCCGCGCAACGCGCGGCATTGCCCGCAGCGGCGCCGGTCGCGTGCGGGTGGGCGGCAAGGCGTCGACGTCGCGCGTCGTGTCGGCAAACCTGTCGGCCACCTCATCGAGCGCGGGCGCAATCTCCAAGCCGCGTGCCGGCCTCTATGCGCCGCTCGATCCGCTGGCCTCGATGGACCCGGCCGAAAAGGTCGCGCTGCTCGAACGGCTCGAGCGCCTGGCGCGCGCACGCGATCCCCGCGTGACGCACGTGATGGCCAGTCTCGCAGGCACCTACGAAGTCATGATGGTCGCGGCATCGTCGCGCTTCGGCGGCAGCTTGGGCGGCAGCTTGGGCGGCAATACGCATCGCGAAATCCTGGCTGCCGACGTGCGTCCGCTGGTGCGCCTGTCGGTGACCGTGATTGCCGAGCAGGACGGCCGCCGCGAGCAGGGCCATGCAGGTGGCGGCGGACGCTTCGGCTATGGATATTTCGATGACGCGATGCTTGCAGCCTATGCCGACGAAGCGGTCGATCAGGCGCTGGTGAATCTCGACGCGCGCGCGGCGCCGGCGGGGCCGATGACGGTCGTGCTCGGCCCGGGCTGGCCGGGCGTGCTGCTGCACGAAGCCATTGGCCACGGCCTCGAGGGCGACTTCAACCGCAAGGGCTCGTCGGCATTCTCGGGACGCATCGGCGAGAGAGTCGCCGCACCAGGCGTCACGATCGTGGACGACGGCACGCTGGCCGACCGTCGCGGCTCGCTGAACGTCGACGACGAGGGCAACGCCACCCAGTGCACGGTGCTCATCGAGGACGGCATCCTCAAGGGCTACATGCAGGACAGCCTGAACGCGCGATTGATGAAGACCGGCGTGACCGGCAACGGCCGTCGCGAGTCGTATGCGAGCCTGCCGATGCCGCGCATGACCAACACCTACATGCTCAACGGCACGCGCGATCCGAAGGAGATCATCGCATCGGTCAAGGACGGTCTCTACGCGGTCAACTTCGGCGGCGGCCAGGTGGACATCACCAATGGCAAGTTCGTGTTCTCGGCCACCGAGGCGTACCGCATCGAGAACGGCAAGGTGACTTATCCGGTCAAGGGCGCAACGCTGATCGGCAACGGCCCCGACGCGTTGACACGCGTATCGATGATCGGCAACGACATGGCGCTCGATACCGGTGTCGGCGTATGCGGCAAGGAAGGCCAGAGCGTGCCGGTCGGCGTGGGACAGCCGACCATGCGCATCGATGGAATCACGGTGGGCGGGACCGGCTGACGTGGGGTCGAACTCCGGTCTGCGGTTCTCGTCGATCCAGCCTGCAACCATGCATTTTCGTCGATGCGCTTTCATCCTCTTCGCATGGGTGCGAACGCGACCTCCGGGGCGCTGAAGCACTTGGCAAGGCGCGCTCGACGGCCGATCGCGCAGCCTGCGGCGCAAGCTGCCGGCATTGCGCGGCACCGCGACCTTCGCGTCGATTTCTTTCGCGGCCTTGCCCTGTGGTTCATCTTCCTCGACCACGTGCCGTCGAACTCGGTCGGCCAGATCACGCTGCGCAACCTGGGCTTCTCGGACGCGACCGAGATCTTCGTGTTCCTCTCGGGTTTTTCGGCGGCCATCGCCTACTGGCGCTCGGAGCAGAAGCTCGGCTTCGTCTACATGACCGCGCACGTGTGGCGGCGCTGCTGGCAGCTCTACGTCGCACACCTGATCCTGTTCGTGTTCTACACCGCGCAGATCGCGTGGCTGGCGGCGCGTTTCTCGAATCCGATGTATGTCGAGGAGCTCAACATCACGCGCTTTCTCGACGCACCGCATATTGCGCTGGTCGAAGCGCTGACCCTGCGATTTCGGCCGGCCAACCTCGACATCCTGCCGCTCTACATCGTGCTGCTGTTCGTGTTCCCGTTCGTGCAGCGCGCCTTGCGCGCTGCGCCGGTCGCGGTGCTCGCGGCATCGATCGCGCTCTATCTGGCCGCGCGCTTTCGCGGGTGGAACCTCCCGACCTCGGCGGAAGGTACCGGCTGGTATTTCAATCCGTTCGCGTGGCAACTCTTGTTCTTCATCGGGGCCTTGTGCGCGATCGCGCCGGACCCCTGGAGACGCGGGATGCGCTGGCGTGCATGGCTGGGCTTGCTCGCGGCGATCTATCTGGTCGGCTCCGCGGTCATCGTCGGCAGTTGGCAGATCAGGAGCGTGGGAGACCTGTTGTCCGATGTCATGCCGATGGCGTGGTCCGAATGGATCTACCCGGTGGACAAGACCAATCTCGACGTGCTGCGTCTGTTCCACTTTCTTTCGATGGCTTATCTGGTGGCGCATTTCGTGCGGCCCGAGGCGCGTTTTCTGAGGAGCGTGTGGGCCCGCCCGCTGATCGCTTGCGGCCGTCAGTCGCTCTACGTCTTCTGTCTGGGCATCTTTCTTTCATTTGCGGCCCATTTCGTGCTTGTTGAGTTCAATGCGCGACTGCCCGCGCAGATCGGTGTGAGCGTGGCCGGTATCACGGCTATGACCGCGCTCGCCATGCTGATGAACTGGTACCGGGCGCGCGAGGCGGCCGGCAGCGGGCCACGCACGGCACACGCCACCGGCAACGGATGACATCACCCATCACGACGATGACCAAAAGCGACCTCGATCAACAAGATTTGTCGATCTCTGACAAGAGCGGGCGGCCGTCGTGGTCTTCGGTCGCGCGTCGCGCCGCGATCACGCTGGCCGCGTCGGCGCTGGCCGTGTTCGCGATCTCGGTGGCGGACGCGTCGCACGCTGCGCCGCCAGTCTTCGCGTCCAAGGAGATGCAACGCGCGCAGGACGCGATGCCTGCGCAGTGCAAGGTTCCCGACGGCACGGCTTTCATCGAAGCACCGCTGCCGCGCCTCGCGCGGCGGCTCAAGTCCTCGGATCCGCTCACCATCGTCGTGATCGGCTCGGGCTCCGCCGCGGGCAGCGGCACGAGTGCGAAGGACGCGGCCTTTCCCTATCGGCTCGAAACACGCTTCGCCAAGGCGTTCGCGAAACCCAGGACGCGACTGGTCGTATTCGCTGAAATGGGCCAGACCGCACCCATGATGTTCGAACGCATCGCGCGGGAGGTCGTCCCGATGCGGCCTGCCTTGGTGGTCTGGCAGACCGGGTCGGCCGACGCCGTGCGGGGTATCGCGCCGATGGAATTCGGGACAGCCGTCGAGCGCGGCATCGGCCTCCTGCATGACAAGGGCAGCGATGTGTTGCTGATCGACAGCCAGTTCAGCCCGCGCGCTTCGTTGCTCGTGAATACCGACGCCTATCGCGATGCGGTGCGCTGGAATGCGCGTCGTTTCGATGTGGCGCTCTTCAAGCGCTATGACACGATGCACTACTGGTGGTCCAACGAAATTTTCGACCTGGATGCGGAACAGAAAGCGGATCAGCTCCAAACCGCCGATCGCATCCACGATTGCGTCGCTGCATTGCTGGTGCGCCTGATCGTGCGCGGCATCGGCACGGCATCGGCGGCCTCCAAATCATGAGCGCGCGCGTCCTGGCGTTGCTGCAGGCGGTCGCGCTGCTGATCGCTTCGCTCTGCGGAGCATCGCATGCGGCGGGCTCCGACGAAGGGCTGCCGGCGCGCGACGTCTGCGCGGCGCCAGTGGCGTTGGGCGGATTCACCGCCGGTCTGCCGAAGACACGTGCTTTGCTTGCGTCGGGGCACGCGCTGAAAATTATCGCGCTCGGCTCGTCGTCGACTGCGGGCGTGGGCGCGAGCGCGTTGCGATTCAACTATCCGTCGCGCCTTGCGGCAGTACTCGCGGGGCGCAATCCGCAAGCGAAGATTGAAATCCTCAACCGCGGCATCAACGGCGAGGACGCACCGGAGAATCTGGCGCGGCTCGATCACGACGTGATCGACGCCCGCCCCGATCTCGTGATCTGGCAGACCGGAACCAATGCGATCCTGCGCGAGGCCGATGCCGATGACTTCGATCGTTCCGTGCAGAACGGCATCGATCGCATGCGACAGGCCGGCATCGAGATCGTGTTGATGGACCCGCAGTACGCGCCTCGCGTGAACCAGATCGCCGACCATCTGCGCACGATCGAGCAGCTCGACGCGATCGGAAAGCGCAATCGCGTGCCGGTGTTCCATCGCTATGCCGTGATGAAATACTGGGCAGCTGCGCACTCGGCCTCGCAAGCGTCTTTGTCGTCATCGCCGCAGTCATCACCGCAGTCATCGCCGCAGTCATCGCCTTACGCAAACATGATCTCGCCGGATGGCTTGCACATGAACGACACGAGCTACGGCTGCGTGGCCGAACGCCTTGCGGATGCGATCGTCGATATGGGCAAGCCAGCGAGCGCTGCGCCATCGATGCGCGCGGGAGTGCTCGATCGCAAGCAATGAGATCATGCGCGCCAGCATGAGTGCGGATCGACACGATCGCGAGAGATCGCACCCGATTCGTCACGACAACCAAGAGGCCGAAGGAGCCCGCGCGCATGAGCAAGAAGAAAAAGCCGATCACGATCGAAGACCTGTGGGCCATGAAGCGCTTCGGCGCCGCATCGCTCTCGCCCGACGGACGATGGGTGTGCGTGGCCGTCAGCAGCTATTCGATGGCCGGCAACGACAGCAGCTCGCATCTCTGGCTGCTGGCCACCGACGGCAGCGCGCAGCGACAACTGACGCGCGGACAAAAGGACGGCGATCCGCAGTGGTCACCCGACGGTCGCTGGATCGCCTTCACGTCCAAGCGAAACAAGCCCGATAACAGCGGGCTCGAAGACGAGGCGCAGCTCTATCTGATTGCGGCCGACGGCGGCGAGGCGATGCGCATCACCGATCTCGGGACCGGCGTCTCCGGCTTGCGCTGGTTCCCCGACAGCAGACGCATCGCGTTCGTGTCGTGGGTGTGGCCGGAAGAAAAGACCATCAAGGCGCAAGCCAGACGCGCGAAGGCCGAGCGCGACGACAAGGTCAAGGCCTATGTGATCGAAGCGAACCACTACCGGTACTGGGACCACTGGTTCCTGCGCGGCCGGCGAGCGCACCTGCACGTGGTGACGCTCTCGCGCGACGACCTCGATGCGGGCGCGCCCGCCGAAGTCGATGTGCGCGACCTGTTCGCGGGCACCGACTTCCACCTGCCGCCGCAGGACCCCGATGCCACGTTCTTCGACATCAGCCCCGACGGCAACGAGATCGCCTTCACGCACGACTTCGATCCCGATCCGCGCGCACCCGCGTTCACCGACGTCGTGCTGATGGACGTGAAGAAGGGACGCTGGCACTCGCCCACGCGCACCACCGGGCGCTCCGAAGAGATGCCGCGCTATTCACCCGACGGCCGCTGGATCGCGATGCTGTCGTCCAACTTCGCGAAGGCGCACAACGAGCAGGCGCGCCTCGCATTGATCCGCCGCAGCGACCACGCGATCGTGCCGTTGACCTTCGAGTGGGATCGCGGCATACACGGCCCCGCGGCGTGGTCGCATGACGGCACCAGGCTCTACTTCCTCGCCGAGACCGAAGTCGCGCAACCGATCTGGACGATCGCGGTGCCGCGCGCCGATGCGGCGTCACCTCTTTCCGCGTCACCTAGCGAGTTGCTGCGCGGCCCATCGAACGGGGGCGTCACCGCCGATCTTTCGGTCGGCGCCGACGGCGCGACCCTGGTCTACGCGCGCTCATCGCTGATGCATCCGCCGTCGCTGTTCGTGTCCGACATCGAGGGTGGATCGGAACGCGCGATCGAGCACTTCAATGCGACTATCCTCGATCGCATCGCGTTTGCGGACGCCCGGTCGGTGACGATCGCCGGCGCGAATCAGGAGCCGGTACAGATGTGGGTCCTGACGCCACCCGGGTTCGATCAGGCTGCGGCGACAGATGCGGCGACCCATGCGGCAGAAGATGCCGCGATCGATACGTCTGCGAGGAAACCCCGGCAATGGCCGCTGATGCACACCATCCACGGCGGGCCGCATACCTGCTCGAACGACGGCTGGCACTGGCGCTGGAACATGCAGCTCTTCGCGGCGCAGGGCTATGTGGTGGCCTCGGTCAACTATCACGGCTCGACCGGCTGGGGGCAGGAGTTCCTCGGCTCGATCACGGCTGACTGGGGCAGGCGCGAACTCGCCGATATCGAAGCGGGCACCGAATTCCTGTTGAGCACCGGTCGCATCGACCCGAAGCGCGTGGTTGCCACCGGTGGCAGCTATGGCGGCTACATGGTCGCGTTGATGAACGGCCGGGCCACGCGCGGGCGCTACGCGGCCTATGTGTGCCACGCGGGCTGCTACGACTGGGTGTCGATGATGGGTTCGGATGGCGCCTTCTGGTTCGCGCAGGAACTGGGCGCATTCCATTGGGACGACGAGGCGCGCGTGCTCGCGCAATCGCCGCACCACTATGCGGAGCATTTCGAGACGCCCACGCTCGTGATCCATGGCGAGCTCGATTATCGCGTGCCGTATTACCAGGGACTGGCCTACTTCAACACGTTGCGCATCAAGCAGGTCCCCTCGCGGTTGGTGTTCTTTCCCGACGAGAATCACTGGATCCTCAAGCCGCAGAACTCCAAGCTCTGGTATCGCGAATTCTTCGCGTGGCTCGAGCGCTTCGCTGGAGAGAAAAAAGAGAAGGGCAAGAAGGGCTCGAGCAGGAAGCCGCGCTGATCAGGGAGTCCTCATGCTGAAGGTCGAGCATCTCGCCAAATCCTACGGGTCGAACGCTGCGGCTGTCGTAGCCGTCGCCGACGTATCGCTGTCGGTCGAGCGCGGCCAGGTGATCGGATTGCTGGGCCCCAACGGCGCCGGCAAGTCCACCACGGTCGCGATGATCTGCGGCCTCGTCGCGCCCGACTCCGGCCGCGTACTGATCGATGGCGAGGCAATCTCTTCCGACGACAGCCCGCTCAAGCGCCGCATCGGACTCGTGCCGCAGGACATCGCGCTGTTCGAAGACCTCGGCGCGCGCGGCAATCTCGAGCTCTTCGGCGCTCTCTACGGCATCCAGGGCGCGCTGCTCAAGCAGCGCGTCGATGCCGCACTCGATCTGGTCGGCCTTGCCGACCGCGCACGCGACAAGCCCTCGACCTATTCGGGCGGCATGAAGCGACGCCTGAACATCGCAGCGGCATTGGTCCACGATCCCGATCTGTTGATCCTCGACGAGCCCACCGTCGGCGTCGATCCGCAGAGCCGCAACGCGATCTTCGACAATCTCGAAACGCTCGCCGCGCGCGGCAAGGCGATCGTCTATACGACGCACTACATGGAAGAGGCCGAGCGGCTTGCCGATCGCATCGTCATCATCGATCACGGTCGCGTGGTGGCGTCCAATACCCCGGCCGAGTTGATACGCGCGCTGGGCGACACGGGCGTGATCACGATCGAGGTGAGCGGGAACGTCGATGTCGATGCGCTACGCGTCGAAGAAGGCGTCACGCGTGCGCAACAGACCGACGAGGTCCTCACGCTCGCGGTTGCCGACCTCGGCGCGCACCTGCCGCGCCTGCTGGCATGGGTGGCGGCGCGCGGCCATGCGATACGCCGCATCTCGAGTTCGCGCGCGACCCTCGAAGACGTTTTTCTTTCGCTGACCGGCCGCCAGTTGCGCGACTGATCCCACAGGCACAGCCATGCATGCGCTCATCGCCCTGGTCAGGAAAGACCTCGTCCTCTATTTCTCGAACCGCCGCGCCCTGCTCGTCACCTTGGCCGCGCCGATCGCCATCGCCGCATTCTTCGGCTCGCTGTTCGGCGGGTCGGGAAACCAGGCGCCGTCTCGCGTTCCGATCGTGATCATCGACCACGATCAAAGCGCGATCAGCAAGCGCATCGTCGCCGCCATGACCGCGGACAAGACCTTCGACGTGCAGGCGCTCGACGAAGCTCAAGCCGCCGAAGCGGTCAAGCGCGGCAAGCTGCGCGCCGTCGTGACCTTGCCGCGCGACTTCGGCGAGCAGGCGCCCCGAGCGCTGTTCGGTGCGAGCGAAAAGCCGGTGATCGAAATTCGCTACGACCCGTCGCAGGCCATCGTCTTGCAGGTCGTGCAGGGCTTCTTCGCCCAGCATGCGATGGAAAGCGTCACGCGCACAGCGTTCTCGTTCGATAACGACGCGGCCAGCATCAAGATGCTGGCCGATGCGCGGCACAGTGTGAGCGATAGCGCATCGATGTCCGAGGCATCGAAGCGCAACATGCTCGCGCTCTTCGATTCGGTCGATCGGGTGCGCTCTACCAACGGCGAGCAGAACGCGGGCGCGTCCGCATCCAACGCCAGCTCCGGCGCGAGCTTCCAGGTTCCCTACACGGTCAAGCAAATCGAAGCGAGCTCGCGGCCCGAGTCGAAATACAACGGCTTTTCACATTCGTTCGGCGGCATGGGTGTGCAGTTCATCCTCTTCATGGGTATCGACCTGGGCATCAAGCTGTTGACCACGCGGCGCATGGGCTTGTGGCAACGATTGCGCGCGGCGCCGCTGTCGCGCGGGTACTTGCTCGCGAGCCAGATCGCGAGCGGCGCGTTGATCGCGGCGATTCTTTTCGCATTGATCTTCGCGGCCGGCATGCTGTTCTTCGGCGTGCGCATCGAAGGCAGCGTGGCCGGCTTCCTCGGCTTGAACATCGCCTTCGCGCTGATGACCGCGGGCTTCGGCCTCTTCATCGCGGCGCTCGGCAAGACGCCCGAAGCCACACGCGGGCTCGCGATCTTCGCGACGCTGGTGATGGTGATGCTGGGCGGCGCATGGGTACCTTCGTTCGTGTTTCCGCAATGGCTGCAGACCGCGTCGCTGGTGATGCCCACGCGCTGGGCGGTCGACGGTTTCGATGCGATGACATGGCGCGGTCTCGGGTGGGATGCCGCTTGGCCGGCGATCCTCGTGCTGCTGGGCTTCGCCGTGCTATTCGGCCTGATCGCGACGCTGCGATTCGAATGGGACGAGAAGTCGGGATGAAATGCGCAGGATGAAACGCGCAAGGCGAACGCACAGGTTGAACGCGCGGGATGAAAGTGCGAGATGGCAGCCTTGGATGAGAGGCCGTCCTACCCGCCGCTCGCCGCGCGCGCCTACACTGGCGCTTCGATCGGCCCGTCGATAATCGGCGACGGACTCCGCGCAAGAAAGCTGCGCGTTCGAGGTTCGAACGGGATGTAATCGAGTAGCCGCTGGTTCGACTCACTTCCTTTGCTCACCGTCATGAAAATATCCGCCGTGCTCGAGGAGTCCGCAGCGCTCCACGATGCCCAGTACGCCGATCATCGCGTCGACCACCGCGTCGTCGATCTTGTGGCGCGCAGGCCCGCCGACTCGTTGCGCGTGCTTGTGCAGATCGCCGTCAGCGACGCTGACGATCGCGCCGAATTCAGCGCCGGGCTGCTCGCGACTCCTGCGCGCACTTCGCCCAAGTTCTTCTACGATGAACAGGGAGCGGCCCTCTTCACGGCGATCTGCGAACTCGATGAGTATTATCCGACGCGGACCGAAGCGGCGATCTTCGACGATCAGCGTGCCGCGATTGCGCGCGCCTTGCCCGCACATTCGCAGTGGATCGATCTCGGATGCGGTGACGGCGCGAAGGCGCGCGGTTGGCTGGATGCAGCCCATGTCGGTCGTTACGTAGGCGTCGACATTGCCGAGCCGTGGTTGCGCGCATCGCTTGCGGCGCTCGCCAGCGAGCGTGCTTCCCATGCACATGCGCGCGAGTTCGCGCGTGACGCCGCACGTTCGCATGAAAGCGCACTCGACATCGTCGGGGTCGTCGCGGATTTCACCCGGCCCTTCGACCTGCACGCATTGTTGGCCGAAGAGCCCGACATGCCGCCGATATTCTTCTATCCGGGCTCGTCGATCGGCAACTTCACGAACAATGAAGCGCGCGCCTTTCTCGCGTCGGTACGCGAGCACATCGAGTGCCACGCGAGCACCGGGGGCAAGCTCCTGATCGGCGTCGATCTCGTCAAGGATCGCGATGTGCTGCGCGCGGCATACGACGATGCATTGGGCGTCACGGCCGCGTTCAACCGCAACGTGCTGCGCGTGGCGAATCGTTTGCTCGATGCAGACTTCGACCCGGCGGCATTCGAGCATCGCGCGGTGTTCGATGAAGACGCGAGCCGCATCGAGATGCAATTGGTCTCGACGCGTGCACAGACGGTCCGCATCGGAAGCGATGCGCGGCGCTTTGTGAATGGCGAGGTGATCGTGACCGAGTACTCGCACAAGTACACGATCGAAAGCTTCAGTGCGCTGCTGGGCGCTGCCGGTTTTGCGACCGGCGATCGCCTGCGCTACTGGAGCGATGCGCGCGGCTGGTTCGGCGTGTTTGCCGCGGAGCCGGCATGAGTCGCGCCGGCATCGGCGAGTCCCGCGCCAGCCGCATTCTTGACACGTCGCGCCAGCGCGCATTGCTCGACGCTTTCCGGCGCGTACGCGCGGCCACCGTCGCGCTCACCGAGGGGCTGTCGGCCGAAGATTGCATGTTGCAGTCGATGCCCGACGCCAGTCCCGTGAAGTGGCACCTCGCGCATGTCACCTGGTTCTTCGAGACCTTCGTCCTCGAGGCCGCGCATGGAGTCCGCTACGCGCCTTTCGATCCCGCCTTTCGCGTGCTGTTCAATTCCTACTACGTCGGCGTCGGGGAGCGCCTTCCGCGTGCCGAGCGCGGCATGATTTCGCGCCCGGCTCTCGAGCGCGTGTTCGCGTATCGACAGGCGATCGACGAGCGTGTCGCAGCGCTCCTCACATCATCCGCGATCGATCGGTCGCTGCTCGACGTGCTCGAACTCGGCCTTCATCACGAGCAGCAGCATCAGGAGCTGATCGTCACCGACCTCAAGCATCACCTGTGGAAGAACCCGCTACGGCCGGCGTATCGCGCGGCAATCGAGGACCAGCTTTTCGCAGTGCCTGCGACAGCACAGGAATTCGTCGAACGGCCTGAGGGCATCGCGCAGATCGGTGCGGAGGCGGAAGGCTTCGCATTCGACAATGAGCGTCCGCGTCATCGCGTATGGCTTGCGCCCTTTGCGATCGCGACCCTCCCCGTGACGTGCGGCGAATACCTGCGCTTCATCGAAGACCGCGGATATGCGCGCCCCGAACTGTGGCTCTCCGATGGGTGGGATACGCGCGTGCGCGAAGGCTGGGAAGCACCGCTCTACTGGGAAAGGGAGAACGGCGCCAGCGCGTGGCAGGTATTCACACTGCGCGGCATGCAACCCGTGGGGCAAGACGAACCGGTCGCGCACGTCAGTTACTACGAGGCTGACGCCTACGCACGCTGGGCCGAGGCGCGCTTGCCCACCGAAGCCGAATGGGAATGCGTCGCCGAAACCGTGGGCGATGCATCGCTGCAGCAGCGTAATGGCGAGGTGTGGGAATGGACGCGCAGCGCCTATCTCCCCTACCCGGGTTTTCGCATCGCGGACGGCGCGGTCGGCGAATACAACGGCAAGTTCATGGTCAACCAGATGGTATTGAAAGGCGGTTCGAGCGCCACGCCGGCCGGGCATGCGCGGGCGAGCTACCGGAACTTCTTTCCGCCGCAGGCGAGGTGGCAGGTTTCAGGGATACGGCTCGCGAGGGATCTGTGAGCTTCGCAGAGTCATTTTCTTTGCCTCGCAGTACGGATCGGGACCGATCTATACCTCTGCACATCCGCATTGCCCGCCCGCATCATGCGCGGACCTGGACGCCTTTCCAGAACGCGACGCGGTTCCTGATTTCCTCGGCGGCGAGCTTGGGCTCGGGGTAGTACCACGCCGCGTCCTTGTTGACGCGATCCCCAACCACCACGTCGTAATAATGCGCGGTGCCCTTCCACGGGCAGATCGTGGTCGTATCCGACGGTCGCAAGTTTTCTTTGTTGACCGCGTCGGGCGGAAAGTACTGGTTGCCTTCGACCACGACGCATGCGTCGCTGGCGGCAATCAATGCGCCGTTCCATTTCGCTTCGACCATCGCTACACCTCCGGTATTTGGTTTCCACGCATGACTATCACACGCGCGACCGCTACCCGTCGCTCGCAGGCCAACCGGCGTGATTTCACTTTCCGTGTATACTCGCTGATTGCGGCTTTTGCTCCAGTCCCCAGCCGCCGTCGATCCGACGCGTCATTCAGACTCCGCTTTTCCAGCTCGTCTGTGACTGGCTCCGCGCAATGCGGCGACAGGCCTGCATCAATAAAACCTATCTGCGGATAGGTTTCAAATCCCATCATGTCATTCTCCAGCCTCGGCTTGTCCGAGCCGCTCGTTCGCGCTGTTGCGGACGCCGGTTATACGCAACCCACTCCGATTCAACTCGAAGCCATCCCTGCAGTACTCGCAGGCGGCGACCTTCTCGCCGGCGCCCAGACCGGCACCGGCAAGACCGCCGGCTTCGTGCTTCCGATCCTCGAGCGCCTGCTCGCCAATCCCGTCCCGGCGCCGGCTGCTCGCGCCGATGGACGCCCGCAGAGCAAGGCCGTCGTGCGTCCGCTGCGTGCGCTGGTCCTCACGCCCACGCGTGAATTGGCCGCGCAGGTCGAGGCCAGCGTTCGCGTCTATGGCAAGCACGTCAAGCTGAAGTCGACCGCGATCTTCGGCGGCGTCGGCTTTCATCCGCAGGTCACGGCCTTGCGCAACGGCGTCGATCTGCTTGTGGCGACGCCGGGACGTCTGCTCGACCATTATCAGCAGAAGACCATCGATTTCTCGAAGATCGAAATCTTCGTGCTCGATGAAGCCGATCGCATGCTCGACATGGGTTTCATACCCGACATCAAGCGCATCCTGGCGCTGTTGCCCGCCAACACCAATGGCGTGCGGCGCCAGAACCTGCTGTTCTCGGCGACCTTCTCCGACGACATCAAGGCGCTCGCCGATCGCCTGCTCGATCATCCAAAGACGATCCAGGTCGCCGCGCGCAATTCGACCGTCGAAGTGATCGCGCAACGCGTCCATCCGGTCGACCGCGACAAGAAGCGCGAGCTGCTCACGCACCTGATCCGCGAGAACAACTGGTCGCAGGTGCTGGTGTTCACGCGCACCAAGCACGGCGCCAACAAGCTCGCCGAAATGCTCGACAAGGACGGCATCAGCTCGCTCGCCATCCACGGCAACAAGAGCCAGGGCGCGCGCACCGCCGCGCTGACCAAGTTCAAGGCCAACAAGCTGCGGGTGCTGGTTGCGACCGACATCGCCGCGCGCGGCATCGACATCGACCAGTTGCCGCACGTCGTCAACTACGAGTTGCCCAACGTCGCCGAAGACTACGTGCATCGCATCGGCCGTACCGGCCGCGCGGGCAAGAGTGGCGAGGCGGTATCGCTGGTGTGCGTCGATGAATACGGGCTCTTGCGCGACATCGAGCGCGTCATCAAGCGCAGCCTCGTGAAAGAAGTCATCGTTGGATTCGAACCCGATCCGCGCGCCAAGCCCGAGCCGATCCTGCGCGCACGCGCGCCGATGCGCGGTCAACCGTCGCGTTCGGACGGCTCCGCGAAGAAGCCCGCGTCTTCGTACGGTGCGGCGGCGCGTCCTTCGGGATCGAAGCCCACGCCGGGCAAGGGTCCGCATGGGAACTCAGGAAGTGGGCATCGCAACTCGCCGGCGCGGGGTAGTCGCTCGATGGCCAGCGCCCCGACGGGCTCGCGCGTTCGCTCAGCGTAAGCATCATGAGGCGGCGTCAAGCAGTTCCGGTGCGCTTCAGCGGGCCGGCGCTGCGGTGCCGCGTCCCTGTCGGGCTCGCCACAGGCTCTCGCTCGCATAGAGCACCAGCGCCGACCAGATCAATCCATAGCCGATCAGCGAAGCCCCGCCGAACGCTTCGTTGAAGACCCACACGCCCAGCAGCAACTGCAGGGTCGGTGAGATGTATTGAAGCAGCCCGAGCGTCGTCATCGGAATGCGACGCGCACCGGCGGCGAACAACAGCAGCGTAAACGCGGTCAGCGGACCACTCGCAACGAGCAGCAATTGCAATCGGACGTCGCCAAGCGCAAATGCGCTCTGGCCTCGTGACGTCAGCCACACTAGCGCTGCAATCGCGAACGGAAACAGCAGCGTCGTCTCGAGCGCCAGTCCTTCCAGCGCGCCCAGTGGCGCCGTCTTCTTCGCGAGTCCGTACGAGCCGAAGCTGGCCGCCAGCGCCAACCCTATCCACGGCAGATGTCCGGTCTGCCATCCCAGCCATGCCACACCCGCGGCGGCGATGCCGATCGCGGTCCATTGGGCAGGACGCGGACGCTCGCCCAGCACGATCCGGCCGAGCAACACGTTGACCAGCGGCGTGATGAAGTAGCCCAGGCTCGCATCGACCACGTGCCCGTTGCCGACCGCCCAGATATAGACGAACCAGTTGAGCGCGATCAGCACCGCACTGATCGCGAAGCGCAACAGCACGCGCGGCGCGGCCGCCACCTCGCGCGCCCAGCCCCAGCGATGACGCACCAGCAGGATCACCGCGACCACCAGCAATGCCCACACCATGCGCTGCATCAGCACCTCGAATGCGGATACGCCGTGCAGGGCTCGAAAGTAGAGCGGAAACACGCCCCAGATGCCGTAGGCGAGTCCCGCGTAAATGATGCCGAGGTTCATGAAGGAAGCAGTGCGAATCGAATGCGGGAGCATCAGCCGCAACGAGGACGCATGTGACGCCCATCTACACTGTGCGCATGATCCCCATCGATAGCGCAGAGATGCACCTGGAGGACGAGGCGCCGAAGGATACGCCTTCATCGCCTCTGCACCCATTCACGAGCCTGACGCCCGAGCGCGTGCTCGATGCTCTCGAGCACATCGGCTATCGCTGCGACGGACGCCTGCTCGCACTCAACAGCTACGAGAACCGTGTATACATGGTCGGGCTCGACGACGGCGCCCAATGCGTCGCGAAGTTCTATCGGCCCGAGCGATGGAGCGATCAACAGATCCGCGAAGAGCATCGCTTCGTCGATGAGCTCGTCGCGCAAGAGATCCCGGTGGTTCCCGCGATCATCGACGAGTCGGGAGCGAGCCTGCATCGCGATCGCGATTTCCGCTTCGCGGTTTTCGAGCGTCGCGGTGGCCGCGCACCCGAGCTCGAGAGCCGATCGACGCGCGAGTGGCTCGGTCGATTCATCGGCCGCATCCATGCGGTGGGCGGCGCGGCTGCGTTCGCGCATCGCCCCCCGATCGACAGCGAGACCTTCGGCTTCGAACCTCGACGGTGGATCACCGAGCACCGCATCGTTCCTGCTCCGCTAGACGCGGTATGGGCCAGCGTGGTCGATCAGGCCTTGACCTCGGTGGCCGCTTGCGAGGCGCGAGCCGGCGCGTCGACATCCATTCGGCTGCATGGCGACTGCCACCCGGGCAACATCCTCTGGACCGAAGGCGACGTGTCGCGCGGTGGCACGCAACCCGGCGGCCCGCACTTCGTGGATTTCGACGACAGCCGCAGCGGCCTCGCGCTGCAAGACCTGTGGATGCTGCTGTCGGGAACGCGCGAGGAGATGACGCGGCAGCTCGCCGACCTGCTCACGGGCTACGAACAGTTTCGATCGTTCGACGCCCGCGAACTGCATCGCCTGGAAGCCCTGCGCACGCTGCGCATGATCCACTACAGCGCGTGGCTCGCGCGGCGCTGGGACGATCCCGCGTTCCCCGCGGCGTTTCCTTTCTTCGGCACCGAGCGTTATTGGCAGGATCAGATCCTGGCGTTGCGCGAACAGGTCGCAGCGATGGACGAGCCGCCTCTTGCCGCCTAGCTCCTCGACATGCGCGGCCATGCGAAGATTGCGACTCTCTTACGGTGATCGTCAGCCATGACAATCGATCTGATTGAAGGCAAGCCGCGCGACCTCGGGGGCTTTTCGGTGCGGCGCGTATTACCGTCGCCCGCGTATGGCGCAGTCGGCCCGTTCGTGTTCTTCGACCACCTCGGACCGGCCGTGCTCGAGAACGGCGAATCGCGATGCTGCTCGGCGGCGCGAAACTCGACGCGCCCCGGGCGCTCGAATGGAACTTCGTCGCAAGCAGTCGCACGGCGATCGCGTCGGCGCGCGAGGCATGGGAACGTTATCCCAGCGAACTCTTTCCGCAGGTTCCGGGTGAAACGGAATTCATTCCGCTACCCGCCACAACGCATGCAGCTTCGACACCACTCTGACCCCACAGCCTTCTCATGAACATTCGCTCATCTCTCGTCACCGCTCTCCTCGCCATCGCGTCCGCAGGCCCGCTCGTGTGTCATGCACAGGAGCGCGTCGTCGTGCTCAACGACGTGCTCAACGTCGATGCGACCGTCACGTCGGACGTCGTCCCGGATCTCGCCGTCGTCACGCTCGCGGTCGTGCGCGAGGGCCCGGACGTTGCGCCGTTGACCAAGGAGGTCAACGAGACGCTCGCCAAATCGTTCGCCGAAGCCAAGGCCGTGCCGGGCGTGATCGCCTCGAACGGCGGCTACAGTACGTTTCCGCGCTACGACAGCCGCGGCGGACAGAACACCCGCACCGGCTGGCAGGTAAGAGCCGAGATGATCGTCAAGTCGAAAGACTTCAATGCGCTCGGCACCCTGGTCGGCAAGCTCTCGCAGACGATGCAGATCGCGGGCTCGAGCTTCGAGATTTCGCCCGAGTTGCGCGGACAGGAAAACGCCACGCTGATCGAGCGCGCCGCGCGCGCGTTCGCCGAGCGGGCCGGGGCGGCGACCAAGGCGTTCGGCTATGCGGGCTACTCGATCCGTCAGGTCACGTTGGGCAATGCGGGCCAGTCGGGAAATCCGCGCCCGATGTTCATGGAGGCCAATGCGCGTGCCGCGCAAGCCTCCGCGCCGCCGATGCCCATCGAGTCGGGCCGCGTCACGTTGTCGCTGACCGTCAGCGGCTCGGTTCAGATGCGCAAGTAAGCGGTCGGCGTTGCCGATTGCACGTGCGCCGGGCCTGCGGTTCGTCGCCCGACCCGGCGCTTGGTGACCCGCTCGCTGCGGGCCGTCGATTTGTGCTCGCGTCGCCCGGATACACGTCGCTAGACTGGGCGTCATTCACGATTCCCGATGGAGAGCGCCATGCCCCTCATTCACACCAGCGTTCGCAGCGTCCTTCACAACTCGCCTGTGGTTCGCCACGAACCGTCCATAACCAGCGCGTTTCGCTGGGCGAAGCGCGCACGCCGGCCCGGCCCCTCGCTCGCGATCTGCGTGGGCCTGGCGGTGACTCTGGCAATGGGCTTGACTACGGGTCAGGCCCGCGCGGCGGACGTCGCCTCGGAAACACGGCCGGTCGGCACTTTCAAGACGGTGCGCCTGATCGGTTCGGCCGATCTGGTGTTGAAGCAAGGAGACGTCGCATCGCTCACTGTCGAAGGGGATAAGAACCAGATGCAGGATCTCAAGGTCGAGACCCGGGGCGACGAGCTGGTGCTGCGCTATGAGCCGCGCGCGCGCTTCGTCTGGTGGCACTCCGACAAGAAAGGGCCTCGATTCCTGCTGACGGCGCAGACGCTGGAGCGCATCAGCACCGCGGGCAGCGGCGACATCCGCGCCGAATCGTGGACCGCACCGGGCGATTTCGAGATCGCGATCGCCGGCGCCAGCGATGTGAACATCGGTGCCCTGGCCGCCCGCAAGTTGCTGGTTCGCATCAGCGGCGCGGGCGACGTGAAGATCGCCGGAGGCGTCCTGGAGCAGAACGTGCACATCGCGGGATCGGGCGATTACCGGGCGGGAGCGCTGCAAAGTGCGACCGCCACCATATCGATCGGCGGATCGGGCGACGCCACTTTGTGGGCGCGCGACAACCTGTCGGTAAAAATCGCCGGCAGCGGGGATGTCAAGTATTACGGCCGGCCGTCGATAACCAAATCGATCGCCGGATCAGGTTCGGTCACGGGGCTTGGCGATAAACCCTGACGGCGCGGGTCGATGAATCGATTGCGGCGCCTCGTACAGCCTGCAATCACGGATGAGTGCTTCGCACTTCGCGATAAGTCGGATCGAAACCTCTCCTGGGCGGACCGGACACGCGTCGCTTGCGGCCAGGCAGGCCATCGATCGCGCGTGGTGCCTTCAATACAGCGACCCGAAGAAAGCCAAAGCCGCGGGCGCCGAGGCGATCGCGCTGGCCGAGGCGGCAGGCACGCCGGGTGACCTCGCGCATGCGCACTTTCAATTCGCCTATGCGGCCGTGCGGCTGAACTCCCGGGACGAGGCGCTGCTTGCACTGGTCGAGGCGCGCACCCTGTTCGAAGCAACCGAGGATTCGCGAGGCATGTGGCTGGTGCGGGCCGGTGAGGCGCATTGCGCCCGCAAGGCCGGACATACGGATGAGGCGATCAATGTTCTGCGCGCGCTCGCGGCCGATCCGCCCGTCGAAGCGACCGCCGCGGATCTATTCATCGTCCATCTCGGTCTGGCGGTCGCGTATCGCTTTGTCGGTCTGCTCGAACCGGCGCTGAAGTGGCACTACCAGGCGGTCGATACGGCGCGTGACAGCGGCGCCCCGGTCCTTTTGGCCATGATGCTGAGCAATCTGGGCGGCTATCACTGCGATCTGCACAATCCTGAAGAAGGTTGTCGCATGCTCGAACAGGGCCTGGAATTGACACGCATCTGCGATGCCGGCCGGCTCACCTCCCACCTCGCGCGCAATCTCGCGCAGTGCTATGTGGAACTCGGCCGCAACGCCGAATCACTGATCATCGCGGAACGCTATTTAATCGACGATCGCTATGCGGAAGAGGGCGACGGGCCCGACTCGAATTCGCGCTTGGCGCTGGCGCTCGCTTATGCGCATAACCATCGACCGGAAGACGCCGAACGCGAGTTTCTTCTGGTGCGCCCGTTGTTGGTTAAGAACGGCGCCGCCGAAGGCACTCCGGAAGTCTTCTGGACCCTGGTCGAAGCGCGCGTTGCGATCGCCGCAGGACGACCGCGGCAGGCTGCCGACGTGGCGCTCGCGACGCTCGCGCAACTGAACGAAAACGCCGTCGACTCGCCGTTCGATCTGATGCAGTTGCACGCAACGGTCTCGGAAGCCTGCGAATCGATCGGCGACGATCGGCGCGCGCTGTCTCACGAGCGGCGTCGCGCGGTCATTCGCGAGCGTCTCATACGGCTGGGCGCGCATGCCGCAAGCCTCGCGCACACGATCCGCCACGAACTCGAGAGCACGCGGGCCGAACGCGATCGCATCACGGCGCTGCATGCGGAACTCGAACGCGAGCATGCTCGGCTGGCCGCGCTCAACAGCGCGTTGACCGCGCAGATCGCCGAGAACCTGCTCCTGCACGACGCATTGAAGGAACAGAATTATCGCGACGCGCTGACCGGTCTTCACAATCGTCGCTATCTCTACGAGCGCGGACCGCGGTTGCTCGAAGCAAGCTTTCTGCGCGGCGTGCCGCTTTGTCTGGCCATGATCGACCTGGATCACTTCAAGCGCCTCAACGACATGCACGGTCATGTCGTCGGCGATCGCGTCCTCGTCGCATTGGGCAAGGTGATGCGAGAAGGATTGCGCGAAAACGATATCGTGTGTCGCGTTGGCGGCGAAGAGTTCGCGATGATACTGACGGACAGTACGGCGGCCGCGCGTGAGCGTCTGAAGCGCATGCTGGCCGCGTGCGCACAACTGCGCGCGGCTGAAGGCGAAGAAGAACTTCCGTCCGGCCTGAGTTTTTCAGCAGGTATCGTCGAAGCGCCCGCGCACTGCGGCACGATCGACGCGCTGATGATCGCTGCCGATCGCCTGCTCTACAAGGCCAAACACAACGGCCGCGCCCGTATCGAAGCGGCGGGCTATCCGATCAGACGGGTCTTGCCGCGCGCATCGCTGGCAGTGCGCGAGACGATCGACCGGTAGGGCCGCGACCAGGCCGAATCTTGCCCATTGTGGACACGCGACAACTTGTGGGCAAAAAATCGTTGGCAGGGGGGATGTCAAGTATTATGGCCGGCCGCCGATAACTAAGTCGATCGCCGGCTCGGGTTCGGTCACGGGACCCGGCGACAAACCTTAGCGGCGCGGTCGTGGCATCGATGGCGGCGCCACCGTCGGACCTTCAATCGGCCTGCCATCACGGATGAGTGCTTCGCGTCTCGCGACCAATCGAATCGATCGACCACCTGAGCAGTATGGGCGCATAGCGACCGCTGCGAGGCAGGCTATCGATCGCGCATGGCGCAATCAATACAGCGATCTCGGCGAGGCCAACGCAGCTGCGGCCGCAGCTGTCGAGCTGGCCTCGGCGTCCGGCGACCTGCACGACCTCGCCTACGCCTATTTCCAGTCGGCCTTCGCGGCGGTACGCCTGGGCGCGCGCGACGAGGCATTCGCGGCAACCGCGCTCGCGGTACGGCTCTTCGCGGAGCTGCAAGACCAGCGCGGCATCTGGCTGGGACGGGCTCTGGAAGCTGTCTGCGCGCGGCTCGATGGCAACCCGGACGAGTGCATCCGGATGCTGCTCGAGTTGATCGAGCATCCGCCTCGCGAAGCGACGCCCACCGACTTCTTTGTCGTCCACGTCGCGCTGTCGCTCTGCTATCGATTCATCGGGCTGCTCGAGCCGGCGCTCAAGTGGCATTACCAGGCGGTCGACACGGCGCGCGACACCAAGGACTCGCTGTTGCTCGCGTCCACGCTCTGCAATCTGGGCGGCTATCACGGCGACCTGCACAATCCCGAAGAAGGCTGCACTCTGCTCGAACAGGGTCTCGAGTTGGCGTCGGCGTGCGGCGCCGATCGCACCACGGTCATTATCGCGCTCAATCTCACGCAGAACTATGCGGCGCTGGGAAGGCATACCGAAGCGCTGGAGCTGGCGGAGCGCTACCTTACGGTCGAGCGCTACGCGCACGCGATGGGCGGGCCGGAGCCGCAGATACCACTAACGCTTGCGCTGGCGTACGCCAACGCCGGCCGCGCCGAAGACGCGCGGCGCACCTTCGATCGCGCGCGCCCGCTGCTGATACGCGCCAAGCACGAAGACGGCACGCCGCAGGTTTTCTGGAGCCACGTCGAATCGCGTATCGCGCTCGGGGCCAATCAGCCCGCACGCGCGGCGCAGATCGCAACCGAAACCTTGGCCGCGCTCGACGAGAACGCGGTCAATTCGCCGTCCGACCTGTTGCAGTTGCACGCGACCGCGGCGGCGGCTTGCGAAATGATCGGCGACGAGCGCCGCGCCCTGTTCCACGAACGCCGTCGTGCAGTGATTCGCGAACGCCTCGTGCGCCTTGGCGCCCATGTCGTGGGGCTGACCCACACGATCCGCCACGAGCTTGATACCACTCGCGCCGAGCGCGACCGCATCGTCGCGCTGCATGGGGAGCTCGAACGCGAGCATGCCCGGCTGGCCGCGCTCAACAGTGCGCTGACGGCGCAGATCGCGGAAAACCAGCGATTGCACGACGAGTTGAAGGAGCAGAGTTATCGCGACGCGCTGACCGGCCTGCACAATCGCCGCTATCTCTACGAACGCGGACCGCGACTACTCCAGGCCAGCCTCCTGCAAGCCGCGCCGCTGTGCCTGGCGATGATCGATCTGGACCACTTCAAGCGCCTCAACGATGTGCACGGCCACGTGGTCGGCGACCGTGTACTGGTCGCCTTGGGCAAGCTGGTGCGCGAGGGATTGCGCGAAGGCGACATCGTGTGCCGCATCGGCGGCGAGGAGTTCGCGATGATCCTTCCCGCCAGCACGGCCGCGGTTGCGCACGAGCGTCTGAAGGGCATGCTGAATGCGTGCGCGACTCTGCGCGGCGCCGAAGGCGAAGAGGAACTGCCGCCCGGCCTGAGCTTTTCAGCGGGCATCGTCGAAGCACCCGCCCACGGCGGCACGATCGACGCCCTGATGATCGCTGCCGATCGCCTGCTCTATGCCGCCAAGAACAATGGCCGCGCGCGCATCGAAGCGGCCGGCGATCCCGTCAGGCCCTTCCTGCCGCACGTATCACTGGCCGCGCGCGAGCCGATCGACCAATAGGCCGGCGGCGACAAAGCCGAAGGTCGCGGTTACCGCAACCGAAGAACCGAAGCCCGCGCAATTGAGTCCCGTCATGCCTGTACGCTCGCCCGCGCGTTGATTCGCGCGTTGATCCGCGCGTTGATCGGAATAAACGGCGTTCACCCCGAACGTCCGTTTGACGTTGCGGGGAAAATCGTGATGGGTGCGCAGTGCCTTGCGCACCTTGGCGAGCATGGCTTCGTGCTCGGTATGCGCGAGATCCGCAACCCGGATCCGGCTCACGTCGGTGCGCCCGCCCGCGCCGCCGATCGTGACCAGCGGCGTCTTCTGCGCATGGCAATGCGCGATCAGTGCAGTCTTCGCGCGCACGTGATCGATCGCGTCGATGACGAAATCGAAGCGTCCCGGAGGAATCAGCGTCGCGACGTTGCCTGCTTCGACGAATTCTTCGACGGCCTCGACCACGCACTGCGGGTTGATGTCGTGGACGCGGCTCGCCATTGCCACGACCTTGGCTGCGCCGAGCGTGCTGTCGAGCGCGTGGATCTGCCGGTTGATGTTCGACTCGGCCACGTGATCGAGATCGATCAGGGTCAGTGCACCGATGCCGCTGCGCGCGCAGGCTTCCGCGACCCAAGAACCGACGCCGCCCAGGCCGACCACCGCGACGCGCGAGGCGCGCAAGCGCGCGAGGCCCTCGGCGCCGTAGAGACGCGCGATCCCGCCGAAGCGGCGATCGACGTCGATCGCCAAATCCACGTCATCGAGAAGCTGCTTCATTGCGTTGATCGGTGATTGAGTTGGCGCATCATCGCATCGCGGTCCGCCCGGACACGCGCACCAAGGCGGCACAATGTTGTCCATGCAGGATCGAACCCTTGTGCACAATGCCATCGTGAATTCGCAGATCGACTTCGCCGAAGCAAGCGCCGACCCGCGCGGCGCGCCGTTCTACACGCTCACCGACGACGAACGCGAAGCATCGCTGCTCGACACGCTGGCCGCCTGGAATCGCAACGATTCGGTCTGGGTATTCGGATACGGCTCGTTGATCTGGCGACCCGAGTTCGAGTTCGACGCCAAGGCGCGCGGACTGGTCTACGGCTACCACCGCAGCTTGTGCCTGTGGTCCAAGGTGTACCGCGGCACACCCGAAAAGCCCGGCCTCGTGCTCGGGCTCGAACCGGGCGGCAGCGTCCACGGCGTTGCCTTTCGCATCCCCGCCGCGATTGCGCATCGCGAGCTGCGCGCCCTGTGGGCACGCGAGCTCGTCACCGGCTCCTACCTGCCACGCTGGCTGGAGGTGCGGCTCGGCACCGACGGG
>JBBSGB010000006.1:0-120104 GCA_038254545.1 Burkholderiales bacterium | reverse complement strand
GGTGCACCGCGTCTCGTCGGCCTGCGCCCAGAAGCGCGCGGCGGAAAACTTCGGCGTCAACGCCACGCTGCCGCCACAGGCGAGCGGCGCGAGCATCGCCACCACGAACGCGTTGATGTGATAGAGAGGCAGCACCGCGAGCACGCGGTCGTCGCGCGTCAGCGCGTGCTCGGCGCTGATTGCCTGCGCGTTGGCCGCTAGGTTGGACTGCGTCAGCATCACGCCCTTGGGAATGCCGGTTGTTCCCGACGTGTACATCAAGAGCGCAACCGCGTCCGGCGATGGTTCGGACGCGTCGAACGTCGCTGCGCCCTGCGCTTCGGGCAATTGCGCCGCATCCGGATCGACGACGATCAGCGCAACCGGCCGTCCCAGTGCCGGCAGCAGGGCGCGCACCCGCTCTTCCCATTCGGGCGCGACGCACACCACGCGGCAATCCGAATGCGCGAGCACGTATTGCATCTGCGCCGCTTGCGACAACAGGTTCACCGGATTGACGACGAGGCCCGCGTGCATCGCGCCCAGCAGCACGCGAACCGTCGCGAGACCGTTGGACATGACCACCGACACCGTGTCTCCCGGCCGCGCGCCGCGTGCGTACAGCATCGCCGCGACGCTGCGGCATGACTGCGCGAGTTCGCCGAACGTGAGCTGTTGCCCGCCCTCTGTCGAGAGCGCAAAGGTCGCCTCGGGCCAGTGCGCCGCGTTGTGCTCGATCAGCTCGCGAACGGTCGATGGTCGCGCGCTCATGCGGGGCCGAATCGATCGAAGAATTCGCCGAAGATTTCGCGCTCGCTCGGCACGCGCTCGGCGATCGGCTTGGACACGCGCGTGATGTTCAGGTAATGCCGGTAGTTCATGTTGTCGGAGAAGTTGTTCTTGCCCCAGGTGCCGCAACCCATCGACAGCGAGAACGGCAGGCCGTTGTCGAAGCTGCCGCCGGTGGCGATGCAATGCGCCTGGTTGAGGATCACGCGCGACACCGGCAGCGTGAGGCCGAGCTGCAACGCGCGTTCGGGGCGCGCGCTGTGCAGGCCGACGGAATGGCCGGCGCCCTGATAAGCGTAGATGCGCTCGACGACGGCCGCAGCCTCGTCGAAATCGCGTGCGCGATAGAGCGCCAGCACCGGGCTGAGCTTCTCTCCGGAGAACGGATGCGCGGGGCCGACGCCGTCTTCGTCGACCATGAGGATGCGCGGGTCGCGCGCGGCGATCGCGCTCCACCCCGCTTCGGCAGCGCGGTCGGTCCCCGCAACGAATTGCGCCGCCAGTTCGGCGATCGCGCGAGCGGACTTGCCCGTCACTGCCGGCGCGAGCTTGCCTTCGGGCCACATCACCGATTGCAGGGTCGCCTTTTGCGCGGCATCGAGCAGCACCGCGCCATGCGACTCGAGCGCGGCGATGGTGACGTCGTGCATCGCATCGATGATGACAAGGCTGTTCTCGGACGAGCAACTGGTCGCATTGTCGAAGGTCTTCGACCGCACGATGCGTTCGGCCGCCAACGCCACATCGGCGGTCTCGTCGACGATCCCGGCGACGTTGCCCGCGCCCACGCCGAAGGCCGGCGTGCCGCTCGCATAAGCCGCGCGCACGTTGGCCTGCGAACCGGTCGCGACCACCAGGTCGCAGAGGCGCATTAGCTCCGCGGTCGACTGCTTGCTGACCGGCGCGGGAATCACCTGAACCAGGTCGCGCGCGACCTCCGGGTCCATGCCGATGCGTTGCAGTTGCGCGTGGATGAATTCGATCAGGCGTGCGCACGTAGACCAGCCTTTGGGCGACGGCGCGACGATCACCGCGTTGCGGCCCTTCAAGGCATTGATGATCTTGTTGGCCGGCGTCGCGCCCGGGTTGGTCGAGGGCGTGATCGCGCAGACCACACCGACCGGCCGCGCGATTTCGATCAGGCCGCGGGCTGGATCTTCCGAGATCACACCGACCGAACGCGCATGCTGCAGGTCGCGCAGCAGCCCGAGCGTCTTGCGATGGTTCTTGCGCACCTTGTCTTCGACATTGCCGATGCCGGTGTCGGCTATCGCCAGCTCGGCCAGCTCGCGGTTGCGACGCGGCTCGATGATGGCCCAGCCCGCTGCGGTCACGGCCGTGTCGACCTGCTCCTGCGACCAGGTTTCGAAGTGACGCTGCGCGACCCGCGCGCGATCGACCAGCGGTTCGATCGACGACGGGATCAATGCGTGGCCTGTGCGTTTGGCGTCGGCGTTTTCCGGTTGGTGTTGCATGGGCTATGCCCTCGTGATGGTGGTGTGGGTGCGGCGATCGATCACGCGGCTTTCAATGACGCCGGAGGAACGGGGACATCGCCGACCTTGCGCATCGGGTCGATGAACAGCGCGCCGACGATGCCGATAGCGAGCAAGGCGGCCGAGGCCAGGAACGGAACCTCGTAGCTGCCTGTGGTTTGAATCAGGAAGCCGAATGCCAGCGGCGAAATCATGCCCGCGATGCCGAAGCCGGTATTCATCATGCCACCGGCGGTGCCGGCGTAGGCGCCGGCGATGTCCATCGGCAGGCTCCACAAAACCGCGTTGGTCAACTCGAGGAAGAAGAACGATGCAGACAGGAGCGCGACCGCCATGATCGGGTCCTTGGTTCCGACCACCGGCAGGATGAAGACGAGCGCGCCGCCCATGCCGATGACCAGCATCGCGCGGCGCGCGATCTTCAGGTTGCCGGTGCGTTTGTAGATCATGTCCGACAGCACACCGCCGAGCGTGTCGCCGACCACGCCTGCGAGCAGCGGCAACGAGGTGAAGATCGCGAGCTGCTTCAGGTCGAAGCCACGCGCGTCCTTCAGGTACGACGGCAGCCACGTCAGAAACACCCACAGCGACCAGCCGTAGCAGAAGTCGACGAAGGTGACGAGCCACATCTTGCGGATCATTTCGCCCCACGGTGTCTTGCCCTTGGCCGTGCTCTTCATCTGCGCGGTATCGACGCCGATCTCCTTCAATTCCTCGGACGTCATCCACTTGTGTTCGATCGGCGTATTGCGGAAGAACCAGACATAGAGCGCCGTCCACAGCAGGCTGATGACCCCGAGAACGATGAAGGACTCGCGCCAGCCGTACCACGCCACGATGCCGATCACGACCGGCGGCGCCACGGCGCCGCCCAGGCGCGCGAAGCTGTGGGTGATGCCCTGCGCGAAACCGCGCTCGGTGACCGGCAGCCAGAACGTGAACGCCCGGGTCGCGGTCGGGAACGCGCCGCCTTCGCCGATGCCGAGGATGAAGCGAAACGCGATCAATGAGGTGAGACCCCACGCGAAGCCGCAGAGTATGGTCGCCACTGCCCAGATGATGCTGAGCACCGCCAGCACCAGCCTCGGTCCGAACTTGTCCGCGCACCAGCCGCCGATGATCTGCATCGCAGCGTAGGGGAACGCGAACGCGGAGAAGATCGCCCCGAGTTCGGTCGGCGACAGGCCGAATTCCTTCCTGATGAATGGCCCGGCCACCGATATGTTGACGCGATCGATGTAGGCGACGAAATACAACAGACACATGACCGCCAGGATCAGATGGCGGACCTTGAATTTTCCTCGCATGGTGTCTCCTGGAGGTTGACGGGAACGTTGCGCGTCCAGCCTTTTATGTGTTCTATTAAATAGAACACCGTTTGGCTATATGGAACACAAGGTAGGACATGAATCTGCGCTTGTCAATGAGGATCGGTCCCGATGAGCAAAAAAATGAGTGTGCGCCGCAGCGACGACGACGCGCAACAGCAGGCCCGGGACGAACCGCAGCAAGGCCTTGCGCCCGCGCGCCCGCGCGCCGACGCGACCATCAGTCGCTGTGAGGCCGATACCCCAGCGTGGCGCTCGCATTGCTTGCGCAGGCCATCAACTGCGTGGCGAACGAGCGGGCCTGGGTGCGTCCGAAGCGCATTGCCGGCACGCTCATGCCCACGGCTGCAACGGCATCGCCGCGTGCATCGAACAGCGGCACGCCGAGGCCGCACACGCCGAGCCGCCACTCTTCGCGGTTCTCGGCGTATCCGCGCGCCCGGGTGCGCTCGAGTTCGGCGTGCAGCTTCTCGAAATCGGTCAGGGTGTGAGGCGTATGCGACACCAGCGTGCCCAGCCGCGCGCGCAATGCGGCCACGTCGAGCCCGGCCGCGGACAGCAATGCCTTGCCGGAGGCGACGCAATAGGCCGGTGCGCGACCCCCGATGCGCGAGTAGGCCGCCACCGGCAGCGGGCTGTCGAACTTGTCGAGATACACGATCTCGGCGCCGTCGAGCGTGGCCAGATGGATAGTTTCGCCGGTCGCCTGCGCCAGCAGTGCGAGTTGCGGCCGAACCAGTGCGACGAGGTTGCTGGCCGCCGCGATCAGCGATCCCAGCTCGAACAGCCGCAGGCTGGGCCGGTAGGCGCTGGTCGCCTTGTCCTGCACCGCCCAGCCGCACTCGACCAGGGTTTGCAAGGTACGGTGCGCGTTGCTGCGCGCGAGGCCGAACGTCTGTGCCACATCCGTGACCCGGCAGTCGCGCTGCTGGCGCGCCAGCCAGTCGATCACGGCAAGGCCCTTGGCGAGAGTGGAATCCATGGTCCGCAGCTTCGGTATGCGTTCCAAGGGTCGGAACGATGATTGAATATGCAGAACAGTCTAGGAAGGGCCGGCGACCCTGTCAATCGCCATCGTCCTTCGTGCCCGGGCGCCGGCGCCACTCCGATCTCAACGCTTCCCGCGCTGGGCGATCATCCCGATGATCTCGCGAAAGGCCTGATTACCGATTGATCCGGCCAGATCGAGGACGTGGCTGCGGCTGTAGTACGGGCTCAGGTCGAGACCGACACCGACGCCGTAGATTTCGATGCCGCCGGCCTGCTCCTGACGCAGCACGACCTCCTTCAGATGGTGGTCGAGGTAGTGGGCGTCGTTGGCCAGGTTGGTTGCGCCGTCCATCGGAGATCCATCGGAGACGACCAGCAGCAGCCGACGTTCTTCGGTGCGCACGCGCATGCGAGCGCAGGCCCAGTCGACGGCCTCTCCGTCGATGCCCTCGCGGAACAGGTCGCCCTTGAGCAGCGCGACGATCTGCGGTCGGGCGCGCCGCCACGAGGTATCGGCGTCCTTGAACACCATGTTGCAGATCTCGTTGAGGCGACCCGGGTGAGCAGGGCGACCCGCGCGGACCCAGTCACGCCGCGCGCGTCCGCCGTCCCAGGTTCGGGTCGTGAAGCCGAGGATTTCGGCGGCGACGCCGCCCAGCTCGAGCGCGCGCGCGAATACGTCGACCAGCATCGCCACCGATTCGGCGTGCTCCTTCATCGAGCCCGAGCAGTCGATCAGGAAGCTCACGAGGCAATCGGCCGCCGGTTCGATGCGCTCGGTACGAAACAGGCGCCGTTCGGTCGGTGAGGCGACGAGTTGCGCGAGCCGGCGGCCGTCGATGGCGCCTTCCTCCTGGCCGCCGTCCCACCCGTCCCGTGTCGGCATCCCGAGCAGCGCGCGCAGCTCGCGTGCGAGACGCGCGATGTTGACGCCCTGGCCGGCGATGCGGCGGTCGAGCCGCTCGCGATACTCCTTCAACAATTCCTTGCGCACCAGTTCGCCGGCGTCGACTTGTAGGTCGTATGCGGTCGTGAAGATGCGATAGCCGTCGTCCGAATCTTCAAGCACGCGGCTGCGGCCCGACACGGCGGTTGCGAAGTGCTCGTTCGGTTCGCTGTCGACGTCCATCACCAGGCTGAACGCAGCACGCTCCTCGTCATCGTCTGCGCCCCGGGCTGCGTGGGGCTTGTCATCGGTCAAGTCGATCATCCCGCCGACACTCTTTGCGATCGCCAGCGCATGCACCGCATAGGCGGCCTGGTCCGCGCGATGACGGCGCAAGCCGACGAGCTCGTGGCCGATGAGCGGCGCGATCGCACCGCGCGTGGTCTCCAGCAGGCCTTCGGTTTCTTCCAGTACCGGCTCGCTCATCACGCTCGCGCGGCAAACCTGCGCGACCGTGTAAAGCAGGATGCCGCGCGCACCATCCGTCAGGCCGGCGTGATGGAACGCGAGCGACCAGGCCTCGAAGCGGTGGCGCAGGTTGCGCGCGACGCCGGGCATGTCGGCCGGCGCAAGGCCCTCGACGCGAATCTGCTCGAGCAGGTCGAACACCAGCCGCTCGACCGGCTCGCTCGGACACAGGCGCTGGTGAAGCGCGGTGTCGGAGTGCGCCAGCCGCAATGCCAGGCCGTCGGCCGCGCCGCGAAACGAGCTGAAGTCGTCAGTTTCCAGAGAAGGGTGCAGGTGCGGCGCGAACCGCGGCAGCGCGCGCCGCCCGCGATACAGCCGCCGGCCGCGAAAATGCAGATCGGTCTCGCCGCTCAACGCGCGGATCGCCGCTGCGCAAAGTTCCTCGACCCGCTCCTGATGGCGTGCACGGGCTTGGGCTTCGCTCATCGACGCGCAATCCGACGGTTGCCGATCAGGTCAATGCCGGTCCGCGAGTTGATACGACTCGTCCAGTTCACGGTCGAAGCAACGCTGGAAATACTCCGCGACGATGGGACGTTCGGCCTCGTCGCATTTGTTGACGAACGAGAGCCGGAACGCCAGCGCGGGATCGGCGAAGATCTCGACGTTTTCGGCCCAGGTGATCACGGTGCGCGGCGACATCAATGTCGACAGATCGCCGGCCGCAAAGCCCTTGCGGGTCAGAGCGGCCACCGCCACCATCGCCTCGACCAACGTGCGGCCGGCGCCGTTGCCTAGCGACGGCACGCGTGCCTGCACGATCGCGACTTCTTCGTCGCGCGGCAGGTAGTTGAGCGACGCGACGATATTCCAGCGGTCGATCTGCGCGTGGTTCAGGCGTTGCACACCGTGGTACAAGCCGTTGAGGTTGCCCAGGCCGACGGTGTTGGCGGTTGCGAACATGCGGAAGTACGGGTGTGGATGGATCACCTTGTTCTGGTCCACCAGCGTGAACTTGCCGTCGCGCTCGAGGATGCGCTGGATCACGAACATCACGTCGGGACGGCCGGCATCGTATTCGTCGAACACCAGCGCGATCGGGCGTTGCAAGGCCCACGGCACGATGCCTTCCTGGAACTCGGTCACCTGTTGGCCGTCGCGCAGCACGACCGCGTCCTTGCCGACGAGATCGAGCCGGCTGATGTGGCCGTCGAGATTGACGCGCACGCACGGCCAGTTCAGGCGCGCCGCCACTTGCTCGATGTGGGTCGACTTGCCTGTGCCGTGCAGGCCCTGCACCATGACGCGCCGATCGCGTGTGAAGCCCGCGAGGATCGCCAAGGTGACCGCCGGGTTGAAGCGATACACGGTGTCGACTTCGGGCACATGGTCGTCGCGTTCGCCAAAGGCCGGAACCTTCAGGTCCGAATCGATGCCGAAGACGTCGCGCACGGCAACCATCCGGTCGGGTTGAAGAGCTGCGATTTCGATCACGGGACTTCCTCTCGATTTGATCCTCGGCCGATGCCAGAGACGGGGCTTTCTCAAGCGCGCTTGGTTGCACGATGCGCCGGAAGCGACGCATCCGCGTCGATTTGGCCGAGCGCGAGGGCAGCACGTTGCAGGGCCGGCAGGACTTGCCGCGCCTTCGCGGGACTGAGCCGGATGATCGGCGCTTGAACCGCTACGCAGAGGTTCGAGCGCCCGTTGTCGGACGGCACAGGCACGGCGGCGCACAGCAGGCCGGGAAGGAATTCCTCGTCGTCCAGCGCAAAACCATTGCGCCGTACGCGTTTGATCTCGAGCTCGAGTTCGTCGAGATCGGTCAGCGTATTGGCGGTGTATCGCTCCAGCGGTGCATGGGCCAGCAGGCGGCGACGCTGCGTCGCCGTCATCTGCGACAGGAACATCTTGCCGCTGGCCGAGCAGTGCGCCGGCACGCGCGAGCCCGGATGGAGATAGAAGCGCAACGGCGCCGCGGTTTCGACGCGGTCGAGGTAGACCACCTCGCTACCCGAAAGCACCGTGATGTTGCAACTCTCGCCCACCTCTTCGACCAGGTGCCGCAGCACCGCGTGGCGCGCACCGTGGTGACTATCGTTGAGCAATAGGTTTTCGGCCAGGCGGCGCAGCCTCGTGCCGGTGCTGTAGTTGCGGCCGTCGCCATTGCGATGTAGCAAGCCCGCGGACTCGAGCTGCTGAAGCATGCGATGCAGGGTCGGCTTGGGCAAGCCGGTCTCTTCGACCAGTCCCTGAAGCGAATAGCGCTGGTCTTTCGCAGCGATGACCTCGAGCAGCGCGAAAAGGCGCATCGTCGGGGTATCACCGTCCAGGCCAGCGCCGAGCTTGCTCGAATTCACAATATTCATGATGAGTGTGATGATAATTGAGTTCCGGAATTTAGTACAGAATGTCTCATTTTTTCATTTTGTTTGACTTCCCGGAAACGCGCGTCTATAGTTCTAAATCCGGAACCTGGCGTTCCAGATTATAGAATCACCTGCCGATCACCGCCCTTGAGGAGACCCGATCATGACCAAGAATCCCCCCTCCGCCGCTCGCGAAGCCGTCACCGGCGCGCAGAAGATGACGCCGTCCGAAGCCTTCGTCGAAACCATGGTCGCCAACGGCGTGACCGACATATTCGGCATCATGGGTTCCGCGTTCATGGACGCGATGGACATCTTCGCGCCCGCGGGAATTCGACTGATCCCTGTCGTGCACGAGCAGGGCGGCGCCCACATGGCCGACGGATATGCGCGCGTCTCCGGCCGTCACGGCGTGGTGATCGGCCAGAACGGGCCCGGCATCAGCAACTGCGTGACCGCCATCGCGGCGGCTTATTGGGCGCACAGCCCGGTCGTGATGATCACGCCCGAGACCGGCACGATGGGCATTGGCCTGGGTGGTTTCCAGGAAGCCAACCAGCTGCCGATGTTCCAGGAGTTCACCAGATACCAGGGGCATGTCGTCAATCCCACGCGCATGGCCGAGTTCACCGCGCGCTGTTTCGACCGCGCGATCTCGGAGATGGGCCCGACCCAACTGAATATTCCTCGCGACTATTTCTACGGCGAAATCAGCTGCGAGATTCCCAAGCCGATGCGCGTCGAGCGTGGCGCCGGCGGCGAGAACAGCCTGAACCAGGCGGCCGACTTGCTGGCGACCGCCAAGTTTCCGGTGATTCTCGCCGGTGGCGGCGTCGTGATGGGCGACGCGGTCGAAGAGTGCAAGGCGCTGGCCGAGCGCCTCGGTGCGCCGGTCGTTGTCGGCTACCTGCGCAACGATGCCTTTCCGGCCAGCCATCCGCTGTGGGCCGGCCCGCTCGGCTATCAGGGATCGAAGGCCGCAATGAAGCTGATCGCCCAGGCCGACGTGGTGGTTGCGCTCGGTTCACGCATGGGCCCGTTCGGCACCTTGCCTCAGCACGGTCTGGACTATTGGCCGAAGGACGCGAAGATCATCCAGATCGAAGCCGATCACACCAACCTCGGCCTGGTGAAGAAGATCACCGTCGGGATCCATGGCGACGCAAAGGCCGCAGCGGTCGCGCTGACCAAGCGCCTCGACGGCAAGAAACTGGCCAGCGACGCCACCAAGGCCGAGCGCGCCGCGAAGATCAAGACCGAGAAGGATGCATGGGAGAAAGAGCTCGATGAGTGGACGCATGAGCGCGACCCGTACAGCCTGGACATGATCGAAGAGCAGAAGAAAGAACCGGGCAACTGGCTGCATCCGCGCCAGGTGCTGCGTGAACTCGAGAAGGCGATGCCGCCGCGCGCGATGGTCTCGACCGACATCGGCAACATCAACTCGGTGGCCAACAGCTACCTGCGTTTCGAAGAGCCGCGCAGTTTCTTCGCACCCATGAGCTTCGGCAACTGCGGCTACGCGTTGCCGACCATCATCGGCGCCAAGTGCGCCGCGATGGATAGGCCGGCGATCGCGTATGCGGGCGACGGCGCATGGGGCATGAGCATGGTCGAGATCATGACCTGCGTGCGCCACGAGATCCCGGTCACGGCGGTGGTGTTCCACAACCGCCAGTGGGGCGCGGAGAAGAAGAACCAGGTCGATTTCTACGACCGCCGCTTCGTCGCCGGCGAGCTCGACAACACCAGCTTCGCCGGCATCGCGAAGTCCATGGGCGCCGAAGGCGTGGTCGTCGATCAGCTCGACGATGTCGGTCCGGCGTTGAAGAAAGCGGTCGATGCGCAGATGAACCAAGGCAAGACGACCGTCATCGAAATCATGTGCACGCGCGAACTCGGCGATCCGTTCCGCCGCGATGCCTTGGCCAAGCCGGTCCGCTTCCTCGAGAAATACAAGGACTACGTCTAGGCGAGCGCCCGCAAGCGCAACACCGTGCATCAGTCGACGCATCCGCGCCTGGATGGGCTCGTCGCGCGCGCGCAGCGGCAATCGACCGCTCGCGCGACGCGCATCGGGTTGGTGTATCCGTGCGACGCGTTGGCGCTGGATGCGGCTCGCCGCATCGTCGAAAGCGGCGTCGCGCAACCGGTGCTGATCGGCCCGACCCACGGCATCGCGCGCGCGGCCGGGGAGGCCGGTGTCGATGCGAGCGATTTCGAAGTGATCGCGACCGCGGCTTCGGCGCGAGAAGCCGCGCAACGTGCGACCGCACTTGCGCGTGACGGCGCGATCGGTGCGCTGATGAAGGGCTCGCTGCACACCGACGAGCTGATGTCGGCGGTGGTTCACAGGACCACAGGGTTGCGCGGCGAAGCACGCATCAGCCACGCCTTTCTGTTCGACCTGCCACGCTATCCGAAGCTGCTCGCGCTGGCCGACTGCGTCGTCAACATCGCGCCCAATCTGCAGACCAAGCGCGACATCATCGGCAATGCCGTGCGGCTGTTGCAACATCTCGGCATCGCGCATCCCAAGGTCGCGATCGTCACCGCGGTCGAGACGGTCAACCCCGCGATTCCCGCGACGATCGATGCAGAGGCGCTGGTCGCGCTCGCGCAGCAGGGCGAGTGGCCCGGCGCAATCGTCGAAGGTCCATTCGGATTCGACAACGCAATCTCGGCCGAAGCGGCGCGCATCAAGAAAATGGACTCGCAGGTGGCCGGCGAGGCGGACCTGATGCTGATGCCCGATCTGAACGCCGGCAACATGTTGTACAAGAGTTTCAACTACATCGGCGGCGGCGATTGCGCCGGTCTCGTGCTCGGCGCGCGCGTGCCGATCGTGCTGACCTCGCGTGCCGACTCGCTGCAATCGCGCATCGCTTCGGTGGCTCTGGCCGTGCTGGCCTCGGCATCGCCATCCAGCGCGATCAACTGAAGGTCAACCGACAAGGACTGCCCGTGTTCAAGTTCCTTTCCAGCGAGCCGATCCACGATCCGCTCGCGTCACCTGCGGCGGACGCGATCACCGAGGTCAAGACCACGACCTGCTACATGTGCGCCTGTCGTTGCGGCATCCGCGTGCACTTGCGCGACGGCGAGATCCGCTACATCGACGGCAATCCGAATCATCCGCTGAACCAGGGCGTGATCTGCGCGAAGGGCGCGTCGGGAATCATGAAGCAGTTGTCGCCGGCGCGGCTGACGCAACCATTGCTGCGCAAGCCCGGCAGCGAGCGCGGCGCCGGTGAGTTCGAGCCGATCTCGTGGGATCGCACCTTCGAGATCCTGACCGAGCGACTCGGCAAGATTCGCGCGACCGATCCGAAGAAGTTCGCGCTTTTCACCGGCCGCGACCAGATGCAGGCGCTGACCGGGCTCTTCGCGCGGCAGTTCGGCACGCCCAACTACGCGGCGCACGGGGGCTTCTGCTCGGTCAACATGGCCGCCGGCATGATCTACACGATAGGCGGCAGCTTCTGGGAATTCGGCGGGCCCGATCTCGACCGCGCGAAGTTGTTCGTGATGATCGGGACCGCCGAAGACCATCACAGCAATCCGCTGAAGATCGCGATCGGTAAGTTCAAGCGCGCCGGAGGCCGCTTCATCTCGATCAACCCGGTGCGCACCGGCTACTCGGCGATCGCCGACGAATGGATCCCGATCAAGCCGGGCACCGATGGCGCGCTCTTCATGGCGCTGCTGCACGAATTGATCGCGAGCGACCTGATCGATCACGCGTTCCTGAAGCGCTTCACCAACGCGCCGCAATTGGTGGTGCTCGACGATTGCGCGCGCCAGGGCCTGTTCGCGTTCGATCCGAATCCCGAGAAGGGTCCCCCAGGCGATGGCCGCGAGCCGCACAACAAGCTGGTGTGGGACAAGGCAAGAGGCCGCATCCTGAACGCGTATCCCGAAGGCATCGCCGAGGGCTGCGACCCGGCGCTCGAAGGGCACTACACGTTGGCCGATGGAACGCGGGTCGCACCCTCGTTCCAGCTGCTGCGCGATCGCGTGTCCACCTGCACGCCCGAGTGGGCCTCGGTCATCACCGGCATTCCTGCCGAGCGCATCCGCAAGCTCGCGCGCGAGATGGGCGACACGGCCTTGAAGCAGGCCTTCGAGTTGCCGATCGAATGGACTGATACGTGGGGCAAGGTACATCCGACCACGCAGGCGCGCCCGGTCGCGTTCCATGCAATGCGCGGTCTCGCCGCGCACTCGAACGGCTTTCAGACGATACGCGCACTGGCCGTGCTGATGAGCGTGCTCGGCACGATCGACGCGCCCGGTGGGTTTCGGCACAAGGCGCCGTACCCCCGCCACATCGTGCCGAACTATCGCGCGTTCAACTCGCCCGATATGATCAAGCCGAACACGGTGCTCAACGCGGCGCCGCTCGGCTATCCCGCCAATCCGGACGAACTTGCGCTCAACGCCGACGGCTCGCCGGTGCGCATCGACCACGCGTTCTCGTGGGAGCATCCGCTGTCGGTCCATGGGCTGATGCACAACGTCATAGCCAACGCCGTCAAGGGCGATCCGTATCGCATCGACACCTTGCTGATCTTCATGGCCAACATGGCCTGGAACTCGAGCATGAACACGATGGCCGCGCGCGAGATGCTCAACCGCAAGGACGAACGCGGCGAATACATGATTCCCTTCCTCGTGGTGTGCGATGCGTTCCAGAGCGAGACCGTGGCCTTCGCCGATCTGGTGCTGCCTGACACCACCTATCTCGAACGCCACGACGTGATGAGCATGCTCGACCGGCCGATCTCGGAATTCGACGGCCCGGTCGATTCGGTGCGCGTTCCGGTGGTGCCGCCCACCGGCCAGTGCAAGCCGTTCCAGGACGTGCTGGTCGAGCTCGCGTCGCGCCTCAAGTTCCCGGCGTTCACGACGGCCGAAGGCGCGCGCAAGTTCAAGGACTACCCCGACTTCATCGTCAACTTCGAGCCGCAGCCGGGAGTCGGTTTCCTGATGGGCTGGCGCGGCAAGGATGGCGACGAGTCGCTGCGTGGCGAACCGAACCCCAAGCAGTGGGAGATGTACGCCAAGAACAACTGCGTGTTCCAGTACCACATGCCCGAGCACATGCAGTACATGCGCAACTGGAACCGACCGTACCTGGATTTCGCGAAGGAGAAGGGCTGGCGCCAGAAAAACGATCCGGTGCAGTTGGCGATCTACTCCGACACGCTGCAGACCTTTCGCCTCGCGGCGCAAGGAAAGTCGGCCGGCCGTCAGCCGCCCGATGACTTGCGCGCACGCATCGAGACCTACTTCGACCCGCTGCCTTTCTGGTATGCGCCTCTCGAAGAGGCCGCGACGGATCTGGCTGCGTATCCGCTGAACGCGATCACGCAGCGGCCGATGGCGCAATACCACTCGTGGGATTCGCAGAACGCGTGGCTGCGGCAGATCCATAGCCACAACTATCTGCAGGTCAATCCGCTGACCGCGCAGGCTGCGGAGATCGCCGACGGCGGATGGTGCTGGGTCGAGAGCCAATGGGGCAAGGTGCGCTGCATGATCCGCTACAGCGAGGCGGTCGAGCCCGGCACGGTTTGGACCTGGAACGCGATCGGCAAGGCCGACGGGGCGTGGCAACTCGCGCCCGGCGCCGACGAAGCGCGAAAGGGCTTCCTGCTCAATCACCTGATCTCCGACGAATTGCCGTTCGAAGGCGACGCAAAGGGTAACGCGGCCAGAACCATGAGCAACTCCGACCCGGTGACCGGACAGGCCGGCTGGTACGACGTGCGCGTGCGCATTCGCCCGGCCGCGCCCGAAGAGACGGAAGAAACTTTTCCGCAAATCGCTACCGTGCCGAGTGCGCCGGGCGTGCGCGGCAAGGCCGTTCGTGTGCTGAGCTATTTCGCGGGGCGCAAATCATGATGAACTGGTTGCAAGACCTGTTGGCTTCGAACGTCGTTGCCGAAGCGCCGGCAAGCACTTCGCGGAAGCCGCCGCCGGCACGCGTGCGTGCCGAGCAAGGGGAGACGCTCGCGATCCAGCTCGCGTTGGTCATCGATCTCAACGTCTGCGTCGGCTGCCACGCGTGCGTGACCTCGTGCAAGGAGTGGAACACCTCAGGGTCGGCCGGCCCGCTGGTCGATCAATGCGCCTATGGCGCCAATCCGACCGGCACTTTCTTCAATCGCGTGCAGACCTACGAAGCCGGCCTTTTCCCGGGCACCGATACGATCCACTTCCCCAAGAGCTGCCTGCATTGCGAGGACCCACCGTGTGTACCGGTGTGTCCGACCGGCGCGAGCTACAAGCGCAAGGAAGACGGCATCGTGCTGGTCGACTACGACAAGTGCATCGGCTGCAAATACTGCGCTTGGGCCTGTCCCTACGGCGCGCGCGAGATCGACGAAAAACGCCAGGTGATGACCAAGTGCACGCTGTGCGTCGATCGCATCTACGACCCGCATCTGCCCAAGGAAGACCGCAAGCCGGCGTGCGTGAAGGCGTGCCCGACCGGGGCGCGCCTGTTCGGCGACGTGAAGGACCCGGACTCCGAAGTATCGAAGGCGATTCGCGAGCGGGGCGGTTATGCGCTGATGCCCGAGTGGGAGACGAAGCCGGCGAACCAATATCTGCCGCGTCGCGTGACGCAGTCGGCCGGCGGCGACGACTGAGGCCACATGCATCCCGCATTCTCGATCCTCTTCTTCACGACGCTGGCTGGTGCGGCGCAGGGACTGGTCTTTGCGCTGGCGCTCGCCGTGCTGTTCGGCCTTCAGCTTGCGCCGGGCTTCCTGACGATCGCGCTCGGCCTCGCCGAAGTGCTGCTGGTGGCCGGCCTCGCGTCTTCCTTCCTGCACCTCGGCCACAAGATGCGCGCGTGGCGCTCGGTGCTGATGTGGCGCACGTCGTGGATGTCGCGTGAGGTGATCGTGTTGCCGGCCTTCATCGTGCTGGTGGCCGTGTGGTGGGTATCGCTGCAATTCGGCGTCGACGCGCCCTGGTCGTGGCTGCTGCCGCTACTGCTGTTGATAGGCGCGGCGGCGCTGTGGTATTGCACGGCGATGATCTACGCGTGCCTGCGTTTCATCGAGGAGTGGGCGCATCCGCTGACGATCGTGAATTTCACGTTGATCGGATTGTCGTCCGGGCTGGTGCTCGCGTGCGCGCTCGGCGTGCTCGCAGGGGAGACGCGGCTCGTGCAAGTGGCCGGACCGTTCGCGCTGGCCGTCACTCTGGCTGCGTGGGCGACGCGCTGGTTCACCTTGCGACGCAATGCGACCTTGCGCCACAAGTCGACGCTGCAATCGGCCACCGGCATCAAGGCGTCGACGCTGGTGCAGAAGTCCATGGGCATGTCGGCAGGTTCGTTCAACACCCGCGAGTTCTTTCACGGCGCGTCGCTCGCCGCTTTGAAGAACGTCAAGCTCGGTTTTCTGGTGCTCGCTTTCGCACTGCCGGCATTGCTGTCGCTGTGGGGGATTGCGAGCGGCGGCGCGTTGCCCTGGGTGCTCGCGGTGCTGGTGCAGGCGCCGGGCCTCCTGGCCGAGCGCTGGTTCTTCTTCGCGCAGGCCAAACACCCGCAGAACCTTTACTACCAAGTCGTTTCCTGAGCGATCGATCGAACCCGGAGCACAGCGTCGAGTGGCGCGGCAGCCCATACACAACGACTGTTCCGCGTCTCGGGAAGCTTGCCCATTCGCGCGGCATCCCAAATGTTCAGCGTTCGGCCCACGTCAAGTCTGAAATCGTCGGGGCACGCCCGATCACGGCCTCGATCGTGAGAGCGGCCGCCAGCAATTCCCGGTCCCGATTCCGCGCGCCAGACAGTTGGAAACCAGCTGGCCACGGCGCTCCGAGGTGATGCATCGGGATCGAGATTCCGCATTGGCCGAAGAGATTCCCTGGGCGGGTGTTCTGCGTATTGAGCCGGTTCCAAGCCGCCACCGCCTCGACGCTGCAGAAGTCACTGCACGGAGCCGGAAGCGCGACGACCGTTGGACTGATCCAGCCATCGATCCCGGCCGCGCGCGCGGAGATCATGTCGACGAGTGCACGCCGCCTCGTGCGAAGCCGCACATACTCGTCGGCACGGAGATCGAGGCTGCCGCGAATGCGAGCGGCCGCAACCGGATCCATTCGCGACTCGCTTGCCAGAAAGCGCTCGCGGCCCACGAAGGCTATCCATTCCGCGGTCAGCAGGGGGCCGAACACTTGATCGATTTCGGATGCCTCGGGAAGAGCGATCTCCACGATCGTCGCCCCGGCAGTGCGTAGGCGATCGACCGCGCTCTCGAAGCAGTCCTGCACCGCAGGTTCGATGTTCTGGAAGAAATGATCGCCTGGTAAGGCCAGTACGAGTGATGAAGATGGAATCGCCTCGGGCATGCGCTTTCCGGCGAGCGTGGCATGGATCGCTGCCGCGTCAGCCACCGACGCGGTGAAGGTGCCGATGCTGTCCATCTCGAGCGAGAGCGGAAATATCCCGTCCTGCGGCCAGTGATCCGTTGTCGCTTTGTATCCGACGACGCCGCACAGTGCCGCAGGCCAACGCACGGAACCGCCGGTGTCCGAACCGATTGCGAATCCGGTCAGCCCTGCTGCCATCGCAACCGCGGAGCCGTGGCTCGACCCGCCCGTCATTCTGGCCACGTGCGGGTCGCAGGGGTTCCATGGCGGAGGCGCGTTCAGGTTGAATCCACCCAGTGCGAACTCGACCGTTCTCGTCTTCCCGAGCAGGACACAGCCCGCCCGCTGCAACCCGGTGATGAAGCTGCCCTGAGGCGCGACGAGGTCGGCGATGTCCACTTCGCTTCCTGCTTTCGTGGGCATTCCGTCGACGCTGAACAGGTCCTTGACTGATACGGGAATGCCCATCAGCGGCCCAAGATCGACCTTGGCCGCACGCAGACTATCCATCGCGGCCGCCTGCGCGAGTGCACGGTCGGCATCGACGAATGCGAACGCGCGCAAACGCGGCTCCAGCGATTCGACGCGCGTGAGCAAGGCGGCGGTTGCCGCTTCGGATGAAATCTCGCCCCGTCGGAACCGCGCGGCGAACTGGGCGAGGGTGATTCCCTCGAATGGCGACGGCGGAATATTCATCGCTCTCGATTCGCTACCGCCTCGCGGCGCAGGCTCCAGGCGCGTCCCGGAACGGCCGCGAACAACTCCTGGGTATAGGGATGCTGGGGCGCATTGAACACGGCTTCGGTCAGCCCGAACTCAACGATCTCCCCATGGCGCATCACCGCGATCGAATCGCAGACTTGTCCCGCGACACGCAAGTCGTGCGTGATGAAAAGTATGGAAAGCCCCAGCCGATCGCGAATGTCGGCCAGCAGGCGTAACACTTGGGCTTGCACGGAGACGTCAAGGGCCGACACGGGCTCGTCCGCGATGAGGATGTCGGGATCGAGCGCGAGCGCTCGGGCGAGGCCGATTCGCTGGCGCTGACCGCCCGAAAATTCGTGAGGAAAACGTTCCGCCGCACGGCTGTCGAGTCCCACCAGTTCGAGCAGTTCGATTGCACGCTTCCATGAGGCCTGCTTTGTCGCGCCATGAATCAGTGGCCCCTCTGCAATCAGCTTGCCCACGGAATAGCGTGGATCGAGTGAGCCGAAAGGATCCTGAAACACCATCTGGATGCGCTTGCGCGTTCGGCGGAGCACGCGCCGCGACAGCCGCGCGAACTCGATATCGCCGATGCGGATTTCGCCCGAATCCGGCTCGATCAGGCGTGCGATGCAGCGGGCGACCGTGGACTTGCCCGAGCCCGACTCGCCGACGATGCCCAGGGTCTCGCCGCGACGGATTTCGAATCCGACGTCTTTCACCGCATGCACGAGGCGGGCTGACGCGGACCGGAACAGGCCGCGCCCACGATAGACTTTCTGCAGACCATCGACTTGCAGTGCGACCGGGGCCGAATCGAAGCGGGGGCGAGCCCGCGCTGGTGCGAGGTCTGGAACTGCGGCCAGCAGTGCCCGGGTGTAAGGATGTACGGCGAATTCCAGGATGCGCTGCGCCGGCCCATGCTCGACGACCTTGCCGTGTTGCATGACCGCGATCCGGTCGGCGATTTCCGCGACGACGCCGAAGTCGTGGGTGATGAACAGCACCGCCATGCGCCGTACGCGTTGCATCTCACGGATGAGCATCAGGATTTGCGCCTGGGTCGTGACGTCCAGGGCGGTCGTCGGCTCATCTGCGATCAGGATCTCCGGCTCGAGGATGAGGCTCATCGCGATCATGGCGCGCTGCCGCTGGCCTCCGGAAATCTGGTGCGGATAGGCCTCGTGAATCCGCACCGGATCCGGCAGCTTGACCGCAGCGAGCATGTCGAGCACCTGTTGCCGGCGCTCCGTTGGCGAACTCCGCCGGTGTACCGCAATGGCCTCTTCGATCTGCCGGCCGATGGTAAGCACCGGGTTCAGCGATGTCATCGGCTCTTGAAAGATCATCGCGATGCGACTGCCGCGCAGCTCTCGCATTCGTGCTGCCGACGCCTTGAGCAGATCCTCGCCCGCATAGAGGATGCGTCCCGCGCTTGGCTGGACGTGACGAGACGTGGACAAACCCAATATCGAGCGCGCCATCACCGATTTGCCGGACCCCGATTCCCCAACGACGCAAAGGATTTCGTTGTGCCGCAGTTCGAGGCTCACGCCTTCGACAGCACGCTGGCGATCGGCCCACGCAGGCAGATCGATCGTAAGACCCTCGATCGCCAGAACCCGATCAGGTTCCGTCATAGCGTTCGCAGCCGAGGATTGAGCGCGTCGTTCAGGCCTTCGCCCACGAGGTTGATGGCCATCACGGTGAGCAGGATGGCGATGCCTGGAATTGTGCACACCCACCATGCCGATCGGATAGCCGTCCTTCCCGCACCGATGATGAATCCCCAGCTCATCACATTCGGATCGGAGAGACCGAGAAACGAGAGGCTCGATTCGATCAGGATGGCCGTCGCCACCATCAGCGACCCCGTGACGATGATCGACGAAACCGTATTGGGCAGGATGTGCAACAGAATGATGCGGGTATTGCTCATGCCCATCGATACACACGCCAGCACGAACTCGCGATTTCGCATGGCAATGAATTCCCCGCGCACCAGCCGGGCCATCGGCGGCCAAGACACGACCGCGATGGCGACGATCACGTTGATGATCGAGGGTGTGAGAACCGCCACCAGGAGGATCGCGAACAGGAAGAACGGAATGGTCTGAAAGATTTCGGTGAAGCGCATCAGCCATGCGTCCACGCGGCCACCGTAGTAACCGGCCAGGCCGCCGATGGTGGCGCCCACCAGGACTGCGATGACGGTAGCCACCAGCCCGATCAGCAGTGTGGTGCGAGCGCCATAAAGGACCGCGGCGGTGAGGTCGCGGCCGAGCTGGTCGGTGCCCAGCAGGAATTGCTCGAAGGGAGGCTGGAAGGGCTTGCCGATCAGCAGGAACGGGCTGCTGGGATGAATCACCGGTGCGAGCAGGGCGAGGGCGACGACCGTCATCAGGACCACCAGGCCGAGCACGGCCGGGCGGTTGCGGACAAACCGTCGCATGAAGGCGCGCATCGGTTCAGGTCAACTCGATCCGCGGATCGAAGAACGAATAGGCGAGGTCGACAGCCAGGTTCACCACCACCACCAGGCAGGCCGAGATGAAGAAGATTCCGAGCAGCAGGTTGATGTCGCGCGCGAACAGCGACTCATAGGCGAGCAGCCCCAGTCCGGGCCAGCCGAACACCGTCTCGACCACGACCGCGCCGCCGAGCAGCCCTCCGAATTGCACGCCGGCCATGGTCAGCACCGGCAACGCCGCGTTGCGCAGCACGTGACGTCGTGCAATCTGGCGCTCGGTCAGGCCCTTGGCGCGTGCGGTGATGACGTAATCCATCGCGTACTGATCGAGTACCGACGCCCGCATCAGTCGGGTATAGAGCGCGATGTAGAAGAGCGACAGCGTGACTGCCGGCAGGACCAGATGATGCGCAATGTCCGCGACGCGCGCCCAGCCCTCCTTGAACGCGGCGACCTCCTCCATGCCGCTGGTCGGGAACCAGCCAAGCCTGATGGAAAAGAGCACGATGAACATGAGACCCGCCCAGAACACTGGCGTCGCATAAGCGAGAATGGCCAGCATCGACAGCAGGTTGTCGGACCAACGATTCAGATTGCGCGCGGCGATTGCACCCAGCAGAACCCCGAGCCCGACCGAGACGGCGAACACGGTCACCATCAGCAAGAGTGTTGGTCCGAGTCGGCTCAGGATGAGCGTCGAGACCGACATGCTGTGCCGGAATGAGTAGCCCAGATCGAGAGTCGCCACGCGTTTGAGGTACACGACCAGCTGGACATGCAGCGGCTTGTCGAGCCCGAACGTTTGCCGCACCTGTGCCATGTACTCCGGCGTCGCCGCACCCGCCTCGCCCGCGAGGACGTCCGCGGCATCGCCAGGAGCGAGATGCAAGAGCGCGAAATTCAGCACGACGATGGTCAGGATCGTGGGAATTGCCAGCGCGAGACGTCGCGCCACGTAGCGCAGTCCCCTGGTGATGCCACCCATCGACTCCCCCGCTTTTGCCGCAACCGTACCTACTTGGAAAGCCAAGCCTGGTCGAATGCCGAGTACAAGCCCAGCGGGCTTACCAGCCACCCCTGAAGTTTCTTGTTGTACACCGTGACGAAGTCGAGCTCCATCACATAGACGATAGGGCTCGCTTCGACGATGTCCTTCTGGAATTGGTGATAGAGCTCGGCGCGGCGCTTGGGATTGACTTCTACGCTGGCCTTGTCCATCAGCTCGTCGGTTTCCTTCGAACTCCAGCCCGTCTCGTTCACGAACACCGTCCCCGGCTTGACCATCTTGGAATGGTAGAGCCGATGTACGCCGATCACGGGATCGGCAAGCGTCTGGATCCAGTTATTGGTCAGGGTGAAATCGTAGTTCGTGTAGACACGTCGCAGCCACGTGGGGACGTCTTCGTAACGCAAGTTGACCTTGATGCCGAGCTTGCCGAGTTGCTGTTGAACGGACTCGCCGAAGCGCCTCCATTCCTCCCCATACGGCGTGATGTCGTGCGTGATTTCAAAACGGGTACCGTCGGCCTTTCGCGGATAGCCCGCTTCGTCGAGCAGCTTGTTGGCCATCTCCACGCCGTTCGGGACGTTGTAGTTGCGGACGTCGGAGGTGTAGAGCCCATTGGCCTTGAAGTTGGAGTTGATCGGTCCTGTCGACGGCTTGCCGAAACCGAACCAGACGTTGTCGGTGATGAACTTCCGATCGATCGCATAGGCGATTGCCTGTCGCACCTTGACGTTGTCGAAGGGCTTGGCCCGTGTGTTCATGTCGAGTTCCACGATCGGCGACTGCATTTCGTAGCCCTTCGTGGTCACGCCGATGTGAGGTAGCGCCTGCAGTCGTTTGACATCGAGCGGCGGTATGGCATTGAAGCCGCCGATCTGCACCTCTTCAGTTTCGAGCGTGGCGGCGCGCGTACCGCCGTCGCCGATGAAACGCGCGACGATGCGATCGAGGTAGGGCCTTTCCTTCTTCCGGTAGTCGGGATTGCGATCGAATCGCATGTACTGGCCCTTCTGCCATTCGACGAACTTGTACGGGCCGGTACCGACGGGTTTGTTCGCGTTCGGATGATTGGCGATGTCTCCGGTACCGAAGACGTGCTTGGGCAACATCGGGGATTCATACCCGGACAACGCCATCAGGATGTAGGGCGCCGGCTCCGAAAGTTTGAATACCGCCGTCAACGGGTCGGGCGTCTCGACCGATTCAACCGCGCGGAAAGTGCTGATGCCGCGTGGGTGAACTTTTTTCAACACCTCCATCACAGTGAACTGCACGTCGGCGCTTGTGAACGGTTTCCCGTCGTGAAACTTGACGCCCGGTTGCAGCTTGAACGTGATCGTCTTGCCATCAGGACTCACCGTCCAGGATTGCGCGAGGCCTGCAACAGGCTTCAGATTGAAGTCGTACTCGAGCAAGCCCTCGTAGACCTTGGTTGCCACCTGGCCGATCGGACCGGCCGTGCTCTGATAGGACGCGAGCGTGGGCGGCTCCGGCTGTACCACCATGACGAGCGTGCCGCCGCGCTGCGGAGTTCCCTGCGCTGGGGCGAGCGAGGGAAGCATGGCGACCAGAAGAGCCGCCGAAAACAAGAGACTTCGTCCTAATGACACGAGTGCACGCATGGTTCCCTCGATGAAGTCGATCTTCGGCCGCAGACTACGGCACTAAAGCGAACAAAGGTGGGTACCAGGAAGACTGGGACGAACACGGCACCACGGTCTCGGAACGCACGTCAGGCCAACGCGATTCATTTGACGCGGTCAGAGCGGACACTGTCAAACAAGTCATCCACATGACTTGAATGTCGATCCGGATGATGGCGCGACGCCGGTGCCGAAGACGCCGCCCAACCCGCCCAGCCGCTGTCAGTTCGTGTTGCCTCGCTGAGCCGTGAGAGACCAGGCGCACATCGGCTGGCGTTCGACACGTTCGCCGAACATGCTGAGCCCGAACATGATGCCGAGATTCACGAGGACCGCGATCAGTCCTGCGTTGATGCCGCCGAAGTCGGGCTTGGTGATGTAGAACGCGATCGCGGCCACCAAGCCGACGATCATTCCGATCGATACCGCCCAGCCCTTCACGCGCTTGAAGAACATCAGTGCGATCCATCCCGGGACCAATTGACCGAGCAGGTAATAGGTCAGGTTGAGCACGGTGAGCATCAGCGTCGATCCCGCGAGAGTGAGCCACGCGGCGAACACGAGGAATACCGCGACGACGATGTTCGACACGCGCTTCTGGATTTCCGGTCGCACGTGAGGCACGAGGTTGCGCGTGACCGTGCCGCCGATCACGAGCGACGTCGTGGCGAGCACCAGCAGTCCCGACAGACCGGCGCCGGCGGCCACGACGCCGACGAGCCAGGGCGGCAGCAGGTCGGTCGTGACCCTCATGAACACGGTATTGGGGTTGCCCAGGTTCGGATAGGCCGAGATCGCGTAGAACGACGCGATGATCAGGAATGGATACATCAGCATGTACATCGGCATCCACACGGTCGACGATTTGATCGCGCGTTCCGACTTCGCGGTAAACAGGAAGCCTGCCGAGAAACCGAGATAGAACGTGATGCTCTGGATCACGATGGTGGAGATCGTGAATACCAGCGGCGAGCCCGACAACGTGGTCATCGTCACGGGGATGCGCTGCGGATTGAAGATCGGCTCGGTGCCCCCGGCGGCATACGCCGCGAAGATGCCGACGATGAGTATGCCGGCCAGCATGAACACGTCTTTCAGGATGGCCACGAAGGCCGGCGAACGCACGCCCGACACGACCAGATAAATGAACGCGATCACCGCGGCCACGACGACCGATTGCACCGGGGTGATCGGCAGGCCAAGCGCGCCGAGCACGACCTGAAGCCCGATGAATTGGTACTGGCCCCAGGGAACGAGGGCCACGAGCAGCGCCACGGCGGTCACGATCTCGAGCGTGCGGCTGCGGAAATGGCTGCCGAAGACATCGGGGACCGTCATGGCGTTGTATCGCACCCCGGCACGCCAGATCAGCGGACCGCCGTAATACCCCAGCGGGTAGGCCAGCAGGATGTAGCCGAGGAACCAGAGGGCGTCCCGAGCGCCGTGCGCATACACGCCGCTGGGCAGGCCGATCATCGTGCCGATGCTGTAGATCTCGCCGACGGCAAGGAAGTAGAGCAGCCACGCGGGGAACGACCGGCCCCCGACGAGATATTCGCTCATCGACATGTTCTTCGAGGTGCCCAGGCGCGCTGCCAGTGCAATCAGGACCGAGAGGGCGATGATCGAGAAAAAGATGATGGACAACATCACAGTTCCTCCTCGGCCGTACGCTCGGGCGCGTTGCGATAGTAGGGCTCGTCGATGCGCCATGCGATCCACAGGCACAACGATGTCACCGGGAACATGATGAAGATCCATACGAACAGGAGTGGCATCCCGAACACGCGGATGGCGGTGTTCGCAAGCAGCGGCAGGATCACGAGGACCCCGACCGCCGGTATTCCCAGTCCGATCATCAAGCTCTTCCAGATTCGCGCGTTCATGAGGCCTCCGCTTTCCGATACGGCGTTGACGAATCATTTCACCCCGTCAATTCACCCCTTCGATGAATGCTGCGAGCATCCGACCCCGAAGGAGTTCATACCGAATGCAGCGTCGAGCGCTGGTCCCGGTAGCCAGTGACGCAGTCCGATCGCGACCACTGCCGGGCCGGCCGACGGCATGGTCAGCGCCTTGCGCAAGGAACCGTGGCGCCCCGCGAACTGCAGTTCGGCCCACTCGTGCTCGTCGGTGCGCAGAATCCCTTTCAAGCGCAGCACACCGGCGGGCATCTCACGCAACAACGCACGCAGCATCGACGCTGAGAACTCTTGCGCGGGTTGGCGCATCCAGGTCTCGAACTGTTCGCCATGATCGTGAACATGCGCGTGAACATGCGCGTGAACATGCGCGTGATCGCACGCGCGATCATCTGGCAAGGGACCATCGAGCGACAGCGCGCTTGCGCTCAGCAGCGGCATCGGCACGAGCGCCTGCACGGTTTCGAAGCAGGGCGTTCTCTCGACGATCGCTGCGAGCCAGTCGCGCACGCGATGCAGTTCGTCGGCATCGACCAGATCGGTCTTGTTGATCACGATCAGGTCGGCGGCCTTCAACTGACGCTCCAGAGAATCGGAAAGCAGCGGGTCGCGCGCGTGCGCCAGGCATGCGCTCGCATCGACGAGAACGATGACGCCGTCCGGAGCGAGCGCTGGATCGGCCAGCGCGACCTGAGCGATTCGCCAGGGGTCGGAGACGCCGCTCGCCTCGATCACCACCGCATCGAACGGAAACGGCGATTCGAGCACCTGGATCAGCGCCGTCGTCAGGTCGTCGCCGATCGAGCAGCACACGCATCCGTTGGTCAGCGCGATCGTGTCGCCGGCGCTCGAAGCGACCAGCTCTGCGTCGATGTTGAGCGCGCCGAAATCGTTGACCAGCACCGCGAGCCGTCGGCCGGCCGATTGGCGCAGCCACCGGTTCAGCAGCGTCGTCTTGCCGGCGCCGAGGAAGCCGCCGATGACGGTCAGCGGCAGACGCGGCCGATCGCAAGACGTGGTCGCTGCCATCAGGCCCCCGCTGCTCCGCCTGCTGCGTCGACAGTTCCGCCGCCCGGCAACGCCAGTACGCGACCGCCGAGTATCGTTCCGGCAATTCGCAGGTCCTTCAACGCTTCGGGGCCGACGGCCAAGGGGTCGTCTTCGAGTACGCAGAAGTCGGCGAACTTGCCGACTTCGAGCGACCCGATGCGGTCGTCGAGCCGGAGAGTGAATGCGGCACCGAGCGTGATCGCCCGCAGCGCGTCGGCCACGCCGATGCGCTCGCTGGCGCCGAGCAGACGGCCAGACGACGTCAATCGATTGACCGCACACCATGCAGTGAAGAGCGGTCCGAGCGGCGTGATCGGCGCATCGGAGTGGATCGCCAACGGCACGCCAGGCGCGAGCGCGCTCGCGCAAGCGTCCATGCGCTCGGCGCGATCGGGTCCCATCGTCAACGCGTAATGCGCGTCGCCCCAATAGTAGATATGGTTCGCGAACAGGTTGGCGCAGACGCCGAGTCGCGCCATGCGGCGGAACTGCGCGGCGTCTGCCATCTGGCAGTGCTGGAGCGTGTGGCGATGATCGGCGCGCGGATGCGCGGCCAGCGCCGCCTCGATGCCGTCGATCGCGAGTTCGGTGGCCTCGTCGCCGTTGGTATGGATGTGCAACTGAAAGCCGGCGGCGTGAAAGTGCGCGATCGTCGCCTTCAACTCGGCGGGCGGCTGGATCCAGATGCCGTTGTCGCGACCGTTGAAATAGCCGGGCCAGCGGACGCGGGCGGTGAAGCCCTGGATCGAGCCGTCGGTGACGATCTTGACGAGGCCGAAGTGCAGCTTGTCGGTGTTGGCGGCGACGCAATCGGTGACGCGCGTCGTCCCCGCCTCGCGCGATATCGAACCCTCCAGCCCGATATACGCCGGCACCAGCCGCACCGGAAAATCGTCTTCGGCGGTGACTTTCTCGAGCACCTCGACACTGTCAGCGGAGAGATCGTTGACGAGGTCGGTCGCGGTCGTGACGCCGGCCAGTTGCGCGATCTGTCCGAACAGCCGCAGGCTTCGTTCGGTGGTGCCAGCGACGCGAAAGATGTTGCCGGTCAGGCGAGAGATGGGGAACATCGCGGCGAACTCCTGCAACTCGCCGGTCGGTTCGCCGCGCTGCTCGCCCCGCTCTTCGTCCCCCTTGAATCGAGAGACGCCTTCGACCTCGGTGTCGCGCGTGATGCCCGCCGCGGACAGCGCGGCCGAGTTCACGTTCATCAGATGCAGGCTCGCGTGCAGGACCACGACCGGCCGGGTCGACGATACGCGATCGAGGTGCCGTACCGTCATGCGCTCGCTGCCGAAGAAGATCGGATCGAAGCCCCACGCGAGCAGCGGCTTGGCGGGGTCGTCGATTCCTGATTCGAGTTCCACGAGCCTCGCGACGACCTCGTCGAAGTTGCTGCAGCCGGCCCAGACCTTGCCGTCGGGCGCGGTGCGCGCATGAAAGCCGACGTACGGAAACTGCCACAGGCCACCGGCCATCAGGTGCGAGTGGCCCTCGACGAGACCGGGCATCAGCACCTTGTCGGCGAAGCGCGCGTCGAGATCGAACGCGCCCCATTCCTTCATGCGTTCGAGCGTGCCGACTGCGAGGATGCGCCCGTCGCGCACGGCCACATGGGTGGCCTCGGGCTGCATCGGGTTCATCGTGATGATCTTGCGGGCTTGATAGACGGTGGTGTGATTCATGGTCATGTGAATCGCAATGCAGTTCATCGCTGATGAGTTCGAACACGCCGGCAACGAGCGAGTGCTGGAGCCGAAGCGATCGCGGTGCCGCTGCAACCGTCCTACAGCTTCTCGTCGCGCAGCCAGTACCACCTGTACAGAAAGCGCTGCCCCAATCGACGGAACGGCGCGAATGCTTCCGACTCGATCATATTGAGCACGTTTGGAAAGGGTAGCGCCGACGCGTAGATCGGCAACTCGAATACTTCCTTCCCCACGTCCTTGCCAGTTATGCGCTCGGCCAGGCGCTTGCCGGCCCAGGTCGAGAACGACACGCCGTTGCCGCCGTAGCCCACCGCGTACCAGATGCTCTGGGACGTATCGGGCTGCGTGATACGCGGCATCATGTCGTGGCTCACGTCGACCCAACCCCACCACGAGTATTCGATCTGTATGCCTGCGAGCGGCGGGAATTTACGCGCGATCGCATCGGTCAGAAGCTTCAGGTGGATCGGGTCTTCGGCGTCTGCGCCGGTCAGCGAACTGCGACTGCCCAGTTGCAGCCGGTTGCCGTTGAGAAAGCGGTAGTAGAAACGCAGCGTGCGCGTGTCGGTCATGAAGGTTTCGGATCGGACGTTGCACGCCTTCAGCTCGGCATCGGTCAGCACGCGCGTGACTACCGAATTCGAGAGGATCGGCATGATCCGGTTCTTCAGCAGCGGGTTGAGCGCCTGTCCCGTATATCCGCCGGTGCACACCGCCACGCGCTTGGCGCGCACCGTGCCGCCAGGGGTGCGCAAACGATGCACGCCGTTGCGGGTTTCCCAGCCTTGCACCGGACTTGCCGGATGCAACCTGGCGCCCAATTCGCGCGCCTTGCGGGTCAAGCCATAAGCCATCTTGAGCGGATGGATACCGATGCCTTCGGCTTCGAACATCGCGCCGACCGTCTCGCGCTCGTTGCAATAGTCGCGACGCACTTCGTCGGCGGTCAGCATGCGCGGCGCGTAGCCGAACTGCTCGCGCATCACCTGCGCCTGCTTCTTCAGGTAGTCGAGCTTTTCGGGCCGGTGCGCGAGATAGAGATGGCCGCCGTCGAACGCGTCGCAGTCGATCTGCCTGGTCAGCGCCTTGAAGTTCTCGAAGCCCGCACGGATCTCCGAGTCGAGTTGCCTGGCCACGTCGAGGCCCCAGCGCGCGATCCATTGCGAACGATTGAGACGGCCGCTCGCGTTCTGCCCCTGGCCGCCGCTGCGGCTCGAACAACCCCACGATGTCTGATTCGCTTCGAGCACCACGGCCTGGATGCCGTTCTCCTGCGCGAGATACAGCGCGGTCGCCATGCCGGTCGAGCCGGAGCCGACGATGACGACGTCGGCATCGATGTCGCGCGTGATAGGGCCGTCGTCTTCGGGCGGAGTGCCGGCACTCGCGACCCAGTAGGTCGGCGCATAGGCGCGACCCGTGCCGGGCGTGGCCGCGACCAGCGGGTCGTACTGCGGGTCGTAGCGCTTGTCGCCAGTCGCTGCGCCCGCCGCGCCCGCCGTGAATTGCGTCGCCATGTTGATCCGGACGGGAACGATTACCTGGTCGCCGGCGGGTTCGGCCGCGCTTTGCGGAACACGTTCTTCAGCGCGATCTTTCCGTCCTTGAACGTGAACAGGTCGACGCCGTCGCTTTCGATGCGGCTGCCGTCGGCAGCGGTTCCGGTGAAGGTCCATTGCGAGACGCCGAAGTCGTCCTGCGCGACGTGCCGGCCGTTGGTCCACTGCGCATCGGGCACCGCCTCCCAGGCGCTCGCGAAGGCCTCGCGTACGGCGGCAGTGCCGACGTGGCGCGTACCGCAAGCGTCGGGGCCGGCGGCACTCTGGAACACGCAATCGGCGTGCATGAAACTCATCAGCGCGTCGATGTCATGGCGGTTCCAGGCCTCGCTGAACGCGGCGAGTGTGGCTTCGGTAACGGGTACATTCACGATGGACTCCTGCAGAACAGCGATGTGATTCGATGTCGATCAGCGTAAAGAATGTCACGACGCGGCGATAGGGCCAGATGCGCGGATTCGCTCGTGCCAGTGCCCTCTCGCCCGGCGTAGACTGGCAAGCAGCATGACCAACCCGCGATCGTTCCAGTGGGCTCAGCTATTCCAGCTGCCCGACCAGCCAGCGCTGCCGCTGCAGGGACGATTGCGACTCGCGGTCGTGCAGGCCATCCTCGAAGGCCGGCTCGGCGACGGAGCGCCGCTGCCGTCATCGCGCGAGCTGGCCGGCCTGCTCGGGCTGAGCCGGAACACGGTCACGGCCGCCTACCTGCAATTGATGGACGAAGGCTTTCTCGAGGCGCGTCCACGCAGCGGCGTGTTCGTCGCGCCGAACGCGCGTCCGCTTTCAGCAGCGCTGGTCGAGCCTTTGGCGGGACAAGACGGCGCGTCCGGCCGACCCCCGACATGGTCGACGCGTGTGCTGCGCTCGTTGACCGACCAGCCGACCTTGTCCAAACCCGATCGGTGGCGCGCCTATCCGTATCCGTTCATCTACGGCACCTACGATCCGCAGTTGTTTCCCACTGGGGATTTTCGCGAATGCTGCGCGCGCAGCCTGGCGCGGTCGCAGCTGCCGCACTGGACGCCCGACTTCGAGACCGACGACGTACCCGATCTGATCGAGCAGGTACGCACGCGCTTGTTGCCCAAGCGCGGCGTGTTCGCGCTCAAGGAAGAGATCATGGTCACGGTCGGCGCGCAACATGCCTACTACCTGCTGGCCGATGCGCTGTTCGACGTCGGCACGCGCGTGGGTCTCGAAGAGCCGGGCCATCCGCATGCGCGCACCAGCTTTTCGCTGCGCAAGCCGCAGTGGGTCGCGGTCGCGGTGGACGATGAAGGTCTGGTGCTCGATGGGCTGCCCGCGATCGATTATCTTTTCGTCACGCCATCGCACCAGAGCCCGACGACTGTCACGCTCAGCCTGGAGCGCCGCCAACGCCTGCTGCGTCAAGCCGAGATCGATGATTTCGTGATCATCGAAGACGACTACGAGGCCGAGAATTTGTATTCGGGCGCGCCGATGCCCGCGCTCAAGAGCATGGACAAGAGCGGTCGCGTGATCTACGTCGGCTCGGTATCGAAGAGCCTGTCGCCGGCTTTGCGACTCGGCTACATCGTCGCGCCGCGGGCTTTGATCAGGGAGCTGCGCGCCATCCGGCACGCGATGGTGCGCCATCCGAGCGCCTTCCTGCAGCACGCGTATGCGCTGTTCCTGGCGCTCGGCCATCACGAGTCGCACGCGCGGCGCGTCAACCAGGCGATGCAGGAACGCCTGGCGCTGGCAGCCCAGGCGCTACGCGAATACCTGCCGGATTTCGACTTCGTGCTGCCGCAAGGCGGAGCGTCGATCTGGGTCCGTGCGCCCGCATGGGTGGACGCAGCCGAACTGTCCCTGATGGCGCGCAGTCACGGGGTCTTGATCGAGTCCGGCGAAGTGTTCTTTGCGAAGCCGCCGTATCCCTGCCCATTCTTCCGGCTGCGCTTGTCGTCGATCGCAGCGACTCAGATCCCGGCCGGTATCCGCGCCCTCGGCCTGGCTGTCGACGAACTGGCGCAAGCGCGCGGCGAAACTCGAGTGCCGACGCCCGCCGTCCATTGACGTCGAGGAGGAACGCCGAGCGAGGAGCCTGAATCCGGTTCGGAGCGGCAAGGGTAAATCCCGACACGCTGGCTCCATGCGACGCGGGAGGCTGGCCCTTTCGTACGCGCGATGTCGCGGGCACAGTTCGCATCGCCGAATGGCGTCGCGTGCTCGACCGACTCGTTTCACAGCCCGAATATCAACCTGAACATCCAACCCGAGGTCCGCCATGAAACTGAATCTCTCACGTCGCGATTTCAACCTGACGGCTGCCCGCATGCTGATCGGCTCCGTCGCAGGCGCATCGATGCTCGGTGCCCGCAACGCATTCGCGCAGCAGAAGACGGTCACGATCGGCTATCAGTTGATCGTCGGGCCATTCCTGACGGCGATCGCGAATGGCAGTTTCGAGAAGGCCACGGGCTACAAGATCGATTGGCGCCAGTTCTCGTCGGCCGGCGACATCACCAGCGCGTTCGCATCGGGTGACGTTCCGATCGGCGTGCTCGGCTCGACCGGGATTGCCGCGGCCGTGACGCGCGGCGTCGACCTCGAGTTGTTCTGGATCCTCGACAACATCGGCAAATCGGAGGCACTGATTGCGCGCAACGGGTCGGGCATCAATTCGCCCGCCGACCTCAAGGGCAAGAAGGTGGCTGTGCCGTTCGTCTCTACATCGCACTTTCACTTGCTGGTCGCGCTCGAACAGATCTGGCACATCAAACCTGGCGACGTGCAACTGCTCAACATGAAGCCGCCGCAGATCGTGGCGGCGTGGGCGCGTGGCGATCTCGACGCGGCCTACGTATGGCCGCCGGCGCTGACCGAGATCCAGAAAACCGGCAAGACCATCGTGACGTCCGAGGAAGTCGGCAAGAAGAGCGTCCCGACCTTCGACGGTATCGTCGCCAGCAGGGACTGGGCGGCAAAGAATGCGGACTTCATGAACAAGTTCACGCAGGTGCTCGCACAGTCCTATGCAAACTACCGGACGAACGGCGCGAAGTGGACTGCCGACTCGCCCGAGGTCAAGGCGATGGCCAAGCTGGTCGGCGGCAAGGCGCAGGACGATGCCGAGGCGCTCAAGCTGCTGGTCTATCCAACTGCGCAGGAGCAGGCGTCACCCGAATGGCTGGGCGGGGGCAAGGACGGCGGCGCGTTGCGCGCGTTGACGAAGAGCGCGGAGTTCCTGAAGAGCCAGCGCCAGATCGACCATGTGCTGCCGGACTACGGCCCGGCGGTCAGCGCGAAGTACGCGCAGCAGGCAGCGAAATAACCGCTCGCAAACACGTCACCAGTCGTCGAGGAGCGCGCATATGACAGCGCAGACACAGGCACTAGAAGTCAACGGCGTGAGCGTCGTGTTCCCTGGCCGTCGGCCGGGCGAGCACGTCCCGGCGCTCGACAACATCGACCTGATGATCAACGAAGGCGACTTCGTCGTCGCGCTCGGCGCATCGGGCTGCGGCAAGACCACGCTGCTGAACATGATGGCCGGCTTTCTGTCGCCCACCAGCGGCAAGTTGCTCCTGGGCGGCCGCGAAATCACTGGCCCGGGAAGCGATCGTGGCGTCGTCTTCCAGAAGCACGCGCTGCTGCCGTGGCTCAACGTGCTGGACAACACCGAATTCGGACTAAAGCTCCAGGGCGTTGCAAAGCAGAAGCGAAAAGAGATCGCCGTACGCAATCTCGCACTGGTCGGCTTGCAGGACTTTCACGGCCACATGATCTATCAGCTCTCGGGCGGCATGCAGCAGCGCGTGGGCATCGCGCGTGCGCTGACCTGCAATCCTGCGACCCTGTTGATGGATGAGCCGATGGCAGCTCTCGATGCGCTCACGCGGGAAACCATCCAGGAGCTGTTGCTCGATGTCTGGCAGAAGACCGGCAAGATGTTCTTCTTCATCACGCACAGCGTCGAAGAGGCGCTCTTTCTGGGCAGCCGCGTCATCGTCATGTCGCCGCGCCCCGGGCGCATCACCAATACCTACGACCTGGACTTCAACCGGCGCTACCTCGAATCCCGCGACGCCCGAGCCGTGAAGTCGAGCGCCGATTTCATCCAGATGCGCGAGAAGGTGCTCGGCATCATCTATGGCGACGAGCTGGCGGCCGAAGCCGGCCAGGAGGTGGCTCATGTCTAAGCTCGAGTCTTCATCGGCGCAGGCGGTCGCCGTTCAAATGCACTCCGGTGCCGCAGCGGTACCCGGCGGGTTCATGCGCATTTTTGCGAGGAAGGCGACCACGCCGGGCGAGGTCTATGGGGCGCCCGGGCAGGGCAACAGCACCACGATCAGCATCGTCACGGCGATCGTTCTGATCGCGGTCTGGTTCATCGTCACCAACCTGGGTTGGGTCAAGCCGCTGTTCCTGCCGACTCCCCAAGCCGTGTGGGGAAAGTTCCTGCTTGCAAATTCTGAAGGGGTCGCCAATTCGACCCTGTGGCAGCACACCCTGACGAGTTTGTCGCGCGTGTTCGGCGCGTTCCTGCTGGCGTGCGTCACCGCGATTCCGATCGGCATCCTGATGGGCACCAACCGCGTGATGCGCGGAATTTTCGACGCGCCCATCGAGTTCTATCGGCCGCTGCCGCCGCTGGCCTACCTGCCGCTGGTCATCATCTGGTTCGGCATCGGCGAGTTCTCCAAGATCCTCCTCATCTACCTCGCGATCTTCGCGCCGATGGCGATCTCGGCGCGCGCCGGCGTGCGTTCGGTATCGATGGAGCAGATCCATGCCGCCTATGCGATGGGCGCGAGCCGGCTGCAGATCGTCTGGCACGTGATCCTGAAGGCGGCGATGCCGGAGATCTTCACCGGCATGCGCATCGGCATCGGCGTGGGCTGGACCACGCTGGTGGCAGCCGAAATGGTCGCCGCGACGCGGGGGCTCGGCTTCATGGTGCTCAACGCCGCGGAGTTCCTGGCGAGCGACACGGTGATTATGGGCATCATCGTCATCGGGCTGTTCGCCTTCGGATTCGACCTGTTGATGCGCTATGTGGAACGCGTGCTCGTGCCGTGGAAGGGGAAGGTTTAGCGTACCGTCGTAATTTTTGCGATAGTGCGATAGCCATTCCCCCGGACGACCGATGCACGAAGCGAGCAGAGAAGAGTTCGACTACATCGTGGTGGGCGCCGGTTCGGCCGGCTGCGTGCTCGCCGCAAGGCTCAGCGAGGACCCCGGCACGCGGGTGCTGCTGCTCGAAGCCGGGCCGCCCGATCGGTCGTTGTGGATACATCTGCCGATCGGCTATGGCAAGACGATGTGGAGCCCGACCTACAACTGGTGCTTCCACACCGACCCCGATCCGAACATGAACGGCCGGCGCATCTACTGGCCGCGTGGCAAGACGCTCGGCGGATCGAGCGCCATCAACGGCCTGATCTACATCCGCGGTCAGCGTGAAGACTACGACCACTGGGCCGCGCTCGGCAACACCGGCTGGGGCTACGACGACGTGCTGCCGTACTTCGTCAAGTCCGAGGGAAATCAGTGCGGCGCCAGCCGGTTCCACGGTGGCGACGGGCCGTTGAAGGTCTCGAATATCGGCGCGAAGCACGAACTGATCGAGGCCTTCATAGCCGGTGCAGGGCAGATCGGCGTGCCGCGCACCGACGACTTCAACGGCGAGCGACAGGAAGGCGCCGGCTACTACCAGCTCACCACGGCTAAGGGCTGGCGATGCAGCACCGCCAAGGCCTACCTGACGCCGGCCCGGCATCGACCGAACCTGCGCATCGAGACCGACGCGTTCGCGGCGGGCCTGATCATCGAGGGCAAGCGTGCAGTCGGCGTGCGGTATCGGCAGCAAGGCGCGATCAAGAGCGCGCGCTGCTGCGCCGAAGTGCTGCTCGCGGCCGGCTCGATCCAGTCCCCGCAACTGCTGCAGCTCTCGGGTGTCGGGCCGCGCGCATTGCTCGAGCAGCTCGGCATTCCGATCGTGGTCGATGCGCCCGGTGTCGGCGAGAACCTGCAGGATCATCTGCAGATCCGCCTGACTTACGAATGCACGAAGCCGATCACCACCAACGACCAACTCAATTCCTGGTTCGGCCAGATCAGGATTGGCCTGCAGTGGATGCTGTTTCGCTCGGGGCCGTTGGCGATCGGAATCAACCAGGGCGGCTGCTTCATGCGCGCGCTACGCAACGCGGACGGAAGCGCCGCGGCCGCCACGCCCGATATCCAGTTTCACGTCGCCACCTTGTCGGCGGACATGGCCGGTGGCAAGGTCCACCCGTACTCCGGCTTCACGATGTCGATCTGCCAGTTGCGGCCCGAGTCGCGCGGCCATATCCGCATCCGCTCGGCCGATCCGTTCGAGCCGCCCGAGATGCAGCCCAACTACCTCGCGACCGACTTCGACCAACGCACCGCCGTGGCGGGCCTCAAGGCCGCACGCGCGATTGCGGCGTCAGCCGCGATGCGGCCGTATGTGAAGCAGGAGGTCAACCCTGGTCCAAATGCCGCCAGCGACGCAGACCTGCTGGAGTTCTGCCGCGACAATGGCGCAACCATCTTCCATCCCACGGGCACCTGTCGCATGGGCGTGGACGCGTTGGCGGTCGTCGATCCGCGATTGCGAGTCCATGGCGTGGCGGGTCTGCGGGTGATCGACTGTTCGGTGATGCCCACCCTGGTGTCGGGCAACACCAACGGACCGGCGGTGATGATGGCCGAGAAGGCAGTCGACATGATTCGCGAAGATAGAGCCGAGGGACGTTGACGACTTCACGATCAGAAAAATAACGGCCCGCATCGGGCATCCAGCAACCGGGCTTCGTCGGAGACAACAACGCCGCGACATTGGCCGTGCAGGGATAGCCCAACTCAACCCCGGTATCCTGCAGATGGTGGGGGCCGACGATGCGTGCGACACATCGACAGTAAGGAAAGGAACACCGGATGCGCGAACCGCGATGGCGTCACGAGGGCGAAGAGCCGGACTACCGGTTCTCGCTGGCCAATGAACGTACGTTCCTCGCGTGGATCCGAACGGCGCTCGCGCTGCTGGCGGGCGGCGTTCTGCTCGACCAGTTCTCGACCAAGCTCGGCCCGCACATCGTGGTCGTGATATTAGCCGTCGCGCTCGGTGTGCTTGCCGCCGTACTCAGCGCGATGGCCTATGTGCGCTGGCGCGCCAACGAGATCGCGATGCGCCACGCACGCCGGCTTCCGGGCACCATGGCCATCCCGCTGATTGCCGCAACCACGCTGGCCATCGCGGCGGTGATTGCGCTGCTGCTGGTGCTGCAGTAGGCGTGCGATGAGCACGCAATGAATGCGACCCGTATTGAATCCGCAGCGCCGCGGCCGCGAGACGCCGGGCTGCAGGTCGAGCGCACGGCGCTGTCGTGGAACCGAACCGGGCTGGCGGTTCTGGCCAACGCGCTGTTGGCGTTGCGCTCGGGCTGGACCAGCGGGGAGGTATCGCTCACGGTGGTGGCGTTCGCACTGCTGGTCGCGGCGGGCGCCGCCATTTTCTACGGCGCATGGCGACGCCGTCACCTGCTGAGCGGCCACGGGATGACCGCGCCGCCTGCCTTCGTAATCGCAGTGGCGGCTGTCGTCACGCTGGTCGCGTGTGCAACCGGAATCGCATCGATACTCGTGCATACCTGATCCGCCAGCGATGCACGGTCTGATACCTGTCGCGGCCGACTGGCGGCGCGAAGGCTTGCTCTGCATCAGCGACCCCATGACACCCGGACGTATGCTCAGCTGCTGACCTGCTGCTCCAACTCGCGCAGGTGGACCCGGGCCTCGTCGGCACTCTCGTAGATGTGCGGTGCGACGTCGCGGTTCTGCAGAGCGTCGCCCAGCTTCACGCGCAGGAAGCTGCTAGTGGTGTAGCGCGTAACGCCTGAGTAGAAGCGATCGACCAGCTCCTTCACCATTTCGCCGTAGGCATCGACGACATCGGGATCGATCGTGAAGCCCTCGTAGTTGACGATGGCATAGACCTTCTTGTGGAGCGTGGCGAGCCGCGATTCGACGATCGCGCGGATCTTCTCCACGTCGTCGCGTGACTTCACGACCAGCCGCTCGAAATTGATGAAAAACAGGTTCTGCTGCGAGTCGTAACTGAAGCGCTCTTCGAGAGGGAGGCACAACAGGTCATCGCGCAGGCCCATCGGTTCGGGCCGGAAGATACGCGCGTCCATCAGGCGCGGCGGCCGACGCATGATCGGCGCGAAGTCCATCTGCGCGAGGATGTCCTTTTCAAGATCCACACCGGGTGCGATCTCGACGAGCTCAAGGCCTTCGTCGCCAAGTGCGAACACGCAGCGCTCGGTGATGTAGAGGACCGGCTGCTTGCGCGCGGTCGCGTACTTGCCGCTGAAGGTGCGGTGCTCGACCTCGTGGACGAATTTGCGCGCCGATCCTTCATCCAATATCTTCAGCTTGCCGTTCTCGACCGCGACCTTCAGATGGCCGGCGTTGAACGTGCCGACGAACACCGCCCGCTTCGCGTTCTGGCTGATGTTGATGAAGCCGCCTGCGCCGGCGAGCTTGGGCCCGAACTTGCTGACGTTGAGGTTGCCTTCGCGGTCGGCCTGGGCAAGGCCGAGGAAGGTGACGTCGAGACCGCCGCCATCATAGAAATCGAATTGATACGGCTGGTCGATGATGGCCTGCGTGTTGATGGCAGCACCGAAGTTCAGGCCACCCGCGGGCATGCCGCCGATGACGCCGGGCTCGGCGGTGAGCGTGATCAGGTCGATGACCTTTTCCTCATTGGCAACGCTGGAGATGCCTTCGGGCATGCCGATGCCCAGGTTCACGACACTGTTCGGCTTGAGCTCTAATGCCGCGCGGCGCGCAATGATCTTGCGCTCGCTCATCGCCATCGACGCGATCGCGTGCATCGGCACCCTGATCTCGCCGGCGAACGCCGGGCTGTAGCGCTCGCCGAACGTCTGCCAGTGGTGCTCGGGTGCGGCGACGACGACACAATCGACGAGGATGCCAGGGACCTTGACCTGGCGCGGATTGAGGGAGCCGCGTTCGGCGATCCGCTCGACTTGGGCGATCACGATGCCGCCCGAGTTGTGCGCGGCCATCGCGATCGACAACACCTCCAGGGTCAGCGCTTCCTTTTCCATCGTGACGTTGCCATCGGGGTCCGCGGTGGTGCCGCGGATGATGCCGACGTTGATCGGAAAGGCGCGATAGAAGAGAAACTCCTGGCCGTCGATCGTCATCAACGTGACGAGGTCTTCGGTCGTGCGCGCGTTGAGCTTGCCGCCTCCGAAACGCGGATCGACAAAGGTACCTAGTCCCACGGTCGAGAGGTGGCCGGGCTTGTGCGCAGCGATGTCCCGGAAGAGGTGGGTGATCACGCCTTGCGGCAGGTTGTAGGCCTCGATCAAATTGGCGATCGCCAGCTTCTGGATTTTCGGCACGAGCCCCCAGTGACCGCCGATCACTTTGCGCACCAGCCCTTCGTGGCCGAGGTGGTTGAGCCCCTTGTCCTTCCCGTCGCCTTGACCTGCCGCATAGACCAAGGTCAGGTTGCGCGGCTTGCCGACGGCTTGGAAGAAACGTTCCTCGGTGGAGAGGAACAATTCCTCCAGCGCGATGGCGATTTCCTCGGCGAAGCCGATGCCGACGAAGCCGCCGGTCGCGACCGTGTCTCCGTCGCGGATCAAGCGCACGGCATCAGCCGCCGAAACGACCTTGCCGCTCTCGGCGGTCTGAAGCGAGCTCAGCAGCGGATGGGAGGTACGAGCCGGCATCGAGGCGTCACGCGGTGCCGTGCGGCGCAAGCCATGGCTTGGCCGATTCCAGCGCCTCGCGCTGGGTCTCGTAGATGTGGGACGCCATGCCGCGTTCCTCGATCGCCTCGCCGAGCTTCAGGCGCATGAACGCGCTGGTCGTGTACCGCGAGACGTGCGTGTAGTAGCGCCCCATCAAATAGCGCACCATCTCCGCGTACTCGTCCATCACGCTCTCGTCGATCAGGAAGTCGTCGTAGTTGACCACCACGGCAACTTTCTTGCCGATGGGTTTGACCAGATTTTCCGCGGCCTGGCGGATGTCCTTCACGTCGTTCGCGGTGCGCACCTGCAGCCCCTGGAAGTTGTAGAAGGCGGTCTCCTTGGCCGAGTCGTAATACATCCGGTCCACGAGGCTGATCGATAGCAGCGTGTCTTTCAACTGCATCGGTTCGGGTCTGAAGTTGCGCGGGTCCATGGTCATGACATTGTTCATCACCGGCTTGAAGTCCATGTGCGCGAGTATGTCCCGTTCCTCGGGCTTTCCGACGACAGCATTAACGCAGCACTGTATCGGCTTGCAGCGGGAATACCAGTCCCTACCGGTTACCGCCATCGTGTGCCAAAATTCCCGCGCCGCGCGGCCGCCGCATGGGTATGCGTATGGCGCATTCAAAAAATCAATTTGCCATCAGGAGAATCAAGCATGCCCAAGCTCAAGCCAAGTACTCTCGTGGCCCTGGTTTCGCTCGCGTGTCTGACGTCGCTGTCGGCCCGTGCGCAGCCCAACATCCCGAACCTCGAGAAGCTCAAACAGATGAAGGTCTCGGGCACGGACGCGAACATTCCGCTGGTGCCGCAGACCGGCAAGAACGCCGACCAGCTTCGCGAGAACCTCAAGCGCATCAAGCTGCCGCCCGGATTCAAGATCGACCTGTATGCGGTCGTACCCGACGCGCGTTCGATCGCGGTTGCGCCGTCGACCAACATGCTGTTCGTGGGTACGCGCAAGACCACCGTGTGGGCCGTGACCAATCGCAACAGCGGCGACTCGGCCACAGAAGTCAAGGAGTTCGCGCCCTCGCTCAAGTTCCACAATCCCAACGCCGTGTGCTGGACCAGGGATGGCGTCCTGATCGTCGTCGAGAGCAATCGCGTGCTGGCCTTCCCGGCGGCCGAGTTCTTCTACGAGGGCCCCGACGTCGCAGTCGGCGAGGTCGTGCCTCAGGGTCAATTGATCCCGCCCGAGGAGGAATCGTTCAATCACAGCGGACGCGTGTGCCGCATCGGGCCGGACAACAAGCTCTACATCACGCTCGGCCAGCCATTCAACGTGCAGCCGCGCGAGAAGCTTGCGCTCTACACCAAGTGGGGCATTGGCGGCATCGTTCGCATGGGCCAGGACGGCACCGGTCGCGAGGTCTATGCGACAGGCGTGCGTAATTCGGTCGGCATGGACTTCAATCCGAAGGACAAGACGCTCTGGTTCACCGACAACCAGACCGACGGCATGGGCGACGACATTCCGCTGGGCGAGATCAATCGCGCCACCAAGGCCGGCCAGTTCTTCGGCTATCCCTACATCGTGAGCAAGACGCGCATCACCGAGAACGGCTACGACAAGGATGCGATTCCTGCAGGTGCCGTCGATCCGCAGGTGACGACCGTTGCGCATGCGGCCGATCTCGGCATGGCCTTCTATACCGGCAAGCAGTTCCCGGCGAAATATCAGGGAGGCTTCTTCTCGGCCCAGCACGGGTCGTGGAATCGCACCAAGCCGATCGGCGCGCGCGTGCTGTTCACATCCTTGAAGAGCGACGGCACGGCCGACAAGAACGAGGTCTTCGCAGAAGGCTGGCTCGACAACGAGACCGGGACGTATCGCGGTCGTCCCGTCGATGTGGCGGTCGCGAAGGATGGCTCGCTGTTGATCTCCGACGATTACGCCGGCGCGATCTATCGCATCACGTACAGCGGCCAGTAGGAATGCCGATGAGCGTCAGCAAGTCGCAAAACGGGCGCGACCATCGTTCAAGGATGGTCCGCGTCGTATGCCAACCCTCTTCGCCACTCCTTTACGATGAAGAAACTTTCGAGGCGATTGCCCGCGATGCTGCTCTGTTCAGCGCTCGCTGTAACTCACATGAGCGTGACGGCGGCAGACGCCGCGGCGGGAAAGGCCAAGGCCCAGACCTGTACTGTGTGCCACGGTCCGCAGGGCCTGAGCACGCAGCCCGATGCACCCAATCTCGCCGGTCAGCCTGAGCTCTACCTGGCTGCGCAACTGCGCGCGTTTCGCAGCGGCGAGCGTCGCCAGGAAGTCATGACGCTGATGGCCAAACCCCTGAGCGACGCCGACATCGCGAACCTAGCGGCCTGGTATGCGTCGATACGCATCGAGGCAAAGGAGCCGAAGTGAGGTGCCCGATCGATGAGCTCGATCAGGCATGCGCCGGCGCCAGACCGCGCCGCCAATAGCTGCTCAACGCATCGACGGCGATCGTCAACACGCACATCGCGATCAGCACCGTCGCCGCCTGCGGCTGCTGGAACAGCGACAGGTGGAAATAGAGCATCTGCCCGAGCCCGCCCGCGCCCACGAAGCCGAGCACGGCCGCCATGCGGATGTTCATCTCCCAACGGTAGAGGGTGTAGGCGAGCCACTGCGGCGTCACCAGCGGCAGGCTGCCGTACATGAACGCAGCCGCGACACCGCTGCCCGCAACGCGCAGGGCTCGCTCGGAATCCTTCGGTACGTTCTCGAGCGTTTCGCCGAACAGCCGGCCGAGTACACCGGTGGTGTGCAACGCCAATGCGAGCACGCCCGCGAACGGACCAAGCCCGGCAGCCAACACCATCAACACCGCCCAGACCAGTTCGGGAACGCTGCGCAGTACATTGAGGACGAGCCTCGACGCGGGCCGCAGCGTCGGGCCGAGCCGGCCTGAGGCGGGCAACGCGAGCGCGGCGCCGCCGATCACGGCGAGCAAGGTCCCCAGCGCGGAGACCGCCAGCGTCTGCAGCGCGCCGTATGCGGCCATCGCCAGGAATGCGGGCGACAGATCGGGCGGAAAGAACTCCACGATGAACTTGCCCATCAGTCGCAGAGATTCGCCGGCCAGCAGCACGCGGTAATCGACGGCGAGATACCAGAAGCTTGCGATCACCGCGGCCACGATCAACACCGTCACGGCCACGCAGCCGATGCACGGGCCGGCGGCGGCGACGCGTTCGCTCACGCTGACTTCCGCGTTCACGCCATCAGCGACTTCGGTCGTGTTGGTGCTCATGCCAGCATGCGACGCAGCGCGGCGCTCAACGCATCGGCCAGCAGCACCAGCACCAGGAACATCAGGAGGATGCTGCTGGCCTCGCCGCCGTTGAGCATCTTCATCGACTGATCCATCAGTTGTCCGAGGCCGCCCGCGCCGACGAAGCCCATCACGACCGAGGCGCGCACCGCGCATTCCCAGCGATAGACGGTGTACGACGCGAGCTCCTGCGCGGCACCCGGCAGGAGGCCATAGAAAAGCGCGCTCGCGCGGCTGCTGCCCGCTTCGAGCAGCGCGCGCGCGGGTCGCGTGTCACCCGACTCGAGGATCTCCGCATAGACCTTGCCGAGCATGCCGCCGTAGGTGATCGCCAGCGCCAGCACACCCGCCGCGGGTCCGAGCCCGAGCGCGCGTACCAACAGCAGCGCCCACACCACTTCGGGAATCGCGCGCAGGAAGGTGAGCAAGGCGCGCGCGAGCGCGCGCAAGGCCTGCCCGCGCCACAGCCCCGCGCTCGGACCGATGCGCGAGATCGACAGCGAATGCGTCATCAGGAACGCGAGCGGCGTCGCGATCACGAACGCGAGCGCGATGCCGGCAGTCGCGATCGCCAGGGTTTCCAGCGTCGCCTTCAACAGCAGACCGAGGAATTCGTTCGATGTGGCCGGTGGCACGAAGCCCGAAAGAAACCCGCCCATCACCTTCAGGTTGCCGGCATCGAACAAACGCCACGGCGCAAAGTCCGCGAGGATTGCGAGCGGCCACAACAGCACGAGTGCGATCACGAGCGCTGTCAGTCGCGTGCGCGCCTGTGGGTCGCGCGCCTGGAGGCCGCTCGATGCGATCGATGCCGTCGCGCTCATCGATGCGGGAGGCCGCTCGATGCGACCGACGCAACCGTACTCATCGACATCCGGGCCGCGCCAGCGCGACCACGTTCGAATCCGCATGCGCGTCATGCACCGGCAGCGCGATCGGATCGTGTCCCTGCGTGGGCAACACGCTGCCTTCGGTCGCATACAGCTCGTGCAACATGCCGCGCGTGACGACCGATGACGCGACATCGAACACCACCGAGCCCGCGCGCATGCCGACGATGCGCGGGAACCACTTGAGCGCGAGATCGACCGCGTGCAGCGAGGCAACCAGCGTCGCGCCGGTGGCTTCGCTTTGCTCGATCAACTGGCCGACCGCCGCATCGGCCAGGGTCGGGTCGAGTGCCGACACGGGTTCGTCGGCAAGCAGCAGGTCGGGACGTTGATAGAGCACGCGGGCGATGCCGACGCGTTGCAACTGTCCGCCCGAGAGGCGATCGCAGCGATCGAACAAGCGGTCGGCGAGGTCGAGCCGCGCGAGCACTTCGCGTGCGCCGGCGATGTCGCTCGGATAGAGCAGTGACCGGAATGCGCGTCTGCTGCTCCACGTACCCAGGCGTCCGGCGAGCACCGCCGTGACCACGCGCAGCCGCGGCGGGATCGGCGGCGCCTGATAGACCATGCCGATGCGCGCGCGATGGCGCCGCAGCGCCCTCGCCGACATGCGCCACGGGTTCGCGCCCTGCGTCTCGAGGCGGCCTTCGGTGGGTCGCAGCGCGCTCGCCAGGATGCGCAGCAGGCTCGTCTTGCCGGCGCCCGACGGGCCGATGATCGCGAAGCGCTCGCCGCTTTTTGCAGAGAGCGTGACGTCGCGCAACGCGCGATGACCGTTGACGTGGACCAGACCCACGACATCGAGCAACAGGCTCATCGCGGCTCTTCGGCCAAGGGCCGAAACCGGGCGATCACTTGATCAGGCCGGCGGACTTGCCCGCCGCTTCGATGCCGTCGTAGTTCGACGATTTCGTCGGGATGAATTTCGTGGCCCGTTGCAACGCGAGGATTTCCTTGTGCTCGGGATTGGCGGGGTCGAGCTTGAGGAAGGCGTCGGTGAGCTTCTTCGTCAGCGCGGTATCGAGCCCCGGACGCACGGTCCAGTTGTAATCGAAGTACGGCGGCGTGGTCGCGAGCACGCGCACCTTGGCTGCGTTCGGATTGGCCGATTCGACCAATTTGTCCATTACGGACGCATTGAGTACACCGCCGTCGGCGCGACCCGATGCCACGAACGCGACGGTGGCATCGTGCGCACCCGAGAACGCGACCGTCTTGAAATCGGTGTCGGGATTGATGCCGCCCTTCATCAGGAAGTAGCGCGGCATCAGGTGGCCCGAGGTGGACGACGGCGCGCCGAATGCGAAGGTCTTGCCCTTCAGATCGGCCAGCGTCCTGGCCTGGCTGTCGATCGGCACGATGAATTTGCTGGTGAATTTCTCGTCTTCGGCGCGTTGCACGATCGGCACCGCGCCGCCGTTGGTACGGATGCGCGCCTGCACGAACGTGAAGCCGCCCAGCCACGCGAGGTCGATCTTGTTGTTGGCCAGGCCTTCGACGACCGCCGCGTAATCGGTGACCGGCGTGAATTGCACGTCGAGGCCGGTCTCCTTCTTCAGATAATCGCCCAGCGGTTTGAACTTGCGTTGCAGCTCGGTGGGCGCTTCGTCGGGGATGGCCGAGACGCGCAGCACGCTGGTCTGCGCGAAAGCCGGCGAGATCGCGGTCGCGCACAGCAGGCACGCTGCAAATATTCCGGAGAGCAGAGTTTTCATGATTGTGGTCGGACGTAGGGTGGTGAAGGGACGGGCGATGATGCGATTCATTCGTGCGCAATGGTACGGAACCCCGCGAAGACGTCGCTGCGCTCGGGCGTGAAGAAGTTGCGGTACCGCGCATCGTGCATGCGCGCATGCGTCGCGAACGCGCCGCCGCGCAATTCGCGATGATTGCCGAACCACGGCGCCGAGTATTCCTTGTAAGGTCCGGCGACGAAACCCGGATAAGGCTCGAACGCGTCGGAGGTCCATTCCCATACGCGGTGTCGCCACTCGAAAGCCACCACGCGACGCGCGGCATATTCCCATTGCGCCGCGCTCGGCAAACGACGTGTTGCCCAGAGGCAATAGGCTTCGGCTTCGAAGGCGTTGACGTGGATCACCGGTTGTTCGGGGTCGAGCGCTTTCCAACGGTCGAACCAGCGCACTTCCCAACGCACGTCCGATCGCGAGTGGGTCGTCATGCGCCGCCAGCGCTCAGGATGCGAGCGTTTCGCTTGCGCGCGCCATACGCCTGCTTCCCCCGTCCAATACTCGGAGCGGTCGTAGCCGCCGGACTCGACGAAGCGAAGGTATTGACCTGCAGTGACCGGACACGCATCGATCTCGAAGTCGGCCACCGTAATGTCGCGACCCAGCAGTTCGTTGTCGAACGCAAAGCCCGGTCCAGCGGCTGACGAGCCGACATGGATCTCACCGCCGCGGACTTCCACGCTGCCCGGTTCCGCCAGTCGTTCCAAGGTTACGCCGAAAGGCGGCGGGTATCCCATTTTCGCTCGCAGCCATGCGAAGGCCTCGCCGTGCATGTCTTCATGAAAGAGCGCGAGGCGGTGGAAGTACAGGGCGTCGTCATTGTCGTCATCGGGTACCGCGTCGATGCAGGCTTCAAGTTGCGAGGCCATCATCTCGAATACCTTTTCGCGCGACGGCAACGGCGCGCTCCAGCGATCAGCGTGCGCGAGCAGCGACGAGTCCAACAACGTATCGGGGCCCGCGTGCATTGCCGGTCGTCGCGCCTGCGTGCGTCCCTTCGCATCCACATCGTGCGGTCCGCGCAATATCCAGAACTCGGCGAACCATGCGAGATGCGCCAGTTCCCAGGCGATCGGGTTGATGCCCGGTTGCTGCGGTACCCGCCATTGCGCGTCGCCCAGATCACAAGTCCACGCGATCGTGCGAGCACGACACTCGCGCATCGCCTCCACGAGCGCGGAGCGGGCGAGGCAGCGCGCCTCAGACATATGCCAACATGCGCTGATGAAGAAGCCTCGTGTGTGCATCGTGTCGCCGGCCACGGCGGAGGCCAACAACGGCAACTGGCACACGGCGGCGCGCTGGCGGCGTTTTCTTGCGCCGGTGGCGCAGGCACAGGTTGCGCTCGCGTGGCAAGGCGGGCCGGTCGATGCGCTGATCGCACTGCATGCGCGCCGCTCGGCCGCGTCGATCACGCGTTTTTCCGAGGCGAACGGCGACGCGCCGCTCGCTGTGGTGCTGACCGGCACCGATCTTTACCGCGACCTCGAATCCGATACGAGCGCTCTGCATTCTCTGAAGTGTGCGAGCCATGTGGTGGTGTTGCAGGATGAAGGCCTGAGGCGGCTCGATCCATCGATACGCGCCAAGGCGCGCGTGATCGTGCAATCGGCCAGCGCCCGTGCTCGCGGCGCCATGGTACTGCGGCACTTCGATTTCGTTGCCGTTGGCCACCTGCGTGAAGAGAAGGATCCGCTGACGTTGATGCGTGCCGCGCGGATGTTGCCGCACGACGCATCGATACGCGTCATGCACATCGGCAATGGACTGGACCACGCCATGGCCGACGCCGCGCGACAGACCACGGTCGAATGCCCGCACTATCGATGGCTCGGCGGTCTCTCGCGTGAACACTCCAGAAGGTGGATCGCGCGTTCGCGCGCACTCGTGCACATGAGCCGCATGGAGGGCGGCGCCAACGTCGTGATCGAAGCGATCCGTTCCCACGTGCCGGTGCTGGCCAGCCGCATCGACGGCAATGTCGGCTTGCTCGGTCGCGACTACGGCGGTTACTTTCCGCAGGGCGACGCCGTGGCGCTGGCGGCGCTGATGCAGCGGTTCGCTACCGACCCCGCGTTCGCCTCGACCCTCGCTGCGCAGTGCGCCGCGCGCGAGCCGCGCTTCGCACCCGACGTCGAACGACGCGAGGTCCGCCGCCTGCTCGCGGATATGCTGGACCGCAAGCGACCACAATAGCCTGCGTACTTGCTCTCGCGCTTTCCGCCGGTCGAGCGGCGGAAGGAGGTGCGGCGGCGCACGCCGACATTCCGGCCGGCGAACGATCACAATAGCGGCTGCTATTTTTGCAAGGACAGACTTCATGAACGACATCACCACGACTCACGCCGCATCCGCGGACTCGATCCGGCTCACCAGCTTCTCTCACGGCGGCGGCTGCGGCTGCAAGATCGCCCCGGGCGTGCTGTCCGAGATACTGAAGAACAGCGCGAGCGGCCTGATGCCGCGCGAGTTGCTGGTCGGCATCGAAACCGCCGACGACGCGGCGGTCTATCAACTCAACGACGAACAGGCGCTGATCGCGACCACCGATTTCTTCATGCCGATCGTCGACGACCCCTTCGACTTCGGCCGCATCGCCGCGACCAATGCGATCAGCGATGTGTACGCGATGGGCGGCACACCGATCATGGCGCTTGCGCTGGTCGCGATGCCGATCGATCGCCTGCCGGTCGAGATCATCGGCCAGATCATTCGCGGCGGCGAGGCGGCCTGCAAGGACGCCGGCATCCCGATCGCGGGCGGCCACACGATCGACTCGGTCGAACCGATCTACGGGCTCGTCGTGATGGGCCTGGTCCATCCGAAGAAGGTCAGGCGCAATGCCGATGCGAAGGCGGGCGACGTGCTGATCCTGGGCAAGCCGATCGGCGTGGGCGTGCTCTCGGCCGCATTGAAGAAGGGCAAGCTCGACGCGGCGGGCTATGGGCAACTCGTCAAGACCACGACGATGCTCAACAAGCCCGGCGCGACGTTTGCCGACATGCCCGGTGTGCATGCGTTGACCGACATCACCGGCTTCGGGCTGGCCGGCCACACGCTGGAGATCGCGCGCGGCGCAAGGCTGACGGCGGTGATCGATTGGAGCCGCGTGCCAATGCTGACGGGTGTGGAAGCGATGGCGAGCGATGGCTTCATCACCGGCGCGTCCGGACGCAACTGGGCGGGCTATGGCGCCGATGTCTCGCTCGCCGCGGCGTTGCCGAAGGTCGCGCAGGATCTGCTCAGCGACCCGCAGACCTCAGGTGGTCTGCTCGTGACCTGCGCTCCCGACACGGCGGACGACGTGCTGCGCGTGTTTCGTGCGCAGGGGTTCGAACATGCCGCAGTGATCGGACGCATGGAAGCCGGGGCGGGGCGGCTTCGCGTGGAGGTCTGACAACGTCGTCGCTCCGCAAGCGCGAATGCCAAGCATCGCGCGAGGTCGGTAATCGACCGATGAGCGAATGCGACGCCATGGAGCTCGGTCCCGAGACCAATGTCGATGGATGCCCTAATCGGCATGCTCGGTGACGAGATCGATCACCTGCGCCGATTGGGCAAATCTGACATCGACATCGTTGACATGATCCGGGCGGCCATTGGAAGAGACATTCCGATATCGGCGATCGGTCGATAGGCCGCGTCATCGTGCGACGCCGAGACCTGCTTGTTTCCTCCGCATCCCTCCTGACTCTGGGAAGTCCCGCCATGGCTGCTCGAACTTCCCGGCGCCACGTTCACATCGACGGGCTCGAAGAGACCAGTGCGCTCGACTTGATGAAAGCGATGCAAGCGGGTCGTCTGACATCCGAGCGACTGACGCAGCAATGCCTCGCACGCATCGCCGCCATCGATCGTGCCGGTCCGCATCTGAACAGCATCATCGAGCTCAACCCCGATGCGCCGGCGATGGCGCGCATGCTCGATGCCGAGCGTCGCGCGGGCTCCGTGCGCGGACCGCTTCACGGCTTGCCGGTGCTGCTGAAGGACAACATCGCCACCGGCGACCGTATGAGCACCAGTGCCGGTTCGCTCGCTCTGGCCGGCGTGCACGCGGCAAGCGATGCCCATCTGGTCAAACGATTGCGCGAGGCCGGCGCGCTCATCCTCGGCAAGACCAACCTGAGCGAATGGGCCAACATCCGCTCGACGCGCTCGACCAGCGGCTGGAGCGGCCGCGGCGGGCTCACGCGCAATCCCTATGCGCTCGATCGCAGCACCAGCGGTTCGAGTTCGGGCACGGCCGCGGCGATTGCGGCCAGCCTCGCGCCGTTGGGCGTGGGCACGGAAACCGACGGATCGATCGTCTCGCCCGCGTCGCTCAATGGCCTGGTGGGACTCAAGCCGACGGTCGGCCGCATCAGCCGCGACGGCGTGGTGCCGATCGCCCACAGCCAGGACACGGCCGGCCCGATGACGCGCAGCGTTGCGGACGCGGCCCTGCTGTATGCGGCGATGGCCGGACCCGATGTCGCCGACCCCATCACCACGACAGCGCCGGCGATGAATGCGAGCGAGGCGGCGTTGTCGTGGCCGGCCGACGCACTGCGCGGCGCCCGGCTCGGGATCGCGAGGAACTACCTGACCGGATTCGACGAGGTCAACGCATTGTTCGAGCGCGCGGTCGCCGATCTGCGCGCGCTCGGCGCCGAGATCGTGGACGACGTGGAATTGCCGCAGGCCAGCTATCGTGCCGCCGAACTCAGCGTGCTGCTGTACGAACTCAAGCACGACCTTCCGCTGTGGCTACAAAAATTTGCGCCCCATGCCCCGGTGCAGTCGTTGGCGGACGTGATCGCGTTCAACGTCGCGCATGCGAATCAGGAGATGCCGTGGTTCGGCCAGGAACTGTTCGAGCGCGCGCAGGCGTTGGGCGGACTCGACAGTCCCGCATATCTCGAGGCACGGGCCGCGTGCCTCAAGGGTGCGCGCGAAGACGGACTGGACCGCGCGTTCGATCGCCATGGTCTCGACGCCGTGATCGCGCCCTCCGGTGGCGTGGCGTGGCTGATCGATCCCGTTGCGGGCGACCACTCCGGCGGCAGCTTTGCGGCACCGGCCGCGGTTGCCGGGTATCCGCACCTCACGGTGCCCGCCGGCTTCGTGCGCGGGCTGCCGACCGGATTGTCGTTTGTCGGCAGACCGTTCAACGAATGGCGATTGCTGGCATTGGGTCATGCGTTCGAGCAGGGTACGAAGCATCGGCGTGCACCGAGCTATGTGGCGCGCAGCGTCCCGGCGTAGAGGTTTCCCTTCTTCGCGAACCGCAAAGGCACTGCGGATTCAACCGGTATTGCGCAGCCCCGCCGCGAGTCCGTTGATCGAGATGTGGATGCCGTTCCTCACGCGCCCGCTGCCCGAGTCACTGCGCTTGCGGCGATGACGCCGCATCAACTCGACCTGCAGGTGGTTGAGCGGCTCGAGATAGGGAAAGCGATGCTCGATCGAACGCGCCAGCGACGGATTCGATCCGAGTCGCAGTTTTTCGCCGGTGATCAGCGATAGCGCATCGTTGGTGCGATCCCATTCGGCTCGGATTAGCGCGAAGATCTTTTTCCCGAGCTTCTTGTCCTCGACCAGATCGACATAGCGCGCCGCGATCGCGAGATCGCTCTTGGCGATCACCATGTCGAGGTTCGAGAGCAGCGCGCGAAAGAACGGCCACTGCTTGTTCATTCGCTGCAGCAATGCGAGGCGTTGCTTGCGTTGCGCAGCATCGCCTTCGAGATAGCTCGCTATCGCCGAGCCGAAGCCGTACCAGCCGGGCAGCGAGACACGGCACTGGCCCCAGCTGAAACCCCACGGAATCGCGCGCAGGTCCTCGATCGCGCGCGTGGCCTTGCGCGATGCGGGGCGCGAGCCGAGGTTGAGGTCGGCAATCTCGCGGATCGGGGTGGCGCTGAAGAAGTAGTCGGTGAAGCCGGGCGTTCGATAGACCAGTTCGCGATAGGCGTTGTAGCTCGCGGCGCTGATCGCGCGCGCCGCATCGAGGAAACTTTTCGGCGCGCTCTTCGGCGGATTGAGCAGTGTCGCTTCGAGCGTGGCCGCGACCAGCGTCTCGAGGTTGCGTCGCCCGATCTCGGGGTGCGCGTATTTCGACGCGATCACCTCACCCTGTTCGGTAAGACGGATCTGACCATTTACCGTGCCCGGCGGCTGCGCGAGGATGGCCTGATAGCTCGGGCCGCCGCCGCGCCCCACGGTGCCGCCACGTCCGTGGAAGAGTCGTAGCTTGATGCCGTGATCGCGGCCCAGGTCGATGAACAGATCGACCAGCGCGATCTCGGCGAGGTACAGCTCCCAGTTACTCGTGAAGCTGCCGCCGTCCTTGTTGCTGTCGCTATAGCCCAGCATGATTTCCTGCTCGCCGCCTGAGCGCTTCACCATCGCGCCTACGCCCGGCAACGCATATGTGGCGCGCATGATGGGCGCGGCGTTGCGGAGGTCCGCGATGGTTTCGAACAGAGGCACCACGATAAGGTCGGACTCGGCTGTGTCGGCGAGCGTGCCGCGCAAGAGACCGGTCTCCTTCATCAGCAGCATCGCTTCGAGCAGGTCGCTCACCGCCTCGGTGTGCGAAATGATGTAGTGGCGCAACGCGTCACGGCCATAGAGCTCGAGCATCGTCGATGCGGCCTCGAAGATCGCGAGTTCGCTTTGCGCGCGTTCGCTGTAAGCAGCGGCGCGCACGCGCAAGGGTCGCGCGTCGTTGAGCAAGCGCATCAACAAGTCGATGCGCTCGGGCTCGGCCAGCGTGCTGTAGTCGGACTCGATCTGCGCGATCGCGAGCAGTTCGGCGATGACGGCCTCGTGCACATCGGAGCTCTGCCGCAGATCGACGGTGGCGAGATGAAAGCCGAACACCTGCACGGCGCGCATCAAGGGACGCAGGCGCGGTCCAACGAGGGCTTGCGCGTGGTGTGAATTCAGCGACGCTTCGATGACCTTCAGGTCGGCCAGGAAATCGGCCGCGGCGCGATAGGGATTCTGCGGCGTCACCGCATGACGCAAGGCCTCGGTGCCGGTGAGCGCGTGCAGCGTCGCCGCCAGCCGCGCATACACGCCGATCAATGCGCGGCGATAGGGTTCGTCCTCACGATGTGCGTTGCGATCGGGCGAGGCTTCGGCGAGCGCGCGCATCGCGTCCGATACCGGCGCGAGCGTCATCGAGATCGACAGCTCGGCGCCCAGCTCGTGGACCTCGATGAGATAGAAGCGCAGCACGGTCTCGCTCTGGCGCGCGAGCGCCGTGCGCAGCGTATCGGCATTCACGAAAGGGTTGCCGTCGCGATCGCCGCCGATCCAGTTGCCCATGCGAAAGAAGGTCGCGACGTCGTGGCCCGGCAGCGCCGCCTCGATGTCGCGATACAGGCGCGGGATCTGGCGCAGGAAGGTCGCGTGATAGTACGAGAGCGCGTTCTCGACCTCGTCGTTCACGCTGAGCTTGGCCGAACGCAGCATGCGCGTTTGCCAGAGCTGGGTGACGCGCGCCTGGATCAGCGCTTCGTTCTCGTTGAGGTCGCGTTGGCTCGCGAGGGATTCGCGTCGTTCCAGCAGTTCCGCGATTGCGCGCTCGGCGTCGAGGATGCTCTTGCGCTGGACTTCGGTGGGGTGCGCGGTGAGGACGGGGGCGATGTAGGCGCGGGCGAGCGTGTGCGCGACCTGGTCAGCTTGGATACCTGCGTCGGCGAGGCGCGCGAGCGACATCGCGAGCGATCCTTCCTGCACATGACCTTCGCGCTCGTGATGGTCGCGTCGGCGCACGTGGTGTCGGTCTTCAGCGATGTTGGCCAGATGCGAGAAATAGCTGAAGGCGCGGATCACGCTGACGGTCTGGTCGTCGGAGAGGTTCTTCAGCAGGCGATCGAGGGCGCGGCCGGCTTGCGCGTTGCTCTTGAGGCGATAGTCGACGGAGAGTTGGCGTACGCGTTCGATCAGATCGAAGGCGGGCTTGCCTTCCTGCTCGCGGATGACGTCGCCGAGGATGCGGCCCAGGAAGCGGATATCGTCAACCAGCGGACGATTCTTTCCGGCGGCGTCACGGGCTCGATTGGTCTTGGCCATGAGGGAGGGTACCGCTTCCCGCCAAGGCTCGATCTGGCATCCATTCGCTTCTCACATCGACGCAAAATTCGTCCTCGCTGGGGTTCGGCGTACGCTGCTGCACTCGAAAACAGCGTTGGTCAACGAGGTCCGGTAGCCGAGATGCAAACAGGGAGCAAGAGCAATGAGGGGATATCCTGAGCATTCATCACGCTCCGCATGGTTCAGGACGGTACTGGGCGCGGCATCGTTCGTGATCCTTGTGCTCTCCGATCCCAGGCCGGCGTCAGCGCAGGATGCCGATGCGCTTCGGGCGCGGCAGGCGGCACTGAGCGAGCAACTGGCCAACAACCAGTTCGGCCGACCACTGGTTCTTGTGTCCACCGAAGCGTCCGGCAATCTGAAGGGCGATGTCTACGCAATCGTGAGGCAGCCGTACAGCGTGGTCGGCCCCGTATTGCAAGGCACGGACCAGTGGTGCGACATCCTGATATTGCACCTGAACGTCAAGGGCTGCGCCTCGCGAGGCACGGGTGCCACCAGCACCCTGAGTCTCGCTGTCGGGCGCAAGTTCGACCAGCCGCTGGAGGACACGCGCAAGGTCGACTTCAGCTACCGGCTTGCGACGAGCACGGCGACCTATCTTCAGGTGCTGCTGAATGCCGATATCGGTCCCCTCGATACGAAGAACTATCGCATCGTCCTGGAAGCAATCCCGATCGACGCCAATTCCAGTTTCATTCACATGTCTTATTCATACGGCTACGGGATGGCCGCGCGGATCGCGATGCAGGGTTACCTCGCGACACTCGGTCGGGACAAGGTCGGCTTCAGCATCGTCGAGCGCAAGAGCGACGGCACACCTGTGTACGTGGGTGACTTTCGCGGTGTGATCGAGCGCAACGCGATGCGCTACTACCTCGCGATCGACGCCTACCTGAGTGCCTATGCGCTTCCGCGGGCTGAGCAACCCGAAAAGCGCATCCGGGAATGGATCGACAATGTCGAGCGCTATCCGCGTCAGCTGCACGAAATGGATCGCGACGAATATCTGGTGATGAAGCGCAAGGAACTGGCGCGCCAGTCTTCCGGATGAGCGTTTCAGGCATCGCCTGAAATTGAAGGCGTGATCAAGATTCCGCGCGAGAGCCTTGCGTCCACTTAGCTCGGACGCATGACCTGCATAGGAGCTTGGGAGGGGGGTCCACGGAATAAGGTAATGAATTCTAACGGTGCTCGATTCTGTCCTCATGTTGCAGAAATCACCTGAGCTTTGACCATAACAAATCGTCTGTCGGGATTTGTGGCTCATAGCAAGACGGTTCGTTTTTCGCGGCATCGAGGATGCTCTTGCTTTCAAGCGCGGATTGAGTGATTCTGCTAGCCTAGTCATGCAACTAGTCAGTTGGAGAAGATATGAAGGCTTGGCCTGTACAAGATGCGAAGGCGCGTTTCAGTGAGTTTCTCGACGCGTGTCTCTCGAACGGTCCGCAGATGGTGACGCGGCGTGGCGCCGAGACGGCGGTGCTGGTGCCGGCAGAGGAGTGGCGCCGACTCCATGTCGCAGCCAAGCCGTCGCTCAAGGAGTTGCTGTTGTCGGGTACTGCGCGCACGGAGAGCTTGATTCCGCAACGTGGCGAGGTCCGAAGGCGGCGCGTCAAGCCGATCCGCTGAGGCAGCATGTACCTGCTCGACACGAACATCATTTCCGAGTTGCGCCGACCTCGTCCGCACGGAGCGGTCGTGGCGTGGCTCGAGTCGGTCGCCGACAGCGATCTGCACTTGTCGGCCGTGAGCTTGGGCGAAATCCAAGCAGGCATCGAACTCGCCCGCGATCAGGACGCTGTCAAGGCCGATGAGATCGAGCAGTGGGCCGACCTGGTCGCGGCGTCCTGGAACGTGTTGCCGATGAATGGCGAAACCTTCCGCGAATGGGCGCGGCTCATGCATCGGCGCTCGGACACGCTGTACGAGGACGCGATGATTGCCGCGACCGCCCGGCTCCACAAGCTCACGGTCGTGACGCGCAACGTCCGGGATTTCTCGCACCTGAACGTCGAACTCTTCAATCCGTTCAAGTCGAAACCAGGTTGAGGAGCAACGTCTGTCGTGACCGGCGCATCTACTCGCCAGCCAAACGTGACGACCGATCATGTACATGCCGATCGCACCCTCTAGCTCATCGACTGTCCCGCCGAAATCGCGAATAGCTAGATCAAAGAGGTCCGACCGTTCCTTCGGTTGCTGTGGCGAAAGCGTAAGGTCTTTGCTTCGTTCCCCGGTGGCGTACGGCGGGGACAGCAGGAGTCGGCGTTCGTGCCTTCCAGCACAAGTATCAGCGTCGTACTGCGTCGCACTGCGATCTGAAGAGTTTGGAGGAAATCAGTTATGCCAACGCCACGTGTATTTGTTAGCTCAACATGCTACGACCTCAGATATATTCGCGAGAACCTTCGATATTTCATCAAGACTCTCGGAAATGAGCCTGGGCTTAGCGACCGGCTGTGCAAAGTCCTCCTCAACTTCAACTGCAATGAGCTTGATTTTGCAGACCGTGCGTGAATCGTCGCGCTCTGTCCAGGCGTCGACCAGGTGACAGACTCCGTTGTAGTTGTAGCGAAGGGGCTGGTCGATAGTTTTCGGATGGCCGCCCGCGACCTTGGGGAGATCGTGGCCTTCGGAGACTAAGGTAGTACCCGAATCTTCCAGACGGTCGCGGGGTGCGTTCGCACGATCAGACATGAGGATGACCGAGTGATGCCACCCAAACCGAGTTCATGCTCAGCTGGAGGCTGGTGCGTTCCCGCTGGCACGTCTCGATGTACGAGATGACGTTACCGCTCATAGAACGCCGCGAATCGGGGCGCCGCACCTTCCTCCAAGCATCCGCTCGTTGCCGTCCCTGCCGGGCAGCGATCGTGAGAGCATCTTTGCGGAACGCAATCGCAATTGGGGACCGGTTGAAGGGGGGAAAGCGCGGAAACTCGCGAGTCTACTGGCTCCCCGACCTGGACTCGAACCAGGGACACACGGATTAACAGTCCGTTGCTCTACCAACTGAGCTATCGGGGATTTGAGGGAGCGCGATTATAGCGCCGCCGAGCGGAGCGTCAACGCGAAGGCTGTGAGACCGCGGCAATCGCGTCGGCCACTGTGTCGATGTTGTGTTCGTTGAGAGCCGCCACGCAGATGCGACCGGTGCTGATCGCATAGATCGCGAACTCTTCGCGCAGGCGTTGCACCTGCTTCTCGGTCAATCCCGAATACGAGAACATGCCGCGCTGTCTTTCGATGTGATCGAAGGAGATCGATGGCATGCGTATTCGCAAACGTTCGACGAGGCCGACGCGCATCGCGCGTATGCGCTCGCGCATGCCGGTGAGCTCGTCTTCCCACATCGCGCACAGCTTGGGATCGCTCAGCACTGCGGCGACCATCGCGCCGCCGTGCGTGGGCGGGTTGGAATAGTTGGTGCGGATCACGCGCTTCAACTGGCTGAGCACGCGCGCCGATTCGCTCTTGTCGGCGGTGACGACCGACAGCGCGCCGACGCGTTCGCCGTACAGCGAGAACGATTTCGAGAACGAACTCGAGACGAGGAATTCGAGGCCGGCATCGGCCATCGCACGTACGACGAGCGCATCGGGTTCGATGCCATCGGCAAAGCCCTGATAGGCGATGTCGAGGAAGGGCATCAGCTTGCGTTCGGCCAGCACGGCGATGACGCGCGACCACTGCTCGCGGGTCGGGTCAACGCCGGTCGGATTGTGGCAGCACGCATGCAGGACCACGATGGTGTCGGGAGCGGCCGCCTGTAACGCGCCGATCATGCCTTCGAAGTTCAGGCCATTCGTCGCCGCGTCGTAATACGGATAGCTGCGCACCGCGAACCCCGCGGAAGTGAAGAGCGCGAGGTGGTTCTCCCAACTCGGATCGCTGATCAGGACTTCGGCGTCGGGCGACAACTGCTTCAGGAAGTCCGCGCCGATCTTCAGTGCACCGGTGCCGCCGAGCGCCTGCACGGTCACGACGCGGCCGTCGGTCAGGATCTTCGCGCCCTCGCCGAACAGCAGATTCTGCGCGCCGCTGTTGTAGAGCGGGATGCCGTCGATCGGCAGGTAGCTGCGCGTGGGCGTATTGGTGAGGCGCAGGCGTTCCGCTTCGCGCACCGCAGCCAGAACCGGGACGCGGCCGTCCGGGTCGGTGTAAACCCCCATGCCCAGATTGATCTTGTTCGGTCGGACGTCGGCGTTATAAGCCTCGGTCATTCCGAGGATCGGGTCGCGTGGCGCGAGGGCGACGTCTAGGAAGGGAGAGTCCATGGATTCTTCAAATGGCGCTAAGACGAACGACTAAGGCGGTGTCGGACTAGCGCCTAATCCGTTGATTCGACGCGGGTTTCAGAAAATACTGGATTCGGAAGACCGATCCGCGCGATAATGGCGACCCAATCTCGCAACGCACCAATTCAACTCGTTGGTGCCCGCCGCGGGACTTATTGCAGTGCCGCAATTCGCGCCGCAACCGCATAAATCTTAGCATGGTCGCCAACCTCGCTCCCCAGCCGGAAGACGCCGATCTGGTGTCGTTTCCAGGAAGCCCGTTCCAGCTTTACCAGCCGTTTTCGCCGGCTGGCGATCAGCCGCAGGCGATCGCCGGGCTGATGGAAGGCCTGGAAGACGGGCTCGCGTTCCAGACGCTGCTCGGGGTTACGGGTTCGGGCAAGACCTTCACGATGGCCAACGTAATCGCGCGTGCCGGACGGCCCGCGCTCGTGCTGGCGCCGAACAAGACGCTTGCCGCGCAACTGTATTCGGAGTTCCGCGAGTTCTTCCCGAACAACGCGGTCGAGTACTTCGTCAGCTACTACGACTACTACCAGCCCGAGGCCTACGTTCCCCAGCGCGACCTCTTCATCGAGAAGGACTCCTCGATCAACGAGCACATCGAGCAGATGCGCCTGTCCGCGACCAAATCGTTGATGGAGCGGCGCGATGTGGTGATCGTTGGCACGGTTTCTACGATCTACGGTATCGGCAATCCGAACGAGTACCACAAGATGATCCTGACGCTGCGCGTCAAGGACAAGCTCGGGCAGCGCGACATCATCGCGCGGCTGATCCAAATGCAATACAAGCGCAACGAGGTCGACTTCGGCCGCGGCACGTTCCGCGTGCGCGGCGACGTGATCGACGTGTTCCCCGCGGAACACGCGGAGCTCGCGGTGCGCATCGAGCTGTTCGACGACCAGGTCGAGAGCATGCAGCTCTTCGATCCGCTCACCGGCCGCGTGCGACAGAAGATCCCGCGCTTCACGATCTATCCGGGCTCGCATTACGTCACGCAACGCGGCACAGTCATCAATGCGATCGAGACCATCAAGGCGGAGTTGCGCGAGCGGCTCGAATATTTCTATCGCGAGAATCGTTTGGTCGAAGCGCAGCGGCTCGAGCAGCGCACGCGCTTCGATCTGGAGATGATGTCCGAGGTCGGCTTCTGCAAAGGCATAGAGAACTACTCGCGGCATATCTCGGGTGCGAAGCCTGGCGATCCGCCGCCGACCCTGATCGACTATCTGCCCGACGACGCGCTGATCTTCTTCGACGAGAGCCACGCGCTGATCGGCCAGTTGAACGGCATGTACCGCGGCGATCGCGCGCGCAAGCAGAACCTTGTGGACTATGGCTTCCGCCTGCCGTCGGCGCTCGACAACCGGCCGCTGAAGTTCGAGGAGTTCGAAGGCAAGGTGAGGCAGGGCATCTTCGTGTCGGCGACTCCGGCCGACTACGAGAAGGGGCATGCCGGTCAGGTGGTCGAGCAGCTCGTGCGGCCCACCGGGCTGATCGATCCGCAGCTCGAAGTGAGGCCCGCGAGCACGCAGGTCGACGACGTGTTGTCCGAGATCAACCTGCGCGTTGCGAAGCACGAGCGCGTGCTGGTCACCACGCTCACCAAGCGCATGGCCGAGCAGCTCACCGACTATCTCGGCGAGCACGGGGTCAAGGTGCGTTATCTGCACTCGGACATCGAGACGGTCGAGCGCGCAGAAATCATTCGTGACCTGCGTCTGGGCGTGTTCGACGTGCTGGTGGGAATCAATCTGCTGCGCGAAGGTCTCGACATTCCCGAGGTGTCGCTGGTCGCGATCCTCGATGCCGACAAGGAAGGCTTCCTGCGTGCTGAGCGTTCGTTGATCCAGACCATCGGCCGCGCGGCTCGCAACATCAATGGAACCGCGATCCTCTATGGCGACTCGATCACCGAGTCGATGCGGCGGGCGATCGACGAGACCAATCGACGCCGCACCAAGCAGACCGCGTTCAACCTCGAGCACGGCATCGAGGCGCGCAGCGTCATCAAGCAGGTCCGCGAAATGATCGACGGCGTGTACGACGTGAAGACCGCGCGCACCGATCTGAAAGCTGCGCAGGAAAAAGCGCGGTATGGCGAGATGGGAGAGAAGGATCTCGCGCGTGAAATCAAGCGCCTTGAAAAGGCGATGCTGGACCACGCACGCAACCTGGAGTTCGAGCAGGCAGCACAAACGAGAGACCAGCTTGCGGCGCTCAAGCAGCAGGTCTTCGGTGCGTCGGGCACGGACAACGTGTTGCTGCTCGGAAGCGGAGACAGGGCTGCATGAGAGGCATCATGCGGCGGTTGAAAATCGGTCCAGCGGACGCATCGTGTTGATAGCGACGCTGCTGCGAACCATCTCGACGAGTGTCGAATTGCACTGGATAGGGTGAGCGAATATGTTGAAGTACGAGGCATTCAAGATTCTGATCGTCTGCATGGGCAACATCTGTCGTTCGCCCACGGCCGAAGCCGTGTTTCGCGAGAAGGTGCGCGAGGCCGGGCTCGAGAAGCACGTCAAGGTCGATTCGGCCGGCACGCATGGTTTTCACGCAGGCGAAGCGCCCGATGCGCGGGCCTCGCGCGCCGCCAAGAAGCGCGGCTACGAGATGTCCAACCTGGTCGCGCGCCAAGTGACGAAGGAAGACTTCGTCCATTACGACCTGATCCTCGCGATGGACTGGGACAACCACGCGCTGCTTCAGCAGATCGCGCCGCGCCAGTTCCATCACAAGATCAAGTTGCTGATGAGCTTCGCGACCGAACACGAGTCCGCGGTCGTTCCGGATCCGTACTACGGCGGGGCCGACGGGTTCGAGGTGGTTCTCGATTACGTCGAGGACGCGTGCATCAACCTGGTCGATTTCGTGCGCCGCCGCATGGCGCAGAAGGCCGCTGCGTAGGTCGACAGGCCGGCCGGTAAGTTGCCGGCCGCAAGTTCGGGCACGGGCAGTCCGAATAGTTGACTAAATTGGTCGGGAATAGTATCCTTGGCGTTCTCGAATAGCCCCTGCAAGCGGGCTTTCCCGGAGCCAATTTCATGCGACTGACCACCAAAGGACGTTTTGCCGTGACCGCGATGATCGACCTCGCGTTGCGCGAACACGCCGGTCCGGTCGCGCTTGCGGGCATCAGCGGCCGTCAGAGCATTTCGCTGTCCTACCTCGAACAATTGTTCGGCAAGCTGCGTCGCAACGCGCTGGTCGAAAGCGTGCGCGGTCCAGGCGGCGGCTACACTCTTGGCCGAGCGGCGATGGACATCACGGTGGCCGACATCATTCACGCCGTCGATGAACCGCTGGACGCGACGCAATGCAAGGGCAAAGAAAACTGCCTTGACGATCGCCGTTGCCTGACGCACGACCTGTGGGCGAACCTCAACACGCGCATGGTCGAATACCTCGACAGCGTGTCGCTGGATGATCTGATCACCGAACAAAGAACGCGCCTGCATCGTTGTGAGAGTTCCCCGCAGGTGCATGTCTTGCGCGATCGTCGCAGCGCGGGCGAGTGCCCGGACGCGCGCCTCAGTTAGCAGTCAGCTCACGCGAATCAATGGAAACCATCATGCAGTCACGTCTTCCGATCTACATGGATTATTCGGCAACGACGCCGGTCGATCCGCGCGTTGCCGAGAAGATGATCCCGTACCTCACGACGCAATTCGGCAACCCCGCATCGCGCAGCCATCCGTTCGGCTGGGACGCGGAGCAGGCCGTCGAGAATGCGCGTGCGGAAGTGGCGAAGCTGGTCAACTGCGACCCGCGCGAAATCATCTGGACTTCGGGCGCGACCGAGGGCGACAACCTCGCGATCAAGGGTGCCGCCCACTTCTACAAGGAGAAGGGCAAGCACATCATCACGGTCAAGACCGAGCACAAGGCCGTGCTCGACACCTGCCGCGAGCTCGAACGCGAAGGCTTCGAGGTGACGTATCTGCAGCCGCAGCCCAACGGCCTGATCACGCTCGATCAACTGCGTGAAGCGATGCGCGACGACACCGTGCTGGTATCGGTGATGCTGGTCAACAACGAGATCGGCGTCGTCCAGGACATCCCCGCGATCGGAGCGCTCTGCAAGGAACGCCGCATCCTCTTTCATAGCGATGCCGCGCAGGCGACCGGCAAGGTCGCCATCGACCTGTCGTCGTGGAATGTCGACCTGATGACCTTCACCGCGCACAAGACCTACGGACCTAAGGGCATCGGCGCGCTCTATGTTCGCCGCAAGCCGCGCGTGCGCCTTGAAGCGCAGATGCACGGCGGCGGTCACGAGCGCGGCCTGCGTTCGGGCACGCTGGCTACCCACCAGATCGTCGGAATGGGCGAGGCCTATCGTCTCGCGCGCCTCGAAATGAATACCGAGAACGAACGCGTGCGCATGCTGCACGATCGTTTGTGGCACGGCCTTCGCGATATCGAAGAGGTCTATCTGAACGGCGATGAAGAGCATCGCGTGCCGCACAACCTCAACGTCAGCTTCAACTTCGTCGAAGGCGAGTCGCTGATCATGGGCATCAAGGAGCTCGCGGTGTCGTCGGGTTCGGCGTGTACGTCGGCGAGTCTCGAGCCCAGCTATGTGTTGCGGGCGCTGGGACGCAGCGACGAGCTCGCACATTCATCGATCCGTTTCACGATCGGAAGGTTCACGACCGAAGACGATGTCGACTACGCGATCGGGTTGCTCAAGTCGCGTATTGCAAAGCTGCGCGATCTGTCGCCGTTGTGGGAAATGTTCAAGGACGGGGTCGATATGGAATCGATCACCTGGGCAGCGCACTGAACAAGAAGTAACCGGAGATTGTCATGGCTTACAGCAACAAGGTTCTCGATCACTACTAAAATCCGCGCAACGTCGGCTCGTTCGAAAAGGGCGATGAGGCAGTCGGCACCGGCATGGTGGGCGCGCCAGCCTGCGGCGATGTGATGAAGCTGCAGATCCGCGTCGGTGAGGATGGTCGCATTGCGGACGCAAAGTTCAAGACCTATGGTTGCGGCTCGGCGATCGCGTCGTCGTCGCTCGTGACCGAGTGGGTCAAGGGCAAGACGCTCGACGAGGCGATGAGCATCCGCAACACGCACATCGCCGAAGAGCTGGCATTGCCGCCGGTGAAGATCCACTGCTCGATCCTCGCCGAAGACGCGATCAAGGCGGCGGTGCAGGACTATCGCACCAAGCACACAGAGGTCGCGGCTGAAGTTACGGAAACGCAGGCGGCATGAGCATGGACGCGATTACCGATCTGGCAGGCATTACGCTGACCGAGAAGGCGGCGCGGCACGTGGCGCGCTACATCGAGCGGCGCGGCAAGGGCGAAGGCCTGCGCGTGGGCGTGCGCACCACCGGCTGCTCGGGCCTCGCGTACAAGCTCGAATACGTCGACGAACCGGTGTCGGAAGATCGCGTGTTCGAGAGCCACGGCGTGAAGGTCTATGTCGATCCCAAGAGCCTGCCCTACATCGATGGCACCGAACTCGACTTCGCCCGCGAGGGATTGAACGAAGGCTTCAAGTTCAAGAATCCCAACGTCAAGGACGAGTGCGGTTGCGGAGAGAGCTTCCGCATTTGACAACCGCGCCACGCTGCGCGCGATGAACCAAGGCGGCCCGGCCGCCTTGTTTTTTTATGGACATCCAGGCCAATCACTTCGCGTTGTTCGGATTGCCCGAACGCTACGCGCTCGACAGCGCGGCGCTCGATCGCGCCTATCGCGAATTGCAGAGCCGCGTTCATCCGGATCGCTTCGCCGCGTCGGGCGCGGCCGAGCAGCGCGTCGCGCTGCAATGGGCGACGCAGGCCAACGAGGCTTATCGCGTGCTTCGCGATCCCTTGAATCGTGCGATCTATCTGTGCGACCTGAAGGGCCACGATCCAGCGCGCGAGAACAACACGAACATGCCGCAAGAGTTTCTGGTCGAGCAGCTCGAATGGCGTGAGTCGCTCGACGATGCGCGAGCGAGCGATGACCGCGACGCGCTCGCTGCGCTCGATCGCGAACTCGCATCGACACGCGAGCGGTTGTCGGCCGAAATCGAGGTCGCGCTCGATCGCAGCGATGATGCGGACGGTGATGCCGATGCCGCCGCGGCGCACGCATCCGAACTCGTTCGTCAGTGGATGTTCGTCGAACGTTTCGGAGAAGACGTCGCCACGGCCAGCGATCGTCTCCGCTCCACGGTGAACTGATGGCGCTCCTGCAGATCTCCGAGCCGGGCATGGCGCCAGCCCCGCATCAGCGGCGCCTCGCGGTGGGCATCGACCTGGGCACCACCAACTCGCTCGTCGCCGCGGTTCGAAATGGCGTCGCCGAAGTGCTGCCCGACCAAGAGGGCCGCATGCTGCTGCCGTCGGCAGTGCACTACCGCAAGGACGGAACGGCGCGCATCGGTCACGAGGCACTCGCCGATCGTGCCGCCGACCCGCGCAATACCATCGTGTCGGTCAAGCGCCTGATGGGGCGCGGACGCGACCAGATCGACGTCGCGGCCGAGCAGGAGATGCGCTACGACCTGGTCGATGCATCGGCGCATGAAGGCAGCGGCAATCTCGTACGACTCTCGACAGCCGCCGGCGTCAAGACGCCGGTCGAGGTCTCGGCCGAAATTCTCGCGACCTTGCGACAACGCGCCGAAGACACGCTCGGCGACGACCTCGTCGGCGCCGTCGTCACGGTGCCGGCCTACTTCGACGACTCGCAACGCCAGGCCACCAAGGATGCCGCGCAACTCGCGGGTATCAACGTCCTGCGCCTGTTGAACGAGCCCACCGCAGCGGCGGTTGCGTACGGGCTCGACAACGGCATCGAAGGAGTCTATGCGGTCTACGACCTCGGCGGCGGGACCTTCGACCTGTCCATCCTCAAGCTAACGCAAGGCGTCTTCGAAGTGCTCGCCACCGGCGGAGATACCGCGCTCGGCGGCGACGACTTCGACGAGCGACTCGCACAACTCGCGCTCAAGGCCGCCGGTGTGACTGCCGCACAGTTGTCCGATGCCGAGCATGCCCGCCTCGCAGCGCACGCGCGCGCTGCGAAGGAACAGTTGAGCGACGCGCTGATCGTCGATCTCGCCTTCGAGGCCGACGGCGTTCATCGCCACGCGGCGATCTCGCGCGACGCATTCGCTGCCGCGACCCGGGAGCTTGTCGATCGCACGCTCGCGTCCGCGACCCGTACCTTGCGCGATGCGCGGCTCAAGGTCGATGAAGTACGCGGCATCGTGATGGTCGGCGGCGCGACGCGCATGCCGCAGGTTCGTGCCGCGGTCGAGGCCTACTTCAAGAAGCCGCCGCTGATCGACCTCGATCCTGACCGAGTCGTGGCATTGGGTGCCGCGATCCAGGCCAATGCGCTCGCGGGCAATCGCGCAACGGGCGGCGACGAGTGGCTGTTGCTCGACGTGATTCCGCTGTCGCTCGGCGTAGAAACGATGGGCGGCCTGGTCGAGAAGATCGTCGCGCGCAATTCGACGATCCCGGTCGCGCGCGCGCAGGAGTTCACGACCTTCAAGGACGGCCAGACCGCGATGGCGATCCACGTCGTGCAGGGCGAGCGCGAGCTCGTGACCGACAACCGCTCGCTCGCGCGCTTCGAATTGCGTGACATCCCCCCGATGGTCGCGGGCGCCGCACGCATCCGCGTCACCTACCAGGTCGATGCCGACGGATTGCTGTCGGTGACGGCGCGCGAGACCACGTCGAATGTCGAAGCGCACATCGTCGTCAAGCCTTCCTACGGCCTGGGCGACGAGGAGGTCGCGCGCATGTTGAAGGACAGTTTCGGCGCGGCCGACAGCGACATGCGCGCGCGCGCATTGCGCGAGCAGCAGGTCGAAGGGCAACGCATCGTCGATGCCACCGAGTCCGCGCTCGCGGCCGATGCATCGCTGCTCGACGCGCCGGACATCGCGCGCATCCGCTGCCTGATCGACGCCGTGCGCAAGGTCGGCACGGGCGACGATCACGTCGCGATCAAGGACGCGATCGACGCGCTCGCGCGCGGCACCCAAGATTTCGCCGCGATGCGCATGGACGTCGGCGTCAGGCGCGCGCTCAAGGGCAAGCGTCTCGACGAGCTCGCATAGCCCGCAATTCCATGCCGAAGATCACGGTCCTGCCGCATCACGATATCTGCCCGAACGGCGCCGAATTCGAAGCCGAGGTCGGCGAGAGCCTGTGCCGCAACCTGCTCGAGCACCACGTGGCTATCGAGCACGCGTGCGAGATGTCGGCGGCCTGCACGACCTGCCACGTGATCGTCAAGCAGGGCTTCGACAAGCTCGAACCCTCGGACGACAACGAGGACGACCTGCTCGATCAGGCGTGGGGCCTGACGCCGCGCTCGCGCCTGTCGTGCCAGGCGATCATGACCGAGGACGACCTGGTGCTGGAGATCCCGAAGTATTCGATCAACCATGCCAAAGAGAATGGCTGAACGCGTCATGCCAAAAGCCTGGAGGAGAGCGCCATGAAGTGGATCGACATCGAAGACATCGCGATCGCCCTGCAGGAAGCGCATGGCGAGGTCGATCCGCGCACGGTGCGCTTCACCGACCTACATCGTTGGGTAGTCGAGCTCGAAGACTTCGACGACGACCCGGCGCGCTCGGGCGAGAAGATCCTCGAAGCGATTCAGGCCGCGTGGATCGACGAGGTCTCGTAGCGTCGGAAGCATAGATCGTCATGCGCTGGTTGTTCGGTCGCTCGACCAGGTCCGGTATCGATCCGGCGCAGTGGATTGCGGACGAGGACTGGTCGTGCCTTCTCGAACGTCATCGCTTCCTGCATCGTCTCGATGACGACCGGCGCAACCGGCTGAGGAATTCCTGCGGCAAATTCCTCGCCTCGAAAGTCGTCAATGCCGCAGGCGGCCTCGAGCTTTCAGACGAGATGGTCGCGAGCATCGCGGTCCAGGCCTGCCTGCCCGTGCTCGAGCTCGGCATCGACTCTTACCCGACTTTCGACGAGGTGATCGTCTATCCGAGCGACTTCGTCGTCGATCGCGAGATCGTCGACGAAAACGGTGTGGTCCATGCGTGGAGCGAGGCGATCGCCGGCGAGTCGTGGGAGGGCGGCCCGATCGTGCTCGCCTGGGACGCGGCATCGAGCGAGCGCGCGGGCCATGCGCACCGGCCGTCGCCGTTCGCGTTCAACGTCGTGATTCACGAGTTCGCACACAAGCTCGACATGGCCAATGGCGCGGTCGACGGGATGCCGGCGTTTTCGAAAAGCCTGCACGCGGGCTTGCGCGATGCGCACTGGCGCGACGTGCTGGCGGCCAGCCTCGACGACTTCGCCGCGCGCGTCGATGCGGCCGAAGCCGCCATCCCGCGACATCTCGATCCCGAGTCCGCGCGCGCCGATCGCTACTACGCGACGTTGCCGCTCGATGCCTATGCGGCCACTGACGAAGCCGAGTTCTTCTCGGTGTCGAGCGAAGCCTTCTTCGTGACGCCCGAGCGTCTCGCCGATGCGTACCCGGAGTGGTATGGGTTGCTGGCGGCCTATTACCGGCAGGACCCGTTAAGCGATCACACGATCTGCGCGGCCACGACCTGAATCTCCACCAGGCATTCCGAGCGCGCCAGCTTGGCTTCGATGGTCGCGCGCGGCGGCGTCGTGCCCGGTTCGACCCAGCCGTCCCACGCGCGATTCATGTCCGCGTAGTTCTTCATGCTGGACAGGTAGACGGTCGCCGAAAGGATGTGGCGCTTGTCGCTCTTGGCTTCGCCGAGCAGGCGCTCGACGTGGCCGAGCACCTCATTCGTCTGGCCGAAGGCATCGGCCTTGGTCTGCTCGGCGATCTGGCCAGCGAGGTAGACGGTGCCGTTGTGTATGGCAACTTCGGAGAGCCGCGGTCCGACGTGAAGGCGCGTGACGTGAGATTCATCGGGCATCATCAAAGTCTCTGAGAAAAAAATCCTTTGCGATCGCTATCTGATCGGCATGCATGAAGGTGGGCGCATGACCGACGCCGGCGATGGTCACGAGCTCGGCCTTCGGTCCGCGCGTGGCCATCTCGTCGTGCGTGTCGCGCGACAGCAGGTCCGATTGCTCGCCGCGCACCGCAAGCACCGGGCAACGAATCGCGTCGTAGAAGTGCCATAGCGAGGTATCGCCCTGAGTACCGGTTCCCTGGGCGGCCTTGAACGGCATCGCGAGCTGCGGATCGTAGTGACGCACCCACGCATCGCCATCCCGGCGCATCACGACCTCGGTCAGGAAGCGCCACTCGGCATCGGTATGTGCTCCGAACGGTGCGGTGATCTCGCGGATATAGCGCTCGGCCGCCTCGATGGTTTCGAAGCGCGGCGTCTCGCCAACATAGGTGCCGATGCGCGCGATCGCCGCAGCGCCGAGCAGCGGACCCGCATCGTTGATGATCATGCGCTGGATCGGCGTGTCGGGCAGCGACGCCAACACCATCCCGATCAGGCCGCCCATCGAGGTGCCGAACCAGTGCACCGTCTTCGCATCGACACGCGCGAGCAGCGTGATCATGTCGGACACATAAGTCGGCATCTGATAGAGCATCGGGTCGCGCAACCAGCCGCTGCGTCCACGGCCGACGACATCGGGGCACACGACGCGATAGTCCGCCGCCATCGCTTGCGCGAGGGCGTCGAAGTCGTTCGACACGCGCGTGAGTCCGTGAACGCAGATCAGCACGCGATCGTTGGCCGGATCGCCCCATTCGCGATAAGCCATGCGGTGCAGGCCCGCCGTCGTGATGCATCGCACGTCGCGAAGACGAACGGAGGATTCCGAAGGTGCGGACATCGACAGGCTTTCCTATGGGGGCGTGAACTCAAGGCGAGAACTTGCGCAGGCGCTATCTTAGCGGTTCGACGGGATCCTTCGCTCCCGACCAGGGCACGTTGCTGGTACGGAAAAACTGCGGTAGGACGTCCCCTGAATTTCCCGCGCGATCGGCGGCTTCCGCGCCTCGCGGCACTAGACTTGCCGCTTCGACCTGCATGCCGCGGGCTCGAATCTTCCCATCATGAAAACCTTCGATATCGATTGCCGGCTGGTCTACGAACTTGCCGGACCCGCCGAATTCTTTTTCCAGATCGAGGCGGCGCGCATTCCCGAGCACACCATCCTTTCGGAGTCCTTCAGCGTCCTGCCGTTGACTGGCATCCCGCGGGAATATCTGCCGCCGCATTCGCATAACCGCTCGATGCGCGTGAGCGCTGACGCGGGCACGATGACGATCGATTATCGCGCGCGCGTCGTGCGGCGTTTCGACGAGCCCGATCGCAATGCGCGCGAACTGAGCATCGCCGAACTGCCCGACGAAGTGATGCGCTATCTGCTGCCGACGCGCTATTGCGAGTCCGATATCCTGTCGGGCATGGTGCAGCGAACCTTCGGCAACGTGCCGCGAGGCTATGCGCGCGTCGAAGCGATCGTCGCGTGGATACGCGAGCACATCTTCTATCAGATCGGCCAGACCGGCGTGACCACCACCGCGCGCGACGTGCTTGCCAATCGAGTCGGCGTGTGCCGCGACTTCGCACACGTCGCGATCACGATGTGTCGCGCGCTCAACATCCCCGCGCGCTTCGTGGTGGGCTATGTAGAGTTCGAAGAACCGCCGCCCGATTTCCACGCGATCTTCGAAGCCTTCCTCGGGGGCAACTGGATCCTGTTCGATCCGACCGGCCTCGCGCCCGTCGAGGACGTGGTGCGCATCGCGTCGGGCGCCGATGCCAACGATGTCGCGTTCGCGATCATCTACGGGCCGGCCCGCATGACCGACATCCAGCCCAACATCACCGAGGTCAGGGAAGATAGCGGCGAAGAACCCGCGCAAGCCCGGCCCAGCCTGAAGAGCGTTCCGCTCGCGGCGTGACCCGCGGCAGCCGCAGCGACTATTCCGGCTGAGGCTGGTTGACCTGATCCTCCGCCAGGGTCTGGATCGGTTCGCGCGGCACGGCGGCCAGCTTGGGCTCGATATCGCGCGGCGGCTGGGCGCGCACGGGTTCGGCGCGCGGCACCGTCGGAACCCCGCTGGTCCTGGGCGGATTGCCCATGCGCGTGGGCTCGGTCGATGCGCCGCCCAATGCGCCGGCCTCATCCCACGTGGGGTCGGGAATCTCCCCGAAGATCTGCTTGAGCCGCTCTCCCCACGTGTCGTGGATCATGCGGAAATATTGATTGTTCCCATCGATCATCGCAAAGCGCGTGACCGCGAGGCTGTCGACTTCGTAGCACAACAGGTCGAGCGGCAGTCCCACCGAAAGGTTCGAGCGCATCGTCGAGTCCATCGACACCAGAGCGCATTTCGCGCCCTCGTCGAGCGTCGCCTTGGGCGTGATCATGCGATCGAGCACCGGCTTGCCGTACTTGGCTTCGCCGATCTGGAAGTACGGGCTCTCGGGCAAGGCTTCGATGAAATTGCCGGCCGAATAGACCAGGAACAACCGGCAGGACTCTCCCTTGATCTGCCCGCCGACGATGATGCTCATCGTGAATTCGATGCCGGCGTCCTCGAGTGCCGCCGCATCGCGCGCGCGCACCCTGCGCACCGCGTCGCCGACGATGCGCGCGACCTCGAACATGCTCTTCGCGTTCCAGATGCTGGTGCCGTCGGCGTCGCGGGTTTCCGAAACGATCTGCCGCACCGCCTGGCCGGTCGCGAGATTGCCCGACGTCATCAACACGATCACGCGTTCGCCCGGTCGCTCGAATACCGTCAACTTGCGAAACGTGCTGACGTGATCGACTCCCGCATTGGTGCGCGAGTCCGCGAGAAAGACGAGGCCTTCGTCGAGGCGCATCGCGACGCAATAGGTCATGGGGTATGGGTCAATTGAAGTCGAAAAAGTTCGGTCGATTCTAGCGCGCCACGCACCGCCGCAAGCTTGGTCGGCGATGCGAATTTCGGTTCCTTGCGCGCTCCGTCTCCCCTGCGCGACACCACCGAATGATTGCTGTATCGTCGCGGCCATCATTTTCATGAGGCGCGCTTTGCGAGGCGCGCGGCACATCACCGTGAACCTCTCCTACGTTACGCAGGCCCACGACAGTCCGTGGGCCACCTACCTCGCGCAGGTCGATCGCGTAGTTCCCTATCTTGGCCACCTGGCCCGCTGGACCGAAACCCTGAAGCGCCCCAAGCGCGCGCTGATCGTCGATATCCCGATCGAGCTCGACAACGGCACGGTCTCGCATTACGAAGGCTTTCGTGTGCAGCACAACCTGTCGCGCGGGCCGGGCAAGGGCGGCGTGCGCTTCCATCCCGACGTGACGCTCGAAGAAGTGATGGCGTTGTCGGCCTGGATGACGGTCAAGTGCGCAGCGGTCAACCTGCCCTACGGCGGCGCCAAGGGCGGCATACGGGTCGAGCCGAAGGATCTTTCGCTGAAGGAACTCGAGAGGCTCACGCGTCGCTACACCAGTGAGATCGGGCTCGTGATCGGGCCGCACACCGACATCCCCGCGCCCGACGTCAACACCAACCCGCAGATCATGGCGTGGATGATGGACACGTACTCGATGAACATCGGCGCCACCGCCACCGGCGTCGTCACCGGCAAGCCGATCGAACTCGGTGGCTCCCTCGGGCGCGTCAAGGCGACCGGTCGCGGCGTGTTCGTGGTCGGCCGTGAAGCCGCGCGACGTATCAATGTGCCGATCGACGGTGCTCGCGTGGCGGTGCAGGGCTTCGGCAACGTGGGCTCGGCGGCCGCGGAACTGTTCGTGGGCAGCGGCGCGAAGATCGTCGCGGTACAGGATCACACCGGCACCGTCAATAACCCGACCGGGCTGGACATCGCAGGTCTCATCGCCGAGACCCATGCGAATGGCGGCGTCGGCGGTTTCAAGGGCGGCGACAAGATCGCCACCGAAGATTTCTGGGACGTCGAAAGCGAATTCCTGATCCCGGCCGCGCTGGAAAGCCAACTCACTCGCGAGCGCGCCGAGCGCGTCAGGACCCGCATGATCCTCGAAGGCGCGAACGGTCCGACCACGCCCGACGCCGACCTGATCCTCGGCGAGCGCGGCATCCTGGTCGTGCCCGACGTGATCGCCAACGCGGGCGGGGTCACGGTCTCGTACTTCGAGTGGGTACAGGACTTCAGCTCGTTCTTCTGGACCGAGGACGAGATCAACGTGCGCCTGGACAAGATCATGGTCGATGCGTTCAAGCGCATCTGGGAAGTGGGCGACCAGCACAAGATCCCCTTGCGTACCGCGGCCTTCGTGGTTGCGTGTACGCGCGTCTTGCAGGCGCGCGAGAAGCGCGGGCTGTATCCGTGATTTTTCTGAATTTCAAATGGGAGCAGTGGATGTCGAAGCAGAGCGCAGTGATCGCAGCCGTGAGCGCGTTGGCGATCCCGTTGGCAGGTTGTGCGACCCAACAGCCCGGCGGCGAAGTCGCCAAGCCGCAATCCACCGGCGGCAAGCTTCCGGTGACCGCGACACCGACCCAGGGGCCGACCACCATCATCACGAGGTCGGACGATTCGCGAAGCGGTCGGGAAATGATCGGCACACCCGCGTGCGGCAGCAAGTTCTCGCAGCTCGAGTTCGGCATGAGTCCGCAGCAAGTCACGAACTTGATCGGCGCACCGAGCGACTCGCAGACGCACGAAACCGGCAAACGCTGGATTCCCTTCTACTTCGGTCCGGACGCGCGCCGCATCGAGGTGGCCTACAAGGGCGAGGGATGCGTGACGTTCACGGGCGGCAACAGGTTTGGTAGTGGGGACAATGAACTGATCAAGATCGAAGTCGACACGCAAACCAAGTGCTTCAACAATTGACGCGATCCGGGATTCCCATCGCGCGAGTCGCAGCAGGCACGTCGCTCGACATCGGCGGATGAAACGAGCATGACCGGCATTCCTTCGCATCTGGTGATCGCCACGCGCGAGAGCCGGTTGGCGATATGGCAGGCCGAGCACGTGCGCTCGGCCTTGCTGCGCCTCTACCCGACTTGCGAAGTCGTCATCGACGGCATGACGACGCAAGGCGATCGCATCCTCGACCAGAGCCTGTCGAAGGTCGGCGGCAAGGGCCTTTTCGTCAAGGAGCTCGAGTCCGCGCTGCTCGAAGGGCGCGCGGACCTCGCGGTGCATTCGTTGAAGGATGTGCCGATGACGCTGGCCGATGGCCTCGTGCTCGCGGCGATCCTGGTGCGCGAGGATGCGCGCGATGCCTTCGTCTCGAATCGCCATGCAACGCCGGGTGCACTGCCGGCGGGCGCGGTGGTGGGCACGTCCAGCCTGCGGCGCGAGTCACAGTTTCGCGCGGCCTACCCTCATGTCAAGGTTCTGCCGGTGCGTGGCAATGTCGGCACGCGATTGGACAAGCTCGACCGCGGCGACTTCGACGCTATCCTGCTGGCGGCCGCCGGACTGATGCGGCTCGGGCTCGAGTCGCGCATTCGCATGTTGATCGATCCTGCCGACAGCTTGCCGTCCCCGGGACAGGGAGCGCTGGCGATCGAGGTCGATGCCAAACGTACCGACCTGGTCGCGTTGCTCGCGCCCTTGCACCACGAAGGGACCGCGCTCGCCGTGATGGCCGAGCGCGCCGTGTCGCGCGCACTCGGCGGCAACTGCACGATGCCGCTGGGCGCGTACGCGACCTGGTCCGATGACGAAAGCCTGTCGCTATCCGCGCTGCTCGGCCGGCCCGATGGATCGACGCTCGTGGCCGCCAACGAAAGCGCCGCCGTCCATGCGCTCGATGAAGCCGAAGCGCTCGGACGTCGTGTCGGCGAACGTTTGATCGCGCAAGGCGGACTCGCATTGATCGAGTCGCTTTGACAGATTGGCGATGTCATGAGTAGGGAGACTGCCGACGACACCGCGGCAAGTACGCAACCATCGACCGTGATCGTGACTCGTCCCAAGGACGATGCCGCTCCGCTGATCGGGTTGCTGCGCGAGCGCGGGCACTTGGTCGTCGCATTTCCGGTGCTTGGCATCGAACCGGTCGCCGATGCCGGCGCGCTCGCAGCCACGATGGCGCGCATCGAAGACTATCGGCTCGTAGTCTTCGTCAGCCCGAACGCGATCCGTCATGCGGTCGCGCATCGCAACGACGCGTGGCCGCACGACGTGACTGTCGCGGTGATGGGACCGGGCAGCGTTGCCGTGTTGAACGACCTCGGCCTCTCGGCGTCGGACGTGCGCATCGTCTCCCCCGCAGATGCGCGCGGCCCGCACGCGATCGATGCAGAGCCAGCGCCCAAGGCATCTGCTTCCGAAGCTTCTTCCGCACCATCTTCGTCAAGGCGTTACGACTCCGAAGCACTGCTCGCCGCGCTCGACGCTGCGATCGGATTGCACGCGGGATTCGAAGGCCGCGTGCTGATCGTTCGCGGCAACGGCGGCCGCGCATGGTTCGCCGATCGACTGCGTGAACGCGGCGTCGCGGTCGATGAAATCGAAAGCTATCGACGCGTACAGCCCGAGCCCGATGAGGCGTCCTCTTCCGCATTGGGGCGCCTGTTTCGCGACGACGCGCGTGCTGCTTTCATCGTCACCAGTTCGGAAGGCCTGTCGAATCTCGTCGCGATGGTCGAAGCCGTTCTCGAACCCGAAGCTTCCGACGCCAGGCAAGCGCGCGCATGGCTGTTCAAGCAACGCATCGTCACGCCCCACGCACGCATCGCCGAAAAGGCGCGTCGCATGGGCTTCTCCACGATATCGCTGGCCGCGCCCGGCGCTTCGGGCATCGTTGCCGCGATAGAATGACCGGCGTGTCGACTACCGCATCTCCCTCTTCGTCGGAGGCGCTCACGCCTACCGTCGCCGTCACGCCCATCGATCCAGCAGAAAGCTTCGCGGCGCAGGAACTGCGTCGCTTGCGACGCTCGGTGATCCTGTGGCTGGTGCTCGGTTTTTCCTTCGTGCTTCTGATCGCGATCGCGCTGTGGTTTCTCACGGCCAATCGCCTCGATCGCAGCGAGCGCGAGTTCGCGCGGCGCATCCAGGACGATGGCGTCGCGAGCCGCTCCGCGCAAACGGTTGCGAAGCAGGCGCAGGATCAATCGCTCGCGAACGCGGCCAAGGTCGGTGCGCTCGAAGGGCGCGTCGCCGATTCGCAGAGCCAGCAGGCCTCGCTCGAGCAGCTCTATTCCGATCTCGCGCGCACGCGCGACGATTGGGCATTGGCCGAAGTCGAGCAGATTCTCGCGGTCGCGTCGCAGCAGTTGCAGCTCGCCGGCAACGTGCAGGGCGCGATCATCGCGCTGCAGAACGCCGACCAGCGACTGGCGCGCACCGAGCGGCCGCAATTCATCGTCTTGCGTCGCGCGATCGCGAAGGATCTGGAGAGGCTCAAGGCCTTGCCGGCGGTCGATATCGCGGGCAACGCGCTTCGCATCGACAGCCTGGTCGGCATGGTGGACAGCCTGCCGTTGCTGGCCGACGAGAAGCCCGCGCCCCGGCCCCGTCTTGATGCGCAACCTGTCGATCGGAGCGTGCGAGCGGACAAACCCGCGGACAAGAACGGAGGCACGAACAGCGGCACGACTGTCGGAGCGCACGGATGGTTCGAGCGCGTGCAGGACAACCTGCGCTATCTCGCGGCCGAAGCCTGGCAGCGCTTCGAGCAACTGGTGCGAGTGCGCGAAGTGAGTGTGCCGGACGCCTTGCTGCTCGCGCCCACGCAGACTTATTTCGTGCGCGAGAACCTGAAGCTGCGACTGCTCAATGCGCGCCTTGCGCTGCTGGCGCGGCAGGAGGCCACGTATCGCGCCGATCTGCTGCGCGTGCAGGAAGCGCTGCAAAAATATTTCGACCTCCGCTCCCGGCAGACACAGGCGGCGCTTGCGCTGTTGAAGCAGGTGCAAAGCGCGAACACCGTGATCGAAGTGCCGACGCTGTCCGAGAGCCTCACGGCCGCGCGCAACGTCAAGGGCCAGCGGTGACGTTCGACTGCCGATGCCTGCTCGCGCGGTCGCGGGTTGCGGCGTAGACCGACAGACGAGCCTTCGATGCGCTTCTTTCTCATCGGCCTGTTGGTCTTCGCTGCGGCGGTCGGCCTGGCGCTCACGCTTTCCACCGACCCCGGCAACGTGGTGGTGTTCTATCCGCCGTATCGCGTCGATCTGTCGCTCAATCTTTTTCTGTTGATCGAGATCGTCGCCTTCGTCGTTGTCTATGCGTTGATCCGGCTCGCGAAGAAGACCGTGCAGATGCCGCAGCGGGTCGCGCTCTATCGCCAGCGCCAGAGCGAGAAACGCGCGTCGCGCGCGCTGCGCTCGGCCTTGCAGGCGCACTTCGAAGGCCGCTACGGGCACGCCGAGCGCGAAGCCGAGCAAGCCCAGGAATTGCCCGAGACCGCGGGCCTCGCGGCGTTGATCGCCGCGCGCTCCGCGCATCGCATGCGCGAGTACGGGCGACGCGATGAATGGCTGCGGCGCGCCGAAGCCGACAGCGGCCTGCGCGCGGCCAAGCTGATGACCGAAGTCGAGTGCCTGGTCGACGCGCGCGATGGAAAGCGCGCGCTCGGCGTCGTCGATCAATTGCATGCGGCCGGCGCGCGCCACATCCAGTCGGTGCGCCTGGCGTTGAAGGCGCATCAATACGCGGGCGATTGGGCCGCGGTGTTGCGGCTCTTGCGCACCTTGAACAAGCGCGACGCCTTGCATCCCGCGGCCGCGCGGCAGATGAAGACGATGGCGTGGCGCTCGCTGTTCGCCGCGCAGGGCGACGACCCGCATGCCTTGATCGGCCTCTGGCAAAGCGTGCCCGGCAGCGACAAGCGCGTTGCCGACGTTGCGCTGGTCGCGTCGCAGGCCTTCAACGGCGCGGGCCTGGGCTATCAAGCGCGCCTCGTGATCGAGAACGCGATCGCGTCCGAATGGGATCCGCGCCTTGCCGAAGCCTATGCAGCAAGCGGAGGCTCGCGCGCAAAGGCCGGCGATGGCGCGGCACGCAACCCGGCCGACGATCCGCATTTCCAGATCGAGCGCGCCGAACGTTGGGTGCGCGAGCATCCACAGGACCCGTCGGCCAGCTATGCGCTCGGCGCGCTGTGCGCGCGTGAAGGTCTATGGGGAAAGGCGCAGGCCGCGCTCAAGAACGCGTTGACGCTCCAGCCCGACTTGCGATTGGCTGCAGCAATTCACCTCGCACTTGCGACCGTGTATGAAGCGATCGGCGACGCGGCTTCGAGCCTCGTGCATTATCGTGAAGCTGCACGCGGCGCGGCCGCCTAAAGCTCGCGCCCTGATCCCACCGTCTCGCGACTTGCGACAAGCCGCGCTAGAAATTGTCCAGTACGGCGCCGCGGCTGGCCGTGGATACATTGAACGCGAACTTCGCTTGAACGCCGCGCAGGTATCTCGGCTTCGGCGGTGTCCAGCGTTGTTCGCGGCGTGCGAGTTCCTCGTCGTCCACGTGGAGTTCGAGCGCGAGCCGCTCGGCGTCGATGGTGATCGAATCACCCTCGTGGACGAACGCGATGATGCCGCCCACCGCGGCTTCGGGCGCCACGTGCCCGACCACCATGCCCCAGGTTCCGCCGGAGAACCTGCCGTCGGTAATCAAGCCAACGGATTCAGCGAGCCCGGCGCCCGCCAACGCTCCGGTCGGCGCAAGCATTTCTGGCATGCCCGGCCCACCCTTCGGACCGAGATAGCGCATCACCATCACGTCGCCGGACTTCACGCGGCCACTCAGGATCGCTTCGAGCGCGGATTGCTCGTCGTCGAAGACGCGAGCCGGACCTGTCATCACCGGCTTCTTGACGCCGGAGATCTTTGCGACCGCACCTTCCGGAGCGAGGTTTCCCTTCAGAATCGCGAGATGTCCTTGCGCATAGAGGGCGTTCGCAATGGGCCGGACCACGTCCTGTCCTGATCGCGGTTCCAGGGGAATACCGGCAAGCACCTGTTCGATGGTCTGCCCCGATATCGTCATGCAGTCGCCGTGCAGCAGCCCGGCCTCGAGCAGTAGCTTCATCACCTGGGGGATGCCGCCTGCGCGATGCAGGTCCACCGCCAGGTACTGGCCGCTGGGCTTCAAGTCGCAGATGACGGGCACGCGCTTGCGCATGCGCTCGAAATCGTCGATGGACCATGCGACGTCGGCGGCGTGCGCGATTGCCAGCAGATGCAACACCGCGTTGCTCGAGCCGCCCGTGGCCATCACGACGGCGACCGCGTTCTCGATGGCCTTTCGCGTCACGATGTCGCGCGGCTTGCGGCCCGCCGCGATGGCATCCATCAACACGCGCGCCGACTCGCGCGCCGAGATCGTCTTCTCCTCGTGGACATTGGCCATGGTCGACGACCCGGGCAGGCTCATCCCCAGCGCTTCGAAAGCCGCGCTCATGGTGTTGGCGGAATACATGCCGCCGCACGATCCGCTGCCGGGGATCGCTCTACGTTCGATTTCCTTCATGTCTTGATCGGAGAGACGGCCGGCCGCGTGCTCTCCGACCGCCTCGAAGACGCTGACTATCGAAAGGTCCTTGCCTTGAAAACGACCGGGCAGGATGGTCCCGCCATACACATAGATAGCCGGTACGTTCGCGCGCAGCATGCCCATCATCCCGCCCGGCAGATTCTTGTCGCAGCCGCCGATGACCAGAACGCCATCCATCCACTGGCCCTGAACGCAGGTTTCCACGCAATCTGCGATGACTTCGCGCGACACCAGCGAGTACTTCATGCCCTCCGTGCCCATCGCCATCCCGTCGGAAATGGTCGGCGTGCCGAAGACCTGCGCATTGCCGCCGAAGTCTTCGATCCCGGCGGCCGCAGCGTCGACCAGTGTTTGCAGCCCGCTGTTGCACGGCGTGATCGTGCTGTACGCGCTTGCGATGCCGACCATGGGTTTGGAGAAGTCGCTCTCCTGATATCCCAGGGCGTAGAACATGGATCGATTCGGTGCGCGGCTCGCCCCGGCGGTGATGTTGGCGGACCTCAACTTGGTGGCGCTCATCTGTGCTCCTCGAAATGGAGCAGTGTTGCGTTCGCCGACGCTCGAATCCAATACTGGATTGGTCTACCAGGCTTACGTCCGGCGAATGGCGGGCGCGATCAAGCTACGGTGGCTGACCCCTCACGGCGGGACCGCGCCTTCGTATCGGGCGATTTTGCTGCGTACACCTGCGCAATTTCCTGGACGGTCGAAAGGAAACGTTCAATCGCCGGGTTCTCGTCCTTGCTTCTGTGCATCAACCCGATTTGTATCGAAGGCGACCTCTCGCTAGTGGCCGCATAGACCACGCCGGTGCGTTTCAGGTTCTGCACCGATTGCGGCACGAGCGCGACGCCGAACCCGCTCGAGACGAGGCTGACGACGGTCTGCATCTGCTTCGCGTACTGGCTGATGCGAGGCGCGAAGCCGCATTGCCGGCAGAACGAAATGATGATGTCGTGCAGCCCGGGGGCCATGTGTCGCGGCACGAAAATGAAAGATTCGGCGGCCAGCGCCTTGAGACTGACGGCCCGTCGCCGTTTGGCCAAGGCGTGGCCGCTGGGCAACGCGATCACCAACTTTTCCTTGAGCAACGGGTGGAAGACGAGCCCGGGATCGTCGAGAGGGGCAAGCGCGATCCCGAGGTCGAGTTTTTCGGTGAGGAGTTCGCGCACCTGTGCGTCGCTGGTCAACTCGTGGAGCTGCAGGTCGATGGCGGGAAACTTCGTCCTGAATTGTTTCAATGCGGCTGGCAGGAAACTGTAGTCGGCGATCGATACGAATCCGATGCTCAGGCTTCCTTCTTCACCCAGCGCGGTATGACGGACACGCAGGCGTGCATGCTGGACGCGCGCGAGGATCGCGGTGGCCTCGGCATAGAGCACGCGCCCTGCGGCGGTCTGCTGCACGCCACGGGCGGAGCGTTCGAGCAATTGCGCGCCCAGTTCCTCTTCCAGATTCTTGATCTGCGTCGACAGTGGGGGCTGGGAGATGTGCAGCCGCTCCGCGGCTCTGAGAAAGCTGCCCTCCTCAACCACGGCGATGAAGTAACGCAGATGGCGCAGTTCCATAATGAGCCCCAGAAATCGGTGCCGACCGGTCCGAGTATGCGACCGATGCAAAGTGGTCGCAGCGTGCGCCTGTGGAGGCCACGATAATCGGCAGCGCGGCGACAGACCAATACCTCTGACTGCGGTTCGATATTCGTCCGGCGAATGAGCCAGAGGGCCGAACTCATCGAATGGTCCCAGCGGTGGTGGGGAGGTGCTCTATTCGCACGGCGTATGGATGTTCCGATGCGATCGTATTTGACGGTCGCCGCGCAGCCCCGAATAATCCGGCGCACGTCGGGATTACCCGCCTTGACGCAAGGCCGAGGCGTTCCGAGACTCGCACGACCAAGACTAGGAGACCCTGATGAATTGTTCTCTCGTGAAAAAAGGCCGCACGACACAGCCGACGCGCATTCGCATCTCGATATTTCGCATCGCCGCGGTCATTGTTCCATTGGCGCTGGCATTCGCCACGCCAGTCACGGTTTCGGCACAGACCTTGATGAAGATCAGCATCTCGGTTTCGCAGAATTCGCATCAGGGCGTGGCGATCGATACGTTCGCGAAGGAAGTCGAGAAGCGCACCAACGGCCGCTACAAGATCCAGCCTTTCTATTCGGGCGCGCTCGGTGCCGAACGCGAATCGGTCGAGGCCGTACAACTGGGCACGCAGGAGTTGACGTTCACGTCGACCGGCCCGGTGCCGAACTTCGTTCCCGAAGTGAAGATCCTCGACGTACCGTTCCTGTTCCGGGACTACGCGCACGCGCGCGCCGTGCTTGACGGGCCGATCGGCCAGGAGTTGCTTTCGAAATTTCCATCAAAGGGCATGGTCGCGCTCGCGTGGGGCGAAAACGGTTTTCGCCACATGACCAACAACAAGCATCCGGTCGTGACACCCGATGACCTGCGCGGACTGAAGATGCGCACGATGGAAAACCCGGTCCACATCCAGGCCTACAAGGGCTTCGGCATCATCCCGACGCCGATGGCCTTCACCGAGGTCTTCACGGCGCTTCAGCAAGGCACCGTCGATGGCCAGGAAAATCCCTTGTCGGTGATCGTCGCGGCCAAGTTCGAGCAGGTGCAGAAGTATCTGTCGCTCACGGGCCACGTCTATTCGCCGTGCGTGCTGCTGATGAACAAGGCTGCGTACGACAAGCTGTCCGAGGCCGACCGGAAGAACTTCCACGATGCTGCGGTCGAAGCCGTGAAAGCCAATCGCGCGCGCGTCGACAGCGACGAGAAAACCGCCGTCGCCGATCTTCGCGCCAAGGGCATGCAGGTGACCGAGAATATCGACAAGGCCAAGTTCCAGGCCGCGCTCGCGCCGGTGTATGTCGAGTTCGGCAAGCAGTTCGGACAGGCCAACATCGATCGCATCAAGAACTACAAGTGATCACGCGGTGACGATGCTGCAATGAGGCCGCAATGAAGGCGCACATCCTCGCGTTCGAGCGCCGCCTCAACGCAGTCGCGATGGTTGGTGCCTGCCTGATGCTCGCGGCGGCGGCCTGCCTGGGCATGTATCAGGTCATCACGCGCTTCGTGCTGGAGCAGCCGGCCGAATGGAGCGAGGTATTGATTCGCTTCACGCTGATCTGGATGGTCTTCCTGGGCATTCCCACCGCTTTCCGGCTCGGCGCGATGGTGTCGGTCGATGTTCTGTATCGCGCTTTGCCGCGTGCGCCGCGTCGTGTGCTGGAGACCCTGATCGCGATCGCCGGGTTGTTCCTGCTCGCGATCATCCTGTGGTTCGGCATCGACTACGCGATGCGCGGCCGCGTGCAGACCATCATCGGGCTCGAGGCGTTTTCGATGACGTGGGCCTATGCCGCGTTGCCGGTCGGCGCCGTGTTCGCGATGGTCGGCGTGATCGGCAACTGGCTCGACCCCAAGCGCGAAGAACTGGGAACCGCGCTGTGAAGCGCGGCAGCGATGCGGGGTTTGCGCAGCTTGCGCTTCGGCCTTCATGTCGCCGCGCGTCTGAATAAGAAAAGCTCCTCATGTCCACCGCAATGCTGTTCACGATGCTGCTGTGCTTTGCGCTCAGCATCTCGGTCGCGGTGTCGATCGGCCTGGCCAGCGTGTTCGGCGTGCACGTGTCGGGCCTACCGCAACTGGTCACGGTCAAGGAGATGTTCTCCTCGATCAACCGTTTTCCCCTCGCGGCGATTCCCTTCTTCATCCTCGCCGGCAACCTGATGGAGACAGGCGGCATCTCGCGCCGCCTGGTCGAGTTCGCGCGCTCGATCGTGGGCGGCGTGCAGGGCGGGTTGCCGATGACGTGCGTGTTGACGTGCATGATCTTCGCGGCGGTGTCCGGGTCATCGGTTGCGACGACGTTCGCAATCGGCGCGATCCTCATCCCCGCGCTGATCCGCCACGGTTATCCGGTCGCATACGCGGCGGCGTTGCAGGCGACTTCGGCCGAACTCGGTGTGATTATCCCGCCGTCCATCCCGATGATCCTTTACGGCGTCTCGGCCGAGGTGTCGATCGGGGAGCTCTTCATCGCGGGCTTCGGTCCCGGTCTGCTGATCGGCGGCGCGCTGATGCTGTGGGTCTTTATAACCTGCAAGCGCAAGGGCTGGGGCAAGACCGACGGCGACGGGCGCCTGACTATCGTCACCGCGGCGATCGACATCGCGTTCATCGCGGGCTTCATGGTCACGGTGCTGGTGGCCAAGCGCTTCGTCTCGCATCCGCTTGTCCATCTGCTCGCGCCCCTAGCCTATCTCGCGGTGTTCATGGTGGTTCCGCGACTGCGGCGCATCGTCGTCACGCACGCGGCGCTCGCGCTGCTGATGCCGGTCATCATCCTCGGCGGAATCTACGGGGGCATCTTCACGCCGACCGAAGCGTCGGTGGTCGCGGTGTTCTATGCGTTGATCGTGGGCGTGACGGTGTTTCGCGAGACGCGCATCGTCGACGTCGGCGCGGTGTTGAAGAAGTCGGTGATCTCGTCGTCGGTGATCATGTTCATCATCGCCAACGCCGGCCTGTTCAGCTATCTGATCACGCGGGCCGGCATCCCGGACCAGATCGGCGCCTATCTCAAGGAAACCCTGCAGACGCCCGGCTTGTTCCTGCTCGGCGTGAACGGCGCCTTGTTCATCATCGGCATGTTCATCGAAACCTCGGCGTCGATCATCGTGCTCGCGCCGATACTCGCGCCGGTGGCCGCGCAGTTCGGCATCGACCCGGTCCACTTCGGAACCATCATGGTGGTCAATCTCGCGCTCGGCATGATCACGCCGCCGTTCGGCGTCAACCTGTTCGCGGCCTGCACGGTTGCCAAGATCTCGCTCGATCGCATCGTCACGCGCCTGATCCCGTTCGTGCTGGTCGTGCTCGCCTGCCTGATGCTGATCACTTATGTGCCACCGATTTCATTGGCGTTGCGCGACCTCGTCTATCACACCCCGAAGTAACAGCCCTCATGTCGGACTCCAAGCCCTCGTCGCTCGTTCTCGAAGCGTTGCCCGACTATCGACGTTATCCACCCGAGGAGATGACGTCGCGTGCACAAGCCTTTCACGCCGAGCTTCAACGACGCCGCAGCGTCCGCGAGTTCTCGTCGAAGGATGTGGCCGATGCGGTGATTCGCGCATGCCTCGCGGCCGCCGGAACCGCACCTTCGGGCGCGAACCAGCAGCCGTGGCACTTCGTCGTGATTCGCGATCCCGAGAAGAAAGCACGCATCCGCGTGGCCGCTGAAGAAGAAGAGCGCGCGTTCTATTCGGGTCGCGCGCCCAAGGAATGGTTGGAGGCATTGGCGCCTCTGGGTACCGATTGGGAGAAGCCTTTTCTCGAGGAAGCGCCGGTCTTGATCGCGATCTTCGCGGTCAAGTCGGGCCAGCGTCCCGACGGCCGCATGGTCAAGCACTATTACGTGCCCGAGTCGGTCGGTATCGCCAGCGGATTTCTGATCGCAGCGCTGCATCACGCCGGCCTCGCGGCGTTGACGCACACGCCGAGCCCGATGAATTTCCTGAACGAGATCTGCGAACGGCCGGCGTGGGAGAAGCCGGTGATCCTGCTCGTGGTCGGTTATCCGAAAGAAGGCTGCCGGGTTCCGGTGCACGGCGGCATCAAGAAGCCGCTGGCCGAGATCGTGAGCTGGCTTTGATCACACGCACCGACCCCCATCGACTTCGAGGCACACGCCGGTGATGAAGCGCGCCTCGTCCGACGCGAGATAGAGGCAGGCGTTCGCGACATCCTCCGGCGTCGAGAAGCGTCCCATCGGTATGGTCGCGAGAAAGCGTTTGCGATTCTCGGGCGTGTCTTCGGTGCCCATGAATTCGGTGAGCAGGCCGGTCGCACCGATCACCGGGTTCACGCAGTTGACGCGGATGTTGTCGGGCCCGAGTTCGGCGGCCATCGAACGGCTCGTCACGATCACGGCGCCCTTGCTGCCGTTGTACCAGGTGAGGCCGGGGCGCGGGCGCACGCCGGCGGTCGATGCGATGTTCACGAACACGCCACCGCCCTGCTTGCGAAAGTGGGGTACGAAATGCCTTGCCGACAGGTAAATACTCTTTACGTTGACCGCATAGACGCGGTCGAACTCGGCTTCATCGACGTCGAGCATCGGTTGGTTGCGATGCGTGGTGCCTGCGTTGTTGACGACGATGTGCGCGTCGGCGAATGCGGCCAGCGTCGCGGCAAGCAGTCGAGCGATATCGGCATCCTTCGATACGTCGGCCTGCACCGCGATCGCGTTGCCTCCGGAGGCAACGATCGCGTCGGCCACGCGCGCCGCTGCTGCCTGGTTGACGTCGGCTACAACCACCCTCGCGCCTTCGCGCGCGAAGGTGAGCGCGATGCCTTCGCCGAATCCCGAGCCACCGCCGGTGACGATCGCAACCTTGTCTTTCAAGCGCATGAGTTCTCCATTTCGTTTTGCTCGTGAGCCATCAACCGTGGCGGATCGCAATCGTCTTCAGGGTCGTGAAGCCATACAGGGCCTCGAAGCCTTTTTCGCGGCCGTGGCCGCTCGCGCCGACGCCGCCGAACGGCAGCTCGACGCCGCCACCCGCTCCATAATTGTTGACGAACACCTGGCCGCTGCGAATCGCGCGCGCCATGCGCATCTGCCGCGCGCCGTCGCGCGTCCACACGCCCGCCACCAGCCCGAAGGCCGTGCCGTTCGCGAGACGGATCGCATCGGCCTCGTCCTCGAAGGCCATCGCCGCGAGCACCGGACCGAAAACTTCCTGCTGCGCGAGGCGATGCGAAGGCGGCACGTCGCGAAACAAGGTGGGCGCCTGGTAGAAGCCGCCTTCGGGTGCCTCGTCGACCACACGCCCTTGCGCCACGATCGGTATGCCGTCGTGCTGTGCGTCGGAAAGAAAGTCCCACACGCGTTGCAACTGCGTGCGGCGGATCAACGGTCCGCAATCGAGATCCATCGTCGCGGGTCCGACCTTCAGGCTCTCGAAGACCGACGCGAGCAGGTCGAGCACCTGGTCATACGCAGCGCGCTCGACCAGCAGGCGGCTGCCCGCCGAACAAGTTTGCCCCGCGTTCTGCACGATCGCATTGATGACCGCGGGCAGCATCGCGTCGAAGTCCGCATCGGCAAAGACCACCTGTGGCGACTTGCCGCCGAGCTCGAGCGTGACCGGCGTGTGATGCTCGGCCGCGGCGCGCACCACCACCTTGCCGATCGCCGGTGATCCGGTGAACGACAGGTGATCGACGTCGGGATGCTTGGCGAGCGCATTGCCTGCCTCGTGTCCATAGCCGGTCACGATGTTGAGCGCGCCGGCAGGCAGGACCTCGGCGGCGAGCTCGGCCACGCGCAGCAACGACAGGCACGCGTCTTCGGCCGGCTTGACGACGCAGGCGTTGCCGGCCGCGAGTGCGCCGCCCACGCTGCGCCCGAAGATCTGCAGCGGATAATTCCAGGGAATGATGTGGCCGGTCACGCCGTGCGGCTCGCGGATCGTCATGACCGTGGTGTCGCGCTGATACGGAATCGTCTGACCGTGGAGCTTGTCGGCCGCGCCCGCATAGAACTCGAAGTAGCGCGCAACCGCGGCTGCATCGGCGCGCGCCTGCTTCAAGGGCTTGCCGCAATCCTTCGCTTCGATCTGCGCGAGTTCTTCGGCGTGGTCCGACAGGAGCGTCGCGAGCTTCTGCATCGCGCGACCGCGCTCGGCCGGCGAATGCCGACCCCACGCGCCCTCGAACCCACGACGCGCGGCGCGCACCGCGGCGTCGATGTCACCGGGATTCCCGCGTGCGATGGCGTCGAAGACCTGGCCGTCCGAGGGATCGACGACGTCGATCCCGGGTCCGGACGCCGGGTCGGACCAACTATTGCCAATGAAATGTGCGTGCATGGATGGATTGTGATGAGCGAGCCGCAGCGAACCAATTGCATTCGAGTGGATTGCAATGAGCGGATTGTAGAGACTCGCTCACCGGAAACGCCAATCGGCGTTTTTCGACGCTCTTGACGCTTCTCCTTGTCCGCGAACACACTGCGGCGGTTGACCGATTTCATCCGATGGGTCTACCCACACGTCAGGCTGAATCCAATCATGGTTTTGGAAGATGCTTCTCGAGCGCGCCGCGTCGAGTTGGAATTGCTCGACGCAATTGCCGCGCGAGGGCAAACCAAATTCTTTCCTCCGCGGACCATCATCATTCACGAAGGTGACCCCGGCGATGCGGTGTATCTGATCAATTCAGGCAAGGGAAAGATCTATTCGACCAATGAATCCGGTCGGGAAATCATTTTCGATAATTACGGGCCCGGAGATATTCTGGGCGAACCGATACTCGACGGTGGCGTGCGATCCGCGTCGGTAATGACGCTCGAGGCGACAAGTTGCTCGATGATCAGGGCCAGCGATTTCAAGGAAATGATTTCGCAAAATCCCGGTTTTGCATTGCACGTGATTTCGAAATTGATCCGGCTGTTGCGGGCTTCGAATCAGAACGTCAAGAGCCTGGCGTTGGAAGATGTCTATGGACGAGTGGTGCGCTTCCTCATGCAGCGCGCCACGCAGGTCGGTGAGGAATGGGTCATCGAAGAACGGTTGACGCAACAGGGCATTGCCGATCGCGTCGGTTCCTCGCGTGAAATGGTCAGCCGGATATTCAAGGATCTGGAAAAAGGAAACTATATTTCCGTCGACAGAAACCGGATCGTGATCCACCGAAAACCACCAGCGGGCTGGTAAATCGAGCGGGTTCCTTGTTTTAACGCGTGAATATTACACATCGAGGCTATGCCGCTTGCACCGGGAATTCATTGAGCCCTCACCTAATATGAAATTGCTCGCAGATACCGTGGCGAGCCAAACATACGCGGGAGGTTCAGATGAAATTCTTCAAGAGATTGGAACAGCCGACGCTCGATTCGGTCATGCATGTGTCGCTTGCGTCTGTGCTGGTTGCGTTCGTTGTGGTTTCAACGTTTCCGGCGCTGCAGGCGATCATCATTTGATGCCATCCAACCTATTCGTTTGGGATGGCGTCGCCGGTCGTTGAGTTGGATCGGAGCGAGAGGCAGCAATATCGGTCGGGTGGCGTCTTTTGCTTGGGAGGGCAAAACATGACAGACCGCGATTCAATGTTCGAGCGCGGGTCCGACGTGCGGCGATGCGGTCGTTGTGGCGTTCTGGCGCATTCGGGCAGCAACTTCTGCGCCCAATGCGGCTGGAGCCTCAGCGACGAAACCCGCGAACCTGTGGCGCGCCTCCCACGAGCCGACGAGAAGAGGGCGGACGACAAGCGGGGCGCACACGACAGGGCCGAGGACAAGGGTGCCGACCGCCGGCGTCGCTCGCATCCCGCGTCGCCGTTCGAGCGGCGGCAGCTTACGGTGGTGTTCTGCGATCTGGTGGACTCGACCACGCTCGCCACGCAGGCCGACCCCGAGGACTTCAACGACGCCATCGAGGACTCTATCGCGTCGTCGCGCAGTCGGTCGGCGAGTTCGGCGGCTATGTGGCGCGCTATATCGGCGACGGCGCGCTGATCTATTTCGGGTATCCCCAGGCGCATGAAGACGATGCCGAGCGCGCGGTACATGCCGCGCTCGCCACGCTTGCGCGTGTAGCGGAACGAAAGCTCGCCGGCGCCACGCCGCTGCAGATCCGCATCGGTATATCCACCGGTCTCGTGGTGGTCGGCAACCTGCACGCCCACGTGGTGCCAGGCGCACTCGATATCGCGGGAGAAGCAGCGCACGTCGCGGCGCGCCTGCAGTGCAGTGCGAAGCCCGGCACCGTGCTGGTCGACGCTAATACGCGGCGCATGCTCGGAGACTTGTTCGAGTGGCAAGGACTCGGATTGCGCCACCTGAAGGGAATCGCCGAACCGGTCGAGGTCTGGCAGGTACTCGACTCGAAACAGGTTGCCAACCGTTTCGAAGCGCAGCGCGGCACCCTCGTGACACCGATGCTCGATCGCGACGGCTTTCGCACCACGCTGCTGGAGCGATGGCATGAGGCGTCGATGGGTAATGGCGGGGCCGTCCTGATCAGCGGCGATGCCGGGATCGGCAAGTCTCGCCTCGCCGCTTCGATCGCCGACGATGTCGGCGGCGACTCGACGCAGATCGTTCGATTCGCGTGCGCGCCTCACCGGCAGGGTTCGACGCTCTACCCCTTCATCTCCTTCCTGGAGCGAGCGGCCGGATTCAGGCGCGACGATTCCGAAGAGGTCCGGCTCAAGAAGCTCGGCGACATCCTGATCGACGCGAGCGCGGAAGAGTTCGCCCTGCTGGCCGAACTGCTGGCGTTGAAGCACGACGGCGCGGCCGCTATCGCAACGCTGAGCCCGCAGTCGAGGCGCAACCGGACCATGCATGCGCTGCTGTTCCAGATCGAGCGCGCCGCGAGGAAGAAAACCGCGCTGGTAATTTTCGAAGACGCGCATTGGAGTGACGACACCTCGCGCCTTCTGATCGAGCAGGGGTTCGAGCGACTTGCCAACATCCCGGTTCTGGTCCTGGTGCTCGCGAGACCGGATTTCCAGCCGGCATGGCTGCACTACCCGAACGTCACGCAGATGATGCTCACGCCATTGGCGCCCGAGATCAGCGCCGCGCTGGTTCACATCGTGGCAGCCGAGCAATTCCTGCAACCGCGCCTGGTTGCCGAAATCGTCGAGCGCACCGACGGACTGCCGCTATTCATCGAGGAAGTGACCAAGGCGATCGTCGAAAACCAGGCGCTCGGTCTGGAAACCCATGCGGTCAGCGCGGAAAGAGGGCAGCTTCCTTTTTCCTTGCAGACTTCATTGCTCGCGCGCCTGGATCGTCTCGGTCGCGCCCGCGAAATCGCGCAGCTCGCGTCCGCGATCGGTCGCGAATTCTCGAGCGACCTGCTGCGCCTGATTGCCGACCCCGACGACGATCTCGACGCGCTGCTCGAGACTCTCGTCAGCTCGGGAATCCTGGTGCGCGATCAGGGGAGCGTGTCGCGCTACAGCTTCAAGCACGCCCTGATCCGTGACGCGGCCCACGCCATCATGATCAGGGACAAGCGGCACGCCATCCACACGCGCATCGCTGCCGCGCTCGAAAGCATCAGTCCGATATCGCGGACAGGCATCCGGACGTGCTGGCCTGGCACTACACCGAAGCACGCGTCATCGACAAGGCGGTCGGCCATTGGCTGCGCGCCGGACATCAGGCGCTCAGGCGCTCGGCCATGGCCGAAGCACTCGGTCATCTGTGCCAGGGCGAGGCGCTGATCGCGCAGCTCGAGGACACGCCGTGGCGTCGCCAATGCGAACTCGACCTGACGATCGCCATCGGCATGGCGCAAATCGCGACGCAAGGCTATGCGATGGTCAGTACCGGCGACACATTCAGGAAGGCCCAGGCGCTATGCGCGCGGCTGCCCGATCCGCCGCAGACGCTCGCAGTCATGCACGGGCTGTGGACGCACGCGCTGATGCGCGCCGATTTTCCGGCCGCACAACGGCTCGCCAACGAAGTCTACGAACGCGGCGCCGAGCGTTCGAAACCCGGCTCCGACCCGATCTGGTCATTGATGGGTCATCGTTTTCGCGGCTGCACACGGTATTTTCTCGGTGAGTTCTCCGAAGCCGTTGCCGATGTCGACGCCGGCCTTGCGCTCTACGATCCCGCGCGCCGCGCGATGTATGCGGCGTTCACGGTCGACGATCCGAAGGTCGTCATGCTGCTCTATCGATCTTGGGCGCTGATGTGCATGGGACGCTTCGCCGACGCGAACATGTACAGCGACATGACGATCCACGAGGCGCGGCAGATCGGGCACGTGTACACGCTTGCGCACGCCTTGTGCGGCCGCGCATTCGTGACGCTGACGCTGGGCACGCCGGTGGAAGCGTTGCGGGACATCGAAGAGCTCGAGGCCGTGCTGGCCGACAACGGCATCGCCTATTACGAGGCGGTGGCCAGCATCCTGAGAGGCTGGTGCTTGGCCGCGCAGGGCCGTTTCGAGTCCGGGTTGCCGCTGATCGCGTGCGGGCTGGCCGCTTATCGGGCCGCGGGCACCATGCTCTATGTGTCGGGGTTCTTGCGCATGTCGGCCGAGGCGCATGGTGGGCGGAAAGGACCGCCGAGGCATTGGCGTTGGTCGAAGAGGCACTGGCCGTGATGGACTCGACCTGGCAGTGCTGGGATGCGGCCGAGATCCACCGCGTCCACGGCACGATCCTGCACGCCATGCATGACGAGGGCGCCGCCGAAGAGGCGTTCCGGCATTCGCTCGACATCTCGCGCAGGCAAGGCGCGATGCTGTGGGAATTGCGCACTACGCGAGACCTGGCCGCGTTGTTGACCGAGCGCGGCGCCAACGACGAGGGCAGGCGTTTGCTCGATGGGATCGCATCGTCGGATCGCCAACGCGTGCCTGCCGATGTCGAACGGGAAAAAGAGATCCTTGCCACCGCGACTTGAACCGAGAGGCTGGGCATGACCGATCTGATGGAGCAGCCCTACGGTGCATCCCGCGCGGCGCAAGAGGAGCCGCCGGTCGCGCGCGCCCCCGGCCCATTGTCTGCGCAAGCCGACGAACCGCCGGACTGGGATAACTGGGAGAAGAAGCCGAAGGGTTCGGGCTTCATCGCAAGGCTGTTCGTCACCCCGCCGCGATGGGCGCTATGGATCGTGCGTGCGTTGCCGGTGCCGCAGTTCTTCGTGAGATTCGTCGGTCGCTATGACGAAGTGATCGATGTGTTGAGCCGCCCCGACATCTTCAGGGTGCCTGCCGCCAAGGAGATTGCGCGCCTCAACGGCGGCAAGTCGCGTGGTACCCCCTACATCCTTGGTATCGACAAGCCCAAGGCTCACGACGCGCATCTAAGCCTGGTGATGTGCGCGTTCCCGCGCGGCGAAATCGCGACCAGAGTCGTGCTGCTGGCGGCGCAGTCCGCCAAGAACTGCGTGCCAACCGCCGCTGAACAGACGAAATTCGATGCGGTCCAGGGCCTCTTCATCGAGGTCGCGCTGGACATTTGCGAGCAGTACTTCGGCGTTCCGCTCGGACCCGACCGGTTGAAGTTCGCGTATGCGACGTTCACGATCAGCGGCCATCTCTTCAAGAAGCCGCCCATCGAAGGCAAGGCTGCGGATGAAGCCGCTGCGTATCTGCGCTACTTCATCGAACAGGCGCTCCACAACGAAGCGCGCAAGCCGATCAACGAAAGAACCGTAGTTGCGAACATGGTCGCTCATGCGAAGGCCGGCAAATCCTCGCTCGAGCAGGACGGCCGCGACTTCAACCAGATTCGCGCAATCCTAATGAGCATGATCGTCGCCTTCGTGACGAGCAACACGATGGCGGCCGCACACATCCTCGAGGTGTTGCTCGACAAGCCGCAGGCTCTTGAAGAAGCCGTCAGATCCACCGGCACCGGCGACGATGCGCGACTCGAATGCGTGCTCTTTGAAGCCCTGCGGTTCAGGCCGATCAATGCGGGTCCGTTCCGCATCTGTACGCAAGACTACGTTCTGGCCGAGGGTACGCCGCGCGAGAAGCGGATCAGGAAGGGCAGCATCGTGTGGGCGATGTCGTTTGCGGCGATGTTCGATCCGCTTCGCATCGTCGAGCCGGGTAAGTTCGACTGGACCCGGCCGAAATCCGACCACCTGCACTTCGGCTCCGGCATGCACGCATGCGTGGGGCTGCTGATCGCACGCGCGCACCTCACGCAGTGCTTCAAGGCGCTGCTGACGAAAAGACGCGCGATCAGGCGCGCGGGGCGAACGCGGTATCGCGGCGCGATGCCGATCGAACTCGAGATCTCGAAGGCCGAACCCCCCGTTGCCAAGAAGGGATCAGCCTCATGAGAGCCAATGGGTTCATCACCATCGTCATTCCTTTCGAGGGAGACAAGAAAAAAATCGAAGAGGTCGAAGGCATCCTGAAAAAAGAGACGTCGCCTGGGGACAATCAACCCAATCAGCAATGGCTCACCGCGCTAAGACGAGAACCGCGCCTGATTCATTTCCTCAGCATCGCGGTGGTCGACTCATGCTCGCCGATGGATGGCGACACGCCGCCACCATCGCGCGGCAACAAGTCGCTCCTGATGATCGAAGTCTCGTCCGACACCGGTGCCACCGAAACCCTGCACCGCGTTGCCAAGGCTCTCCGAGGCTTGCTCATCGATGTGTTCAACACGGCCAAACCCCAGGGTTGGGTCGAGCAACCGTCTGCAATGCAAGCTTCGACTGACGCCGCCAATTCGACCGACGCCAACGGATCGATCGACGCCCTCGCGTACTTGATGATCAAGCATCACAAGGTGATCGGGGACGAGTGGGGCATGGCCCTGGGGCAGTTGCATGACGGCTCGCCCGGCATGACGGTGCAAAGAATCATCGCGGAAGAAAAACTGGCGGACCGCGTCACAGACTGGATTTTCAAACAGCGCCGCGACAAGAAGAACGAATGGATCAACAGTTCGCCGATGCAGCGGCTCGATCGCGTTCGCACCATGCTGTGGGATTCGACGGATACCAAGCCCGACGAGCGTCCCGAGCCCTTCAAATGGGCCTTCGCCGCAGAGCCTGCTCAGGTGCTGCAGGCCGCGCCTCCCGCCGGGAAAACTCGGGACTTCAAAGCGGCCTACTCGATCGGCCACAAGCTGCTCTGGCCGCTCTACATCGCGATGACGGCGACGTTGATCGTCCTGTGCATGGAGCGTGGCGCCCTCCATCCCCCTTTGGAGAAACTGGCCGACCTCGCGATACCGGGGTCGATCGGCTATCGACCTTTGGTGGAATTGATTGCCCTCGTCGTGCTGGTGTCGCTCCTCTGGCTATTTCGACGGCCGAGGCAATACCCGTTCATCGCGCTGGTTGTGCCCACCCTGGTCGTGATCACCGCCTTCGATTCATTTGGCGATGCGTTGCTGTGGTTCTTACTGACGTCGGTCACGATTGCGTTCGCGACCGTCATCGTGGTGCTCCTGGGAAGGCGGCGCCTGCAGAAGCTGGAAGCGACCGATCCCATCGACGATCATGCGCCCGACGAGGAACAGGTGCACAACCTCATGGCGGTGGAAAATCGCCACGCGCAGAACCACATGTTCACGATTTCCACCATCAAGCCCGGCCTGCTGCGCAGGCTCGCGTTGCGCTTCATCCTCACGAAGATCGGCGCGAACCCGTTCATCAGCCGGCCCGGCTTTCTCGGCAAGAACGGCGTGATCCATTCGGCGCGATGGCTGTGGATCGCCGACCCGAAGTGGAAATGGTTTCGCGGCCGCCTGATCTTCTGGTCCAATTTCGACGGGACGTGGGAATCGTATGTCGGCGATTTCGTTGCCGACTCACCCGACGGCGTCACCGGGCTGTGGAGCAATTGCGTGGGTTTTCCGCGCGCGAAGAACCTGATCGAAGAAGGCGCGAAGAACCGCGATCGCCTGGTGCGCTGGGCGCGTCGCCAGCAGAAGCCCACGACCTTCTGGTACGCGGCCTATCCGGAGTTGACAAACGCGCGCATCCGCATCAACGCCGCGATTCGCCAAGGCATCGCGTCGGCAGAGACCGATGCCGATGCACGCGACTGGTTGTCGTTGTTCGCATCGCAACCGCGGCTACCCGGGACGCTAGCGACCAATCAGATACCCACGCTGGTGTTCAGCGGGCTGGCCAAGCTGCCCTTCGCCACTTGCTATCTGATACGTCTTCCCAAGGACGAAGAACAGTGCTGCGCATGGCTGAAGAAGATCGGCAAGGACGTCACCTTCGACGAGTTGCTTCCCGGTCAGACGAAGGCCGTGGCGCTGGGGCTTTCGGCGGGGGCGCTCCATAAGCTCGGCGTTCCGAAAAATTCGATCGATACTTTTCCGATTCCCTTCCAGGAAGGCATGGGAACCAAAGAGAGGGCGCGCGCACTCGGTGATGAAAACGACAGCGATCCCTCGAATTGGGTGTGGGGGTCGAAAAAGAAAAATGCAGCCGGCGCGGACGAGGACAACACGGTCGATGTCTTCCTCGTCATCTACGGCGCCACGCAGGCCGACGTTGCCGAGGAATTCGCGCATCTTCTGAACCCCATCGCGCCGGCAAGTATCTTGAAATCCGTGGACCTCAGTCCGCCGACCAAAGAGGAACTGGCGGCAGCCGCGGCCGCCCTCCACGCTGCGGGCGGCGGCACTGGCAGCGAAACAGCCAAGAAGCGGCCGCGCTATCGCACCGAACACTTCGGATTCGCCGACGGCGTATCGCAGCCCGCCATCATCGGACTACGGCGTGAACAGCACACAGCGCACAACGATCGCGTGGACCCTAGGGAAATCGTGCTCGGCTATCCAGACAACCTGAAGCGCATTCCGCCAACGCCGTTGATTGATGCGAGCCTGGACCCGGACCACATTCTTGCCGACGACGACGGCGGCGCCGACCCGTATCGGCAGCGCCCCGAGTTCTCGCGCTACCCCGGCGCCGGCCGCCGCGATCTGGGCGCCAACGGCACCTTCCTGGTGGTACGAGAGTTGCGGCAACACGTTTACAAGTGGGACAAGTTGCTCGAGGAGCAAGCGACCGAGGTCTTCAAGCAATTCGTGACGTCGGCGGACAAGGGCGGCTCGGGCGGGGTCGCGATCGTGTGGGGCGATCCGAAGACGGAGGTAGAGCGTCCATCGACCGTTCACGAGTCCCAGGACCAGGGCACGCTCTCGGCAGGAGACGTGAGCCGACCGAAGACGTGGCACTTGCCAGACGTCCAACCCAAGGACATCGAACCCGCCATCGCCGCCAAGATCCTGGGCCGTTGGCGCGACGGCAGCCCGCTGGTTCGGTACCCGATGACGCCGGGCAAGGAAGAGGGCGCCCTGCAAAATAATTTCCGCTTCGGCGTCGAAGACCCGCAAGGGCTCGCGTGTCCGTTGGGCGCGCACATTCGCCGTGCCAATCCGCGCGACACGCGCTTCCCGGGGTCGCAGGAAGAAATAGATTCAGTCAACCGGCATCGCCTGCTGCGCGTGGGGCGCGCTTATGGCGCATGGCTGGAGGCAGGGGAGGCGCGCGCGGCACGCGAGCAGAGAACAAGAAAGCGGTTGAACCCGACGTGGGCCTGATGTTCATGTGCTTGAACGCGGACATCGAGCGCCAGTACGAGTTCGTGCAGAAGACCTGGATCCTGAACCGGAACATGAACGGGCTCGATGGCGAGACCTGCCCGCTGACCGGCCAGGGGGGCGTGTTCTCGATCCCCACGGCGCGCGGCCCGATCAAGCTCGGTCCTTTTGAACGGCTCGTCACGGTTCGCGGCGGTGGCTACTTCTTCATGCCGGGCGCTGCCGCGCTCAAGTTTCTCTCGCAATACCGGCCGATGCGTTCGGAGGCGGCGATCAGATGATCCCCGATTCGGGATCTTAAGGGGCGCATGGGGGATTTCTTTTCGGGGTCGTTATACTCGGAGTCGATTCCGCAATCTCTTGTACGCACCTTATTCTCCCCCTCAGGACCATGAGCTTCGACAACGTCCCCGCCGGCAACGACCTCCCCCGAGAATTCAACGTCATCATCGAGATCCCGATGAACGCCGACCCGATCAAGTACGAGGTCGACAAGGAAACCGGCACGATGTACGTCGATCGCTTCATGGGCACGGCGATGCACTACCCGTGCAACTATGGCTACATCCCGCGTACGGTGTCCGACGATGGCGACCCGGTCGACGTACTGGTCGTCACGCCCTTTCCACTGGTGCACGGCGTTGTGGTCCGCTGCCGCCCCTTGGGCGTGTTGAAGATGACCGACGAAGCCGGCGGCGATGCAAAGGTACTCGCGGTTCCCATCGACAAGGTCCTGCCCTGGTACAAGCACTGGAAGAAGCCCGAGGACGTGCAGCCCGAACGGCTCGCGCAGATCCAGCACTTCTTCGAGCACTACAAGGATCTCGAGAAGGGCAAGTGGGTCAAGATCGCGGGCTGGGGTGGGATAGACGAGGCCGCGCGCGAAATTCTCGAAGGCGTGAAGAACTACGGGAAAAGCACGAAGCCGATACGCGCGAAGGCGAAGAAGAAGAGCGTGAAGTAGGGACCTTCCTCAACGCGTCGGGATGCTTCTCGACGCGGGCCGTATCGTCGAAAACTGATTGATTGACAGCCCCGCGAGCACCAGCAGGCCCGCCGCGATCGCCCACCAATGCATGGTTTCGCCGAGAAAGAGGGCAGCCGATCCCATGCCCACGATCGGGGCCAGCAGCGTGAACGGAGCGACCGTTGCAGTGGGATAGCGGCGCATCAAGACCGACCACGCGCCGAATCCGAAAATGGTCGTCGCGTAAGAGTTGAACAGCACCGCTGCGGCGATGCGCCAGTCGATGGCGATAAGCGCGTGATGAATCAGCGCCGGTCCCTCGACCACCAACGACAAGAGCGCAAGCGGTGGCACCGCGACGAGGCTGCCCCACGCGACGATCTGCAGTGCCTCGACCTTTACGCCGCTCGCCTGTGCGTACAACGCGATGCGCTTCGTGTAGATGTTGCCGAACGCCCACGACACACCGGCCGCGATCACCATCGCCAGGCCGATCAACGTCGTCCTCGATTCGATGTGGATCGCGACCAGCCCCATGCCGGCCAATGCGATCGCGGCACCCACGAGTTGCGCCGCGCGCGGCCGCTCGGCGAGCATCAATGCCGCCAGACCTATCGTGAAGAAGGCCTGCAACTGAATCACCAGCGACGACAGCCCCGCGGGCATGCCGAGCTTCATGCCGCCGAACAGCAATGCGAACTGGATGGCGAATTGCGTGATTCCGTATGCAGCGATCAGACGCAGCGGTACGGCGGGGCGGCGTACGAAGAAGACCAGCGGGACGGCCGCCAACAGGAAGCGCAGGAACGTGAACAACAGCGGCGGCAGTACGTCGAGCCCGATCTTCATCACGACGAAGTTCGCGCCCCAGATCACCACCACCGCGAGCGTGAGAAAGATGTCGGCGGGCTTCATCGTGCGCGATCCGCCGATGCGTAGTCGGCCTTGAACGGATCGCGCTCGTTGAGTTCATCGACGTAATGCGAAATGCCCACTGTCTCGCGCGCGAGGAAATGCTCGACCGCATCGGCGAATGCGGGATGCGCGAGCCAGTGCATCGAGCGCGTCTTCACCGGCAGGAAGCCGCGCGCCATCTTGTGCTCGCCCTGTGCGCCGCCCTCAAAGAAACGAATGCCGCGTTCTATGCAGAATTCGAGCGGCTGGTAGTACGCGCATTCGAAATGCAGGCAGGGCAGGTGTTCGACTTCGCCCCAGTAGCGGCCATAGAGCGTGGTCTCGTTGAAGACGACGAGCGAGCTTGCGATGGGACGCGCGCATTTCTCGCTCGCGTTCGATTGCGCGTCGTCGTCGATCTCGGCGATGACGAGCAGCAGGTTCTCCGGCATGGCATTCGCCATGCGCCTGAAGAACGCGAGGTTCAAATATGGCGTCGAATAGTGGGCGCGATAGGTGTTGGTATAGCAGCGCGTGAAGAAGCGCCAGTCGGCATCGGTCGCATCGCGGCCTTCGACGCGGCGCACGCGCACGCCCGCTTCGGCAACCTTGCGACGCTCGGCGCGAATGTTCTTGCGGCGCTTGCGCTCCAGCGTCTCGACGAAGGCGTCGAAGCTCGCGAAGCCGGTGTTGGTCCAGTGGAATTGCACGCCGTCGCGGCGCATGCAGCCTTCGGCCTCGAGCGCATCGACCTCGTCGTCGTCTTCGGGAAAGAGCACGTGCAGCGACGACACGTCGTTCGCGCGTGCATGCGCGAGCAGCGCTTTCGCAAGGGAGCGACGGCTCGCGCGATCGGTTGCGATCAGACGTGGTCCCGTCACGGGCGTGAACGGAATCGCCGCCAGCAGCTTGGGGTAATAGTCGAGGCCGTTGCGTCGATAGGCATCGGCCCAGGCCCAATCGAACACGTATTCGCCGTACGAATGGAACTTGCGATAGAGCGGCACGGCGCCGTCGAGTGCATCGTCCTCCGTCCACAGCGTGAGGTACTCGACCGCCCAGCCCGATTCGAAATCGGCGCAGCCGGTCTCGTGCAGGGCCGCGAGAAAGTCGTAGCGAAGAAAGGGATTGATGTCGAAGGCCGATGCGCGATCGGTCGCATCGGCGCGCACGAGCGCGTCCCATCGATCGGGTCCGATCTCGGACAGGTCGGTGATGATGCGCGTGTGATAATTCACTGAGAAACGAGATCGCTGCGAACGCGAAGCGCTAGCGACGCGAGCCGAAGCTGATTGACGAAAAGCCCGCACAGGACGTCTGCTTGAACCCACCACCGAACGACAGCACCATTCGCGTCGCGATCGCGCAGATCAACTGCACGGTCGGTGATCTCGAAGGCAACGCCGAGAAAATTTTCAACGCAGCGCGCGAAGCTGCATTGCGTGGGGCCGACATCGTCGTCACCCCGGAACTCGCATTGACCGGCTATCCGCCCGAGGACCTGCTGCTGCGTCCGGCATTGTATGCGAGAAGCGATCAGTCCCTGGTCGCGCTGGTCGCGCGACTGGCGGCGTTTCCCGACCTGCATTGCGTGATCGGCCATCCGTCGCTCGACGAAGGCAAGCGCTACAACTCGGCATCCGTGTGGCGCGGCGGTCGGCGCATCGGCATCGTTCACAAGTCCGAATTGCCGAACTACGACGTGTTCGACGAGGTGCGTTATTTCGAGCACGGCACCGAGCCGCTGGTGTTCGACGTCAAGGGCACGCGCTTCGGCGTGGCGGTGTGCGAGGACGCATGGTTTCCGCGCGTACCGGCGGCCGCCCGCGCAGCCGGTGCAGAAGTGCTGCTCGTTCCCAACGGCTCGCCGTACCACGTCGACAAGCTCGCTCAGCGCCACGACGTGATGCGCGCGAACGTCACGCCAGCCGGGCTCGCGCTGGTCTATGCGAACCTGGTCGGAGGACAGGACGAGCTGGTATTCGATGGCGGGTCGTTCGTGCTCGACAGCTCCGGCCGCGTCACTGCGCAGATGAAGGACTTCGTCGAGGGTATCGAGGTGTTCACGTTCGATGGCGCGGTACCCCGGCCCGCCACGATGGCGCCCGATCTGCCGCTCGCCGAACAGGTCTATCGCGCGCTGGTTCTGGGCGTGGCCGACTACATAGGCAAGAATGGTTTTCCCGGCGTGATCATCGGCTTGTCGGGCGGCGTCGATTCGGCGCTGACGCTGGCGATCGCGGTCGATGCGCTGGGGCCGGAGGGCGTGCGCACCGTGATGATGCCGTCCCGCTATACCGCGGACATCTCGTGGATCGACGCACGTGATATGGCAAAGCGGGTCGGCGTGCAATACGACGAGATCGCGATCGCGCCGATGTTCGATGCGTTTCGCGCGCAACTCGCACCGCAATTCAAAGGCCTGGCTGAAGACACCACCGAAGAGAACATCCAGGCGCGCGTGCGCGGCACCCTACTGATGGCCTTGTCCAACAAGAGCGGTCGCATCGTCTTGACCACCGGCAACAAGAGCGAGCTCGCGACCGGCTATTGCACGCTCTACGGCGATATGGCCGGCGGCTTCGCGGTGATCAAGGACGTGGCCAAGACGCTGGTCTATGAACTGTGTGCCTGGCGTAACGCGAGCGTTGCCTTCGGTCAACGGGACGTGATCCCCGAGCGCATCATCACGCGGCCACCGTCGGCCGAGCTTCGTCCCGATCAGACCGACCAGGATTCGCTGCCGCCCTACGAGATCCTCGACGGCATCATGCGGCGCTACATGGAAGAAGATCAGAGCGCTGCCGAGATCATCGCGGCCGGCTATGCCGAGGCCGATGTCAAGCGCGTCGCGCGCCTCATCAAGCTTTCCGAATACAAGCGCAGGCAGTCGCCGGTGGGCATCCGCATCACGCAGCGCGCGTTCGGCCGCGACTGGCGTTATCCTATTACCAACCGTTTTGAGGCTTGATGTCGTTCGTCTCGCACCACCTTCCACGCCCAAGGGTCCGAACATGAAACGCATTACCGCGATCATCAAACCGTTCAAGCTCGATGAAGTGCGCGAGGCCATGGCCGCCGTCGGCATCACCGGCCTGACCGTCACCGAGGTCAAGGGTTTCGGGCGCCAGAAGGGTCACACCGAGTTGTATCGCGGCGCCGAGTACGCGGTGGATTTCCTGCCCAAGGTCAAGGTCGAGGTGATCGTCACCGACGACGCGGCCCAGCGCACCATCGACGCGATCGTTGCCGCGGCGCGCACCGGCAAGATCGGCGACGGGAAGATCTTCGTGACGACCGTCGATGCGGTGGTGCGCATACGCACCGGCGAAACCGGCGCCGACGCGGTCTGAGTAATCGCCACGCAATCCTCATCGGGCGCAGCGATGCGCCCTTTGTTTTTGCTGCCGCTCTTCTTCATTTGCCTCTACCGCCGACATGAGTTCACGCACGCTCGACGAGTGGCTGCTGGCCGTCGAGGCCCTGCACCCTCGAGACATCGAGATGGGACTCGATCGATCGCGAGAGGTAGCCGACCGCCTCGGCCTCGGTACCCATCTGGGCACGAGCGCGACGATCATCACGGTCGCCGGCACCAACGGCAAGGGCTCGACCTGCGCGATGCTCGAGTCCATCCTGCTCGCAGCGGGCTTTCGTGTGGGCCTCTACATCAAGCCGCACTTCCTGCGCTTCAACGAGCGCGCGCGCATCGACGGCGTCGACGCGAGCGACGCCGACTTGATCGAACAATTCGAAGCGGTCGAGGCCGCGCGTGTTCTCGGCGCCGCGCTCGGCGCCGCGCAAGATCCTGCCGACGCTGCCGCGATCGAACCCGCGATCGAGCTCACGTACTACGAGTTCACCACGCTCGCGATCCTCAACCTGTTCTCGAAGAAGGCGCTCGATGTCGTGATCCTCGAAGTCGGCCTTGGCGGCCGGCTCGACACCGTCAACCTGATCGACGCGGACTGCTCGGTCGTGACCGGCATTGCGATCGATCACGTCGAATACCTCGGGGCCACGCGCGAAGCGATCGCCTTCGAGAAGGCCGGCATCTTCCGCCGCGGCCGGCCCGCGATCTGCGCAGACCCCGAACCGCCTGCGTCGCTAATCGAGCATGCCGGACGCATCGGCGCAGACCTCTGGTTGATCGGGCGCGACTTCAACTACTCGGGCGATCGACAGCAATGGAATTTCGCAGCCCGCGGCCAGCGCCGCTCGAGCCTCGCCTATCCGGCGCTGCGCGGCGCGAATCAAATGCTCAACGCGTCGGGCGCGCTCGCGGCATTGAGCGCATTGCGCGACCGCCTGCCGGTCTCGCAGCAGGCGGTGCGCACCGGCCTGATGGCGGTCGAGCTCACCGGCCGCTTCCAGGTGTTGCCGGGCCGGCCGACCGTGATCTACGACGTCGCACACAACCCGCAGGCCGCTGCTTCGCTCGCCCATAATCTCGACGGCATGGGCTACTTCCCGTACACACTGGCGATCTTTGGCGCGATGCGCGACAAGGACATCGCCGGCATCCTCGCGACGATGACCGGTCGTGTCGATCGCTGGTTCATGACCGGATTGCCGCTCGGGCGGGCGGCTACCGCCGAGCATCTCGCGCTCGAGCTCGAGACCATGAAATCGGCGACGGTGAAGGCGGGAAGCGGCGGACGATCCGAGGAACAGGAGGACGAACGCGCCGAGATCCTGACCTTCACCAGCCCCGCCGAAGCGTGGAGCGCGGCGCGAGAGTCGGCAGGCCCCGATGATAGAATCGTGGCCTTCGGTTCGTTCCATACCGTTGCCGGTGTCATGAAGGCGCGGGACGCGGGCTGAAGCCCTGTCCTGACCCGGTGCCGGTCACTATGCATCCCTCTGCAAACCGCATCGCGCGCGCTTCGCCGCGTGTTCTGACGCGCGCCTCCCCGCGTATTCCTCATCAAGCAGGCCGAATTTCCTGACCGTCGCGCCATGTCCCTCTTCTCGCGGAACAAAGAACCTGTCGAGCCGGGTCGCGCCGACGACATTCCGTTCGAGTCGCTGCGTCGGTCGCCGCGCAGTTCGAGCCGCAGTTCGAGTGGTGCGCGCGTCGCTGCGGAAGCGGAGGTGGATGCAACGTCGCCTCTCGATCCGGCACACGCTGCCAAGACCCGTGCGCGCCGTCGCCTGATCGGCGCCATCGCATTGGCATTGGCTGCAATCGTGTTCGTGCCGATGCTGTTCGATCGCGCGCCGGTCGCCCCAACCGACGACATCGCGGTGCAGATTCCCGATCGCGACACGCCCTTCGAAGGGCGGCGCGGCGTGCCGCGTGACAACGCGGATGCAAGCAAGGGACCGCTGCGCCCCTCGAGTTCGTTGCCGTTGCCATCGTCGACGACGCCGGGCGCTACCTCCAGTGCCTCGACGAGCACAAGCACCGAAGTTGCGCCGCCGGCAGTGGCTCCTGTCGATGCAGCGAAGGCCGCTGCGCCCAAGGACATCCCGAGCGAGAAGCCTGCGGAAAAAACATCCGACAAATCCGCCGACAAGGCCGTGCCGAAAGCGGTGGAGAAAAACGTCGAGAAGAGCGCGGAAAAGAGCGCGGAAAAGAACTCCGAGAAGTCCAGCGAAAAAAGCGCATCTGCCGCTGCGCAAGCCGACGATCCGCGCGCGCTCGCGGCGCTCGAAGGCAAGCCGGTGCCGAATGCCTCGGCCGAGCCGGCATCGGGCAGGGGTTTCGCGGTGCAGATCGCCGCGTACTCGGTGGCCGACAAGGCCAGGAACATGCGCGATCGCCTGGCTGCGAACGGGCTGAAGGCCTACATTGAGCCGCTTTCGACGTCGCAGGGCACGCGCACGCGCGTGCGGCTCGGCCCGTTTGCATCGCGCGAAGCAGCCGAACACGCACGGGAGAAACTGAAGACGATGAAGCTCGATGGCGCCGTCATCGCGCTGTGATCGAACTCGCGGCGCCACTGAAAGTGTCGATGACAGCGCACGGCTACGGCATTAATGACCGCATTCGACTACGTGGCGCTGACGATCCTGATCGCGTCGATCATCGTCAGCGTGTTTCGTGGTCTGGTCCGCGAAGTCCTGTCGCTCTTCGCATGGATCGCCGCGTTCGTCGTCGCCAATCGCTACGGCGCGGACATGGCGGCGCTGCTGCCCGATGCGGTGCCGGCGGGCACGGTGCGGCTGGTCGCGGGGTTCGCCGTCCTCTTCATCGGCACCCTGTTGATTGCGGCTCTGGTGAATCGCGCGATCGCCCATATCATTGAAGCTTCGGGAATGAAGATCGTCGATCGCGGCCTCGGCGGCCTGTTCGGTTTCGCACGCGGGGCATTGATCGTGGTCACGCTGGTGATCCTCGCGGGCATGACGGGTCTGCCGCGCGAACCGGTGTGGCGCAATGCCTTGCTGTCGCCACTGGCGGAAAGTGCGGCGCGTACCGTCAAGCCCTGGCTCCCCGACGAGTGGGCGAGTCATATCCACTTTTGACATCCGCTACTGGCATGCGCTTCTGAAAATCTGAACCGATTGCATCGCGGCGCGCATCGTGCGGCGCGAAACAAAGGACTTCGAATATGTGTGGAATCGTCGGCGTCGTTTCGCGCGAGCCGGTCAATCAACTGCTCTACGACTCGCTGCTCTTGCTTCAGCATCGCGGCCAGGATGCGGCCGGCATCGCCACGGGCCTGGGCAAGAACTTCGCGATGCACAAGGGCTCGGGCCTGGTGCGCGACGTCTTCCGTACGCGCAACATGCGCGACCTGCCGGGCAACATGGGCATCGCGCAAGTCCGATATCCCACCGCGGGCTCGGCGGTCAGCGCGCAGGAAGCGCAGCCCTTCTACGTCAATGCGCCCTTCGGCATCACGCTCGCGCACAACGGCAACCTCACCAACTGGGAGCAGTTGAAGGACGAGATGTTTCGCATCGACCGGCGGCACATCAACACCGAGTCCGATTCCGAAGTGCTGTTGAACGTGCTCGCGCACGAACTGCAGATGGCCACCGACGGCTATTCGCTCGATCCGTCGACTGTCTTCACCGCCGTGCGCGGGCTGCACAAGCGCGTGCGCGGCTCGTACGCGGTGGTGTCGCAGATCGCAGGGCACGGCGTGCTCGCGTTTCGCGATCCGTTCGGCATCCGACCGCTGGCGCTTGGCGAACGCGAGACCGACGCGGGCAAGGAATACCTGGTTGCGTCCGAGTCGGTCGCGCTCGAAGGCATGGGCTATCGGCTGATGCGCGACGTGGCGCCCGGCGAAGCCATCTTCATCGACATCGATGGAGGCCTGCACGCGCAGCAATGCGCCGAGAATCCGACGCTGAACCCCTGCATCTTCGAATACGTCTATCTCGCGCGGCCGGACTCGGTGATGGACGGCCTCTCGGTCTATGCCGCCCGCCTGCGCATGGGCGAGACGCTCGCGGAAAAGATACGGCGCGAAATTCGCCTGGGCGACATTGACGTCGTGATGCCGATTCCCGATTCGAGTCGACCCGCCGCGATGCAGATGGCGCTGCGTCTCGGGCTCGAGTATCGCGAAGGCTTCATCAAGAACCGTTATGTCGGTCGCACTTTCCTGATGCCCGGCCAGCACGTGCGCCAGAAGTCGGTACGCCAGAAGCTCAACCCGATCGGCGTCGAGTTCAAGGGCAAGAACGTGTTGATCGTCGACGACTCTATCGTGCGCGGAACCACCAGCAACCAGATCGTCGAGATGGCGCGCGAGTCGGGCGCGAACAAGGTGATCTTCGCGTCGGCCGCGCCGCCGGTGCGCTTTCCGAACGTGTACGGCATCGACATGCCCACGCGCAGCGAGCTGATCGCGAACGGCCGCGACGACGAACAGATCCGCGCGGCGATCGGCGCCGACGTGCTGGTGTATCAGGACATCGCCGACATGAAGCGCGCGGTCAACGAGCCCGGCTCAAGCGTCGAACGCTTCGAGGCTTCGTGCTTCGATGGCGACTACATCACCGGGGATGTGACGCCCGAGTATCTCGACCGGCTCGAGTACGCGCGCCTGTTTCCCGCAACGCCGGCCGACCCCGAATCGCGCTCGCAACTGAATCTCAATCTGGTGCCCGAGCATTGACTTGCGATGCGGCGTCCTTGCCGTCAACGCCGTGATCGCCGTCCGGCTCGCTGCGTGCCGGAACTACCGGCGAAGCGTTGACATCGTCCTTGCCACGCCGCGAACCATGCAGGTTCGCGTACACCCAGGTGAATTCGGCGCCGAGCAGGAAGATCTGCGTCGAGTAGTAGATCCACACCAGCAGCACCACCAATGAACCCGCTGCGCCGAAACCCGACGCGACGCTGGTCTTGCCGATGTAGAGGCCGATCAGAAGCTTGCCGATCGAGAACAGCAGCGCCGTGACGACCGCGCCGAGCCACACGTCGCGCCACGCGATGTGCACGCGCGGCATGATCTTGTATATCATCGCGAACAGCACCGTGATCGTGACGAAGCCGATCACGAAGTTGATGACCTGAAGCAGCGCTTCCCAGCCGACGAAAGCCGGACCCATCCACTTGCCGATCGCCGCAAGCACCGCACCGAGAACCAGCGACACGATCAGCAGGAAGCCGATGCCGAGGATCATCCCGAACGCCAGGACGCGTCGGCGCAAGAGCTTCCACAAGCCTCCCTTGTCCTCGAGCGCGGGCGCGCGCCAGATGCGGTTGAGCGCATCCTGCAATTCGCCGAATACGGTGGTCGCGCCGATCAGCAGCGTGACGAGTCCGATGACGGTGGCGAACACGCTGGCTGCGGGCTTGTTGACGCTCTTCAGCAGGCCCTGCACGGCGGCAGCCCCGTCGTTGCCGATCAGTCCGCTCAGTTCCGAGAAGATCGCACCGCGCGCCGCGTCCTCGCCGTAGAAGAAGCCTGCGATCGATATCACGATCAGGAGCAGCGGTGCGATCGAGAACATCGTGTAATAGGCCAGCGCCGCGCCCATGCTCGACGCATAGTCGTCGACCCACGAGACCACCGATTTCCTGATCAACAGCCAGAGCTGTTCGAATTTCATCAGCCGTATTTTCATCGGCTTTGTATAAGCGCGATCGATGCGGGTCTGCAATCGGACGAACTCGCAGTGCTCAACTTGACGCGTAGTGCACCGCGAAGGGAGAATCTGCGAGCGCCGAGTTGAACCGCTTGCGGGCGCACACGATGCCAGAGACCGCGCACGATCGCATCTCGCCGGCCGTGAATAAATGCCGCTAAAGTGAGTTCTCGTCGCGATCCCTTTGACTCGCAGACGTCGCCCGCTTCGGCATTTTTCGGAAGCGGGCTTTGTTTTTCCGGCGACGACGATGACGGCGGTGACGACAATGAGTGAAGAATGGGATTTCGAGACGCGCGCGGTTCGCGCGGGCACGCGGCGCACGAGCTTCGGGGAGCACGCCGAGGCGCTGTTTCTCACGTCGAGCTTCGTGTTCGACAATGCCGCGCAAGCCGCCGAGCGCTTCGCCAACAGCGGACAGCACTTCGTCTATTCGCGCTTCTCGAATCCGACCGTTGCGATGTTCCAGGACCGGCTCGCGGCGCTCGAAGGCGCAGAGGCGTGTCTGGCCACATCGTCGGGAATGAGCGCGATCTTCACGTGCTGTCTCGGCCTCGTGAACGCGGGCGACCACATCGTCGCGTCGCAAAGCATCTTCGGCGCGACGCTGCAGCTCTTCAACACCATCCTTGCGCGCTTCGATGTCGAGACCACCTATGTCGACGCCACCGACCCCGAGGCGTGTGCACGCGCCATGCGCCAGAACACGCGGCTGGTCTTCGTCGAGACGCCGTCGAATCCGACCGCCGAGATCGCCGACATCGCCGCGTTGAAGGCCGTCGCATCCGCACGCGGCGCGCTACTGGTGGTTGACAACTGCTTCTGCACGCCCGCGCTTCAACAGCCGTTCAAGCTCGGCGCCGACATCGTGATCCATTCGGCCACCAAGTTTCTCGATGGGCAGGGACGCGTGATGGGCGGCGCGATCCTCGGCGATGAGAAGCTGATCGCCGACAAGCTCGCGCCTGTGTTGCGGACCTCGGGACCTTCGCTATCGCCTTTCAATGCATGGGTGCTGTTGAAGGGGCTCGAAACCTTGTCGCTTCGGATGGACAAGCAGTCGGCCAATTCGCTTGCGCTTGCAACGTGGCTCGAAGCGCATCCGAATGTCGGACACGTCTATTACCCCGGCCTCGCGAGCCATCGGCAAGCCGAGCTCGTGCGAAAGCAGCAGAGCGCGGGCGGTGCGGTCGTGAGCTTCGAATTGAAGAGCGAGAAGGACTCGACGCCCGAAAGCCTGCGGAAAGCCGCGTGGCGTGTCGTCGATGGGTGTCGCCTGATCTCGATCACTGCCAACCTTGGCGATACGCGAAGCACCATCACGCATCCGGCGAGCACCACGCATGGACGCATCTCATCCGAAGCGCGGGCCACCGCCGGGATCGGCGAAGGGCTGGTGCGTGTGGCCGTAGGCCTCGAGAACGTCGGCGACCTTCAGAACGATCTTGCGCGCGGCCTGGGTTGATTCATCATCGGAATGCGATGCTAGGTCGCAAGAGTCACTCCGTCGCGTTCATGCTGCGTACTCGCGTGCGCGAACAAGCTGATGACAAGACCCACCAGAACCATGTGAGCCACCAGGTTCAATGCGACGAGGGGTGGATCGAAAGTCGTCTTGTAAGGGAAAGCCGATAGCGGAACGACGACCAGGGTCATGAACGCATAGATGCATACGCCATAGAGCAATCCCGAGGAAACGGCGTGCCGCCCGGCCCATGGGAGCCTGCGGCGTGCGGCATAGAACAGGGCGGCGGCCACGATCAGGATGAGGTGCAGCAACAGCCCGAGCACCGCAGCTTCGATGCCCCTTCGATAGGCATCTCTACCAATATCCCGCTTGCGATCGACTGGAGGTTGCGAAGCGGAGTGACGCCGCGAAGCCCGTATACGACGAAGGCATAGGTCAGGTCGAGAGTTCCAGCGACGACTCCTCCGATGAGGATGGCTTGGACGGGAGGCATGCGACGGTCCGTCAGGCAAGGCGAATGGGCGACCAGCGAATGCCGTGGGGGCCGTCGAATTCGACGCAGCGACCGACAGTCCCGGAGTCGGCTCGGTCTGCGACCGCGGCCAGCGGAACCACGATGACGTTGATGAGCGAAAAGACGCAGGCGCCACAAAGCAGTCCCACGCCAAGGGCGTGCTTGAAGAGCCAGCCCTGTTTGCGGCTCGTGGCATGAAACAGGGCCGCGGCCGCGCCCAGGACGAAAGAATAAAGCAACAGTCCGACGCCCGCGGGCCCGAAGCCTCCGCGATATGCGGCCACGCCCATGACTCCGCTTGCGATCGCCTGCAGATGGCGAAACGGCGTGACATCGCAAAGGCCGTACGCGATGCACGCGTGGAGCGTGTCGAACGCGCCCGCGATCAATCCTCCGGTGATCACAGCCAGGAGAGGGAGTGCGCGGTGGGTCATCATGAAAGTGGAGGACACGGAACGATGTGAACGAGCCTTCGAGCGCCGATCAATCAACGGATGTGAGGATGGAGTTAAAGTGGTCTGGCCGCCAGAACCACTTTGAGTGTTTTCATGAAGACCACTTCGGAAGCGCAGATTCTTCTCCCGATCGACCGCCACAGCGATGTGCCGCTGCACGTTCAACTGGAGCGCCAATTGCGAAACGCAGTCCAGACGGGTCGCATGCCTGCCGATTCACCGCTCCCGTCGACGCGCTCGCTGGCCGCCGACCTGGAGGTGTCGCGCGGCGTCGTCGTCGAAGCGTATGAACAGTTGGCCGCGGAGGGCTACTTCACGTCGACGGGCGGCTCCGGGACAAGAGTCGCGGCGATCCGCGCGGAAGTCCTGCGCCCCGCGATTCAGGAGTGGACTCGAACGGTGGCGCGCTACGACTTCCAGCCTGGCACGCCGGATGTCGCTGCCTTTCCGCAGCGCGCATGGTTTGCGTGCCTGCGGCGAGCGATCAATGCCGCAGGCAGCGATGCGTTTCGCTATCCCGATCCGCGAGGCCAGTTCGTCACGAGAGCGGCCTTGGCGGCGTATCTCGCTCGATCGAGGGCGACGGTCGGGCAGGCCGATCGTGTGGTGATATGCAACGGCTTCGCGCAGGGCATCGATCTGGTCGCGCGCCTGCTCCAGCTGCGCGGCGTCACCAGTGTCGCAATCGAGGATCCCGGCTACGGCGGCCTCGCCCGGCTGTTCGCTCGATCGGGCATCGCGACCCGCGGCGTGACGATCGATGACCGCGGCCTGGAGGTCGATCGACTCAAGAGGACCACGGCGACGGCCGTGGTGGTGACACCGGCCCACCAGTTTCCAACGGGGGCCGGAATGACTGCGGACCGTCGCACCGCGCTGCTGGCCTGGGCCGAACAACGAGACGCGTTGATCATCGAGGACGACTACGACGCGGAGTATCGCTACGACCGCGAGCCTCTCGGGGCACTGCAGGGGCTGGCGCCCGACCGCGTGATCTATATCGGTACCGGCAGCAAGACGCTGTCGCCGGGTTTAAGGTTGGGCTGGCTGCTGGCGCCGCAGTCCCTGGTTGCCGATCTCGCCATGCTCAAGCAATCGGCCGACGGCGGCTCGTCGACCATCGATCAGCTCGCGCTCGCAGAATTCCTCACCTCGGGAGAAATGGACCGGCATCTGCGCAAGATGCGCCTGGTCTATCGAACCCGTCGCGATCTCCTGGCCGCGGCACTCACCGAGTATCTGCCGCACCTGCCCGTCGGCGGGGTGGCGGCAGGATTGCATCTGATGGTGAACCTGCCGCCAGGTATCGATGAGAAGGCGTTGGTTCGCGCGGCGCTCGAGAAGTCGATCCACGTCTTCGGCGCGTCCGCGTATCGAGTTCGTCCGCGCGAAGACCTGCCGGCCATCATCCTGGGTTACGGATGCGTGTCCGAGTCGGTGATCAGGGAGGGCGTGCGGAAACTGGCGCAACTCATCGAGTCACGCATCGGATCGCGACCCGGGCAGCCCGCCTGAAGAGCATCACGCGGCGATGCGTTCGGATCGATACGTCTTTCGATACGCGCTCGGCTGGACGCCGAAGGCTTCGCGGAAACTCGCGTTGAAGTGAGAGAGGTCGCCGAAGCCCGATTGAATGGCGATGTCGAGGACACGCGCGTCCGACGACGCCAGAAGGTCGGCCGCTTCGCGCAGGCGGACGGCCATCACGTATTGACAGGGCGTCTGGCCGACGCATCGCTTGAAGGAACGCAGGAAATGAAACACGCCCAGTCGCGCTTCCGCGGCGAGCGCATCGAGCGAACAATCGTCCGAGTGATGTCGTTCGACATGGCGCAACGCGCCCGCGATCCTTGCTTCGAGGTCGGGCGCGATGCGCTCCTGGACGCGCGTAGTCGCGGCTGTCCTCGATGCGGTATCGAAGACGGCGAGCGCCGTATCGCGTGCGTTGGCGTCGTTGTCCGCATCGATAACGCGTGCATCGCGAGCCATGCGCGCGGCGCGGGCATAGACGCTCACCGAATGCTTCGAGGCGGGCAGGTACGCGATGGCCGGACCTGCGTCGAGACGATCGAGGCGATGCCGTGACGAGAGTAGCGGCGGGCATATTGAGCGCATCGAATCGCGCACTGCTTCAAGGTACGAATCCGAATACTCGAATGCGAGCAGCGTCCCGATATCGCCATCGATCGGTTCGAGATCGCACTCGCACAGGGTCTCACCGAACAGCATTGCGCCCGGCGTCAGCAATGCTCGTGGTGGACTGGCGCCATGCCGGAATAGGCCGGACGTCACGATCAGGACGCGCGCCGCGATACCTTGGCCGGAACACGGGCACGGCGGTCCCGCCTCCTGCCGTCGCGTGCATTCGAGCACCGTGAAGCCATTGCCTCGCACGACGATGCGACGGCTGCGCGAGCCGTCCCACATCGTCGCATCGGTTCGTCCGGGCGCGGGCGCGGACGGACGTGCAAATGCCGGGATGGCGAACATCGCGCTACTTGAACTTCCAGGTCGCGGACGCGTACATGAAACGACCGCGCGGGTCGCCATACGTCGCATCGTATCCCGACTGGAACTGTCCTTGCGTATCGGCATTCGCGTACGGCGGGTCGCGATTGAGGAGGTTGCGCACGCCGAGCGTGAGCCGCCAGTCCTTGATTCCCGAATACGACGCCTGCGCGTCGAAGGTTTCGTAGGTGCCGACGGTGCGCTGAGCTCCGCTGACCCTGCTCGCGTGGTCGAGATAGGCAGCCTGGAAGTTGTAGATCAACGATGCGGCGTAGGGGCCGCGGTCCCAACTCAAGGTGTTGACGCTCTTCCAGCGCGGGATGACGCCGTTGACCGCCCCCCTTGTATTGTTGGCGAGCGCGGTGAAGTAACTTCCGTCGGGAAACTGCACGTCGTACTTGGTGTAGTAGGTGCCGTTGAGCGCAAAGGTCCATTGGCCCGTGTGGTTCTCCGCGAAGCGCCACTTGAAGTCGACATCGATGCCGCTCGTGCGGACATCGAACAAGTTGGCGTTGGTCTGATCGATCGAGACGATCGGTCCGTAGCCGCCGGGAATGCTGGGATCGGTTCCGCGCCGCGTGATCTTGTCCGCGAATTGCAGCGCGGAGTTGGCGCTATCGAGAATGATGTCTGCTGCGAGGCCTCCGACGACGATCGTGCTCGACAGGTTGATCTTGAAGAAGTCCGCGCCGAAGTGAACGTTGCGCGTAGGTTCGAGAACGAAGCCGGCTGTATAGGACTCCGATCTTTCGGGCTTCAGGCTCGGTTGACCGCCGCTCTTGACGATGAACTGCGTATTGCAGTCGAGCGACGAGCCGGTCGTCGGGCAGCGCAAGGGGTCGTTCAGTCCGGGTGCCGATGTACCCGTAATCACCGGCGCATTCAGGTCCGTCAGGGACGGCGCGCGAAAGCCCGTCCCATATGAAGCGCGCAAGAGGAACTCCCGCGCTGGCTGCCAGCGCAACGAGACCTTGGGATTGGTGGTCGAGCCCACGCGCTGGTAGTTGTCGTAGCGAACCGCGACATCGCCTTCGAGATTCTTGATGATGGGCACATTGATTTCGGCGAACGCGGATTCGACATTGCGCTGCGCGCTGGCAGAGCTGTTGTTGGCGCCGTAGTGCGTGGTATCGCCGGTTTGCAGTTCTGCACTCGTATCGAGCGCATATTTTTCTCGTCGCGCACTGCCGCCGAGCGCGATTGCGACCGGTCCGGCGGGAAGCTGGAATATCTCGCGAGACGCTTTCGCATCGAATTGCGTGATCGATGTCTTGGTCGAATAGGCGAGCCCATTGAAGACCGTCGCATCGAGTTCGCGCTGAACGTCGGGCGTGCTGGGCCCGAAGGGATTGACGCGGCCGCTGTTGAGCAGTGGGAGGATCTTCGTGAAGAGCGCGATACCACCAGTCGTGTACTCCTTGACCTTGCTCTGGTTGTAGAGAACGCCCGTGTCGTAGTCCCACGAGGCGATCGTTCCCTTGGCGCCGAAGACCAGTCGTGATACGTCGGTCACGTCCTTGAACATGCGCCCGCCAAGCGGGACGGAGCGATAACGAAGCAGGATCGGTTCGCCCACCAACGTCGGAATGTTGGCGGCGACGAACGCGGTCGGATAGTACGGGCTCGTCGGGGGCAACAGAATCGTCGCATTGCCTGCGAAGCCGCCGATCAGGTCGGGGTAGTCTGCCGCGAGTCTTGGATAACTTGCGAACAGAGCGGCCTGCGCGGGGAGGTAGGGATTGGTTGGGGAGATCGTCAACTGATCCGAAATCGGCGCGGCTTGTATCTTGAACTTCGAAGTGGTGTGCCCCAGTCCGATGTCGCTGTACAGCGTCACGGCATCGGACAGCACCAGTCGTCCGCTGACGAGGGCGCTGGTGCGTTCGCTGTCGGGGATCAAGGTCACTTCGCTTGCCGGGTCGTAGCGGCACACGGTGCGCCTGTTCAGCGGACTGATCACCGATGGGGAGCAGTTGCCCGCGAGTGCGGCAGGGTTGATCGAGGCTCCGCTGGGCTTGACGATGTTGGCCGGGAAGGTATTGCCCGACGTGGTGTCGTCTCCTTCGGATACATGGATCGAGGTCGAGGAGAACTTGCGGTCCCGGCCGTAGAGCGGCGCTTCCTTCTGGAAGTTGGCGTTGACCATGACGTTGAACTTGTCGCGATTCAGGTCGCCGAAACCGACCAGGCCGTTCAAGCGTTTGACGTTCGCGCCGCCCGAGGTGGTGCCGCCGTACAGCGCGGTGAGCTCGCCGCCTTGATAGTCGCTGCGCAAGATGAAGTTGATGACCCCCGCGACGGCATCGGAACCATAGACGGCCGATGCGCCGTCCTTCAATACTTCGATGCGTTCGATGGCCGCGAGCGGGATGCTGTTGACATCGACCGCGGTGTCGCCACCTGAGGCGGGAACGCCGCCGAAGATGGTCAAGCGCCGTCCATTGATCAACAGCAACGTGCGCTGTCCGCCCAGGCCTCGCAGTGAAACCGTAGACACGCCCGCGTTGTTGGAACCCGCGGTCATCGCCGCCGAGGTCGAGTTGGCGCTGGAGACCGCCGGGATCGTCTTCAACAATTCCTCGATGGTCTGCGCGCCGGTACGCTCGATCTCCTGGCGCGTGATGACCTGCACCGGCAACGCGGTCTCGGCATCGATGCGCTTGATGGACGAGCCGGTCACCTCGACCTTTTCGCCCCTCTGCACTTCTTGCGCGTGCGCGAACAGCGGCAGTCCCGACAAGGACGCGACGCCTAACGCGCCGATCGCTTGACCGAGCGCCTGGTTCAAAGCCGCGGCGCCTTTCTTCCGACGAAATGGAATCACTGCATCACCCCTCTCATGTTCGATGTCGTGGCCGCGCCGATGTGTTCGATCGGGATATGGCCTGTGCGTCGAAATCTAGAGAAACGGATGTAATCGAGGGTCGCAAAATTTCCCGAATGTGATCGCGAGGTTTGCGACAACGAGGGAAAAGCGAAATGCGACCGAGGCTTGCGCGCGTTCGACCGCGCACACGAGAAAGCTCAGGGATTGTTGTCGATCAACCACACGCACGGAACGCGCGCATGAACGCGCCTACCAGCGAATAACCACCCGCGCGCCGCCGCAAGCCGCATCCTCTATCGCGGCCGTCCCGCCGTGCAGGCGTGCGATACGCTGAACGATCGCGAGACCGAGGCCGTAGCCGGCCGAGCTGCTAGACCCCTTGGATCGCGGCGTTTCGCCGCGCGCGAAGGCTTCGAACATGCGCTGTCGCTGGTCGATCGGGATGCCCGGACCGTCGTCCTCGACCACGATGATCGACGCGTTCGCGTCGATCGACCCCGACACGCGAACCACGCTCCTGGAGTGGCGCAGCGCGTTGCGGACCAGGTTCATTACCGCGTGCCGCATCTGTCGCGGATCGAAGTAGGCGATACCCGCGGCGGTGTTGGCGACCACGAGTTCGGTCGCTGCCGACTCGAGCGCGGCGTTCTCGATGCGCGCCGCTTCCACAGCGTCGGAGAGAAAGTCCTTCAGGTCGAGGCGTTCGGGAAAGAACGGCACCGTGCGTTCGAGTTGCGCGGCCGAGAGAATTTCGTTGACCGATGCGTCGAGCTCGCCGATATCGCGACTCATGCCCTCGGCCTGTTGCCGCACCGAAGGATCGCGCTCTTCCTTCAAGATCGCCACGGCGAGCGACAACTGCGTGATCGGCGTCTTGAGGTCGTGAGCCACCGCAAGCGAGAGCTCGGATGCGTTCTGCAGCAACACGCGAATCTCGTCGGCCATGCGATTGATCGCATCGCCTACGCCGCCCAGGGTCGCGTGCCGCGACACATGCGCCTTCACGTCGAAGTTGCCGTGACCGATGTCGTCGGCCACCGCCGTGATCTCCTTCACGTCGCTCCAGAACGGCCGGAACCACACGAACAACACGACCCCGGCGACCAACGACGGCAGCAGCACGATGATCACGTAAACCCACCATTGCGTACGTCCCACGATGGGCGACGACATCGTCAGGAACAGATCGGAACCGGGGATGCGTTGCGCGACATCGAGCTGATCGAGCGTCGACCAATAGAGGGCCACTTCGCCTTTGTCGAGACGCTCGCGCTCGGTGTCGTCGAGCGTCCAGTGCAGCCCCTCGCGGCTCGTGATCGCGATCGGGAATGGATAGACCTCGGCGACTTCGCCCAAGCGTGCCGACCATCGGTCTTTCGGCGTTTTTTCGAGCACGGTGATGATCTTGCCGAAGCGTTCGCCATCGAGCTTGCGTACGCTGGTTTCGAAAACGGCGTGCACCACCACGTTGTCGAGCACCCAGACGATCGCGAGAAACGAGAAGCTGGTCGGAACGATCACGACTAGGTAGAGCCACAGGAAGCGCCGGATCACGGTGCGACGCTCTCAGTCTTCCGCGACCAGCATATAGCCCTGCGAGCGCAGCGACTTCACCAGCGTCGCGGGCGCGCCGGCCTCCTCGAGTTTCTTGCGCAGGCGAAACGCGCGGCCGTCGAGCGCGCGGCCGACGCGACCCGAGCCACCGAGCTTTAGCAGCCGGATCAATTGATCGCGATCGACGACGTTGCCGTAGTTGCTCACAAGCAGCCAGAACAGTTCGAAGTCGGCCGCGGTCAGGTCGAGCGGCTTGCCGCGATAGGTCGCCGCGCGCGCGGAGCGCGTGATCACGAACGGACCCACGGTGAGCGCCTGTTGCGTGCGCGCCGCTTTCGCATCGCGTTCCGACCGGCGCAACAACGCTTCGATGCGTGCGAGCAGCACGCGCGGTTCGAGCGGCTTGACCACATAGTCGTCGGCGCCCAGCTCGAGCCCCAGCACGTGATCGATGTCGTCGGCACGCGCGGTGAACACGAGGATGGGTGCATGCGAAATCGCGCGCATCTCCTTGCAGACCTGAAAGCCGTCCTTGCCGGGAAGCATCAGGTCCAGGATCACGAGGTCGGGACGTTCCGCGAGAAAGCGCGAGGTGGCCTGCGAGCCGTCGGTTTCAACCAGCGTCTCGTAGCCGCGCGATTCGAGGAAGGTCTTGAGCAAGGACGAGAGCCGCTCGCTGTCCTCGACCAGCAGGATGCGGCGGCGCGCTTTCGCACGGCTCGCGTTCAGGCGTTCGAGTGCGCCGTTATCGGCGGCGATTTCCGTAGTCATCATCATTGCACCTCGACACGCTCACTAGCGATCGGTGAGCGTAGCAGACCGGTCGCAACGAAACGTCACGCAATCTTTGCGAAGGTTTCGAAACCTTCCTCGATGGCGCGGACGATCATTCGAGTGTCATTGCGGGCCGCAACGCGGCGGCCATGCTTGTTCGAGGTGGATGTGCCATACGAAGAATTCTCCCGACAGCGGGCCCTTGGTGTCGCGCGAGAACAAGAGCGACTTGCCGGACGGCGAGAACAGCGGGCCGATCTCGGTCTCGTTGAGGTTGATCGGCGCAGAGAGTTTCGCGCGAGGCGTCCATGCGCCATCGACCAGCTGCGACTCGTATAGGCCGTCACCGGTCGCAATCACCATGTATGTGCTGTCGGGCGAGAGTGCGGCTTCGTATTGTTGTTGACCTGCCCAATTGATATTTGGCCCTAGGTTCTCGACTTGCCATCGGCCCGCAGCATCGCTTTTCGCGCGATGGATGTCGGTGATGCCGATGTTGCCCGCGCGTTTCGACCCGAAGTAGAGCCAGCCATCGGCGGCTACGCGCGGAAACCATTCGTTGCCGTCGGAGTTCACGGGTGTGGGCAAGCGCAGCGGCGTGCCCCATCGTCCGTTCGCGTCGCGATCGACTTTCCAGATGTCGAGGTCCTTGCGATGAATGCCGTCGGTCGAACGATTCGAGATGAAGTAGAGGCTGTGGCCATCGGGCGTGAACCACGGATCGGCCTCCAGCCCATCGGCCGCAAACGAAGGCCGCTCGGGTGGCGACCAACCGTCCTTGCCGCATCGGCTCGTGAGCAGATACCACCCCTTGAATTCGGGCGTGCTGCGCACGAACCAGAGGTCGCCGTTCAAGGGATCGAAGGCGGCGTGCGATTCGAACATCGGGCTCGATATGCCCGCAGGCGTCCAAGGCACGACGTTCCCTACGACCAAGGAAGTGGCCTGAACCGGCGAAGCGATCATCACCATCGCAGCTATCGAAAGTAGGGGAGACGCAAAACGCATTGCGGCGATTGTGCTGCGAAGTCCGGATCGGCAATCCGACATTCTTGCGGCGCGCTCGCCAACCATCCACATACCGGTCTCCGCTTCGCGCGTCTGGTCAAGCCGCGATAGGCGCGATCGTGATGACCCGGTCGACGCGCCGCACGGTGTCGGGCCGATGGCTGACGATGATCATGCCCAGACCGAGCGCGACCAGCCGATCGGTGATCTCGTATTCGCGTTCGAGGTCGAGCTGGTCGAAGGCCTCGTCGAGGAACAGGATTTCGGGCTGCCGATAGAGCGCGCGGGCCAGCAGCAGGCGCTGCTTCTGGCCGCCCGAGAGCGCGACGCCGAGACTGCCGACGATGGTGTTGTACTGCATCGGCATCGCCATGATGTCGGTGTCGAGCCCCGCGACACGCGCGCATTCGCGGGCGCGCGCGGCATCGTGCGCGGGGTCGAAGAAGCTGATGTTGTCCTCCACCGTGCCGATGAAGAGCTGGTCGTCCTGCATCACCACGCCGATGCGGCTGCGATAGCTGCCCAGGTCGAGGTCCTTCAAGTCGCGCCCACCCACCAGCAGCGTGCCTTCGGACGGCGGCAACAGGCCCACCAGCACCTTGATCAAGGTCGTCTTGCCGCAGCCCGACGGTCCGACGATCGCGACCGTCTCGCCCATGCGCACCGTGAGGTTGATATTGCGAAACACGAAGCCTTCGCTGCCGTACGAGTAGCCGACGTTTTCGGTGGCAATCATCAGCGGCACATCGGGATTGGTGGCGCGCTGCGTGGAGACCGGTTCGGGGTCGGTCAACGCGATGTCGGCGATGCGTTCGGCATGCAGGTCCAGCATGCGGAACTCGATCACCTTGTCGATCAGGTTGTTGATGCGTGTGAGGAACAACAGCTTGAAGGTCAGGAACGCGAACAGCATGCCCACCGTGAGCTGCTGCGCCATCACCGCATGCGCACCCAGCCAGATCACCGCGACGTTCTCGATGCCGAAGATCAGCATGTTGCCCGCGCGATGCACGATCGCGATCTGCTGCACGCGGACACCGGCGTTGACGTGATCGACGACCAGGTTCTGGTAGCCCGCGCGCCGCTCCTGCTCGCGCAGGTTGAGCTTGATCGCCATCATGCCGCGCAGCGTCTCGATGAAATGCGAGCCCGACTTCGCTTCGTGCGCGAGCTGCTCGTCGGTGGCGCGGCGCTGCGGGTAATAGACCAGCCAGCGCGTGAGGCCGTAGAGCACTGCGGCGCCCAGCACTACCGTGGTCAGGGTGGTGCTGTAGAAGAACATCACGCCCAGCGTCAGCGCCACCATCAGTCCGTCGACGATCGCCTCGACGAAGGTGGTCGTGAGCGTGCGCTGGATCGCATCGATGCTGCGAAAGCGCGACAGGATGTCGCCGATGTTGCGCTTCTCGAACCACGCCAACGGCAGGCGGATCAGTTGCGCGAACAGGTCGGCCAGCATGCGCATGTTGATCTGCGTGGACAGATAAACGCCGACCCAAGCGCGCAGGCCGGTGACCATCGCCTGGATCACGACCAGCACCCCGAACGCGACGCCCAGCACCGTGAGGAAGTCGAGGTCGCGACCCACCAGGACGCGATCGATCACGAGCTGCAGGAAGAAGGGACTGGCGATCGCGAACACTTCGAGCGCGAGCGACAACAGGAAGATCTGCGCGAGCGTGCCTTTGTAGCCCGACGCGGCCGACAGCAGTTGCCACGAGCTGATGCGCTCGCGCTCCTCGACCTTGCGAAATCCCGGTGTGGGGAGCATCTCCATCGCCACGCCGGTGAAATGGCGCGAGGTATCGCCGCGGTTGAGCACCCGCTTGCCGCGTGCCGGATCGTGAATCGTGATCTTCTGCCGCTCGCCCGAGCCGGTCACCTTGGTGAGCACCACGAAGTGATTCATGTCCCAGTGCAGGATCGCCGGCAGCTTGATGCGGTCGAGCGCATCGAGCGAAACCTGCACGCCGCGCGCCGACATCTTCATGGTCTCGGCGATCTGCGCAATCGTCTTCAGCGTGGTGCCCTTCATCGACACCGACATGCGCTGGCGCATCGCCACCAGGTCGGTCATGAAGCCGTGAAAGGTGGCGATCATCGCGACGCATGCGATGCCGCACTCGGGCGCTTCGGATTGCAGGATGACGGGGATGCGACGGCCGAAGATCATGAAGTGGAATTTGTGTTGCCGCTCGAGCCGGCGTGGGACCGTACGCGCTCGCGCAATTGAAGCACCGGCTGGAACAGCCATTCGAGCAGGCTGCGTTTTTCCATCAGCAGGTCGGCCGATACGACCATGCCGGCGCGCAGGGGAAACGCTTCGCCATTGGACGTGATGTCCTGCCGCTCGAGCTTGACGACGATGCGATAGACCGGTTCACGAACTGCCAGCGGTCCCACCGACTCGCCCTGCGTCCAGATGGTCTTGCCGACGTTCTCTACGTTTCCCGAATACTGGCCGAAGCGTTCATAGGGAAAGGCTTCGTAGCGCAACAGCACGGACTGCCCAGGATGCACGAAGCCGATCGCGCGCGTGGAGACGAGCAATTCGGCGTGCAGCGCGCTGTCCTTGGGTAGCAGCGTGGCCAGGGGCGTATCGGCGCCGACCGTCTGCCCCTTGGCCGGCGTGATGTTGGTGATGGTGCCGTCGATCGGCGCGAGCAGCACCATGTCGCGCTTGACGCCCTGCTCGCGCTTGACGGCCTGCTCGGCGATGCTCTGGCTGACTTCGCTCTTCTGCCGGCTGATCTGCTCGAGCGCCGTGCGGTTGCGCATCTCCACCGACGGAATCTCGGAGAGCGCTGCCGCGAGGTCTTTCTGGAGCCCCGCGCGTTGGCGTCGCAGGTTCTGTACCTTGATCTCTTCTTCCTTGGCCTTGTCCTGTTCCTGCCGCACGCGGATGTCCGACACGAACTGCTGGCCCTGCAGATCCTTCCACTTGTTCGCGATCACGCGCTGCGACTCGAAGCGTTCGGTCTGCATCCCGATCTCGGAATCGATCGCGCGGATCTCGTTCTGCAGATCGGACGCGCGCTTCCTGAGCTGATCGACCTGCTGGCGCCCGAGTCCTCGCGCCTGAATCTTTTCCTCGTCGAGCAACCCGTCGCGCTTGCCCAATTCGCGCAGCACCGCTTCGTTGCCGCTGGCGTCGTTGACCCCTGAACGATCGATCGTCAGGCGCGCGAGCGGGGTGCCGGCCACCACCGCGTCGCCTTCCTTCACCATGATGTCGGCGACCACGCCGCTATCGGGCATGCGCACCAGCGCCGCACCGATCGCGTTCGACAGATAGCCCTGCACGCGTTCGCGGCGCGTGTACTGGCCCCACACCGCCACCGCGATCACGATTGCCGCGATCGCAACGGCCATCACCGTATAGACCCACAGCCTGACGGGTTGCGCAATGCTCGCCTCGCCGAGGAACTTCTGACGTTGCGCGTCGATGGCTTCTTTACGGAACAGCGAACGGGGCATGGAGTGTGAGGCAGGTGTTGCGAGCGACAGGAGTCGAACCGCCGAATGGTATCCGAGGGCATAGCCGCCACGGGGGAGGGGCCGGGACGGCCGTCTCCCAGGTGCAACAAAGGGGAGAAGGTTTCGGCAGCGGTCGCGATTTCATGAGCGACCGAAGGCCGGCGACGCATTTGAACACGCCGGCGCGGAGTTTCCGCGCGGCCTGTTCGCCGCCTTCGACCGTTGATGCCGCAGGCTTTTTTTACGAGCTGTCAGAAGAATTCC
>JBBSGB010000005.1:0-140784 GCA_038254545.1 Burkholderiales bacterium | reverse complement strand
TGGCTGCGCTTGCCGCCGTTCGCATCCTGCACGTCCCAGCCGTGCTCGCCATGAATGCGGATCGGCACGCGCGCGAGCGCGGCGGGCAACTGCGCTTCCATCGCCGCGATGTTGCGGGTGTGGACGATCGCGGGCGCGAGCCTGCGAAGCAGGCGATACAGCTTGCGATAGATCGCCACCCCGTGTCCCGGCGGCTTTTGCAGTTCGTGGAAGCTCACGCGTTCGCGTGTGATGCGCTGGCGAAAATCCGTGACTTCGGTGAGCGCGATCACAGCGTGATCGTAGCGATCGACCGGCAATCGGTTGATCAGGTTGACGACGCCGTTCTCGAGACCGCCGACGTCGAAGCGATAGACGACGTGTGCGATCAAGGGACGCGGGTTCATTGCCTGGCCTGGTCGTGGATCGCAGCCAGGCGCGCCGCGACCTGCGGCTCCATCGCCGCGACGAAGGATTCGAGCGTCGCCCGCGCCTTCGCATCGCCCCGCTCCGCCATCGTGGTGGTGACGACGATCACCGCCGAGTCGTCGCCGCGGCCGGTCAGCTTGTCGAGCGCGTTCCAGGCCTTCGCGAGATAGTCGCTGGTCGTCAGGCGGCCGTTGACCCAGTACCAGCGCCATGCCAGCAGGCGTTCGTCGCCGTGGCCGCCGTCGCCCTTGATCTCGGTCTCGACGATGTCGAGCGGATGGCCAGCAACGTCGACTGTCTTCGCGCGCCGTGCTACTGCGCCCCACACCTTGTCGGACACCACCACTACGTCGTTGTCGTAGGTGACGAGCTTGCCGCTGCTCGCCTGCCCGCTGTAATACGCGACGAACAGTGCGACCTTGCGCTGGTCCGACTCGAAACTTTCTTTCAGGAGAGAGCGCGGCCGCTGGTAGTGCGGCACGAAGCTGGTGAACTCGGGAACGCCCGCGGTCCAGCCGGCGACCGGGCCGAGCACGATCGCACCGGGATGCGGCGCGTCGGCGATGCGCTCGAGCCAGTTGGCGAGCGCGGGCCAGGGCAATGCAATCACCAGTGCGGCAGCGGCCACCATGCCGAAGGCGCGCGGGCCAGTGGTCGATGTGCGAGACGGCACGGGATGCGTCGATGCGATCGGCGGCTGCACGTCGGACTTGGCGCTTTCGGGCTCGGGCAAGTCGTCGTCGCGCCAGAAGTTGCCGATCCAGAACAACAGCAGCATCACGAGGCCGAAGAATAACCAGCCATAGATCAGGTGATCGACGCCGGTCGCGAGCTTGTTGCTCGACAGGTGCGCGATCATCACGATCATGTAGGCGCGCAACCAGTTGGCCGCGATCGGCACGAGGATGGCCGCGACGATGAAGGCCGCGCGACGCCACAGGCTGCGGTAGTTCAGATACGCGAACAGGCAACCGAGCGTCACCGATGCGATCAGGTAACGCAGGCCGCTGCACGCTTCGACCACCGACCAGTTGCCACTGGGGATCGTGAAGTAGTTGCCTTCGCGAAACACCGGCACACCCGACAGCCGCAACGCGGTGACCGTGAAGTCGGCGGTGTGATCCATCAGCGTGGGGATCAGGAAGTCGCCCGCGGGGACCGCGAAGAACAGGAAGGCGAGCGGAAACAGGATGCGCCGCGTGACCTCGTTGCCGAACACTGCCCACACCAGGCACGGGATCATCGCAACGAACGCATATTGCGCGGGCGCATGTACACCTGCCGAATCGCCGATCAGCCATATCACGCCGCAAGCGCCCAGCGGCAGCAGCGCAAGCATCTGCGGTCTCGGCGTCAGCGACGCGAGGCGATCGCGCAGTCGCCACACCAGCCACAGGCTGACCGGCAGGATGATGTAACCGTGCGCGAACGTGCCGGTGCGTGACCAGCCGTCGATCAGGTCGTAGACGGTTTCGCGATAGATGCCCAGAAGCGCCACGAATGCGAACGCGAACAACAGTCCCGCGCTTCGCCACGCCGACGCGTTGGCCGAGCGCGGCTGCGGTATCGGATGCGACCCCGCAACGCCGTGCGCGATCGTGGGAGACGAGGACGCGATCGGTGACGCGGACGATGCCTGCGTCGATGGCGCGGGTGCAGCCGCGGCAGCGCGTTTGCCGCGCGCCGAGGGCACCCTGATCGCGCCGTCGTCTATCGTCCCGCTGCCTTCAGGCATGCTCGACCTCCGTGGCCAGTAGCGGGCCGGGCGGCACGCGTCGTTTGTAGATGCGCTCGGCCGCGATTCCCGGATAGGCGGCGCCGTCACGCGGAGGCACATCGAACAGCCGATCGACGCTGCGATCGAAATCCGAATCGAAGCAACGATCGATGCGGGCGAGATTGTGCGACCAGTCGTAGTTCTCGAGCACGGCGTCGCGTCCCGCATGGCCGAGCCGGACGCGCTCGCGCGGGTCGTTGAGCAGTCCGATGACCGCGCGCGCGAACGACTCAGCATCGTCGGCGAGCAGGAAGTCGCGACCCGGGATCGCATTCAACGCCGTGGCCGACGTCGTCGAGACGATGGTCGCCGCGCCCATCGCCATCGCTTCGAGCGCCTTGTTCTGGATGCCGCGCGCCATGCGCATCGGCACGACCACCGCGCCCGCGTATGCGAGATAGGGCCGCACATCGTCGACGGTGCCGGTCACGAACACCTCGTCGGCCCGCGCCAGCGATCGAACTTCCGCCGTGGGCCGCGCGCCGACGATCCAGAAGCTTGCAAGAGGCAACTGATGGCGGATCAACGGCACGACCTCGCGGCTGAACCATGCAGCCGCGTCGATGTTGGGCTTGTAGTCCATCGCGCCGGTGAAGACGATCCTGCGATTGTCCGCGTCGTGTTGCCCGTGATGCCAGCCCGCGGGCCGCGCGACCGACGCAGCGGAAAAATATTCCGCGTCCACGCCGTTCTCGACCGTGAGGACCGGCGAAATCAGGTCCCCCGCGAGACGCCGGAACAGCGCCGACTCGGCCTGCGTGACGAACACGCTCGCGATCGCCCGCGCCGCGCTGTAGCGCTCGAAGTCGAGCAGCTTTTCGGATTCGCGTCGATAGAGCCACGCCGTCGCCCTGCCGCCCGCTTCGGCGTATTGCTTCCACTTGTCGGAATCGACATCGACGAAATCGATCAGGCGGTCGACGTCATCGAGCTCGTTGACGTACTGCGCCATCGGCGACGAGAACACCACCACGCGCCGGACGCGATGACGATCGATCACATGCTCGACCCAGCGCGTCATGCGCGCGTCGCGGTAATACGGAATCGCAAGCGCCTGCCCGGTGGCCAGGCCGGTCAGGCTGCGCAGCTTGGCGCGGCGCGGCGACAGCGGCAGGAACAGGCTATCGCCGGAACATAGCGTCTTGACGGTGCAGACGTGCTGCCAGTCCTTCGCATCGTCGACGAAGGTGCCCAGGTGCACGCGATAGCGGCTCGCGAGGTGCTTCAACACATGGTACGAGCGCAGCTTGTCGCCCTTGTTGGGCGGATAGGGAATGCGATGCGTGAGAAAAAGGAGGTCGTCCATCAGCCCAGACTCCTCGCAATCGTCGGTCCGAGACGGTTCGCCAGCGCCAGCGGCATGCGCTGCCAGAGCGCAATGAACGCGCGGTACTTCGGATTCAGGGGATTGTTCTCGGGCACGCGCGCGGCGCGCACCAGCTTGTATTCGTAGGCGAGCGGCTGTGGCGTGAAGCCCCAGTTGCGCTTGAAGTCGTAAGGACCGGTGCCGACCTTGCTGCGACCGTAGTCGAACAGCGTCAGGCCTTCCTCGCACGAGCGGCGCATCAACTCCCAATACTTGAAATCGTTGGCCGCAGTGTCGCGCGAGGTGAGCGCGTCGCCCGCGTAATACGGCAGGACTTCGTTGCGAAAGTAATAGCTCAGCACGCTCGATACCGCGTCGCCCGATGGCGTGGTGATCGTGAGCACGCGGCAGTCGTTGCCGAAAGTGCTTTTGAGCAACTCGAAATAGCGGCGCGATTGCGCGGGCGTGCCGTGGCGATGGACATTGTCGGCATAGAGCGCGAAGAAACGATCGAGGTCGTCGTCGAGCGAGCTCACGAGATTCGCCTTGATCCCCTTTCTCACCATTGCACGCTGCTTGCGCGGGATCGCGAGCATGTTCGCTTCCGGGTCGCGTGCGATCTCCTTGCGAAAGCTGACGTAGAGATCGGTGGTGGTCCAGGCCTCGCGTTGCCGATGCATGTTGCGGCATTCGAGATGACCGACACCCATATCGATAGCGCGTGCTTCGGCAGCGTCGAGCAAGGCATCTGCAGCGCCGCGGTCTTCGGCTACCACGCCGCCATAGACGCAGAACGGCAGCGAGATCAGCGCGTCGCCGAACAGCACGCTCTTCTGGCGCGCGAGTGGCAAGACGCCGACGATGCGGCCTTCGCGCTCGGCATAGAGGAATAGCGTGCGATGGCCGAAGGCCTCTTCGATCAGGTCGCGCCAGGCCGCGCGATGAAAGAAGGTCGCGTCCGGCGACGCCATCACGAAGGCATCCCAGCGCGCGCGATCGGCGTCGCCCATCTCGCGTATTGCCGGCGCTGCAAGCGTGGCCGGCGAAGCGCCCTCCGCGCTCGCGTCAGACACGACGAACTCGTCGCCGCCGGTGGAACGCAACGGACGCAGGGTTTCGAAGGCTTCCGCTTTCATTGGCGGCTTGGAATGGAAATACGCGGATCAAACCGACCCGCGCAGGAAAACGCGATCGACCCGATCCCAGCGAAAATCGTCGAGCAATTGATCGAGCCGCGACTGCATGCGATCGAGATTCAGGTAATGCCGAAAGCGCGTCTTCGCGTCGATGCCCGCAACGCGCGGCTGCCCGGGATCGATTTCCCACGGATGGAAATAGAACATGCAGGGCTCGCCATCGACGCGGTTGACGCGCTTCAACAACCAGCGCGACAACGAATACGGCAGCAGCCTGAAGTAGCCGCCGCCGCCCGCGGGCCAATGGCGATTGAACAGATCGACGGTCGTCACCGGTACTTCGACCAGATCGGGCAGCGATGCATACGCGAAGCGCGGTGCATCCGGCATGCCGTAGTGATCGTGCTTGACCGGATAGATGGAGGAGCTGTAGCGATAACCCGCGTCGCGGATGCAATCGAGCGCCCACAGATTCTTCTGGTTGATGGAGAAACTCGGTGCGCGATAGCCCTTGACCTCGACGCCGCCGATGTCTTCGAGCAGCTTCTTCGCGCGCACGATGTCGCTGGTGAATTCGAGCGGCGTCTGTTCGGATGCGCGAAGGTGCCCGTAACCGTGGCTCGCCAGTTCGTGGCCGCCGGCGACGATGGCGCGCACGATCAGCGGATGGCGTTCGGCTATCCAGCCGAGGGTGAAGAAGGTCGCCTTTGCCTTGCGTGCGGCCAGCATATCGAGAATGCGCGACACGTTTGCCTCTGCGCGGCACGGAATCCTGTCCCACGTGTCGCGCTTGATATAGGGCGCGAAGGCCGATACCTGGAAGTAATCTTCGACATCGATGGTCAGCGCGTTGACAGTGGCGTCGGCGCGCGTGCGCAGCACATCGTGCCGCGCCTGCGTATCGCGATAGCGCTCTTCGGATGGCGTGGTGACCAGAGGCGTGTACATCTCAGGCCGCCTTCTTCAATGAATTCGACGCGCGGCTCGGTGCGTCCGCGTCATGCGACCCGGCAGGCGCGGCGCCACGCGCGGCGAACCACGACACGAGATGGCTCGCGATGCGCTCGGCCGCATGGCCGTCCCACAGTTCGGGCACACGCCCGCGCTTGCCGCCGCCGTCGAGGATCTCGAATGCCGTATCGACGATGCAGCGCGCATCGGTGCCGCACAGCGTATTGGTTCCTTCGGAAATCGTGATCGGGCGTTCGGTGTTCTCGCGCAAGGTCAGGCAGGGAACACCCAGCGCCGTGGTCTCTTCCTGCAGGCCACCCGAATCGGTCAGCACCATCGTCGCGTCGGCCATCAGGCCGAGCATCTCGAGATAGCCTTGCGGTGGAAGGATCGCGAGGCGACGCGGATCGAAGCGATCGGCGAATCCGAACTCGGCGATGCGCGCTTGCGTGCGCGGATGCAGCGCGAGCACCAGCGGCAATCGCGCGGCGACTTCGTTCAACGCGCCCACGAGGCGTGCGAAGGTGTCGCGGTCATCGACGTTCGACGGCCGGTGCAAGGTGACCACGCCGTAGCCTTCGTGGTTGTCGAACGCGGCTTCGGCGACCGGCAGGTCGCGCAGGGTCTCGCGGGCCGATACAGCCGCGGCGCGATTGGCGAGCAGCGTGTCGATCATCACGTTGCCGACGAACACGATCCGTTCACCGGCGATGCCTTCCGCGTTCAGGTTGGCTAGTGCCGATCGCTCGGTGATGTAGAGCAGATCGGCAATCTGATCGGTGAGGACGCGATTGATCTCTTCCGGCATGGTGCGGTCGTAGCTGCGCAGGCCCGCCTCCACATGCACCATCGGCACGCCCTTCTTGCTGGCGACCAGCGCGCACGCGATGGTCGAGTTCACGTCGCCCACGACCAGCACCGCCGCCGGCTGGTGCGCGTCGAGCACGGGCTCGAAGCGCTTCATGATCTCGGCGGTCTGCTGCGCATGACTGGCCGAGCCGACTTCGAGATTGACCGCAGGCCGCGGCATGCCGAGCGCCGTGAAGAAGCTGTCGTTCATCGCGGCGTCGTAGTGCTGGCCGGTATGCACGAGCACGGCGCGCAATTCATCGCCGTGCTGCTCGAGCGCGCGAATGATCGGCGCCATCTTCATGTAGTTGGGGCGCGCGCCGACGACGCACAGGATGGTCCGCGCGGTCGCGGTCCTGCGTTCATTTGTCGTGTCGTCGTCGATGCCGCTCATGTTCAGGATTCCATTCCGCCGACTTGGGCAGGTCGCTTTTCGGGCGGCTCTTCTGCCTGGACCTCGGGTTGCGCGCTGGTTTGCTCGCTCGCGCGCAATTGATCGAGCGTGCGCGCAACGCTCGCGACGGACTGTTGCAAGAGATGTACCTGCTCTGCGAGGCCGTTGAGCAAAACGGCATTCGCATCGCGCGAAAGGCGGCTCGTGCCGAAGGTCGCCTTGCCGTTCACCATAGAGAGCGTCGGCATGTAGGCGGGCATGGTGCCGACGGCGGAACTTGCGAATCCCTGGCTCGCAGCCTCGGCTTCCTCGTCGGTAAGCCCACCGCGCAGTTCGGTGCGCAACTCTTCGGCGACATCGGCGACGTCACTTTCTTCCAGATTGTGCTTCTCGCCCAGAAAAGCGGCCAGCAGGATGCGATCGCAAAGCACGTTGATCTGGCGCGGAATGCCGCCCGCGGCCTCGTGGATCGCAGCGAACGCCGCATCGTCGAAGCTCGGATCGTTCTGCCAGCCGACCAGGCCGAGTCGATGCTCGATATAGGCCTTGGTCTCTTCGGGGCCGAGCGGACCGAGGTGGTACGACGCGATCACGCGTTGCCGTAGCTGACGCATCTCGGGCTGTTGCATGATCTGCCGGAATTCCGGCTGACCGAGCAGAAAACTCTGCAGCAGCGAACGCTCGTTGGTCTGGAAATTCGACAGCATGCGCAGTTCCTCGACCGCACGCGGCGTGAGGTTCTGCGCTTCGTCGACGATCAGGAGCGCGCGCTTGCCTTCCAGTTGGAGGCGGCGGAAATAGCGCTCGAGTCCGAGCAACAGGCCGGCCTTGTCGGGCAATTCGGGCTGCACGCCGAAGAAGGCACCCGCCACCATGCGCAGCATGTCGTCGGCATCGAGTTGCGTGCTGACGATCTGCTTGGCGACCAGGTTGCCCGGTGCGAGCGAACGCAGCAGGTTGCGCACCAGCGTGGTCTTGCCCGCGCCGACATCGCCGGTCACGACGATGAAGCCTTCGGCCTGATGCACGCCGTAGTCGAGGTAGGCCATCGCGCGGCCGTGGCCGCGACTGCGATAGAAGAACGCCGGATCGGGATTGAGCTGAAACGGTTTGCCCGTCAACCCGTAGAACGATTCATACATGGAAGCCTCGCTCAGAAAGTCAGTAGTAGCGAGCCGATCACGGCATTCTCGCGGTAATTGCCCGAGAAGAAACCGGGTGTCGCCCCGCTATCGGCGTCTTGTCTGGTGTTGCGATAGGAAACCGCGCCGGAAAGATTCTTCTGGATCTGGCGATTGATCGACGCCGTGAGAATGCGTTGACGCGTATCACCCGCGCCGACGACGGCCTGGTTGTGAATCTTTTGCGCTCCCACGTTCGCGCTGGTTCGCGGGCCCAGCTTGTGGCTCCAGTTGACCGAATATCCGGTCTGCCGAAAACGCGACGACTGGTTGAAAATGTCGGTGCCGAAGGAAAGATTCGACAGCGCCTGCGAATCGCTGCGATAGGCGTTCAGCGATACGGTGTTTCGCAATCCCAGGAGCACGAGCGTGATGTCAAAACGCTTCTGCACATAGAGCTGGTTCGACACGAAGCCAGTCGTTCCGAACTGCGACGTCGGCAGGCCCGCGCGCGAAAGAATGCCGGTGACCGCCTGCGCACGCAGCACCGGATCGGGGAACGCGCCGAGCAGCAATTGATCGACCAACGCGTATTGCGGATTGGTGACCAGGCCCAGACCAGAGGCCGACGAGGTGGTCTGGTCGCGGGTGTAGCTCACGCTCAGCGACGTGTGGGCGGTGCTTTCGCGCAGCGAAATGTTGGCCGTGGGGCCGAAATAACGATGGCCGACCTGCGCGCTAACTTGGGTGTGGTGCGAAGGATTCCAATCGAAGCCGCCGAAGTAGGAGAGGCCCGAGAGATCGTTTTCCGGAAATGCCGGGTAGCGGTTGCGGTCGTAACCGATACCGCCTCGCAAATGAACCGTCGACGTGAGCACATAGGTCAGATTGGCGCCGGCGTTCTCGGTGATGATCTCGTTCGAGCCGCCATAGCTTTGATCGGAGCGGTTGTAGGTCAGCCCGCCACCGAGATCGCGAAACGACGTGCCGCTCTGGATGCTGCCGAAGATCTCGCTGGTATGGCTGGTCCCAAGCGCAGTGCTGTCGTAACTCGAGCCGGTGTATCGATAGCCCGCGTTGTAGCTGAGGTCATTGCCGAAACGCGAACGCAGCGTGGGGCCGAACGAATAGGTTCTCGACTCGACACGATTGCTCGAGCCGTTGACCGAGTTCGCGGCCAGAGTGCCGAAGGGCGAAACGTTCTGCTGCGACACCGCCGCACGTGCATCGAAGAACAGCAGGTTGTCCACCACCGTCGCCTTCGCGGTCGCGTCCAGATAGTTGCGCAAGGTCGAGCCGTTGGTCCCGCGCGCGTAGTAGAGGAATTGCGGCTGATAGGTCAGGCCGACGTTCAAACGCGAGCCATAGCGCGTCAGTCGCAGCGCCGGGCTGATGCTGGTGACGAACTCCGAACGCTCGCTTCCCTGCGGCGCAAGGTTGACGTTGTCCGAGTACGTCTCTTCGATCCTCAGCGAAGACGTCAGGCGCCACGGATCGCGCGGCGCCCCGGCATTGCCCGCAGCTTGGATCTGCGCGCTCACGTCCTCGCCGATCAACGCGAGCCCGGCGGCGAGGACCGCGAGAGACAACAGTTTCAACGGTAACCCGGGCGACGCTTCCGCACGACCCTGCCGATGCCACCGTTCTTCAATAGCCATAGTAGCCGTAGCTGTCACCCGGATTGGAACGTCGACCCTTGTTGAGCACCATGCCCACGATCTCGCACGATTCGATCGTGGAGAGCGCTTCGCGCAAGGCCTCGTGCGTGGTGTTCTCGGACTCGACCACCATCACGATCTGTCCCATGTTGGCCGCCAGCGTGCGCGCTTCGGTCGTCACCAGGAGGGGCGGCGAATCGAAAATCACGATGCGGTCCGAATACCGCTCGCTCAATTCCGCGAGCAACGCGGCCATCGCCTCACTCGCGAGCAACTCGGTCGCCTGACGATGCGGCCGGCCTGCGGGCAGCAGCGCTAGCTTGTTGACATTGGTCCGCACGATCGCGTCGGACAAGCTGACGTGCGAATCGAGCAGCACGTCCATCAGGCCGATGTCGGGCGCAATGCCGAACTTCTGCGGAATCGATGGGCGCGCCACATCGGCATCGACCAGCAGCACGGTGCGATCGCGCTCCATCGCGATGCTCATCGCGAGGTTGATTGCGCAGAAGCTCTTGCCTTCGCGCGGGAAGGCGCTGGTGACCATCACGAGATTGCCGTTGCGGATCTTCGCCCCACCGCCGAAGGCGTTCTTGAGCAGAGGACGCTTGATCACGCGAAACTCTTCGGCCAACGGCGTCTTGTCGCTGTCGGGCGCGATCATGCCGCCTTCGCGCAATCGCTCCAGATCGATCGTGACGCTCTTGCTGCGAATTACAGCCGGCCTGTCGGCCGCGAAATCGTCGGCAGCGTCATCCCCGAATGCATCCGATCGCGGAATTCCGATCGGGGCCGACCAATCGTCATCGGCCAGCATAGGATCGGCGCTCTCGCGCATGACGGGCTCGTGAATGCGCGGCTCCCGCAATGTCGGCTCGATCGGCGTGGCCGGATGCGCGACCGGTAGTGCACCGGGTTGCGTAATCGGATGCAGCGCCGGATGCGCGCGCTGACGATGCGCTTCGACCACGCCGGCGTCGGCTGCGATCGCTGCGTCCTCAACCGGCTGCGCGTGGTTGCGCATTGCCGGCGCCGGGCTTTCGTCCATGCGCTTGACAGCGCGTTCGATGAGACTCACGTTGCTCTCCCTAAGCCGCGTACGAACGCGCGAGGAAAAATGCGAGACCGGCGCCGTATAGAGATACGAGTCCGACCGCTCCGACCACAAACCACACCAGCTTTGTCCTGCGCGTGCGCACCTGCGTCTCGGTCCAGATCATGGTGACCGTACCCAGGATGGGCAGCCCCGAAATATCGCGCAGCGACTTGCGATCCGAGAAGGTCGGACGAATCTGCCCCATCAGGAAGGCGACGCCGACGCCGCCGGCAAGCGCGCCGAGAAACACCATGGAGATCAGCAACACGCGGTTCGGTGCGACCGGACGCGGCGAGACGCGCGGCGGATCGATCACGCGGAATTCGACCAGCCCCGCAGAGGCGTCCATGTCGCTCGACATCTGCGCCGATTCGCGACGTCCGATCAGCTTCTCGTAATTGGCCTTGTTGACTTCGTAGTCGCGGTTGAGCTGCTGCAGATCGGCCTCGATCTTGGGCACGTTGTTGGCGGCGGCCTTGAGGCGGTTGTAGCGCGCTTCGTAATTCGCCACCCGTGTCTGCAGGCCCGCAACTTCGGATTCCGACTGCGCGAGCTGCACCTGCAATTGCTGATAGACCGGGTTTCCGGCGAGCGGCGAGCGGCCCGGCGACGCCTTGCCGCGCGCTGCGAGGTCGGCCGTCTTCTGCTGCTCAAGCTCGCCGATGATGCGTTTGGTGGCGACGATATCGGGATAGGCATCGGTGAAATGCAGGCGCATCTCGTCGAGCTTCTGCTTGAGCGAAGCGATGCGCGAATCGATCTCGGGGACCGAGCCCGATTGCGCGTCACCACCACCGAGGATCACCGGATCTTCGCCGGTCATCTGGCGACGCATCGCATTGCGACCGTTCTCGGCTTCTTCCAGTTGCAGCTTGGCGGCGGCGAGTTCGTTCCCCGCTTCGGTCATCTGCGTGAAGTAGTCCTTGCCCGACATCGTCCCGAGGTTGTTGATCTTGAATTCCTTGAGCGCGTTCTCGGCCTGCGTCAGCTTCTGCTCGTAGGACTTGATCTGGTCGTCGATGAAGCGGCGCGCCGTGTCGGAGTCCTTGCGCTTGTTGCCGAGGTTCGATTCGACGAAGATCGTCAACAGCGACTGAACCACCTTGCGTGCCGAATCGGGATTCGAGTTGCGAAACGCAATCGTGTAGAGGTTGATGCCGCCGCTGCTGCGCATCTCGATCGACCGCGTCAGGTAATCGATCTGGGACTCGGTCTGATCGCTGGTCTTGGCTGCGAGGTTCAGGTCGGACATGCCGACGACCTTCTCGATGTTGGGCCGGCTGATCAGCGTGCGGCTCATCATCGCGATCTGCTGATCGAGATTGGGCTCGACCGTCAGGCCCGACATCAGGGGCTTGAGCACCGATTGCGTATCGACATAGACGCGCGCGGAGGCTTCGTACTGGTCGGGCATCAGGTACACCGCCACCGCGCCGACCACGACGATCAGCCACGCGGCGATCAGACCTATCCACCGGTGTAGCCAGACGTCTCGGACGGCGCGGCGAAATTGTTCGACGATCTCGTTCATTGCAGTTCTCGCGATGTAGCGTTCAGAGGGAGAGGCGGACTGCCGGCGGCGGGCGAGCCGCGCCGGTCATCGTTTGATTAGAAGTAGCTTTCGGGAATGATCAGCACGTCGCCCGGGCGCATCTCGACGTTGGCGCTGACATCGCCCTTTTGCAGCAGGTCGTTCAGGCGCACGCGGTATTGGGTATTGCCTTCGCGGGTGCGAAGGATGGTTGCGCGATTGCCGGCCGCGAAATCGGTCACGCCGCCGACCGCGATCATCACGTCGAGCAGCGACATGTTCTGGCGATACGGCAGGGTCTGCGGACGCGCGGCCTGGCCGACGATACGAATCTGCTCGCTGTAAGGTCCCACGAAGCCGGTCACGATGATCGTGACGATCGGATCCTGAATGTATTTGGTCAGCGCCTTTTCGATTTCACGTGCGAGTTGCGTCGGCGTCTTGTTGGTCGACTTGATGTCTTCGACCAGCGGCGTCGTGATCATGCCGTCGGGTCGAACCGGAACAGTGGTCGAAAGTTCCGGATTTCGCCAGATGACGATGTTGAGGTTGTCGCCCGGCCCGATCAGGTAACTGTAATCGGCATTGGAGGCAGCCTGCTGCGGAGCGGGCGGAAACTTGCTTGCGCAGCCGGACGCCGCGATACCGAGCATGGCTGTCAACAGCAACAGTGCCGCACGACGAAACCGTGATGAAAACGCGGAGCTCGGAGTGCTGTGCGAAAACGCGGAGCTCGGAGTGCTGTGCGAAAACGCGGAGCACGAATTGAGTTGCGGCATGGCCCACTCTCCCTCTTGAAGATTAAATTGCTTGGAAGCTGCGCCTCGGTTCACGAACCACTCTGCTGGCGCGCGAATGGCCAAGGCCGGGGCGACGATTCTAGCAAAGCGATATTGCGCGATTGTGAGTTGTTGCAGCATCGACTACCGCGTGGCTAAGGTCCTAATTGAGCAACAAGTGTGCCGAGCGCTCGATCGCACCATCCGCTGACCTCGTCTCGGAGGGAAGTCGATCGAACGCAGCCGTGGCATAGGGGTCGCGCGCATCGGTTTCCAGGCGGTCGTCAATTCACGCGCCAGCCATCGTTGCCTTGCGAGAAGAGGCATGCCGGCAGGACTTACGCGCGCCAGTCAGCCTCGACAGACTGGCATCGAGCGCGCTCCGCCACTAGGCGAGTCACCCCGACTACCGTGGGAAGTTGCCACCAAATATCCCGGCAAAACTCGCAGAATGGACGCGGGTTTTCTGGATGCTGCGCGTCATTTACTGACGTTTTTTGACAGATCCATCCCTAAAATGCGCGTCGCGTTGCCTCCCTGACGGGCATCGGCGCTCGGTCGCCGTACTTGATTCCGCGTTCGTGCAAGGCCTTCAAAGACGGGGCGCGTCGCGCAACGCCCCGACCGAGTCCCGAGCGCAGTGAGCAGGCACGCTTCTTGTACGTCATCCCCAGCGCATTGTGGTCGAGCGCTGCGGGATATCGTTGCAACGCTCCGCCAACGGGGACGACGCACATGCGCCGATCAAACGCCGCATACAACAGGCGGCTGCGCAAGGCATAACTGGATGTTTCGATGATCCGCGTATTCAGCCACTACATCTCGATTCGCATCGTGTTGCTGGTCCTGATCGAAAGCGTGCTCCTGTTCGCAGCGAGCCTCGCGGGCGTGGCCGTGCGCTTGTCGCCGGTCCCGTTCGACACCGAAGCGCTGTTCATGCCCGAGGCGATCCTGTTCGCCTTCTTCATGATCGTGGTGATGGCCGCTCTCGGCCTCTACCAGGACGAACGTCCGGAATCGTTCGTGGCCATCCTCAACCGCACCATCATCGCGTTCGCTGCCGGCAGCGCATTGATGAGCGTGGTCTTCTATCTTTTTCCCAATACCTATATCGGCCGCGGCGTGTTCGCGTACACCGCCACTTTTGCATTCGGCGCCATCCTGATCGTCCGCACGGTGTTCTTTCGATGGACCGCGTTCGGCCTCATCAAGAAAAAGGTATTGATCCTGGGCGCCGGGGAGCAGGCGCGCGCGATCCTCGAGCTGGTTTCGCGCAACGGTCATCGGGACGCGATCGAGGTCGTCGGCGTTCATCCGCTGACGACGGCCGACGTCGCCGTGTCGGGCGTCAACATTCTTCCGATCACGATGTCGGTGAGCGAAGCCGCCAATCAGTTCGGCGTCCACGAAATCATCATCGCGATGCGCGAGCAGCGCGGCGGCGCCCTGCCCGTCAGCCAGTTGCTCGACTGCAAGCTGCGCGGCGTGCAGATCACCGACCTGCAATCGTTCTTCGAGCGCGAGCTCGGCCAGATCCGCCTCGACAGCCTCAAGGCGAGCTGGCTGGTGTTCGGAGAGGGCTGCCGGCAAGGATTGATCCGTGAGACGGTCAAGCGCCTCTTCGACGTCGTCGCCAGCGGTTTGCTGTTGCTGTTCACCCTGCCGGTGATCGTCGTCACCGCGTTGTTGATTCGCCTCGAAGGTGGCGGTCCGATCTTCTATCGCCAGGAGCGTGTCGGCCAGGGCGGGCGGGTCTTCGAGATCCTCAAGTTCCGCAGCATGCGCCACGATGCCGAACGCGACGGCAAGCCCAAGTGGGCCATCTCCAACGACAACCGCATCACCCGCATCGGACGCTTCATTCGCCGCACGCGCATCGACGAGTTGCCGCAGATCATCAACGTCCTGCGTGGTGAAATGAGTTTCGTCGGACCGCGCCCGGAACGTCCCTTCTTCGTGCGCCAGCTCGTTCAGGAAATCCCCTTCTATGCCGCCAGGCACAGCGTCAAGCCGGGCATCACCGGCTGGGCGCAAGTGCGCTATCCGTACGGCGCGTCGCTGCAGGATGCTTCGCAGAAACTGCAATACGACCTCTATTACGTCAAGAACCACTCGCTCTTCCTCGACCTGTTGATTCTGGTCGAGACGGTCGAGGTGGTCCTGTGGGGCAAGGGCGCGCGCTAGGCACAACGTGGACAGCGCTGCAATCCAAACCATCGCCCAGTGGAGCTTCTGGGGCTACGCGGCCGCGGCTGCGGGCTATGCGCTGCTTGGGACGCTGCTGTTCGTTTCATGGCGGGGGCGCAATCTGCGCGCGCTCTCGGGCGTGCTGCTCGCGGTTGCCGCGATGGCCAGCATGTTGTGGGCTGCAGCAGTCGGCGCCGGCATCGCCAACGTCGAGGTGGCACGCAATCTCGCCAGCCTCCTGGAAATGGTTCGCAACGCGACCTGGTTCGCGTTCATCGGCGTGTTGTTGTGCGCGCCGGCGGCAAGTGCGCCTGCCGCGAACGCTGCCGCAACGGCGTCGGGATCGACATTGCGCATGCTCCCGTTGGCCAAGCGCATGCCGCCGTTGCTCTGGGTCGGGGTTGCAGTGGTCGCATTCAGCCTGGTGCTCGAACTGGCGCGGCTGGCATCGCTGCCGGTGCTGACACCCTCGATCTATTTCGGCTCGCGCGTACTGGTGTCGATCGTCGCGTTGATGCTGATCGAACAGGTGTATCGCAGCACCGACCAGGACGATCGCTGGAGCATCAAGTTCTTTTGCCTCGGCGTCGGCGGTCTGTTCGCCTACGACCTCGCGACCTACGCCAACGCGATGCTGTTTCGCCAGATCGATATCGAGCTGTGGGCTGCGCGAGGCTTCATCAATGTGCTGATCATTCCGCTGGTCGCCGTCTCGGCGGCCCGCAATCCGCAGTGGTCGCTCGACATCGCGGTCTCGCGGCGCATGGTGTTTCAATCGACGGCGTTGCTGAGCGCAGGCACCTACCTGTTGATCGTCTCGGCTGCGGGTTACTACATCCGCTTCTTCGGTGGCACCTGGGGCGGCGTGCTGCAGACGACCGTGATCTTCGCGGGCCTGATGGGGCTCGGCCTGATCGTCGTCTCGGGATCGATACGCGCGCGCCTGAAGGTGTTCATCAACAAGAATTTCTTCAGCTATCGCTACGACTATCGCGAAGAGTGGCTGCGCATCACGCGCGAACTGACCGAGCAAGGCCAGGACGAAGACTTCGGTGCTCGCGCGGTGCGCGCCGTGGCGAGCCTGGTCGAGGCGCGCGGCGGTGCGCTGTGGATCAAGCAGGATGCGCCGCGCTACCAGCGTATCGCCAGTTGGGAAGCTCCGCTCCTGTCAGACGGGATCGAGCCGCAGGACGGCGCGCTCGCAAGCTTTCTGCAGGAAAAGGAGTGGGTGATCAACCTCGATGAATATCGAGCGACGCGCCCGATCTACGGCGACCTGCACCTGCCCGACTGGTTGAGCGGCGACGAAGACGCGTGGCTGGTGATTCCGCTGATGTTGCACGACGAATTGTTCGGTTTCATGGTGCTGCTGCCCGCGCGAACCAAGATCAACATCAATTGGGAAGTCAACGATCTGCTGAAGACCGCGGGCCGCCAGGTCGCGAGCACGCTCGCGCAACTGCAGGCGAATCGCGCGCTGCTGGTCGCGCGTCAGTTCGAGTCCTTCAATCGCATGTCGGCTTTCGTCGTGCACGATTTGAAGAACCTGGTCGCGCAACTGTCTCTGTTGATGACCAACGCGGCGCGGCACCGCGACAATCCCGAGTTCCAGGACGACATGCTCGACACGGTCAATAACGCCGTGGACAAGATGAAGCGCCTCTTGATGCAACTGCGCGCGGGCTCCACGCCCGACGACGAACCGACACCGGTCGACCTGCAGGACGTTGTGCTGTCGGCGTTGAAAGCCAAGTCGCCGCTCGTGCCGCGGCCTACCGTGCACGTCGATGCGCCCGGCATTCGCACGCTCGCGCACCGCGACCGGCTCGACCGCGTGGTCGGCCACCTGCTGCAGAATGCCGCCGAAGCGACACCTGCAGGCGGTTGCATCGAAGTTCATGTTCGCGCGAAGGACGAGTCTGCAATAATCGAAGTCCAGGACACCGGGGTCGGAATGAGCGAAGACTTCATCCGGTCGCGGTTGTTCAAGCCCTTCGAATCGACCAAGAAAAACGGGATGGGCATCGGCATCTACGAAAGCCGGGAATACATCCGCGAATTGGGTGGACGGCTGGATGTCGAGAGCCGCGAAACCGAAGGCACCCGTTTTTCAATCTCGCTGCCCCTGCTCAGGCCTGCAGCCACCGCCTGACCCTGGAAGAACCTGTATGAGCAACGCAAGCATTGTGGAATCGCTAAGCGCACCGTCCAAGGCGAAAGAGGACGACGTCAAGCCGACCTTGCTGGTCGTCGAAGACGATCCGGGCATTCAGAAACAGATGCGCTGGAGCTTCGATCAATACAACGTCATCGTCGCCGAAGACCGCACTTCGGCGATGGCGCAATTGAGACGCCATGAACCGGCGGTGGTGACGATGGACCTCGGCCTGCCGCCCGATCCCGACAGTACATCCGAGGGCTTCGCGCTGCTCGCCGAGATGCTCTCGGCCGCGCCCGACACCAAGATCATCATGATCACCGGCCAGAACGATCGCACCAACGCGGTCAAGGCGATCGGCCTGGGCGCCTACGATTTCTATACCAAGCCGTTCGAGCCCGACCTGCTCGCGCTGGTGATAGAACGCGCGTTCCGGCTCGCCGGCCTGCAGCGCGAAAATCGCCTGCTCCAGAGCGTCAACATGCAGTTGCCGCTGGCCGGACTGTTGACGCGCGACCCGGCGATGCTGCGCATCTGTCGCAACATAGAACGGCTCGCGCCCTCCGACGTAACGGTACTGTTGCTGGGCGACAGCGGCACCGGCAAGGAGTTGCTCGCGCGCGGCCTGCACGATTTGTCCAACCGCCGCGACAAGCGTTTCGTCGCGCTCAATTGCGCTGCGATTCCCGAGAACCTGCTCGAGAGCGAACTGTTCGGCTACGAGCGCGGTGCGTTCACGGGCGCGGCCAAGCAGACCCGCGGCAAGATCGAATACGCCGACGGCGGCACCCTCTTCCTCGACGAAATCGGCGATCTCCCCGGCGCCTTGCAGGCCAAGCTGTTGCGCTTCCTCCAGGAGCGTGTGGTCGAGCGTGTCGGCGGGCGCGAGGAGATTCCGGTCGATGTGCGCATCGTCTGTGCTACCCACCAGAACCTGAAGGAGCTGATGAAGGAAGGACGATTCCGCGAGGACTTGTTCTATCGGCTCTCGGAAATCGTGGTCGACATTCCGCCGCTGCGTGCGCGTCACGGCGATGCGTCGTTGCTCGCACGTGCGTTCGCGCAGCGCTTCGGCCAGGCGCAGAACAAGAAACCGGCGATGCTTTCCGACGACGCGCTCGCGGTAATCGACGCCTACGCGTGGCCGGGCAACGTGCGAGAAATCGAGAACTGCATGAAGCGCGCCGTGATCATGGCCGACGGTCAATTCATCGGCGCCGACGACCTCGGGCTCGACCTGGAAGGCGCAGAGCCGAAGATATTCAACCTGCGCCAGGTGCGCGACGATGCCGAGCGCGGAGCGGTGATGCAAGTGCTCGGCAAGGTCGACGGCAACATCGCGCGCGCGGCCGAGATGCTGGGCATCAGCCGGCCGACGCTGTACGACCTCATGCGGCGTTTCGGGATCAGGTGACGGTGGGGCGAGCTGCGGTTAGGCCACACGTTGAAGTGTCAATCATTGAGACTTGAAGCAGTTTCATCGGGACCGGAGCCGGGGTCCCGCGACAAGAAAAATCAGGGGAGACGGACCAGGATGGATCAGCAACAGGCGGTCAAACATTCGAAACTCGCGGCATGCGTCACGTCGTGCGCAGTGGCAAGCATCTTTCTGGTTGCGTGCAGTCGCGACAATTCGCAGGATCATCTAGCGCGTGCGAAGGAGCTTGCCGCGAAGAACGATCACCGCGGCGCGGTCATCGAACTCAAGAATGCGTTGCAAGGCAATTCCCAGTCGCCCGAGGCGCGCTTCCTGTTGGGTCGCGAACTGCTCGAGCAAGGCGATCCGAAGAATGCCGAGATCGAACTGCAGAAGGCCTACGATCAGAAATACGATCCCGACCAGGCCGTCCCGCTATTGATCAAGAGCCAGATGCTCCAGGGGCAGTTGGAAAAGATCGTCAAGCAGGTCTCCACGACTACGGTGAAATCGCCGACGGCGAACGCGGAACTGCAGTCCTTGCTCGGCATCGCGCAATTCGGCCTGGGCAAGACCGATGACGCGATGGCCGCATTCGCATCAGCACAAAAATTCGTTCCCGGCTTTCCCGCAGCCGTTCTCGGCGATGCGCGGGTGAAAGCCGCGCGCGGAGATCTGGCCGGTGCGAGCGCGGAGGTCGATCAGGTTCTCTCGAAGAATCCGAAACAGGTCGAGGGCCTCTTGCTCAAGGGCGATATCGCGCGCGCCCAAAGCAAGGCCAAGGATGCGATTTCCTCATATGAGGCAGCGCTCAAGGAAGATCCGCGCAACTTCATCGCGCGACTCAATCTGGCCGGCACCTACATCGGCGACAACCAGACCGATCTCGCCCAGCAACAGGTCGACGAACTCAAGAAGCTGTCGCCTCGTCATCCGGGCGTCACCTATCTCGAGGCGTTGATCGCCTTCAACAAGAAGGACTTCACCAAGGCACATGATGCGATCACGCTGTCGCTGGCCGCGTTGCCGAGCAACGGCGCCGCACAACTGCTGGCCGGCGCGATCGCAACGGTGACCAATCAGCCCGCGCAAGCCGAACAGCATTTGCGCGACGCGCTCAAGGTCTCGCCCAACAACGTCTATGCGCGCAAGCTGCTGGCCAGCCTCTACCTGCGTCAACGCCAGCCGCAGAAGGCTGACGAGATCCTGCAACCGGCCCTGGCGGCCGCGCCCAACGATGCAGCGCTGGTCAGTCTCTCGGGCGAAGTCGCGCTGCAGAAAGGCGACTTCAAGGCCGCATCGCGCTCGTTCGAGCAGGCAGCCAAGCTCAGCCCGAACGACCCCAATGTGAGAACGCAGAGCGCTGCCGTTCAGTTCGCGCGCGGCGATGCGGCCGCCGGATTTGCGGAGCTCGAAGCAGCGTCCAAGATCAGCACCGGCAACGCGAATCCCGATGTCGCGCTGATCCTTGCCCACATCCAGCGGCGCCAATTCGATCAGGCGCTCACGGCGTGGAAGACACTGGAGAAACGTCAACCGGCCAGCCCCCTGACCTACAACCTGCGCGCAGCGATCGACATGGGCAAGAACGATTTCGCGTCGGCGCGCAAGGCACTCGAGAAATCGTTGCAGTTGCAACCGACCTACTTCCCCGCGATCGCCAATCTTGCCGGCCTCGACCTGCGTGACAAGAACGTCGACGGCGCGCGCAAGCGCTACAAGGACTTGCTGGCGAAGGAGCCCGGCAATCTGTCGGGGCTGCTCGCGCTCGCCCAATTGGAAAACAGCAGTGGAGCAAGCGACGAGGCCACGCTGGGATTGTTGAAGGAAGCCAAGCGAACCAACCCGAATTCGGAACAGGCGGTAGCGGCGCTGGTGGGCTATTACATCAGCAAGGGCGATCCCAAGCAGGGGCTCAGCACGGCGCAGGACGCCCTCGCCTCGTCGCCCGACAACCCGCGTTATCTGGACATGGTCGGCCAACTGATGATGCAAACCGGTAGTGGCGACCAGGCCGTTGCGGCTTACCGGAAACTCGTGGGGCTGAATCCCGAGTCGCTCGAATACCAGGTCAAGCTCGGCCAGGCGCAAGTGAACGCCGGACAGAGCGAAGCCGCCCTGCAGTCGTTCGGCAACGCGCTCAAGATCAGGCCCGATTCGTTCGAGGCGCAGACCGCGATGGTCGGCACGATGCTCCGCGCCGGCAAGAACGAGGAGGCGGCGCGATTGCTTGCGAGCATCAAGCAGCAGGCACCGAAGTCCCCGGCCGTTCCCGAGCTCGATGGCGACGTCAAGTTCGCGATGAAACAGTATGGCGAAGCCGCCACGACCTACCGCAGGGTTCTCGCGCAGGCGCCCACAGCCGGCCTGGTGGTGAAGTCCTACACATCGCTCGCGCTCGCGGGCAAGCGAGCCGAAGCCGACACCTTCATCGCCGACTGGTTGAAGAGCCATCCGAAGGACATTGCAGTGCGCCTCTTCGATGCCGATGTCGCGCTGCGCGCGAAGGACTACACGCGCGCGGCTCAGAGCTATCGCGTGGTGCTCGAAGGCCAGCCCAATGACCCCATCCTGATGAACAACCTGGCGTGGGCGCTCTGGCAGCAAAAGGATCCGCAGGCTCTGAGCATCGCCGAAAAAGCCAACACGATCGCACCGGGCAATCCCGCGGTATCCGACACGCTCGGATGGATGCTGGTCGAGCAAGGCCAGACCAAGCGCGGCCTCGACCTGCTCGAGAAAGCAAGCGCGGCAGCCCCTGCGCAGCGCGACATCGCGTTGCATCTTGCAAAGGCGCAGATCAAGGAAGGTCGCAAGGACGCCGCGCGCACGACCTTGCAGTCGCTCGTCAAGACGGCACCGGACAGTGCCGAAGGGAAGGAATCGAAGCAATTGCTGGCGACGCTGTAGAGCAATCGACCAATCGCAATAAAGCCGCGTTCGCAGGCTGTGCAAATAGTCTGCCGAGTGATCGAATTAAAAATGTCCCGCAACTGCTGGACACTTTTACGGACGCGAATGACCGCGCTTTTGGTGTCGGTGTTGACCACCGCCGGCGTACCTGCGACCTGCCTCAGCCGCGAGGCAGATTCCGTCGGCGCAGAACCGAAATCATCAGTAGTGCGCCGAAACCGACCAGGGAGAGCCAACCGGGTTCGGGAACACCGAACGCGACGAGTCCGAACGCATGATTGTCGGTTTCGAACGAGTCACCCGCGCTCTGCTGGTACCGCCAAATGCCCGCTAACTTTTCGGACCCGCGGACATGAGCGGTGTACCCAACCGCCGCAAGCGTCGGCCGATCGTTTTCTGCGTGCTGGTGTGTGTTGGCTTTCTATCGAACTGCGCGCCGATTGCCGATCGCGCGGTCGCGCACTTCGATTCGGCTTTAGCGGCTCGCGCCGACTTCACGCTTCGCTTGATCGGCGAGCGACGACTCGATCATCGCCTTCCATTCGGCGGCACCATCGTCGGTGGCCTGTCGGGAATCGATTACGACTCCGCGTCCGATCTCTACTACCTGATCAGCGACGACCGCTCGGTCTTTTCGCCAACGCGCTACTACACGGCGCGCCTGAAGATCGACCAGCACGGATTTTCGGACGCGGGCTTGCAGACTGTCGTCACGTTCCTTCAAGCCGACGGCACGCCCTACCCGTCTCTCGGCAGCGGAGGCGCGGCGGACGCCGAGGCAATCCGCTTCGATCGCCTCACGCAAACGCTGTGGTGGACGAGCGAAGGCGAGCGCACGATCCGCAAGACGCGCGGTGCGGATCGATTGACCGAGCCTTTCATTCGCCAGTCGTCGCTCGATGGCCGATATATCGCCGAGGTGCCGCTCGATCCGATGTTTCGCATGACCGTCGAGCCACGCGGCCCGCGCGACAATCGCGTATTCGAAGGCGCGACGCTATCGGTCGACGCGCAGTCTCTATGGGTCGCGATGGAGGGGCCATTGATCCAGGACGGCAGCATGCCTGCGACCGACCACGGCGCATGGTCGCGCTTCTCGCGTTACGACCGCGCGCCTTCGCATGGCTTCGGACCGCTTGCGATGCAGCTCGCCTATCCGATCGATCCGATTCCTGCCGGGCACGCGTTGATGCCGTTGCGCGCCATCAATGGCGTGACGGAAATTCTTGCCTTGGACGCGAATCGCTTCCTCGTGCTCGAGCGCGCATTCGCTCTCGGCGCCGGTTGGCACGTTCGCCTGTTCGAAGCCGATGCCAGTCTTGCCAACGACGTGAAGAGCATCGCTTCGCTCGCCGCGCACGCTGGCGAATTCACGCCGATGAGAAAACGCCTCGTGCTCGATTTCGCAACGCTCGGTATCGTCATCGATAACCTCGAGGGCTTATGCTTCGGCCCCACGCTCGCCAACGGTCACCGCACGCTGGTGCTGGTGTCCGACGACAACTTCAATGGAGGTCAGGTGACGCAGTTGCTGGCCTTCGAGATCGTGCCGCGTTGAAGCACCGGCCATACGACCATCGCGCGCGATCTATTAACGAGAATCATGAGATTCAAGAACAAGACCATCGCGACGCTGCTAGCCTCCCTGGTCGGAACGCTGGGTCTGCATCGCTTCTATCTACACGGCACGAAGCGACTGCTGCCGTGGCTCTATCCGTTGTTCGCGTGGACCCTGGTTCCGACGTTCATTGGATTCATCGAAGCCCTGCGATTCGCGCTCACACCCGATGAACAGTGGGATGCGCAATGGAACGCAGCCTCATCCGAAAAGAATCATTCGGGATGGCTGGTGATCATCGTCGCCGCATTGACGCTGCTCGGCAGCATGGTGCTGTTGATGACGATGATCTCGTTCGGCCTGGGCCGTTATTACGGCGCAGGCGAGAGCTTCGTGTTCGGAGTTCTGACGACCGCAATCGTCTGACGCGATCCGCGATGCTCAATCGAACAGGCGCTGCTGCGGGGACGGCGGCTGCGGCAACAGCGGCCGGATGAATCGCGTGGTGTCGAAGACCCCGCGCCCGCGATTGAGTCCATGCCGCGCACACGCCGCGTGAAAGCGCTGCGCGAACAGCTCGGCCCAGGTGCCTTCGCCCGACATGCGCTTGCCGAAGCGCGAGTCGTAGTCCTTGCCGCCGCGCAGGTCGCGAATGCGATTCATCACGCGCTCGGCGCGCAGCGGGAAGTGCGCACGCAACCATTGCTGGAAGACCTCGTTCAATTCCCACGGCAGCCTGAGGATGATGAAGTGGGCGCTGTGCGCGCCCGCATCGGCAGCCGCGGCAACGATACTTTCCATCTCGTTGTCGGTGATGAACGGGATCACCGGCGATACGTTGACCGATACCGGTACGCCCGCGTCGACAAGCGCGCGCACGGTGCGCAACCTCCGCGCCGGACTGGCGGCGCGCGGCTCGAGCTTTCTCGACAGTTCGTGGTCGAGCGTCGTGATCGTGATCGATGCGCGGGCTAGCTGTTGTTCTGCCAGCGGCGCGAGCAGATCGAGGTCGCGTTCAATCAGCGACGACTTGGTAATCATCCCGAATGGATTACGAGCCTCGTGCAGCACCTCGAGCACCGCACGGGTGATCTTCAGGTCGCGTTCGATCGGTTGATACGCATCGGTGTTCACGCCCACCGCGATCACGTCGGGCGTGTACGAGGGCTTCGCGAGCTCGCGAAGCAACAGTTCGGCCGCGTTGACTTTGGCGAACAGCTTCGATTCGAAGTCGAGCCCGGGAGACAGGCCAAAATAACTGTGCGTGGGCCGCGCAAAACAATAGATGCAGCCGTGCTCGCAGCCACGATAAGGGTTCAGCGAAAGGCTGAAGGGGATATCGGGCGAATCGTTCTTCGAGATGATGCTTCGTGCGCGTTCTTCGGTAACGACGGTCTTGAGCGGCGGCGCGCCCTGCTGTTCCCCGATGGCGACGTCGAGTCCGTCCCAACCGTCGTCGAAGGACTCGCGCCTGTCGACTTCGTAACGCCCGCGCACATTGGCAATCGCTCCGCGGCCCTTGCGGGGCCGCGGGTGGAAGGTGAGTGGCTGCTCGACCGCGGCGTCATCGACTTTCGCATCCATAGCCCCGTCGCGAGCATCAGGCGTTCGGTTTCGCATCGTCAAGTCGTGACCGCATTCGTGGAGACGAGCTGGCAGCCGCCGACCCTCCACGCCTTGTCGGCCTGGCGCTTCATCGTGAAGAGCGCGCGCCACACGTGCCCTTCTTCATCGACCAGTTGCACCGTCTGCACCCATTGCCCCTCGACCGCGTCCAGGCGGATGAAACGAACCGACCCCGCTCGATAGACCGGTTGATAGTGGTCCTGCACCATGCGCATGAAGTCGTCGGCGGTGCGAAACATGTGTTGGATGTCCGTGCTGGCATATGCGAACGCGCGCCTCGCATCGTCGCGCCCGAAGGCTTCGAGTTGTTCGCGTATCACCTTCTCGATCGCCCGGCGGTCGGTGGCGTTGACGGCCGCATTGGCTGCGCTGCTGTTCCTGTTCGCGACCCCCGATGACGGAGTTGCTTCGCGCGCCGTACCTGCTGCCGCGAACAGCCCGATGGCCAACGCGAGTCCGCTGGCGAGCGACCTTTGCGAGACGAATCGAATAGTGAACATTTGTTCAGTTTACTCCGCGAATGGATAATTTCCAAAGAATCCGGTCGGACGGCGAGCGTCCCCCCGGCCGCGCGATAATGCGCGGCTCCAACGCTTGCGCTGCACGTAACGACAGCGCGCAGCCACATCATGGTCAGCTTCGAAAAAACCCGCATCCACGTCGTCAGCGCGGTGCTGTTCCTCTTCGGACTCTACGCGCTCGCCGGCGTCGCGTACGCCGCACTTGCACGCAGCGCGGATTCCATCATGGTCTGGGCGATCGTCGCCGCGCTCGCGTTCATCGCGTCGGCCGCCTATCAGCGTCGCGCAAAGAACAGGCGAAGCCGCGCGCTATAGGCGCCTGCAAGAGCGGCGGAAGTTGAATCCAGCGCGCACAAGGCCGCGCCAGGATTTCAGAAATACGTCGAACGGGCGTCCGACTTGTTCAGGACTACGCGGCTTCGCGCATGGCCTTCTTGCGCTCATGCTCCTTGAGATAACGCTTGCGCAGGCGAATGCTCTGCGGCGTGATCTCGACGAGTTCGTCGTCGGCGATGAATTCGACGGCGTATTCCAGCGTCATCTGAACCGGCGGTATGAGGCGTACCGCTTCGTCGGTTCCGGAAGACCGGACGTTGGTCAACTGTTTGCCCTTGATCGGGTTGACGACCAGGTCGTTGTCGCGTGAATGAATGCCGATGATCATGCCTTCATAGACGGGATCACCCGGCACCGTGAACATGCGGCCGCGATCCTGCAGCTTCCACAACGCGTAGGCCACCGCCTCGCCATCGTCCTGACTGATCAATACGCCGTTGCGGCGCTCGGCCATCTCGCCGCCCTTGATCGGCGCGTAGTCGTCGAAGATATGGCTCATCAAGCCCGTGCCGCGCGTGAGCGTCATGAACTCGGACTGGAAGCCGATCAGGCCGCGCGCGGGAACGCGGTACTCGAGCCGCACGCGACCCTTGGCGTCGGACTGCATGTCGGTCAGGTCGCCGCGGCGACGTCCGAGCTCTTCCATGACCGCGCCCTGATTGGCTTCCTCGACATCGACGGTCAACAACTCGAAGGGCTCGTGCTTGACGCCGTCGACGTCCTTGAGCACCACGCGCGGACGCGACACGGCCAGCTCGAATCCTTCGCGCCGCATGGTTTCGACCAGGATCGTCAGGTGCAATTCACCGCGGCCCGACACTTCGAAGATGGTCTCGTCGCCGGTGTCGGCAACGCGCAGCGCGACGTTGGCCTTGAGTTCGCGCTGCAGGCGCTCGCGGATCTGCCGGCTGGTGATGAACTTGCCTTCGCGACCCGCCAACGGCGAGGTATTGACGCAGAAATTCATCGTCAGGGTCGGCTCGTCGACACGCAGCAGCGGCAAGGCATCGGGTGCATCGGGCTCGCACACGGTGCAGCCGATGCCCAGTTCGTCGATGCCGTTGATCAACACGATATCGCCGGCCACCGCTTCATCGGTGATGGTGCGATCGAGGCCATGAAAGGTCAGCACCTGGTTGATGCGCGCCTTGATCGGCGCGGAGCCCGGGCCGTTCATCACGACCACATCCTGCAGCGGCCTGACGCGGCCGCGGCTGATGCGGCCGATGCCGATCTTGCCGACATAGCTCGAATAATCGAGCGACGAGATCTGCAATTGCAAGGGTCCATCGGAGTTGTCGTCGCGCACCGGCACGTGCGCGAGGATCGCGTCGAACAGAGGACGCATGTTGCGACCGGCGTCGCCGCCTTCGGCGTGTTCGATCGCTTCACCCTGATGCACGGGTGCGTTGACGTTCGGCGCCGAGGTCGGCATGTCCTTCATGTCGGTGAATGCGTAGCCATTCAGCGCCGATGCATAGACCACCGGGAAATCGAGCTGATCTTCGGTCGCGCCGAGCTTGTCGAACAGGTCGAATGTCGCGTTGATGACAAAGTCGGGGCGCGCACCCGGACGATCGATCTTGTTGACGACCACGATCGGCTTCAAGCCTTGCGCGAGCGCCTTGCGGGTGACGAAGCGCGTCTGCGGCATCGGGCCTTCGACCGCATCCACCAGCAGCAACACGCCGTCGACCATCGACAACACGCGCTCGACCTCGCCACCGAAGTCGGCGTGACCCGGCGTGTCGACAATGTTGATGTGCGTGCCTTCGTATTCGACCGCGCAATTCTTCGCGAGGATCGTGATGCCGCGTTCCTTTTCGAGATCGTTCGAGTCCATCACGCGCTCGGCGATGTACTGGTTTTCGCGAAACGTGCCGGATTGGCGCAGCAACTGATCGACCAGCGTGGTCTTGCCATGATCGACGTGCGCGATGATGGCGATATTACGAAGGGAACGGGTCTTATCGGTGCCGCGCATGACGGGCTCGCAAATTCAAGGATGTAAGGGCTGCAGGCGGCAAACCCCGCACGCGTGATCCGCGTCGGACTTACCTCTCGGGCAACCGGAGATTATAGCAGTCGCAATGCTTTCGAGCCCGACTTATGCGCCTCGACGCTGCCGCAACTATGACGGCGGCGGCGATTCGAGCGAACGCTGTGGGGATTGCGCGACGAGCCGCACCGGTGCGAGGCGTTCATCGAAGCCCACCAGCGCCGTTCCCAACAGAGAGCCGGGTTTGCGCGTCGTCGTGTTGGCCGCGCGATAGACCCGCACGCGACCCTGGTACGAAGCATCGGGCCACGCGAGACGCTGACCCTCGGTGAAACGCCGCGCCTGTGCGGCGTCGAGCTCGATCGCGGGCAGGTTGGCGATCAGCGCATCGATCGGCAGCAGCATCGCATCGCGCTCGCCGGTAGCACGCGCCTCGAAGGCATCGAGCGCGATGGCGCCATCCACATGCATCGATCCGGCTCGCACGCGCCGCAGGGCAACCAGATGTCCACCGCATCCGAGCGCTTCGCCGATCTCCTCTGCGAGGGTACGGATGTAGGTGCCCTTGGAGCAATCGACTGCGATGCTTAATGACGTGCCTTCGAACGCAACCACCTCGAGTCGATGGATCGTGACCGGCCGCGCCGCGCGCTCGACCGTGACGCCCTGCCGCGCGTATTCGTAGAGCGGCCTGCCGTCACGCTTCAAGGCCGAATGCATCGGCGGCACCTGCGCGATCGGTCCGCGAAAGCGTGCGAGCGCGCGATCGACCGCTGCGCGAGTCACTTCGACCGTGCGTTCTTCCAGCACCCTACCGTCCGCATCGCCGGTATCGGTCACGACCCCGAGGCGGATCGTCGCTTCATAGGACTTGTCTGCGTCGAGCAGGTCGGAGGCGAACTTGGTCGCTTCGCCGAAGCACAGCGGCAAGAGGCCCGTCGCCATCGGATCGAGCGTCCCGGTATGGCCGCCCTTTTGCGCGCACAGCGCACGCCGAACCCGCGCGAGCGTGGCCGTCGATGTGATCCCCGTGGGCTTGTCGATCAACAGCACTCCATGCACGGCGCGCCACGCGATATGTGGTTGAGGCACACGCGGCTGCTTACGCGCGCGTATCCCGCGTATCCCTTCACGCGGCGGCTCACGGGTTGACTCCCCCTCGCCCATCAGTCGACCGCGCGCTTAGCGTTCGCGGCGTCGATCAATTGCGAAAGCTCCGCGCCCGTCTTGACCGAGGTGTCGTGCACGAAATGCAGCATCGGCACGGTATGTATCTGCAGCCTCTTGAACAACAGACTGTGCAGCCAGCCCGCCTTGTCCTGCAGTGCCTCGCGCGCGCCCTCGGCATCGTCGCGCAGGGTCGTGAAAAAGACTTTCGCGTGCGCGTAATCGGGGGTCAGCTCGACGTCGGTGATCGTGATCAGCAGCGCGCGCGGATCGCGCACTTCACGCGGAATCAACTCGGCGAGGTCGCGCGCGATCTGCGAGGCGATGCGCAGGTTGCGATTGGGAATCGCCTTCGAATGTTTGCTGCTCATGTCGGACTCACTCGGCGGACTCACTCGGTTGATGGGGCTCGGGAGAAGCGCATCACGCGCAGATCGCCGGGCTGAAAAACATCGTCGTGCTGCAATCGGAACCCTGCACCACGCAACGCGCCTGCGATCGCCTCATCGGGATCATAGGTGTTGTTGCGCCGGGTCAAAAGGACCACCGCCGACTCGCTGCGCAAGCTGGCCATCAGCGGAGCGAGATTCTGGCCGACTACCGACGGGGCGCACTTGCCTGACGGATAGCGAACCCGCATGCCCGTGGCGGGAAAATCAGCCGGGATGCCGCGCACGCGAAGCTTCAACTTCTCGACTTGCGCCTCGTGCGCGAGCGGCAAGGCGATCTCGTTCGGGACCACCAGGACGATGTCATCAGGAGCCATGCTCGCGAGCTGTGAGGCGATCATCTTCCACGGCTCCTTCACGTGGTCTGCGCGCAGGAACGCGAGTACTGCAACCAGATGCAGCGCCAGCAAGCAGAACGCGGCGACGGGACGCAATGCTGGCGGTCTGACGAGCACCACCAGCGCTGCGAGCGCGAGCGCGATCGCAGGCGCGGCGACGATCAGGGCGCGCGAGATCAGGATCGATTTGAACAAGACGCTGATCGCGACGTTGAATACCACTGGCAGGATGGCGAGTGCGGCGACGACGATCGCGACTCGCCAGCCCACTCGTCGCCCGATCAACGCGATCCCGACGACCAACGCCAGCACCATCCACCACGTCGCGGCCATCGAATCGAGCCCGACCAGGTAGTGCAACTCGAACGTCAGCCCTCGCAGGCTTGTCGCGGGGATCCAGAAATCGTCCGAGACTTCGCGCAACTGCGACAACAGCAAAGGCAGGTCGGGCGCCCACAGCAGCGCAACGATCGCACCCGCCGCGATCACCGGGACGACCGTCTTGCGCGTCGATCGATCGAACACCCAGAGGCCGACGAATGCGACACTCACCGCGCCGAGCAACAGCACTGCCGTGTTGTTGGTCCACACGACAATCACCCCGCCCGCGACCATCAGCAACCAGCCACTCGCCGATACGCGGTGCGAGAACCAAGAGCGCGCCAACGGGGCACCGCCCACCGGGCGTTCGTTCGCGCCCATGACTTCGCACGACCCGACCACCTTCAGGACGCCCAAGGTCAGCAGCGCCGCGCCGAAGCACAGCAGTGCGTAGGGCCTCGCCTCGATCGAAAAATAGATCTGGAAAGGCGTCAGCGCGAACAGCAGTGCGGCGAAACTCCCGATGCCGATGAGGTGATTCGACCTGCCGCGCGCCGCATCGAGTTCGCGCCCCGCGAGATAGACCACGACGACCGTCGCTATGCCGAACACCGACGACAACGCGCGGATTGCAATCGTGCCGTCGCCGAACAGCGCGATCCATCCATGCAGCAGCGCGAAGTAAAGCGGCGGATGCGGATCGCATTGCGGGACCAACGACCACAGTGACACGAACGACTGACGCGCGTCCCACCACGAATAGCCCTCGTCGAGCCACAGTGCATCGCGATCGATGACGGACAGCCGCAGCGCCGTCGCGAGCGCAGTGATGCAAACGATCGGCCAGAGACTGGCTCGCCCGTCACGCGAGTCGATGGAAGGAGCCATGCTGGATGTGACGACGGGGACGACGCAGATGCTGCGTCATCCCCAGCCTGGGCGCGCTACAAGGTACGCGCGACTTCCTGCACCTCGAAGATCTCGAGCTGATCGCCTTCCTTGATGTCGTCGAAGTTCTTCAACGACAGGCCGCATTCGAAACCGGCGCGCACTTCCTTGACGTCGTCCTTGAAGCGCTTCAACGAATCGAGTTCGCCGGTCCACGTGACGACGTTCTCACGCAACAGGCGAACCATCGCGCCACGACGCACCACGCCTTCGGTGACCATGCAACCCGCCACCGCGCCGACCTTCGGAATGCGGAACACCTGCCGAATCTCGACCAGGCCGATCTGCTCTTCGCGCTTCTCGGGCGAGAGCATGCCGCCCATCGCCGCCTTGATTTCGTCGACCGCGTCGTAAATGATGTTGTAGTAGCGGATGTCGACGCCGTTCGATTCGGCCAGCTTGCGCGCCTGCGCATCGGCACGCACGTTGAAGCCGATAACCACCGCCTTCGACGCGGCCGCGAGGTTGATGTCCGATTCGGTAATGCCGCCCACGGCCGTGTGAACGATCGCGACGCGCACCTCGTCGGTCGACAACTGATGCATCGCATGCACCAGCGCCTCCTGCGAGCCCTGCACGTCGGCCTTGACGATCAACGCCAGCGACTGCGTCGCACCGGTCTGGTCGAACATGTTCTCGAGCTTGGCCGCCTGTTGTCTCGCGAGCTTCACGTCGCGGAACTTGCCCTGGCGGAACAGCGCGATCTCGCGTGCCTTGCGCTCGTCGGCCAGCACCGCGACTTCTTCGCCGGCCTGCGGCACTTCGGTCAGGCCCTGAATCTCGACCGGGATCGACGGACCCGCCTGCGTGACGACCTTGCCGTTTTCGTCGAGCATCGCGCGCACGCGACCGAACGACGAGCCCGCCAGCACGATGTCGCCGCGCTTCAGCGTTCCGGATTGCACGAGGATGGTCGCGACCGGGCCCTTGCCCTTGTCGAGCTTGGCTTCGATCACGAGACCGCGCGCGGGCGCTTCGATCGGGGCGTGCAATTCCAGCACTTCGGCTTGCAACAGCAACTGCTCGAGCAACGCATCGATGCCTTCGCCGCTCTTGGCCGACACCGGAATGAAGGGCGAATCACCGCCGTATTCTTCCGGCACCACCTGCTCGGCCACCAGTTCCTGGCGCACGCGATCGAGGTTCGCACCGGGCTTGTCAATCTTGTTGATCGCCACCACGATCGGCACCTTCGCCGCGCGCGCATGCGCGATCGCTTCCTTGGTCTGCGGCATCACGCCGTCGTCGGCGGCCACCACCAGGACCACGATGTCGGTCGCCTTGGCGCCGCGCGCACGCATCGCCGTGAAGGCTTCGTGGCCCGGCGTATCGAGGAAGGTGATCATCCCGCGCGGCGTCTCGACGTGATAGGCGCCGATGTGCTGCGTGATGCCGCCGGCTTCGCCGCTCGCCACGCGCGTCGTGCGGATCTTGTCGAGCAGCGAGGTCTTGCCGTGATCCACGTGGCCCATCACGGTCACGACCGGTGCGCGCGGTTCCGACGGACCGACTTCGCCCACGCCGGTTTCGGCGAACAGCGTCTCCGGATCGTCGAGCTTGGCGGCGGTGGCCTTGTGGCCCATTTCCTCGATCACGATCATCGCGGTCTCCTGGTCGAGGACCTGGTTGATCGTGACCATCTGGCCGAGCTTCATCAACTGCTTGATGACTTCGGATGCCTTGATCGCCATCTTGTGTGCGAGGTCGGCCACCGTGATCGTCTCGGGGACATGCACGTCGCGGACGATCGGCTCCGCGGGTGCGGCGAAGTTCGCCGTCGCGTGGTCGTCGGCGTGACGATGACGACCCCCACCGCGTGGGCCGCGCCACCCGGCGCCGAATGAATCGCCACGCGTCTTGATCGCGCGTTTCTTGGCCGCGTCGTCCTGCCAGGTCGATGAAAGCGCGGCCGACTTGACCGACTTCTTGTCCTTCTTGTCGTCCTTCTTGTCGGTGGTTGCACCGGCCCGCGCGGCGGGCTTGTGCAAGGTCCCGGCAATCGCGGCCGCGGGTTTGGCGACCACAGCCGCCACGACCGGAGCTATCGGCGTCGGTGCAGGCGCCTTCGCGACCCGCTTGGCCGGCGCTGTCATCAGGCGATTGATGCCCGCGACTTCGGCTTCCACGGCGCGCCGTGCGCGGTCACGCACATCGGCCTCTTCCTTGACACGCTGTTCGGCTTCGGCTACGGCCACGCGCGCGGCCTCCGCTTCGGCCGGATCGGTGGCCGACGCGCTGCGACGCGCGAGCTCTTCGGATTCGGCGCGCGCACGCTCTTCTGCGTCGAGGCGCTCGGATTCGAGGCGCTCCTGCTTCTCGTGCGCTTCGGCAACCTGGCGCGCGATAAAGGCGGCGCTGCGCTGCGCTTCTTCCTCGCGCAACAGTCTTTCCTTGTCGTCGATGATGCTCACCGGCGCGATCAACTCGGGTGCAGGCGCTGGCGTGGCGACGACCTCGGGCTCGACCGCATCGTCGCGCTTGACGAAGACGCGCTTCTTGCGCACTTCGACCTGAATGGTCCGCGCCTTGCCGGTAGCGTCGGCCTGCTTGATCTCGGAGGTCTGCTTGCGAACCAGCGTGATCTTCTTCTTCTGCGCATCGCCGGCGCCGTGCGCGCGGCGAAGGGCGTCGAGCAAGCGCGCCTTGTCGGTTTCCGACAGGACGTCCTCAGGCGATTCCTTGGCCACGCCGGCCGCGCGCAACTGATCGAGAAGCACGCTTGCGGGCAGCTTCAGTTCCTGCGCGAATTGGGCGACGTTGTTACTTGCCATTCAGTCCTCGGTTTCTTTCGGTGTCTTTGCGCGGTTCGGCGCTGTGCTCATCTGCATGCAGATTGGTGTCATCACTCGGCGCTTCACGCAAACCAGTGTTCTCGCGCTTTCATGATCAATGCCTTGGCGCGGTCTTCGTCGACCCCGGTCAGATCGGTCAGCTCGTCGACTGCGAGCTCGGCCAATTCCTCGCGCGTGAACACGTTGCCGCCCGCGAGCTTGGCTGCGAGCTCGCGGTCCATCCCATCGAGAGACAACAGGTCCTCGTTGGTCTTCTCGATCTTCTCTTCGTTGGCGATCGCCTCGGTCAGCAATGCGTTGCGCGCGCGGTTGCGAAGCTCGTTGACCGTGTCCTCGTCGAACGCGGGAATCTCGAGCATCTCAGCGATCGGCACGTAAGCCACTTCCTCGAGACTCGCGAAGCCTTCCTGCACGAGGATGTCGGCAACCTCTTCGTCGACGTCGAGCTTGTCGATGAAGAGCTGACGCGTATGCGTGGTTTCGGCGGTGCTCTTCTCGGCGGATTCTTCAGCCGACATCAGATTGATTTGCCAGCCCGTCAATTCCGACGCAAGGCGGACGTTCTGTCCTGCGCGGCCGATCGCGATCGCGAGATTCTCCTCGTCGACCACGACATCCATGCTGTGCTTCTCTTCATCGACCACGATCGACGACACGTTGGCCGGCGCAAGCGCGCCGATCACGAATTGCGCGGGGTCGTCGGACCACAGCACGATGTCGACGTTCTCGCCGCCCAGCTCGTTGCGCACCGCCTGCACGCGAGAGCCGCGCATGCCCACGCAAGTGCCGATCGGATCGATGCGGCGATCGGTGGTGAACACGGCGATCTTGGCGCGCACGCCCGGATCGCGCGCCGCAGCCTTGATGTGCAGCAGCCCCTGCTCGATCTCGGGTACTTCGAGCTCGAACAGCTTGACGATGAATTCGGGCGCCGTGCGCGAGAGCATCAACTGCGGCCCGCGCGCCTCGCGATCGACGCGCAGCACGTAGGCGCGCACCCGATCGCCCACGCGCAGGTTTTCCTTGGGGATCATCTGGTCGCGCTTCAGGCGCGCTTCGACGCGACCGGCCTCGACGATCGCGTCGCCCTTGTCCATGCGCTTGACACTGCCGGTGACGATCGCTTCGCCGCGCGCGAGGAAGTCCGCGAGGATCTGTTCGCGCTCGGCGTCACGGATCTTCTGCAGAATGGTCTGCTTGGTGTCCTGCGCGAAGCGGCGACCGTACTCGGCCGGATCGAGCTGCTCCTCGATGTATTCGTCGAGTTCGATGTCGGGAATCTGCTCGCGCGCTTCCGACAGCAGCTCCTGACGATCGGCGAACTCGAGCCCCGCCTCGTCGGGCACGACCTGCCAGCGACGAAAGGCCTCGTTCTCGCCGTTCTCGCGATTGACCGAGACGCGAATGTCCACGTCCCCGGGGAACAGCTTCTTGGTCGCGGCAGCCAGGGCCTGTTCGAGCGCGCCGAACACGACTTCCTTGCTCACGTTCTTCTCGCGCGCCAACGCGTCGACCAACAACAGAATTTCCCGACTCATCGCTTTTTACTCCCTGCATTCCTGAAATCGATACGCGGTACCAGCCGCGCCTTTTCCACTTCGTCGAAGGAAAACTCGAGCAACTCGTGCGTTCCTTCATTGCCTTCCAACACCATGCCGATGCGGTCCATATTGCGCACCGCGCCGCTCTCCGCAATGCCATCAGGCGGAGCTATGGTCTGCAAGATTCCCTGAAACTGCTTGCGGCCCCGCGCCTGACCGTTCGGCGATTTGCGTAACTTGACGAAGGCCTCGTACCCGGCGAATCGCGCGAAATCGGCCCGCTTCTTCAACGGACGATCCAACCCCGGCGATGAAATTTCGAGCCGCTCGTAGTTCACGTTCTCGACTGTGAGCACGCGCGACAATTGTTCGCTGACCTGCGCGCAGTCCTCCACCGTCACGCCTTCCTCAGTCGATCCGTCCTCGGGCACGCCTTCGGGTTTGTCGATGAATACCCGCAACACGCCGCCTCCGGCCCATTCGACATCGACGAGCTCGTAGCCCATCCCTTCGACGGTTTGCTCTATGACCGAATCACTAGCCACCTTTGTTGCTTCCTCTGCTGCCAGCTTGCCTTCGCCCGATTCAAATACCAACACCATGCATTCGGCCGACGGAAAAAAAAAGGGGCTCGAAAGCCCACTTTTCGCCACCCGACTGCCTGGCGCGAACAACCTCCCGCAAAACGGAACGGGCACCATCGTTCGGGACCCCCATCCGAGCCGCGCGGCTGAATAACTGTGCTAATTAACTATGGGATTGTACCAGCAGCGCGCACTCCGAACAAGCCGTGGCACGACTGTTGCTCAACCCGTGCGGCGACGCCGTGGGCCGCCTGCGAAAGGCGACTTTCCGAAGCCGGTTCCCTGCGGACGCGCCGTGCGCGAACCCCTCGGCCCCTCGGTGAATGCGCCAAGCGCCGTCACGGTCGGATCGATGCGCGGCTTTCCCGGTGCTGCGCCGCCCGCCCCGTTGGGGCGTCCCTTGCCGCGCGGCTTGCCGGCCGCACCCGCGAAGGGCCGCGGCGGCCGATTGTCGGTGGGCATCCCGCCGGGACTGCGGGGATGCCCCTGCCGCGGCGGGCGCTTGCGTGCGGACTCGCGGTGTGATCCCGCGGGATGTGCCATCGGCTGACCCACGGACTGATCCATAGGATCGATCGCTCGCGGCGCTTGCGGCCGGCGCCCCTTGCTTGCCGGCGGCTCACCACCCTTGGCGGCAATGCCGAGTTCGACGCACCAGCGCCTGACGACGTTCTGATCGAGTTCTTCCCAACGGCCGCGACTCAGAGCACGCGGCAGATGCACACCGCCGTAGCGGATACGAATCAGGCGGCTCACCGTCAGGCCCACCGATTCGAACATGCGACGGACTTCACGGTTGCGACCTTCGCCGATCACCACGCGATACCAGCGGTTCGCGCCGTCGCCGCCGGCGAATTCGATGGTCGAGAATCGTGCCGGACCGTCGGCCAGGTTGACCCCTTCGAGCAGGCGCGTGCGCGCCGCTTCGTCGAGTTCGCCCAAGAGACGCACCGCGTATTCGCGCTCGAATCCATAGCGCGGATGCGCGAGCCGATTGGCCAGCTCACCCGACGTCGTGAAGATCAAGAGGCCTTCGGTGTTGAAATCCAGGCGCCCGATCGCGAGCCATTTCGCCGACTGCACGACCGGCAATTTGGCGAAGACGCTCGGACGTCCCTGCGGATCGTCATGGGTCACGATCTCGCCGGCCGGCTTGTGATAGAGCAGCACGCGCGCAGGACGCGAGGCAACCCGCCGCTGCAGCGGCTTGCCGTTGATGCGGATCTGATCGGTCGGACCGATGCGTTGACCGATATGCGCGGGCTCGCCGTTGACCGACACGCGTCCGGCCACGATCATTTCTTCCATCTCGCGGCGCGACCCGAGGCCGGCGTCGGCCAGCAACTTGTGCAGCTTGGGTGCGTCGGCATCCGGGTCGATGGTGACCGCACGCCGAGGCGCGAACGGACGCGGACCGCGCGCGATCGGCGTGTTTGCATTCACGAAGCCGGCGGGGGGCTGGTGCTCGAGCGCCGCTTCGTATTGCGCGTCGTAGGAGTCGTCCTCGTAGAGGTCGTCCGATGGCGGCCCGAATTCAGCGTCATCAGTCTCGCCGTTCGGTGCTTCCGTGTTCTCATCGGCTGCCGAAATAACCGGCTGGTCATCAGGCATTGCGGCCGGCTCGGGTGCCGCGACCAAATCGATCGGCTCTTCGCTCACATCGCTGGTCGTGATCAATTCTTCGATACGCCACGGCTCTCCGGTGGCCGCAATGCGGGGAGTCGCGCTCCGCTGGGCGCCCTGCCCGCCGCCCGGTCGCTGAGCACCGAGGCCGCGCGGGGGTCGCGGACCCGGCTTGGGTAACTGTCGTGGCCCGGGTTTCGGTCCGGTTCTTGGTCCCGGTCTTGGTCCATCGGCCGCGACATTGGGCGGACGATTCGGTTGCGCGCCCCCGGGCTTGCCGCGTCGATTGCGATTTTTCCTCTGACCACCAGGACCAGACGGACGCGCCTCGGCGGCGCCTGGCGACCTGTCGGCTATCTGTTCGGCAGAGCTTCCTGCGTCAGAGGTCGCAGCGCCGTTGGCGGAACCGTTTACCGCGCCAGCGCGCGCGTCGATGGGTGCAGCGGCGCGGGACGAAGCATCGGATGCCGGCGCCTCGCCTTGCGGCTGGCCCGCGTCCTGCGGGCCCGCGTCCTGGCCCGCGCTTTGTGCCGCGTTACGCTGCGGATTGCGCGGGGAATGTCGGTGGAGTCTGCGCAAAATCGATGACCTCTTGTAGGAGCACGGCGGCCGTATCGGGTTCGCCGGGTTGGGGAAGCGGAGGAAGTTCGGAAAGGGCCGTGAGGCCCAGATCGTCGAGAAAAGACCGGGTGGTCGCATAGAGCGCTGGACGGCCCGGCACTTCGCGGTGGCCGATCGCATCGATCCAGCCGCGCTCTTCAAGTGCCTTGATGACCGGCGTCGAAACCGTCACGCCGCGTATGTCCTCGATGTCGCCGCGCGTGACGGGTTGCCGGTACGCGATGATCGCCAGGGTTTCCATCACGGCCCGCGAATAGCGTTGCGGCCTTTCCGGATTCAGGCGCGCCAGATGACTGCGCATCGAAGGCCGGGTCTGAAAGCGCCAACCGCTGGCGATTGCCGTCAGGACCAGGCCCCGTTCGTTCCAGTCGTCACCGATCGCGGTCAACAAACCGCGAATCGCGTCGGCATCCAGCGCGTCATCGAACAGGCGGCGCAACGCAGGCATCGCCAACGGCTCGCTCGCAGTCAGGAGCGCCGCCTCGAGGACGACTTGTGCTTCGGTTGTGTTCATCCAGTCCTGTATGGACGCGCGATCGGCAGGATGCGCCGATCGAAGAGCTGCCTGAATTCAAACCTGGTCAGGGGTGGCCCCAACGACTGGCGGGGCACGGGGTCTGTCAGACCCGTATTGCCGCAAGGCTCAAAACGCTTGCTTTGTGCCGCGTGGACTTAGGCGTTGCTTGCAATCGCTGTGGGTCCGCACCTCGGCCTGGAACTTTCTCCGTCGTAGCTCAAGCTGGAAGCTGAAACTCGACTCGAAGAGGTGCCGTTAGGGACGTGAGTATAACCAGCGCGCGTCGCATGCACAAGGGCGGATCGCGACCGACCCTGCACCTTGAGACCTTCGCCCGCGCGGTAAAGTCGCGATCGGAACTTTGCTTCATGGTCACGCTCATTCGACAGTGGCTTGCCGGCAGACCATCTCCGGCATGCGCCTATAGCGGTGGCGGCGGGGCGCGGTTCAAATGCGAAGTTGCGAGAAATGCATCGACCGGCACGCGATGAAACTTGCACTCTCGCGGCCCTTTCGCAGTTGGCGGTTCGGCAGTCTCGCACCCGCTTCATCCCCCTTCCCACGACACAGGACAATCAGCTTGCATCCACGCATTGCCGAGATTCGCTTCCATTCCGCAAAGGGGGAAATGAGTGATGCGGCGTGGTCGGACGCGCTCGATCGTGCGCTTGCAGATGGCTTCACCACAGTGCTGGTCGCCGACGCGACTGCGCGATCGGCGCTGCATGCCGTTGGGCAGGCGTGTGGCCAGCGCGGCCTCGCGCTGTGGCTTGCGGTCGCGCCCGATGCGGAGGGCTTGCCGTACTACGCGGCACGTGCTGTTCCTCTGCTCGACCCCTGGCTCGTGAACAGTGAAGACGCGCTGGATCCGCGCCGTCCCCCCCATCGCGCGCGGCTCGGCGCGATCGAGCCGCGCGATGCGCTGCTTGACCAGTGGCGCAGCGAATTCGAAGCAATCGCCGCAGCCGGCGTGGCAGGCATCATCTGTCGCGACCCCGATCGCCTGCCGGCCCCGTTCTGGCGATCCTTGCTCGCGGGCAACGCACACGGGATGAAGTGGGTGGCGTGGACGCCTGGCCTGCCCGCTTCGACCGTACGCGCATTGATCGACAGCGGCTTCTACGGCGTTTGCAGTTCGCTCGCGTGGTGGGACGGCAAGAGTGCATGGCTGATCGATGAGCAGAATCGCCAGCGAGGCACGATGCAGCTCGCTTTCCCCAGCGATCCCTTCGGGCACGACGCGACCGATCGCACGCTCGCAGGCAGGGGCAATGCAGAAGACGACGCGCAGAGCCGCGACGGGCGCCGACTTCGCCAGCAACTCTGGGTTGCAGCTGTGGTGGGCGATGCCCTGCTGATGCCAGCATCGACCTGGGAGCGCGATCGCTCGAACGAGATCCGGGCCGTCAATCGCTGGCTGGCTGATCGAGACGAGCGCGGCAATGCCTTCATGCCCACCGACGCGGTCCGCATGTTGAGCGGGCCGGATGCGCCGTTGAATGCGATCGTTCGGGCCGACGCCCCCGACCTGCGCGCAGCCGATCGCGTCGCGCTCGTGATCGTCAACCCGCATGTCGATGACAGCGCGAGCATGCACGCCGGAACGCTGACATCGGCGTTGGGCGGCTTCGGCGATTTTCGTGAAGTCGGCGCACCCGGCGATTCACCGATCACGCTCGATCCGCGCGAAACATTGCGCCTCGACGCTGGTGAAGTGCGCGTCATCGAAGGCCGGCGCATCGCTTCCATCGCGATTCCCGAAGCGCGTGGCAAGCGCTCGGTCGAGACGGCGACGCGGGCTTCTGCAGAGGCCGCGATCGCGGCGCCGCGCATCGCGATCGAAAACGTCACGCCTTCGGTCGATGGCGGCCGCTTTCCGGTCAAGCGCAGCGCGGGCGAAGCGGTACGCGTCGAAGCCGACATCCTCATCGACGGGCACGAGAAGCTCGCGGCCGTGTTGCGCCATCGCGCGCTCGGCGATCGCGATTGGCGCGAGGTCAGCATGGAGGCGATCGGCAACGATCGTTTCGCCGCGAGCTTTCCCTTGCTGCGCATCGGCAGCCACGAGTTCGCCATCGCAGCGTGGCGAGACGTGTTCGCGACCTATCGCGACGAACTCGACAAGAAGTCGGCGGCCGGTCTCGACGTCACGCTCGAGATCGAAGAGGGTCGCCTGCATGTGGCACATGCGCTCGAACATGCCAGTGCAAAGTCCATCAAGCGTCCCGACGTGGTCAAGCGACTGACGGCGCTTTTGCAGTCATTCGCGAAAACCGCAGCCCCGACTACGACAGCGGCCGCGACGATGACCTCGCAGGTCGCCGCGCTGCTCGCTTCGCAGACGCTCGCCGACATGCAGGCCGCCGATCCGCGCGCGTTCGCGATGCGTACCGAAGTCGTGTTTTCCGTCGACGCCGAACGCAGCGCCGCTTCGTTCGCGAGTTGGTACGAATTGTTTCCGCGCTCGCAGGGGAATACGCGCCGTACATCGATCCGTGCGACAACCGATGCCCCGCTTCGCCACGGCAGCTTCGACGACGTGATCGATCGCCTGCCCGCGATCCGTGCGATGGGTTTCGACGTGCTCTACTTCACGCCTATCCACCCGATCGGCAGGAAGAATCGCAAGGGCCGTAACAACAGCCTGACCGCGGCCGAAGACGATCCCGGCAGCCCCTACGCGATCGGCTCGGAAGACGGGGGTCACGACGCGCTCCATCGAGAACTCGGCACGTTCGAGGACTTCAAGCGCGTGCGCGCCGCCGCGATAGACAACGGGCTTGAACTGGCGCTCGACTTCGCGATCCAGTGTTCGCCCGATCACCCGTGGTTGAAGGACCACCCGAGCTGGTTTGCGTGGCGGCCTGACGGCTCGCTGCGCTATGCCGAGAACCCGCCGAAGAAATACGAAGACATCGTCAACGTCGATTTCTACAACGTTGATGCCCCATTGCTGTGGACCGCATTGCGCGACGTGATCCTGGCATGGGTCGAGCAAGGCGTGCGCATCTTTCGCGTCGACAACCCTCACACCAAGCCGCTGCCGTTCTGGGAATGGATGATCGGCGACGTGCGCGCGAAATACCCCGACACGATCTTCCTGTCCGAGGCCTTCACGCGGCCGAAGGTGATGTACCGGCTCGCGAAGCTCGGCTTCTCGCAGTCGTACACCTACTTCACGTGGCGCCATGCCAAGCAGGAGTTCATCGACTACCTGACCGAGCTGACGAGCGCGTCGGCCGCTGGTTCAACGACGGCTGCGCCACGCGATTTCTTCCGCCCGCATTTCTTCGTCAACACGCCCGACATCAATCCGGTCTTCCTGCAGCGCTCGGGGCGCGCGGGCTTCCTGATCCGCGCGGCGCTGGCATCGACGCTGTCGGGGCTGTGGGGCATCTACGGCGGCTTCGAACTCTGCGAGGCGACGCCCGTCCCCGCCAAGGAGGAATATCACGACTCGGAGAAGTACCAGATCCGCGCGTGGGACTGGGAGCGGCCGGGCAACATCATCGCGGAGATCACCGCGCTCAACCGCATCCGCTTGCACAACCCGGCGTTGCACACGCACTTGAACATCCGCTTTCACAATGCCTTCGACCCCAACATCCTGTACTTCTCCAAGAGCACCGAGGACCGCAGCAACATCGTGCTGGTCGCGATCAACCTCGACCCGCACGGCGTGCATGAAGCCGACTTCGAAGTCCCGCTGTGGGAGTGGGACCTGCCCGACGATGCTGCGGTCGACGTGACCGACCTGTTGAGCGATCACCGCTTTCGCTGGCAGGGCAAGATGCAGCGCGTGCGGCTCGACCCGACCCTCAACCCCTACGCGATCTGGCGCATCACACCATGAGCGATCCCTGGACCGCAGAATTCGAACCTGCCGCGAACAGCGCGACCGTCACGCGCGTTTCAGAAGTTCACGCGAAGACGAAAGCGAAGAAGCCCGACGCTTCGAGCGCACCCGCCGACGATCCGCTCTGGTACAAGGACGCGGTCGTCTATCAGTTGCACGTCAAGTCGTACATGGATGCGAATGGCGACGGCATCGGTGACTTCGCCGGCCTGATGCAGAAGCTCGACTACATCGCGTCGCTGGGCGTGAACACCATCTGGCTGCTGCCCTTCTATCCGAGCCCGCGCCGCGACGACGGCTACGACATCGCCGAATACACCGGCGTGCATCCCGACTACGGCACGATGGCCGACGCCAAGCGCTTCATCGCCGAAGCGCACAAGAGGAAGCTGCGCGTGATCACCGAGCTGGTCATCAACCACACGTCCGACCAGCACGCGTGGTTCCAGCGCGCGCGCAGCGCAAAGCCGGGCTCGGCGCATCGCAACTACTACGTGTGGTCGGACAACGACCAGGCGTACGCGGGCACGCGCATCATTTTCTGCGACACGGAGAAATCGAACTGGACCTGGGACCCGGTCGCCGGCGCCTACTTCTGGCATCGCTTCTTCTCGCATCAGCCCGATCTGAATTTCGACAACCCGCAGGTGTTGAAGGCCGTGATCAACGTGATGCGCTGGTGGCTCGATGTCGGCATCGACGGCCTGCGGCTCGACGCGGTGCCTTACCTGATCGAGCGCGAAGGCACCAGTAACGAGAACCTCCCCGAGACGCACGCGATCCTGAAGACCATCCGCGCCGAAGTCGATCGCGACTATCCCGGCCGCATGCTGCTGGCTGAAGCCAATATGTGGCCCGAGGATACGCAGCAGTATTTCGGCAACGGCGACGAATGCCACATGGCCTTCAACTTCCCGCTGATGCCGCGCATGTACATGGCGATCGCGCAGGAAGATCGCTTTCCGATCACCGACATTCTCAGGCAGACGCCCGACATTCCAGCCAATTGCCAATGGGCCATCTTCCTGCGCAACCACGACGAACTCACGCTCGAGATGGTCACGGACCGCGAGCGCGACTACCTGTGGAATTTCTACGCGTCCGACCGGCGCGCGCGCATCAACCTCGGCATCCGCCGGCGTCTCGCGCCGCTGCTCGAACGCGATCGCCGCCGCATCGAGCTGATGAACTCACTGTTGCTGTCGATGCCCGGAACGCCGGTGATCTATTACGGCGACGAGATCGGCATGGGTGACAACATCCATCTCGGGGACCGCGACGGCGTGCGGACGCCGATGCAGTGGTCGCCCGATCGCAACGGCGGCTTCTCGCGCGCCAATCCGGCCTCGCTGGTGCTGCCCGCGATCATGGATCCGCTCTATGGCTTCGAAGCGGTCAACGTCGAGAGCCAGGACGCCGACCCGCACTCGATGCTGAACTGGACGCGACGCATGCTCGCGGTCCGTTCGCAGCATCGCGCGTTCGGGCGCGGCAGGCTGCGCACGTTGTCTCCCCTCAACCGCAAGGTGTTTGCCTATCTGCGCGAATACGTAAATGACGCGGGACAAGTCGAGACGATCCTGTGCGTCGCAAATGTCTCGCGCTCGGCACAACCGGTCGAACTCGAGATCTCCGAGTTCAGCGGCCGCGTTCCGGTCGAGATGATCGGCGGTTCGTTGTTCCCGGTGATCGGACCTTTGCCATACGTCCTTACCCTGCCGCCTTACGGCTTCTTCTGGTTCACGCTTGCGGCCGAGGCGCAGTTGCCGGTGTGGCACGTGCCCGCGCCTGAAGCAATGCCCGATTACGTGACGCTGGTCGTGCGCAAGGGCATCGATGAATTGATCGTCGGTCGAACGCGCGTGCAACTCGAGAACGACATCCTGCCGAGCTATCTGCAGAAGCGCCGCTGGTTCGGGCAGAAGGACGGCAAACCGCCGCGCACGCGCATCGCGCTTGCGACGCGCCTGCCGCGCGACGGCCGGCCGCTGCTGATGGTCGAGATCGAAACGCATGCGGCGCGCGGCCCCGCGGGGTCCGACCGCGCGGCCGAGCGCGCAGTCGATCGCTATCTGTTGCCGTTCGGATTCTTCGGTGAAGACGAATCGGTTTCCGCGTTGCCGATGCAGCTCGCGCTCGCGCGCGTGCGTCGCGGTCGTCAGGTGGGCTTTCTCACCGATGCGTTCGCCCTTCCCGACTTCGCGCATCACATCGTCCATCTGCTGACCGAGCGTGCGCGCGTGAGCAGCGACGAAGGCGTGGTGCATTTCGTGCCGACCGTGTTGCTCTACGAGTTGCTTCCGCAACTCGAAGCCATTGCTGGCGCCGGCACCGGCGTGCGCTGGCTTTCCGCCGAGCAGACCAACAGTTCGCTGGTGATCGGCGACGCCGCGGTGCTCAAGGTGGTGCGACGGATTACGCCGGGCATCAATCCCGAGGCCGAGATGACGCGTTTGTTGAGCGAACGCGGCTATGCGAACGCGTCGTCGCTGCTCGGTGAAGTCACACGCACCAGCAGCGACGGGACGCCGCATCTGCTGATCGTCCTGCAGCGCTACATTCACAACCAGGGCGATGCCTGGCAATGGACGCTGAATGTGCTCGAGCGCGTCTTCCATCAGACCACGGTCAGTCTGCCGGCGCTGGCCACAACCACGGTCCCTGACGAAGCGGTCGCGACCGACGCAGGCGATACGTCGCGCGAGAAGTTCGAGGAGCTCGAGGCAGCGGCGCTCGCCGAACTCGAGGTCGGCGCAACCGTACTCGGTACGCGGCTCGGCGAGTTGCACGCGGTGCTCGCAGAAGCGTGCGACGACCCCGCGTTTGCGCCCGAGCGTGTCAATGCGCCGATGGCCCAAAGTTGGGGGGAAGCTGCGATCGCGCAGATCGACGCGGCGCTCGACGTGCTCGAGGAACGATTGCGCGGCGATGACGCAGCGTGGAGCGCGTCCGAGCGCGAAGTCGCGGCCACTCTCGTGAAGGAGCGTACGGCCTTCACGCGCGCCGCGATGAAGCTCGCCAAGCACGCGACCGGCTCGCTCGCCATCCGCATCCACGGTGACTTCCACCTGGGCCAGGTGCTGGTCACGCAGGGCGATGCGGTGATCATCGACTTCGAAGGCGAGCCCGCCAAGACGCTGGCGGAGCGACGCGCGAAGATGAGCCCGTTGCGCGACGTGGCCGGCCTGTTGCGTTCGATCGACTACGCGGCCGCAATGAGCCTCAAGACCGGTCCCGTCGACGTCGGCGAAGCCGGCGAGGCCAAGAAGCGCGACATCGTTGCGCGCTACATGCCGGCCGCGAAGAAGGCATTCCTGGTGTCGTATCGCGAAGAGGCCCAGCGCATCGATCACCGCTGGGATCACGAGGAGGGCGAAGCGGCGCTGCTCGACCTGTTCACGATCGAGAAGGCCGCCTATGAGCTTTGCTACGAAGCGGCGAACCGACCGACGTGGATCGGTGTGCCGCTCGCCGGTCTTGCTGAATTGGCGAAGGAGTTGTTGTCACCAGGGCCGAGCGCCGAGCCCAACTGAGCGCATTCTCGAACGATGGCCACCAAATCCAAAACCGAAGAAGTCCCGGCGAAAAAACGGGCGGCGACGAAACAGTCCGCTGTAAAACGCGTCGCGAAGCAGCGTGGCATCGATCCCGCGGCGACCAGTGCGGCGATCGAACGCACGGCGGCGATTGTCGCGAGCGTCGCGGCGTCGGCACTGACGATGAAAGATGCGAATCAACCGACGACTCAGCTGGCTGCCGCCGACCCGAGCGACGCGCATCGATCGCAGCAACCGCGCGCTGCCGACGCGGTCGAGCCGCTTCCGGTTCCGTCACTCGCCAGCAGCGTGATCGAAGCTCTGATCGTCGCGCGGCATGGCGACCCATTCGCCGTGCTGGGTCCGCACGCGTCCGGTACCGACGCGGGGGGTGTCACGGTCGTGCGTGCATTGCTCCCGAATGCGTTATCGGTCGAAGTGGTCGCGCGTGAGGCAACGAATGCTTCCCCGCGCTCGCTCGGCACCCTGGTCCGCATCCACGATGCGGGACTCTTCGAAGGCAGCGTCGCGGCCTTCCCGAAGGTCGACGACGGCGCGCCGCTCTCTTCCCCGCCCTATCGTCTCCGCGTCGTGTGGCCCGCCGCGAACGGCGACACCGTTACGCAGGAGATCGACGATCCCTATGCATTCGGGCCGCTGCTCGGTCCGCTCGATCTTCATCTGATCGGCGAAGGTCGCCACCATCAACTGGGCGAGAGTCTCGGCGCACACGTCGCGCGCGTGCAGGGCGTGGCCGGCACGCGCTTCGCGGTCTGGGCGCCCAACGCGCAGCGCGTATCGGTGGTCGCCGACTTCAACGGATGGGACGGTCGGCGCCATGCGATGCGTCGTCGTCTCGAAGCGGGGGTGTGGGAATTGTTCATCCCGCAGGTCTCGGCAGGCGCGCGCTATCAGTACGAGATCGTTGGCGCCGGTGGCGCGTTGCTGCCGCTGAAAGCCGATCCGGTCGCACTGGCCACCGACCTGCCGCCGGCGACCGCGTCGGTGGTTCCCGACGACACGCCGCTCGCGTGGACGGATTCCACATGGATGAACGAGCGCGCGACGCGTCACGCGCCCGGTGCGCCGCTCTCGATCTACGAAGTCCACGTCGGGTCTTGGCTGCGCACTATGAACGATGACACGGAGCACGGCGGCCGCAGCTTCGATTGGAATGCGCTGAGCGAACGCCTGATTCCGTATGCGAAAGCGATGGGCTTCACGCACCTCGAGTTCCTGCCGGTGATGGAGCATCCGTTCGGCGGCTCTTGGGGCTACCAGCCGCTCGGCCTGTTTGCGCCCACCGCGCGTTTCGGCTCGCCCGCGGACTTCGCGCGCTTCGTCGATCGCTGCCATCAGGCCGGCATCGGCGTGATCCTCGACTGGGTGCCGGCGCATTTCCCGAACGATGCGCATGGCCTCGCGCGCTTCGACGGCAGCGCGCTCTACGAACACGCCGATCCGCGCGAAGGTTTCCATCAGGACTGGAACACGCTGATCTACAACTTCGGCCGCAACGAGGTGCGCGGGTTCCTGATCGCATCCGCGCTCGAATGGCTGGAGCGTTATCACGTCGATGGCTTGCGCGTCGATGCGGTCGCGTCGATGCTCTATCGCGACTACAGCCGCAAGGCGGGCGAATGGGTGCCCAACATCCACGGCGGCCGCGAGAATCTCGAAGCGGTCGCCTTCATCAAGGAGCTCAACACGGTGGTCGGCGAACGCTGCCCGGGTGCGATGATGATCGCCGAGGAATCGACCGCGTGGCCGGGCGTGACGGCGCCGGTTTCCTCCGGTGGCCTGGGCTTCTCGTACAAGTGGAACATGGGCTGGATGCATGACACGCTGCGCTACATCGAGCACGACGCGATCCATCGCGGCTGGCATCACGACGACATGACCTTCGGCATGGTGTACGCATATTCCGAGCGCTTCGTGCTGCCCATCTCGCACGACGAAGTGGTGCACGGCAAGGGTTCGCTGCTGAACAAGATGCCCGGCGACGAATGGCAGAAGCGCGCGAACCTGCGCGCCTACCTGTCGTTCATGTGGACGCATCCCGGCAAGAAGCTGCTGTTCATGGGCTGCGAGCTGGGCGAGTGGAAGGAATGGAATCACGATGGCTCGCCCGACTGGAATCTGCTCGATGACCCCCGGCATCGCGGCCTGCAAACGCTGGTGCGCGATCTCAATCGGCTCTATGCCGAGTCGCCCGCGCTGCACGAGAAGGACAGCGATCCGTCGGGCTTCGCATGGATCGTGGGCGACGACCGCGCCAACAGCGTCTTCGCGTTCCGGCGCATCGGGCGCGATGCGTCACGCGCGGTGGTCGTCGTCGTCAACATGACGCCGGTGGTGCGGCACGGCTACCGGATCGGTGTGCCGCATGCGGGCATGTGGCACGAGCGCCTGAACAGCGACGCCGCCGTGTACGGCGGCTCGGGTATCGGCAACGGGGGTGCCGTGCTTGCGAGCGATGACGGCGCGCATGGACTGCCGGCATCGGTCACGCTGACCTTGCCACCGCTCGCCGCGCTGGTACTCGAATCGGCGAGCACCGATCATTCCGACAACAACAACATTTCCATCAGGGGTTGATCGATGTGGTATCCGCCAGACGGCATCCAGCCGGGTCTGCCGTACCCGCTTGGCGCAACGGCTGACGACGACGGCGTCAACTTCGCGATCTTCTCGGCGCACGCCGACTCGATCGAGCTGTGCCTGTTCGACCCGAGCGGTCGCAAGGAGATCGCGCGCTATCACCTACCCGAATGCATCGACGAAATCTGGCACGGCTACCTGCCGACGGTGCGCGCCGGACAGCTCTACGGCTATCGCGCTCACGGGCCCTATCGTCCCGAGCACGGGCATCGCTTCAACCCGCACAAGCTGCTGCTCGACCCCTACGCGAAGAAGCTCGCGGGCCAGCTCAAGTGGACCGACGCGCTCTACGGCTATCGGCTGCATTCGCCGCGCGCCGACCTGAGCTTCGATCGACGCGATTCGGCCGCGGCGATGCCCAAGGCGGTCGTGGTCGACGAGGTCTTCAAGTGGGGCCGCGACCGCTCTCCGAACACGCCGATGCAGCACAGCGTGATCTACGAAGCCCATGTGCGCGGCTACACGATGAAGAACGAGCGCATCCGCGCCGACGAGCGCGGGACGTTCGCCGGGCTCGCCGACCCGGCCGCGATCGACCACCTGGTCAAGCTCGGCATCACCGCGATCGAGCTGTTGCCGATCCACGCGCTGCTGCAGGACCGGCGCTTGGTCGAGAAGCAGTTGCGCAACTACTGGGGTTACAACACGCTCGCCCACTTCGCGCCCGAACCACAATATCTCGCAAGCGGCGAATTGAACGAGATCCGCACGGCCATCAAGCGCCTGCATGCGGCCGGCATCCAGGTGATCCTCGACGTGGTCTACAACCACACTTGCGAAGAAGGCGAGCTCGGCCCCACGCTCTCGTTTCGTGGCATCGACAACGCCAGCTATTACCGCCTGTTGCCCGACAACCCGCGTCACTGCATCAACGACACCGGCTGCGGCAACACCGTCAACACCTCGCACCCGCGCGTGATCCAGTTGATCATGGACTCGCTGCGCTACTGGGTCGACGAGTTCCACGTCGATGGCTTTCGCTTCGACCTCGGCGTCACGCTCGGCCGCGAGGCGACCGGCTTCGATCCTAACGGCGGCTTCTTCGACGCCCTGCGCCAGGATCCGACGCTCGCGTCCGTCAAGCTGATCTCCGAACCCTGGGACCTCGGGCCCGGCGGCTATCAACTCGGCAATCATCCGCCCGGCCTCGCCGAATGGAACGGCCGCTATCGCGACGACGTGCGGCGATTCTGGAAGGGAGATGCGGGACTGCTCGGCGCAATCGCGGCGCGCCTGCACGGATCGGCGGATCTCTTCGATCATCAACATCGACGGCCGTGGGCCTCGGTCAATTTCATCACCGCGCACGACGGCTTCACGATGGCCGACCTGGTCTCGTACAACGCCAAGCACAACGACGCCAATCACGAAGACAACCGCGACGGCGCCGACGACAACCACAGCTTCAACTGGGGCGTCGAAGGACCGACCGACGATGCGGGTATCGCGGCGACCCGCGCCAAGGTACATCGCTCGATGCTGATGACGCTGCTCTGCTCGCACGGCACGCCGATGCTTCTGGGCGGCGACGAGTTCGGCCGCTCGCAACAAGGCAGCAACAACGCCTATTGCCAGGACAGCGAGATCTCGTGGTTCGACTGGGCCGTGGCCGACAGCGACACCGGCCGCGCGTTGGCTGCGTTCACCGCGCGCCTGATCGCCTTGCGTGCCGCGCATTCGCCTCTGCGCGCGAATGACTTCATGAAAGGCGTCTCCGACCTCGGTGACGGACTCACCGACATCGGCTGGTTCGACGAGAAGGGCGACGCGATGACGGACGAGGCCTGGCAATTCACCGAAGGCCGCTTGCTCGCATGCCGTCGCGTCTGCTCGTCGGGTCCGAACGCGAATCTCGACACTGCGCTGGATGCGACGCTGCTGCTGATCAACGGCGCGTCGGACAACCACACGTTCACCTTGCCCGAGCCTGCGCTGCGCTGGAGGATCGTGCTCGACAGCGCGCATCCCGATCGCCACGAGGCCGCGTGCAAGAGCGAAATCGTCGAGGTCGCGTCGCATAGCGCGATGCTGCTGGTCGCACGGCATCGTGCGGGACACACGGCATATACATGACCTTGCGGCATCACCGTCGCCTTCCCTTCGGCGCCGAATTGATCGCGCCGGATCGCACCCGCTTTCGACTCTGGGCGCCGTCGTGCGAGCGCGTATCGCTGGCGATCGAAGGCCGCGACGAGATCGCGATGCTCACGGCCGGAGAGGGCTGGTTCGAAGTCGATGCCGACTGCGGCGCAGGGACGCACTATCGGTATCGGGTCGTGCCGAAAGCTGACGGTGACGATGGCGCGGGCGCATTGCTGGTCCCCGATCCCGCGTCGCGCGCGCAGGTCGACGACGTGCACGGCCCGAGCATCGTGATCGATCCGGAGTCCTATCGTTGGATCCATGACGACTGGCGCGGCCGGGCGTGGTGCGAGACTGTGATCTACGAAATCCACGTCGGCCTCGCCGGCGGCTTCCGGGGTGTGCAGCACCTGCTGCCGCAGCTCGCCGATCTGGGCGTGACCGCCATCGAGCTGATGCCGCTCGCGGAATTTTCGGGTGCGCGCAACTGGGGCTACGACGGCGCATTGCCATTCGCGCCCGATACCGCCTATGGCACACCGGACGAACTCAAGGCTCTGGTCGACGCAGCGCACGGCCACGGCCTGATGGTGTTCCTCGACGTGGTCTACAACCACTTCGGTCCGGAAGGTAATTACATCGGCACCTATGCCGATGCCTTCTTTCGCGACGACATCAAGACGCCGTGGGGCCGCGCGATCGATTTCCGCATCGCCGAAGTGCGCGACTTCTTTCGCAACAACGCGCTCTTCTGGCTGATGGAATATCGCCTCGATGGCTTGCGCCTGGATGCGACCCATTCGATCGTGCCGCAGGACTGGTTGAAGGACTTGTCGATGTTCGTGCTCGACATGGTCGACGTCTCGCGTCATGTCCATCTGGTGATCGAGCACGAAGGCAATGCGGCCCATCTGCTCGGTCCCACCCCCATCAACACCCGCGGCTACGACGCGCAATGGAACGACGACGGCCACCACGTCCTGCATGTGCTGCTCACCGGCGAGACCGATGGCTATTACGTCGACTTCGCGGAGGCCCCCGAAGACAAACTCGCACGCTGCCTCGCCGAGGGATTCGTCTATCAGGGCCAGCCGTCGATCTTTCGTGAAGGCGTACCGCGCGGCGAGCCGAGCAAGGATCTGCCGCCGACCGCCTTCGTGTTGTTCCTGCAGAACCACGACCAGATCGGCAATCGCGCGTTCGGCCAGCGCCTGACAACGCTCGCCGATCCGGCCGCGCTGTGGGCCGCGTCGGCTCTGGTGCTGTTGTCGCCCCAGATCCCGTTGTTGTTCATGGGCGAGGAATGGGGGGCGACCGAACCCTTCCTCTATTTCACGAGCTATCCCGACGAAGAACTCGCGGCAGCGGTGCGCGATGGGCGCCGAAACGAATTCGCGAACGCGCGCGGCTTCTCCGATCCCGCCAGCCGCTACCGGATTCCCGATCCCAATGCGCCGGCCACGTTCGAGTTGTCGCGCCTCGAATTCGATCGAGCGACACGCGACGCGACCAGCGACGACGCCAAGGGGCTCGCGTGGTCGTCGGCATGGCTCGAGCACACGCGCGGCCTGCTGGCGATTCGCCACAAGTACATCGTGCCTCGCCTCGAAGGCGCGCGATCGCTGGGCGCCGAAGCAGTGGGTCCGGCGGCGGTGGTGGCGCGCTGGCACATGGGCGATGGCGCCGTCCTCACGATCGCGATCAATCTCGCCGCCCAGCGCGTAGCAATGCCCGCGCATCGCTTTCACATGCGCGGCCAGCAGATCTACACAACGCGCGAGCAAGCCGATCCGGACCTCGACGGCAACCTGCCCGGACATGCCATCTGGGCACTGATCGAAGCGGCGACTTGAGTTCGATCGCATGAACGACGCGACGCACGAATCGATGCCCGACGCGACGAGCCACGTCATCGCCGACGACGAGCCGTCGGGCGAAGCATCGACGGCGGCACTTCACGGCCTGGCCGAGGAGGCCGGCATTACGGTGGTGTGGCAGGATTATCGCGGCGTGATGCATACCGTCAGCAACAAGATCTTGCGATCTCTGCTTGGCGCGCTCGAACTGCCCGCGCTTACCGACGACGAAATCGCCGCGAGCCGCATGCATCTGGCGGCCGAAGCGCAGGGTCACGTCGCCGAGCGCCTGCCGCCGCTCGTCACGGCGGTCGTCGGTGCGCCGATCTCGCTGGCCTTTGGCGCCGCGTTCGCGGGAAAGAACTATCGCGTCACCCTCGAGGACGGCGAGGTTCGCGAAGCTCGTTTCGCCGATGAGGGACCGGTGATCGTCGAGGCGATCGAGAGCTTCGGCTATCACCGGCTCGATGTCGATGACACGTCGGAAGTGCCGGCGCCATCGGGAACATCGCCGCGGCATACGTCCATCACGCTGGCGATTGCGCCGGCGCGTTGCTACGGCGTAGCCGACGCGCTGACAGCCGCTGGGCGCGACGCCGAGGCGCGACCGTGGGGGCTTGCGGTCCAGCTCTACGGCATCTCGCGCAAAGGCGATGGCGGCCTGGGCGACTACGGATCGCTGGCGACGCTCGCACAACGCGCGGCGCTTCACGGCGCGGAGGCGCTTGCGATCAGTCCGGTGCATGCGATGTTCTCGGCCGACCTGCATCGCTACAGTCCTTATGGACCGTCGAGCCGTCTGCTCGCGAACGTGCTTCACGTCGACCCGCGTGCCGTGCTCGGCGACGAAGCTTGCGCTGCCGCGTTCGAGGAGATCGATCCCGAAGGTCTCGCGGTGAAACTCGAAGCCAATGCGCTGATCGATTGGCCCGCGTCGTCGCACTTGCGATTGGCGGTGCTGCGCCGTCTCTTCGAGCGCCTGATGGCGCAGGACGACGCCGAGGCATGCATCCTGCGCGACGGGTTCGTCGCCTTTCGCACGCAAGGCGGCGAGGTGCTCGAAGCGCACGCGCGCTTCGAGGCGCTGCACGCGATGCTGGCTGCCGATGACGCCGGCATGCTCGGCGGCTGGCGTACCTGGCCTGCTGCGTATCGCGATCCGCATGCCGAAGCCGTCGTGACGTTCGCAGAGGAGCATCGCGACGAGGTCGCGTTCCACGCCTTCCTGCAATGGCAGGCCGTACGCCAACTCGATGCCGCGCATCGCGCCGCGAAAGAGGCCGGCATGGCGATCGGCATCGTCGCCGATCTCGCCGTCGGCGCCGACGGCGGCGGCAGCCAGGCCTGGAGCCGGCAGCGCGACATGCTGATCGGGCTGTCGATCGGCGCGCCGCCCGATCTGCTCAATGCGCTCGGCCAATCGTGGGGCCTCGCGGCGTTCTCGCCGCGCGCGTTGAAGAGCACCGGCTTTCGCGCGTGGATCGACATGCTGCGCGCGGCGTTCGCGCATGCGGGCGGCGTGCGCATCGATCACGTGCTCGGCCTGACGCGCATGTGGCTCGTGCCCGAAGGCGCCGATCCGCAGGAAGGCGCCTACCTGCGCTATCCATTCGACGACCTGCTGCGGCTGGTCGCGCTCGAGTCGTGGCGGCATCGCGCGATCGTGATCGGCGAAGACCTCGGAACGGTCCCGGAAGGCCTGCCCGAGCGGCTGTCGGCCGCGGGCCTGCTCGGCATCCGCGTGCTGTGGTTCGAGCGTCAGTGGCACGTGCCCGGCCAGCCATTTCGTCCGCCTTTCGAGTGGTCCAACGGCGCGCTGGCGGTGACGACCACACACGACTTGCCGACCATCGCCGGTTGGTGGGGTGGCCACGACATCGGGTGGCGCGCGCAACTGGACTTGTTCGGCGAGCATTCGAGCGAGGAGATCGAACGCAAGGCCCGCGAAGCCGATCGCAAGCTGCTGTGGGCCATGTTGTGCGTAAGCGGCGCGGCGCACGGCGAGCAGCCATCCGCGGATCGACCTCCGATCGCCGAGGCCTTGCGCTATGTGGGCTCGACACCGGCGCCGCTTGCGATCGCGCCGATCGACGACGCGCTCGGCCTGGTCGAGCAGCCGAATCTGCCGGGCACGATCAATACCCATCCCAACTGGCGCATGCGTCTGCCGGCGCCGGTCGATCGCGTGCTCGAAGGCGCCGAGATCTCCGTGCGGCTCGCTGCGTTTGCGGATGGACGCAAGCGGCGATGAATGCGCCGCCTCGATCGACCGAGCGGCGACGCAGGAAGCGAAGCGGCGAGCCGGACGTTCCGCGTGCGACGCTGCGCATCCAGTTTCACAAGGACTTCGGATTCGACGATGCGACCGCGCTGGTGGCGTACTTCGCACGCCTGGGCATCAGTCATCTCTACACATCGCCGATCCTCAAGGCACGGCCGGGATCGACGCACGGCTACGACTGCGTCGACGTCGGTGTCGTCAATCCCGAGCTTGGCGGCGAAGACGCGTTGCGGCGCATGTCCGATGCGCTGCACGCAGCCGGCATGGGGTTGCTGGTCGATATCGTGCCCAACCACATGGGAATCGGCCCGGACAACAAATGGTGGCGCGACGTGCTGCTCTGGGGCTCAGACAGCCGCTACGCATCGACGTTCGACATCGACTGGGCTTCCAGCGATCCGATGTTGCGCGGCAAGTTGCTGGCCCCGTTTCTCGGCTCGGGATATGGCGAAGCGCTCGCGTCGGGCGACCTGGTGCTGGTTTTCGACGACGAGACCGTCGCCTTCGAAGCGCGCTACTTCGACAACCGTTTCCCGATCGCGATCGCGGACTATCCCGCGCTTCTCGATGCGGCCGACGATGCCGGCCTCGCCGAAATCGCACGACTTTTCAATGCGGTTGCGGACTTGCGCGATCTGCCGCGCAACGATGCACGCGAGCGCGCGAGCGTCCTCGAGCGTCGCGATGCCCTGCTCGACGAAGCGCGTAGGCACCTGCGCGCCGCGCTTGGAACCGATGGCGCGCGCGCCGCGCTCGATCGAATGCTTGCGCGCCATGCACCATCGACGCACGAAGGCCGCGCGCGCCTGCATGCGCTCTTCGAGCGTCAGTCGTATCGCCTCGCGTCGTGGCGCGCGGCAGCCGATGAGATCAACTGGCGCCGCTTCTTCGAGGTGACCGATCTCGCAGGGGTGAGAGTCGAGCGGGCCGAAGTCTTCGACGCCATGCACGCGACCCTGTTTCGCTTGTATCGCGAAGGCGTGATCGATGCGATGCGCGTCGATCATGTCGACGGCCTGGCCGATCCACGCGGCTATTGCCGCGAACTCCGCAAACGCCTTGAAGCGCTCGCACGCGAACGCGAGGCCGAGAACTCCGCATCGCGATGCGCATCTGCGTGCGCATCGCCATGGAAGCGCCCGTGGATCGTCGTCGAGAAGATCCTCGCGTCGCGCGAAGGCCTGCGCAGCGAATGGCGCGTCGACGGCACCACCGGTTACGATTTCATGGACGAGGTGGGCGCGCTTTTGCACGCCCCGGAAGGCGCTGAACCGCTCGCAGCATTCTGGGCACGCGCAACGCAGAGGCCGCCCGACTTTCGCGCCGAAGCGCTCGCCGCGCGTCGCCAGATCCTCGCCGAGAATCTCGCGGCCGAATTCAATGCAGCCGCGCGCGCCTTGCATCGCGTGGCGCGCGCCGACATCGACACGCGCGATGTCGCGTTGATCGCGATCGCCCGCGCGCTGACCGAACTGCTCGTGCAGATCGACGTGTATCGCAGCTACGTCGATGCGCGCGGTCGTTCCGCGGCCGACACGACGGTGCTGGTGCGTGCGCTGCGCGCCGCGCACGACACGGTGCGACCTTCGGACCGGACCGTGCTCGCGTGGCTCGACCATTGGCTGGGCGGCGATGCGGCTTCGGACGTATTGCCCGAAACCTCGACGCGCAAGCAGCGCACCGAACGTCGCCAGGCGATCACGCGTTTCCAGCAGCTCACGCCGCCGCTTGCCGCGAAGTCCATCGAGGACACCGCCTTCTACCGCTATGGGCGCTTGATCTCGCGCAACGAAGTCGGGTCGGACCCCGGCGAGTTCGCGCTTTCGATCGACGCATTCCACGCGAAGTGCGTCCGCCGCGCGAAGAGCTTTCCGCATTCGATGCTGGCGACTTCTACGCACGATCACAAGCGCGGCGCCGATACGCGCGCGCGGCTCGCCGTTCTCTCGGAGATTCCGCAGCGCTGGATCGCGACGCTGGAACGCTGGCTGGTGCTCAACACGCCGATCGAAGACCGCGCCATCGTCGCGCAGGATGTCGCCGCCGAAACCGCGCCGATGATTCCGCCCGCAGGTCTCGCGGCGATCGCGCATGTGGTTGCCGAATCGGCGCCCGTGCCGCTGCCCGAAGACCAGATCATGCTGATGCAGACGCTGATCGGTGCGTGGCCGCTGGCGCTCGCGAGTGGCATCGATTCCGACATCGACTTCAGCGATGAGTCGATACGCAAGCAGCTCGCCGACTTCGTCGAGCGCGTTGCCGGATGGCAGACGAAAGCCTTGCGCGAGACCAAGCGACCGTCCGACTGGGCCATGCCCAACGAGCACTACGAAGCGACCTGCCGCGCCTTCCTCGATCGCATCATGGATCCGGCGAGCAGTCCCTTTGCGCGCGAAGCGGCGGCCTTCGTCGAAAGCATCGTCGCCGCCGCCGCGTTGAACGGCCTCGTGCAAGCGACCTTGCACCTTACAGCGCCGGGCGTGCCGGATTTCTACCAAGGCACCGAGTGGTGGGACTTCAGCCTGGTCGATCCCGACAATCGCAGGCCGGTCGATTACGCGGCGCGGAACGCCGCATTGAACGCGCTCACCGACAGCGGCGATGTGAGCGAATTGCTCAACCCGTGGCGCGACGGCCGCATCAAGCAGGCGCTGATTGCACGCCTGCTCGCGTTTCGCAAGGAACGGCCCGGGCTCTTCTCGCGCGGATTCCATCAGCCGGTCGCGCTCGAAGGGTCACGGTCCGGCCATGCCCTGGCCTTCGTGCGCAGCGACGGGCGCGATTGCGTGCTGGTCGTGGTCACGTTGCATGCGCATGCGCTGCTCGGTGATCGCCTGCTTCCCCATGTGATGCCCGATCGCTGGCAGGACACTGCGGTCGTGTTGCCCGCCGATGCGACGTCCGCAACGTGGCGGGACATCGCGACCGACCGCCAGGTCCGGAGTGCCGCGGGGCGGATTCCTCTTGCCGATATGCTGGCCGATCTGCCCGTGGCGGTACTGCGCCTCTCCTCGACCTGATCGTGTCATGGCCATTCGAATCGCAAACCCCGACGATGGGCCCGCAATCACGGAGATCTACGCACCGATCGTCAGGGACACGGTCATCTCGTTCGAGCTCGAAGCGCCTACAGTCGAAGAGATGCGCCAACGCATCGCAACCACGTTGCAGTCACTGCCGTGGCTCGTAAGCGTCGATGCGGCAGGCAACGTCGATGGCTACGTCTATGCGAGCCGGCATCGCGAGCGGGCGGCCTATCAATGGTCGGTCGATGTGACGGCCTACGTGCGCAGCGATGCACGCCGGCAAGGCATCGGACAGTCACTCTATCGATCGCTGTTCGATACGCTCGCATCGCTGGGCTATTACCAGGCGTTCGCGGGAATCGCATTGCCGAATCCGGCGAGCGTGGCGCTGCACGAGTCGGTGGGCTTCGAGGCTGTCGGCGTCTATCGCAAGGTTGGCTACAAGCTCGGTGCGTGGCACGACGTCGGATGGTGGCAGCGCGAGATCCGGACCCCAGGCTCCGCGCAGCCGCTGGTACCGCATTCTCTTTCGCCGCGTCCGCCGCAATGACAACGAGCGGTGCGATCGACCAATTGGAGATTGGTGGGCGGTACTGGGATCGAACCAGTGGCTTCCACCGTGTGAAGGTGGCACTCTACCGCTGAGTTAACCGCCCGCGGGTGCTGCAAAACGGGACGCGAATTATTACATGGCCGGTTCCGATCGGCCAAGCGAAGCCGCCGCACCAAGCGTCTGCCACACCGCCGTACGCTTGCTCTCTTTCGCGATCGCATCCAGCGTGGCCACATGGGCCGCGTATTCGTATTCGTCCGCCATTACGATCCGCAACGTCCTGCGGTCGACCGCAACCCAACCGATCCGCGTCGTCGGGCGCGGCGCGATGTCGATGACGAGGCTCTCCTGCCCGCGCGTCATCGCCAGATAGACATCGGCGAGCAGTTCGGCGTCGAGCAGCGCGCCGTGCAAGGTGCGATGCGCGTTCGACACGCCGTAGCGTTCGCACAGCGCGTCGAGGCTGTTGCGCTTGCCCGGATGCAGCTCGCGCGCCATCGCCAGCGTATCGATCACGTTCGCGCAATGTTCGGGAAATGCGGGGCGTTCCAGCCGCGTCAGTTCCTCGTCGAGAAACGCCACGTCGAAGGACGCGTTGTGGATCAGGATCTCCGCATCCTTCACGAAGTCGCACAGTGCATCGACGATGTCGGCGAACGGCGGCTTGTCGGTCAGGAACTCGGTGGTCAGGCCGTGGACCGCAAGCGCGCCCGGTTCGCTGTCGCGGCCGGGATTGACGTAGTGATGAAAGGTGTTGCCGGTCGGCCGGCGGTTCAGCAATTCGATGCAGCCGATCTCGATGATGCGATCACCGGTTCTTGGATTCAGGCCTGTGGTCTCGGTATCGAGAATGATCTGACGCATGCGGTCCTGTAGATTTTTTCGGTGATTCAGCCGGCGCGTTCGGCGACCGGTATTAGCGGCCGGTATTCAGCGGCCCGTACGCGGATGCGCAACCGCGCTCGCCGGCTCGATGATCTCGTTGCTGGTCGCAGTCGCGCCCTTGTGGCCTCGCGCGACCAGCGTGTACACGATCGGCACGACGAACAAAGTCAGCATCGTGCCGAAGCTCATGCCGCCGACGATAACCCAGCCGATCTGCTTGCGCGATTCGGCGCCTGCCCCCACGGCCAGCGCCAGCGGCACCGCGCCCAGCACCATCGCGCCGGTGGTCATCAGGATAGGCCGCAGCCGCAGCACCGCGGCTTCGCGCACCGCCTGCATCGCGTTCATGCCCTTGGCTCGCAACTGGTTCGCGAACTCGACGATCAGGATGCCGTGCTTGGTGATCAGTCCCACCAGCGTGACCAGGCCGATCTGGCTGTAGATGTTGAGCGTGCCGCCGGTCAACCACAGCGCGAGCAGCGCGCCGGTGATCGCCAGCGGCACCGACAGGATGATCACGAACGGATCGATGAAACTTTCGAACTGGGCCGACAACACCAGATAGATGAATGCGAGCGCGAGCACGAAAGTGACATAGATGCTGCCGGCCGAATCGCGGAACTCGCGCGTGACGCCGTTCAGGTCGGTCTGCGCGGTCGGCGGCAGGCTGCGTTTCGCCGACGCGTTGGCCGCCACGAGCGCGTCCCCGATCGTGTAGCCGGCCGCGAGCGTCGCCGACACCGTGACCGATCGCTGGCGGTTGAAGTGATTGAGCGACTGCGGCGAGACGCCCTCCTTGACCGCAAGCAGGTTGGACAGCGGCACCATCTGCTGGCTTCGGGTACGCACGTTGATGTCGCTGATGTCGTTCGGCCGCGTGCGATCGCGCGGTGCGACCTGCACGATCACGTCGTATTGCTCGCCGTCGCGCTTGAAGCGCGTGACCTGCCGCCCGCCCAGCATGGTCTCGAGCGTGCGGCCCACCGTCTCGACCGGCACGCCGAGGTCGGCCATCTTGTCGCGATTCACATCGACGCGAAGCTCCGGCGTGTTGAGCTTCAGATCCGTCTGGATATTCTGTACGCCGGGATACTTCGACAGGTCGGCGATGAACTTGTCGACGATCTTCTGCAGCTCGGTGTACGGCACCTGCGACATCACGATGAATTCCAGCGGCGGCGAGCGCGGCGACTGCCCCAGCGACGGCGGATTGAGCACGAACGCGTTGATGCCCGGCAGCGCCGCGAACTTGGGTTGCAATTCGCGCGTGATCTCCTGCTGCTTCCTGATGCGCTCTTCCCACGGCTTGATGCGCAGCACCGCACGCGCATCGATCGGCGTGGGGTCGCCCGCGACGGCGTTAAAGGCGACGGCCTCCGGAATGGCCGCGTAGAGCCGCTCGATCTCGCGCACCCGTTCGGATGTGTATGAAGGGCTTGCGCCCTGAGGCGCGGTAACGAAGCCGAAGATCACGCCGCGGTCTTCGGTCGGCGCGAGCTCGGATTTGAGGGCGCGAAACAGGAAGGCCGCGACGATCGCGGTTGCGATCACGACCAGGATCACGACCCAGCGGATATGCAGCAGGCGATCGAGCAAGCGATCGTAACCGCGCGTGATGGTCTCGAAGCTTCGCTCGATGCGGTTGTAAAGCCGACTGTGGCTGGTCTGGTGCCTGAGCAACTGCGAACACATCATCGGGGTCAGCGTCAGCGCAACGAAGCCCGATACCGTCACCGCTCCCGCGAGCGCGAGCGCGAACTCGATGAACAGGCGCCCGGTGCGTCCGGTCGCGAACGCCAGCGGCGCGAACACCGCCGCGAGCGTCAAGGTCATCGCGACCACCGCGAAGCCGATCTCGCGCATGCCGACCAGCGCCGCCTCTTTCCGGTCCATTCCGTTCTCGAGATTGCGAAAGATGTTCTCGAGCACCACGATCGAATCGTCGACCACGAGACCGATGGCGAGCACCATCGCCAGCAAGGTCAGCGTATTGATCGTGAAGCCAAACGCATACATCAGCCCGAACGCGCCGACCAGAGACACCGGAATGGTCACCAGCGGAATCAAGGTCGCGCGCAGATTGCGCAGGAACAGGAAGATCACCAGCACCACCAGCGCGATCGCTTCGCCGATGGTGTGGAACACCGAATCGATCGAGCGTTCGATGAACACCGACGAGTCGTACGACATCACCAATTGCATGCCGCCCGGCAAGGTTTCGTTGATGCGCACGATCTCGGCGCGCACGGTCTTCGACAACTCGAGCGGATTGGCCACCGCCTGCTTGATGACGCCGATGTTCACCGCGGTCTCGCCGTTGAAGCGCGCGAAGACACGCTCGTCGAGCGGCGCGACCGAGACGCGTGCGAGATCGGACAAGCGCACCGGATAGCCGGCCACGTTGGCGACGATCACGTTCTCGAATTGCTCGCGCGTGGCCAGATCGGTTTCCGCCACGACCGTGAATTCGCGCGCGGCCGATTCGATGCGACCCGACGGGATCTCGACGTTCTGCCTTCTCAGCGCGTCCTCGACGTCCTGCACCGTGAGGCTGTAGGCGGCGAGCTTGTCGCGATCGACGTCGATGTGCATTGAAGCCTGGCGCTCGCCGTAGAGCCGCACGTCGGCGGCTCCCGGCAGCACTGACAGGCGCGGCTTCACATAGCGGTTCAGATAGTCGGATGCCCCCATCGAACTCATGCGTCCGGCCTGCACGCCGATGAACAGGATCGGAAACGAGTCCGATTCGACCTTCGCGATCACCGGCTCGTCGACCGCATCGGGCAACTTGCCGCGCACGCGCGCGACCTTGTCGCGCACATCAGCCGCGGCCGAATCCGGATCGCGCGTGATGCGAAAGCGCGCGTTGATGTTGCTGCGCTCGGAGCGGCTCTGCGACGTCATCACCTCGACGCCTTCGATGCCCGACAGCGAGTCTTCGAGCGGCTTGGTGACCTGCGACTCGATCACCTCGGCCGAGGCGCCCTTGTACGTGGTTTGTACGGACACAACCGGCTCGTCGATGCGCGGATATTCGCGCACCGCGAGGCGTGTGTACGCGATCGCGCCGACCAGCAGCAGGACGATCGACAGCACGCTCGCCAACACCGGCCTGCGGATGCAGATCTCGAACAGTCCGTTCATGATCGAGTCGGCGGCGCGGTCGCGTCCGGCGAATTGGCGGCCGGCGTCGCCACCGGGTTGGCCACATTCGGGGCAGCGACCACCTTGACCGGCATCGCATCTCGGATCAATTTCAACTGGCCGGCGACGACCACCACATCGCCGGCCCTTGCGCCTTCGAGCAACTCGACCTTGGCATCACGTCGCGCGCCGATCTTCACGCGCGTTCGCCGCGCGGCGCCATCGATCACGCGATAGATGTAGAAGTCCGAACCGGTTGGCACGATCGCTTCCTCGGGCACCAGGATCGCGCCGCTCTTCTCGGCGAAGACCACCCGCACCCGCGCGAACATGCCGGGCCGCAAGGCCTGCGTGGGATTGATGGCGCGCGCGCGGATCGAAACGGAGCGGGCGTTGGTATCGATCAACGGGTCGATCGCAGCGATGGTCGCGGCGAAGCGCTGGCCGGGCAAGGCGTCGCTCGTCACGTCGACCTGCTGGCCGACCGTGAGCTGCGGCTGATAGCGCTCGGGCAGACGGAAGTCGATCTTGACGCTGCGGATGTCTTCAACGTTGATCAGGTCCGCGCCGTCCTTGACGTAGTCGCCCACGCTCACATTGCGTATGCCGACCGTGCCGTCGAAGGGCGCGGTCAGCGTCATCTTCGAAAGCTTGGCTTGCGCGAGTGCGAGCGTCGCCTCGGCGACGCGCATCTTGGACGCGGCCTCGTCCCTGGCGCTGGCGGAAACGAAGTTGCCGCGCGCGAGTTCGTCGGTGCGCTTCAGGTTGCTTTGCGCGAGGTCGAGCTGTGCGCGCATCTGATCGACTTCGGCGCGATTGACGCTGGCGTCGAGTGCGACCAGCGTCTGCCCGCGCTTGACGACCTGTCCTTCGCGAAAGTTGATCGCCGCGATGCGGCCCGCGACCTCGGGCCGCAGGATGACCGACTCGTTGGAGCGCACCGAACCGACTGCACCCACATCGTCCGTCAGGTTGGTCGCGACCAGCGTGACGACTTCGACCGATATCGGCCCGCCCTCCGCGCCTCCCGAGGTTGACGGCGCATTCGCGATCGCAACGGGGGCAGCGCTGGAGTTGTTGCCAGGGAATCGATTGAGGTACCACGCGGCGGCGCAGAGCGCCACGATTCCAACGCTCGCGACGCCGATGGTGACGAACGATTTCTTCGGCATGTATAGCGATGCTGGAAAAGAAATGAAGCAAAAAATGTAGTGCTCGACGGGATCGAACACCGCATCTTCAAGAGGGGAAACAGGGATTGAATGTAGCATGCGCAACCGCCGCGCTTCGAGGGCGACGATCACGACGCGATGTCTAGTACTCCGCGATTGGCGAGCGCATCGGCGCGTTCGTTATCGATATCACCGGCATGGCCCTTGACCCACCGCCATTCGATCTCGTGCGGCGCGGCCGCCGCTTCGAGCGCCTGCCAGAGGTCGACGTTCTTCACCGGCTGCCGCGCGGCATTCTTCCAGCCGCGTTGCTTCCATCCGGTGATCCATTCGGTGATGCCCTGGATCACATAGCGAGAGTCGGTGAAGAACCTTACGCGGCAGGGCCGCTTCAATGCTTCGAGCGCGCGGATCGCGGCGGTGAGCTCCATGCGATTGTTGGTGGTTGCGGATTCGCCGCCGAACAATTCCTTCTCGTGCATCGCGCTCTTCGCGCCGTCGTGGAAGCGCAATACCGCGCCCCAGCCACCCGGTCCGGGATTGCCCTTGCAGGCGCCGTCCGCGTAGATCACCACTTCAGACTTCGGCATGCGTGCTCTCTACCGCTTCGTCGCGATCGCGCCCCGCGAGATTCGTGCAAGCCTCGCGCGTTCGATTGACGCTCGGTTGCAGGGCCGCCGCCGCGCGCTTCCTGTCTTTCCACGCGGGCCCGATCAGGCGCATGCCTTGTACCCGCTTGATCGCGTGGACCATGTAGACCGCGCCGCAGAATGGCCACCAGCGCGAGCCGGCGCTTTCCATGAACCCGAGGCGACTCTGCCAGGCTTCGGCCTTGAACGGCGGCCGATAACAACCGAAGTGCCCGCGATTGACTTCGAAGCCCAGCAGCTTCAGCCAGTCCTTCAAGCGCGGCAATGCGAGGAACTGCCCTTCGCGCGGCAGGAAGGGCGCGTTGAATGTGCGGCCGATCATCTGGCGTGCGCCCCACAGGCTCACCGGATTGAAGCCGCTGATAACGACCTGGCCTTCGGGCATCAGCACGCGTTCGACCTCGCGCAGCACGCGGTGCGGATCCTCGGCGAATTCGAGCGCATGCGGCAGGACCAGCAGGTCGATGCTCTGCGAGGCGAACGGCAATTCTTCGAGGCGGATATGAACGTGGGCCTGCACGCGCGCCGGAGGCGCATGGCTATCGTCGGCTGAAGACGACACCGCGGCGGACACGACGGCTTCGGTCTGCGGCTCGCCGGCCGCGAACACGAAAGGCATGCGATTGCTGCGCAGCGCGGGCATTTCGAGCACGCCGATCTGGACCGCGTTGAAGCCGAAGATGTCGGCGACGAGGCTGTCGAAACGCACCTGTTCCCATGCGAGAACGTAGCGACCCGGCGGGGTTTCCAGCCATTTCGAGAGGGCTATAATCGACTCGCCGTGGGTCGATGCCGACCTGGAAACGAGGCGCGGCTTGATCGACTGACCGGTTTTGTCCTCAAGCATTCCCGCACCCTGAATCGGACCGCGCGCCGCTAGATTTTTTCGTGCTCGCAGTCGAGTCGATGACGGGCGAACCCCTTCCAAATTTCATTCGCTGATTCGATTCGATGACATCTTCCGAGCAGCCTTTGATGGTCATTCCGGTTCCGGCCTTCAAGGACAATTATGTTTGGCTGCTCGCGCGTGATCTCGAGCCTGCTCATGCAGGAAACCGCGCCGCCGCCGTGGTCGACCCCGGCGATGCGGCTCCGGTCGAAGTAGCGCTTGCCGAACGCGGCCTCACGCTGCGCGCCATTCTACTCACGCACCATCATCGAGATCACGTCGGAGGCGTAAGGGCCTTGCTCGATGCGCGTCGCGGCGAGGACGTCGCGGTGTACGGTCCCGCGGGCGAAGCGATCGATGGCGTGACGCGGCCGTTGAAAGGCGGCGATCGCATTGCGCTCGACGCCCTCGACCTGCGTTTCGAGGCGATCGACATTCCCGGCCATACGCGCGGGCACATCGCGTATTACGGTGGACCGGCCGGCATGATCGATGAAGCGAACGATGACGCGGGGAACGACGCGCACGAACTCAGCGAGCCCATGGTGTTCTGTGGCGACACCCTGTTCGCCGCCGGATGCGGGCGTCTGTTCGAGGGAACGCCGCAACAGATGCATGCCTCGCTGTCACGCCTCGCGGCACTGCCGTCGAACACGCGCGTCTACTGTGGACACGAATACACGGTCGCCAATCTGCGCTTCGCGCGTGAGGTCGAGCCCGACAGTGCCGCGGTGATCGCGCGCGAACGGGCGGCCATCGCAACGCGCGAGCGAGGCGCACCGACCTTGCCGTCGACCATCGCGCTCGAGCGCGCGACCAATCCTTTCCTACGAAGCGACGAACCCGCGGTGCGCCGCGCGGCCGACATCAAGCGCCCCGGCGCAGGCGCGTCCGCCATCGAAACCTTTACTGCGATACGCCAATGGAAAGATTCCTTCTGAATGATTCAACGTCGATGGGCAGATCTCCTGCGTCGCCGCTTGCGGAGAACTGAATGACGCCACGTCGTCCTGCCCTGCTCGTCCTCTCCTGCGCCGCTTTTGTCCTCGGCGGTTGCGCAACCACCGGCTACGATTCTTCCGATTCCTCGACGTCCACCGCGACCAGCTCAACTGCAGGTGGCGTTGCATCGAGTAGTGACGTGTCAGGCAAGAGCGATGCGGCCGAGACCAGGCCTGTCGCCTCTGCGGAAGCGCCGCATTCAAACCCGGCACCTGCCCGCTACGCATTTCCCGGAAGCACCGGAAGCCCGGGTCCGATCGGCAGCGTCGTCGTCACCAATCCGCTCGCGCCGCGAACCGTCGACCTGACGCTTCGGCCCGACGACATCTGGGACCGCATCCGCACCGGCTTCGGCATTCCCAATCTCGACTCGCCGCTCGTCGCTGAGCAGCAGGCGTGGTATCTCGCGCACCCCGACTATCTGCGCCGCGCGGTCGATCGATCCAGCCTTTATCTCTATCACGTCGTCAAGGAACTCAACGAACGCGGCATGCCCACCGAGCTCGCGTTGTTGCCTTTCGTCGAGAGCGCATACAACCCTATGGCCTATTCGCGCGCGCACGCGTCGGGCATGTGGCAGTTCATTCCCGGGACCGGCAAGGACTACAACCTCAAGCAGGACTGGTGGCGCGACCAGCGCCGCGACGTGGTTGCCTCGACCGACGCGGCGCTCACCTATCTGAAGCGGATCTACGAGATGCACGGCGACTGGCACCTCGCGCTGGCGTCGTACAACTGGGGCGAAGGCTCGGTCAAGCGCGCGATCGAAAAGAATCAGGCGGCCGGGTTGCCGACCGACTACCTGAGCCTCTCGATGCCCGACGAGACGCGCAACTACGTGCCGAAGCTGCAGGCGCTGAAGAACATCATCGCCAATCCCGAAGCCTTCGGGGTCACGTTGCCGAAGATCGGCAACGAGCCCTACTTCGTCGCGGTCGAACGCAACCGCGATATCGATCTTCGAACCGCGGCGCGGCTGGCCAACATGTCGATCGAAGACTTCAAGGCGCTCAATCCTTCGTTCAACCGGCCCGTCATCCTCGGGTCGTCGAACACGCCGCTGCTGGTGCCCGCTGATCGCGCGCGCGAATTCAGAAACAGTCTCGAGAGCCACATGCCGCTCGCCACCTGGCAGGCCCATACCGTCTCGCGCAAGGAGTCGATCGAGAAGATCGCGGCGCGTTACGGGATGACGTCGGCGGCCTTGCGCGAAGTCAACGGGCTTGGACCGAAGGCGCGCGTGAGACCGGGGCAGGCGCTGCTGGTACAGAAGAAAGGCGCGAGCGACGTCAACCTGCGCTTCGCCTCGTTCACGCCGCCGACCGATGCGGGCGCATTCGAGAACGTGTCGGACACGTCGTCCATCTATCAGGTCAGGCGCGGCGACACCTTGTTCTCGATCGCGCGTCATTTCGGCGTGTCCGCCGATCAGCTTCGGTCGGTCAACAGGTTGAAGGGTACTCAGGTCGCAATGGGACAGCACTTGCACGTACCGGCCGTCGCGAAATCATCATCGACTGGAAAAGCGACCGCATCGAAGGCCGCCGTAACGTCACACGCATCATCGCGCACGCGACCGAGGACCGCCGCTTCTGTACTCCGCACATCGACCGCCACAACCACAAAGAAGCGAGCGCCGCACTGACCCGCTCTTGCGTTGCATTACGCGTTCTATGCTTGACATGTCAAGCATAGAGAAGATCGAAGCCATGCACCTCGATTGAACCTTTCAACCCGTCGCGGCCTTTCTTCGTCGGCGCCCCATTAGCCACCGAATGAAAAACGCCCCCGACCAGCGTCCGAGAGGCGTTTCACGACGATACTGCTGTGGGCTTCTACGCAGCCTGACGAGGCGAGGTCTGCGTCATGTCACGACAAGCCGCAATCGTTCAGCGCTTGCGTCTGCGCAGCGCGGCAAGACCGACCAGTCCCAACCCGAACAACGTGATGGTTTCCGGCTCGGGGACGCGACCGTTGGCTTCGAAGCTCAGTTGCGCAATCCACGTCCCCCAGCGCGAACCACCCGTACCACCGGGGTGGCCACCCGCGGCATCGTTGTATTCGCGCGTGAACTCTCCGATGGCCCAGAAGCTCTGGTCCGTCGGATCGATCGTGACCGCAGCATAGTCGCCCCAACGTTCGCGGCAACCGTTGGGAGTCGTGAAGTGGAGATAGCAGTGGTAATCGCCAACAAGTCCGGCCTTGAGCAACACGTCGCTGGTGTCGACCAGCAAACCATCGACTCCGGTGATGAAGGCGTTCGCCAGGAAGCTGGCGTTTCCGTCGGCGCCAGCACCCACTCGGTTGTAGCCGATCACCACTTGACCCAAGGTGTTGGCAGCGATCGATCCTTCAAAATAATCGTGCGTCGCGTCGCCGATCAGCCCCTGATCCAGAATCGCCCCGCTCGTGGCATCGAGTACAAACCAGTGGACGGCGGTATGGTTGGTCGCCGTACCTTCGGTATGCGTCACGTAAATTTTGCTGCCGACTTGATAAGCGTTGGAAGCGATGCGATTGTCACCGGTGTCGAGCACCACCGTTCCATCGGGCTGATGTCCCTTGTTGTTGGGAAAATATCCTGGGATGTTGATGACCTGTGTAGCCGTCAGCGTCGCACCCGGCGCGCCCGGATTGTGCACACTGAACTTGTCGAACAGAGATGGGGCGGTGAAACGATCGGTGGACAGGATGACTTCATCGCCGAGCACCGCGCTGTTGTTGACGACTCCCTGAAAAGTCTGGCCACGGCGGTCCGGATCGGTCGTGCGGGTGCCGATCTGATCGAAGCGGGTGATGTTGGTCGTCATCGGGGTAGCGCCATACAGATCGGACTTGGGGATCGTGAACAGCGACACCCCCTGGAACAATCCGGCGGCATTGAAGTTGTTCGTTCCGATATAGATGCCGTTGGCATTCATGCCCAGCGTCGGAAAGTCAGCAGTACCTCCTGCGAAGGCTGTGAATTTCGTTGAACGCCAAGGGCCGAGCGCATTGACACCGCTCGACACGGCGATCTGGATATCCGCGACCGATGCGCCGAACGAAAGGGCAATCCACCGCTTGTTGACAGGATCGAACAACACGCGTGAGTCGCCATTGGCGCCAACCTGGCCGGCGGCGGCCCAAAACGCCGTGTCGCTGATCAACTGGGTACGCGCATGAGTCGTCTTGTCATAGACGGCGACGGCACCGTTGACGAACTCCATATATTGTGTGGTACCGACCGCACCCATCGTATCGGGCGGGATAAAGTTGCGGGCAAGGCTAGCCACGTCGTACTGTGAAATGCCTTCGAATCCAACGACAGACGAATGAGCGCTACCCGCTCCCAATGTCGCTAGGACTCCTGCGAATATGGTCGCAACGAATTGAAGCCGCTTCGCTCCTGCTGGACGAATTCCGTGCATGATTTGCTTCCCCTGAGTAATGACGGTTACCGACGGATTGACCATCGCGTTCTATTTGGACGCAGTTTCTTTCGCTCCGCGCGCGCGACGAAATGCAATATTCGTGCCTTAACCAAATTGATCATCGATAACAAGGCAATAAGACGACGTTGGCATTAAACGTACGCCGGGCGCAGACAGACGTGTAAAGTGATTCGACATGCTTCAGTGGAAAATCCCGGCGTCAAGAGCGGCGGCCTTTTTTTTCGCGCTGTCCCAGCTTGTGGTGTCACAGAGTGGCGCTGCCGAAAATCCGGACGCCGACACGTGCGTGACCTCGACCTCGCGGCCCCAACTGGCCGAGGAAGATCTCCCTCCTGCTGAACGAGGAGCACCGTCGATCAAGCAACAGCAAAAGATCGCGGACCCGGAACGCGAATTCGCTTTGCAGATGTTTGAGCGCGCGGAACGAGAATTGCGGCTTGCAGAGGCGCATACGGCAATTGCGGCGGATGCTCAAATCAGAGAAATCGTAAACGACACAGCAGCATCGCGAAGAAAAGAAATCTCGAGGCTCCGTGCGTGGTTAGCCAAACGCAATGCGCTCAGTACACCGCGCATGCTGAATCCGCAAGAAAATCGCTGATAAGCAGTGGAATCCGATTCGCGAGTATTAGGCGAAGCACAATTGTTTTCAGGCGCGCTGATTCGCGGCTGCAAGCGCAATGATCAACTCCTTGGCCGACTCTGATTCATCTTGTTGAGACGGACCGCGCGATCCATGCGATGGCGGACAACATAAACGTTTCAGCCTAATTCTTCGTGAGAACGTATCCGTCAACAAGCTCATTCAAAGATGAGTTGTCCGGAACGCAAAAGCCACGCAATCTGAACGTGCAGCGAATCGCGGCGATCGCGCGACATCCTTATCAATGACTTCAGGAGATCACGATGCAAACACTGAACGAATCAACCGTAGCGGAAGTGAGCGGTGGCGAGCAAGCCGAGACTGCAGACGTTCCTTCCAAACCTCTGTTCATTGACCCTGAACGGCTCCCGATTCAACAAGCCCTAGACTGAGACGATTCGTGTTTGACGGGACGAGCAGCGCAATGGTGCGCGTCACGATGCTTGACATGTCAAGGATCGGGAAAAGCGCATCCCCTGTCATCTCGAAGAGCGTGGCCCTTTGTCATTCCGGGGAGTTGGGAGGAGGAATCTTGTCTTCATTGCATGCGCACCGCACATTGGAGAAGATGAGATTCCTCGCGTGCTTGGAAGGATCAAGAGGCACCCTCGTCGGAATCACGAGAGGCGGGTTGAGAATGGCAAAGCAAAAAAAACCCCGATGCAATGACGCATCGAGGCCTCGTTCGGGAGCGGAATCTAAGCAGCGCGACGCGCCTGCAGACTCCAGAGACGCGCGAGATCGGCTGCGCCGTCGGTGCCGCCAACAGTCTTGAAGACCTGTAGCGCCTTGGCCTTTTGTCCGGCTTGGAGATAAGCGATGCCCAGATGAAGCTTCGCCTCTTCGGGTCGCCGCAAGCCGCCCTTCTTGATGCCTTGTTCCATCAGCGCAATGCCTTTGGCGGTCTGGCCGTAGCCGACCTCGTTGTACCCCAACGCGACGAGGTTGTTGCCGTCACGTTCGGCCGCTGCTTCGGCTTCGTCCTTTGCCAGGTTCGCCTTGCCTTCGGCGAAACGCTTGCCTGCGAGATCGGCGAGTCGCTTCTGACGCTCGACGTCTCCACTCGCGCCCAACACCTTGTTTGCGAAACCCTGATCGACCACCTTCTTGGCTTCGGACGTGTAATCGTCGCCCAGCGCCATTTGCGCCATCTCCATGTAGTCCTTCGATCCGTTCATCAGGCCCGACGCGAGCTTGAGTCGATAGACGTCGAGCATCAGCCGGTCCGAAAAGCCGCTCTTGGTCTGGATACGGTCGAGCAGGCTCTGCCAGTACTCCTTCTTGGGATAGTAGGTCGCGAGCTTTTCAAGGACGAAGACGTAACCGGTATTGTCCTTTGTCCTCTGATAGCAACTGCCCAGCATGCCGAGATGCTCCTCGGACGGCGCACGACCAGCAGCCTCGTCCGACTGGATGGATCCTTGCAAGGTCCGCGACACCGCGCCGCAATCGCCCGCTTGGTAATAGGACTGCAGCAGCAAGGTACGGACCACGGGATCGGTGCCGCCTTCCTTCAGGTAACGCTGATACCACGTCGCCGCATTGCCGAAGTCGCGCTGCGTGTAGTACGCGTTGGCCACCGTTTGCACCAACGGCAGGTGCTGTGACGCTGGCAGCCTATCGCCGGAAATCAGGCTGGTCATCGTCGATACGTCACCCGACTGGGAGGCGATGGAAAGGCGCATGCGGTCGATGACCGCCTGCTCGCTGGCCGTCTTGTTCGAGGCGTTGTCGGCTTCGCGGGCCTTGGCCGCGGCATCGGCATAGCGTCGCGCCTTCAACGCGTCGGCTGCCTGTTGCAGAGGCCGGCCTACTTCGGGTCGTACCCCCTGTGCGCTCGCAGCAGGCGCGAAGCAACACAGACTCAGGGCGCAGGCGAATGCGGCGACCGCTTTACTCACGGTTTTCAATTCGAACATTCTCGAGATCCTTTGCCTTCGCGCAGACGCGCGCGCTCCGCCCACCGCTCGACGAAACTCAATTGATGAATTGCTCGTTGCCGACGATGCCGATCTTGGTCAGGCCCAGGCGCTGCGCCGAGGTCATCACGGCAGCCACCGAACGGTATGCGACGAGCTTGTTCGGTCGGATGTGAACCTCGGGTTGGATCGGCTGCGCGACGGCGGCCTGCATCTTGGCTTCCATCGCTGCGCGCGTAGGCATTGCCTCGCCATTCCAGACCACCGTGCCGTCGAAATCGATATCGAGCTGCACGACTTCCGGAGGCGTCGGCGGTGGCGGCGGATTGCCTGCGGGCATGTTGAGGTTGACTGCGTGCAACTGGATCGGAATGGTGATGATCAACATGATCAGCAGCACCAGCATCACGTCGATCAGCGGGGTGGTGTTGATGTCCACCATCACTTCGGGTTCGCCCGAAGCGCTCGATGAACCTACGTTCATTGCCATGGAAAATATTCTCCGGCCAGAGTGCGGAAATAATTCATCGCGTCAGCAGTGCCGCTTCATCCTCGCGGCGGCGGTTCGAGCACGAAGCCGATCTTGACGATACCGGCGCGCTGAGCTGCAAACACCACCTTGCCGACGTATTCATAGCGCGCGCCGCCATCGCCGCGAATCTGCAATTCGGGTTGGGGAACGTTGACCGAAACCTTCTTCAATCGCGCAACCAACGCATCGGGGCTGGCGACTTTCTGTTCGTTCCAGAAAATGTCGCCATCCTTGTTGACCGTGATGTTGATGTTTTCCGGCTTGGTCTGACGCGGTAAGTTGACTTCCTTGGGAAGCTGCACCGGGATCGTGTGCGTGACGACCGGAATCGTGATCAGGAAGATGATCAACAACACCAGCATCACGTCCACCAGCGGCGTGGTGTTGATCGCCGAGACGACTTCGTCGTCGTCCGCGTCTTCCGCACCTACGGTCATCGACATGATTTAACTCGCTCGCGAAACCGCAGCGGTACGGACCGTAGTCGCGGCCGGCATGACTGACGCCGGTACCGCCGTCGCTAGACGCGCGGTGCCGCCACCAAGCAGTACCGAGTGGAGGTCGGAACCGAAAGCGCGCACGCGCTCCATGCCCGACTTGTTGCGACGGACCAGCCAGTTGTAGCCGAGCACCGCAGGCACCGCGACCGCGAGACCCATCGCGGTCATGATCAGCGCCTCGCCTACGGGACCCGCAACCTTGTCAATCGAAGCTTGGCCGGCGATACCGATGGCGGTCAGCGCGTGATAAATCCCCCACACCGTACCGAACAGCCCCACGAACGGAGCGGTCGAGCCGACCGTCGCGAGGAATGCAAGGCCGTCCTGCAGACGGTTCTGTACATTCTCCATCGCGCGCTGGATCGACATCGTGACCCAGGTATTCAGATCGACATCGCCCAAGAGACCCTCGTGCCGCTCGGTGGCCTGCATGCCCGATTCGGCGATGAATCGGAAAGGGCTGCCCTGCTTTAGCGTGGCGGTTCCCTGGGGTACCGAAGGCGAGTTCCAGAACGTCTTGTTGGCGTCCTTGGCCTGCTTCATCAGCTTGGTCTGCTCGATCAGCTTGGTGACGATGATGTACCAACTACCCATCGACATGATCACGAGGATGATCAGCGTACTCCTGGCAACCCAGTCGCCGCCCTTCCAGAGCGCTTCGAGACCGTAGGGATTTTCGACGGACTCGGTCGTCGCTGCGGACGCAGCGGCGACATCGGTCTTCGCTCCACCGGTGTCGCCAGGTGCCGCAGGTGCCACCGATGCCGGGGGCGTGCCCGCCGGCGCGGCTTCAGGTGCAGGCGTCGGAGTCGCTGAAGGCGTAGTGGCCGGAGTGGTTGTCTGCGCCAAGGCGACCTGCATCAGGCCAAAGTTGCCGAGCAACGCGGTAAGCATCCATGCAGACATCAGGGTCCGCAGTCGGTTGTTGGTTAATTTCATCGTCTCTCCATGTAGAAGCTGTATTCGATGCGGTTCACGCCGCATCTTTGGATTTCAATAAACGGCGGTGCGCCCCTGCATTACCACACGCGCAATCGCCTCTCCCGAGCAGCGCTTACTCCCGCTTGAACGAGAAAGGGATCTCGAAAATGATGTCCTTGCCCTGGCCGATGCAATGAAGCTCGCGCACGACACTTTGCGCCGCGCGCGCGAACGAACGGTGCGAACTGCTCACCGTCGAGATGTCCTTGACCTCGCCGCCCGAGCCGACCGTAAAGCGGATCACCGCCTCGCCTTTCTCGATACCTTCCTTGACCGCGTCGCGCGGGTAGGCGCTGTCGCCCAACGCCTTCGCGTAGTTCGGGCAAGCCGAGCGCGCGCTCGTCGCGGGAGGCGCAGCAGGTGGCGCCGGGGGGGCCTCGACCGGCGCGCGAACGGCAATGGGCGGCGCTTCGGGCGGCGGCGTATTGGTCGTCGCCGTAATCACATTCGGCGGCGGCGGGACGTTGACCTGAACTTCAGGCGGCGGGATATACGGGGGCGGCGGCGCGACGAACTTCGGCGGCGGCGGCAACTGCACCTCGGGAGGAGGCGGGGGAGGAGGCTTGATCTCCTCGATGATCTGGGTCTCGAGCGGCTTCTTGACCACTTCGACGACCTTGCGCGCAAGTCCGCTGACCAACCCGTAGATCAAAAGCACATGGAGGAGGATGACAACAACGATGCCAACCAGATGCTTGGTCGGATTTCGCTGCTGCTGCGCATAGTCCATTGAGATGTACTCCAGAACGCTTTCGATTTTGCCAAAGGCGCACCCGTGCTCGGGCGAGTGGCGATTTCATCGCCCTTCGATCGATCTTCCTTATGGGAGGCCCGACAGAAAGGGCGCAATAGTACACCAATCATGCAGCGTTTCATCAAGTTGAAATGCGCCTGTGAAGGCCATCTTGTTTACGGTACAACAAGCCGGTTGGATTCGACGCGAAGCGTCGTGCCAATCAGCGTTTATCCGATCGTCAGCAGGCGAAAACGGCGGCGCTTCAGTAACGACGGAGAAGGATTCGATCGATCGACTGCAATGCATCGAACCAGGGCTTGAAGTCATCGAACAGGACTTCATCGCTCGGCGAGTCTGGTACCTCGTTCCGCACGCGAGCGAAAATATCACGCCACGAACGCTCGCCGTTGAGATGACTGAATATCGCTTGAACATACTGTCCGCAAGTGATCGGCAACGCCAAGCCCGAGCGGCCATGCTGCAGCAGGAATGGTTCGCGCTTGTGATGTTCGATGAGCGCCGCGAGTTCGTCGCCGCGCGCAGATTGTTCCTCCGTAATGAAGAACGGAACGTAACCGCTATCTCCATAAGGCGCGCAACGATCGCCGAGTCGCGTCGCATAAAACGAATGCGTAATGAGGTCGCCTCCCGCAAGCTCGGCGACCGCTTCCCGATCACGCCGCCGCATCGCGCCCAGCCTTTCGAGAAGTTTCGGATCGGCGTGCGATAGAACTCTTTCCGGCGAATAAGGAAGCCGTCCGCGATGCACATCTGAAAATGTGAGGTGTAACCCACTGCGATCTTCGAGCCATTCGTATAGCTGTGGAACCGTGTAGGCGCGATCCTTGGAGTGGAGCAACAAATCGACGATGCCCGCATCACCTCCTGAATGATGGTCCGGATGAAGGTCTTCACCACGCTTGAACCAATTGCGTCTGGGCAAGGATGCAAGAACAGCTTTGGCGTTTGTCAACTGCGCAGCCGTATTCTCAAGCCCGCTGTTGAGCGTTCTCAGCAAAGATTGCAACTGGTAAACCCCGGTCCGACCGATTTGTCCGTAGACCATCAACCCGAGCGCGCCATCCGGCGCGAGCGCCGAAAGCAACGCATCGAGTCCGCGTTCCGGCGAATCGAGATGGTGCAAGACACCGACACAATTGACGTAGTCGAATTCGCCCAGTGCCAGCTTTGGCAAATCGACGATTGATTCCGAGATCCATTCGATTCCGGAAAGTCCTCGAATCCGCGCGCGCTCCCGTGCTATCGCAATACTCGGTTCACTGACATCGAGGTGAACGATACGAGCATTCGTTCCTTTCAATTGCTCGGCCAGGAATATCGTTCCATCTCCTGTTCCGCCACCCGCAACAAGAACTCTGAAGTCGTTTTCGAAGCGACGCTCTCCGCGAAAACAATGATGGTTGATAAGGCCAGTATCGTCGAGCCATGTCCCGATCAAGCGACTTCGCTCATCACGCGGATCTCGCGATGGATACGGAAATTCCTCGTATTGACGCGTAACCCGATGCTGAACGTCTGATGCTTCCATCTCTTTCCCGAATGCCATGAGTCGCAATAAACCGCAGCTTGCTCTTTTCGTTGGACGAAAAAAAACCCGCGGGGATAAACCCCGCGGGCTCAGAGACTTTCTCGATAAGCTTACCTGAACATGTAGCTCAGACGTGCATAGTAGGTACGGCCATGCGGATCGCCGATCGTCGGATCGTAGCCCACCTGGAAGTACTGGTTCTGATTGGAGAACGGCGGATCGCGGTCGAACAGATTCCGGATACCGAGCGTCAACTTGACCGCCTTGAAGGCGGTATAGGAACTGGTGAGGTCGGTCGTTTCATACGAGCCGACCTGACGCTGCTTGCCGGCGAGATTCAGGTTCGAATCCGCATAGCCTGAAGACCAGTTGTAATACGCGGCTGCGTTATACGGACCGTAATCCCAAGAGAGTGACAGCACCTGCTTGTAACGAACGACCGGGCCAAAGATCTGGAACGTGCCGATGTTCTCGGTGAAGTTCGGATCACCCTTCAGCCTGTTCTTGCTCGAAATCAGATAAGTGCTTTCGATGCCGGTGGTGAACTGACCATAGGTCGTCTTCGGAAAACGATACCGCGCTGATATGTCGATGCCTTTCGTAATCTGTTGAGCGACGTTTTGGAATTGGGCTGAGATAAAGTCGATCACCGTTACGCCGGTGAATGGATCAACCTTGGTGAACACGTCGCCCGCAAACGGCGAGGAACTGCTGCGTGTCGTGGGATTGAAAAGATCTATATATCCATTGTTCTGCGCATTGGTCAGCTTCGTATCGCCATTGATGATGCCGATCTGTTGTTTCTGCTTGATGTAGAAATAATCCGCGCCGAATGTGATATCGCGAGTCGGCTCAAGAACGAAACCCGCCGAGAATTGATGGGACTTCTCCGGATCGAGTTTGGGATTGCCCCCTTGCTTGACCTTCAACTGCGCGTTACAGAAATTCGGATTGAACTGACCGCCAGCAGCAACACTATCGTTGCATCGACTCTTTCCCGGCCCATTGCTCGAATCGTACAGCGGGTCATCGTAGGCGCCGCCCGAGTTGGTTTGCGTGGTGCCCCCGAACAGTTCCGGCAGCGTCGGAGCGCGAAAACCGGTACCGGCCGAAGCGCGCAACAGTAACGCTGTCGAGGGCTGGTAACGCAACGTCGCCTTGGGGTTGGTCGTGTTGCCGAAATCGCTGTAATGATCGAATCGCGCAGCCAGTCCCGCTTCAAGATTCTTGATGATGGGGATATTCAACTCGCCGAATACAGCCGTAACGCGACGACTGCCGATCGCCGGTTGCAGATCACCACCACTGCCGATCAAGTCACCAGAGCTGAAAATCGCAGCCGGAACATCGTCGTATTTTTCCCGACGAAACTCGGCGCCAGCCGCGAGTGCCAGCGGTCCGGCCGGCAGATTATAGATTTCGCGCGAAGCACGACCGTCGATCGAATCGCGCGTCGATTTGCCGACCCGCACGACTTGATTGACCTTGGTACGTTCGATCGCCGCCTGACCGGCGGCATCTTGCGCGACCGAGAACGGGTTGATGGCCGGATCAATACCGCCGCCCGCAGTCACCGCCGCTGAATATCCTGGCTGCTTGGGTGTCAACCCACCGGTGCGCAGCAGCTTCGATTCCGAAAGATACCCATCGACGTAGGAATCCGTCACCTTATCCTGCGTGCGCATCAGGCCAACGTTGTAGTCCCAACCAAAGCCCGAACCTTCCGCGCCGATCAAGCCGCGATCGGCCTTTTCCTTGGTCACGTCGGTACGCGGACCGGCGGAAAGGCTGCGCCAGAAGATATCGGCAAACCCCGGGACAGGGCCGGAATCCGCAGCGATGCCGGGAATTGCAGGCGTGATGCCATTACCGGGATAATATTTCCCGGTCTTGGGATATAAAACCCGATCCGTGCCGGTATTGAAGGTTGTCGACTCGGAGACCGGAGTCGGCGAAATTCTAAACTTCTGGCGATTTTCCGAATGCAAATATTCCAGGAACAACTGATTATTTGCGTTCAGTTGAACGGTGGCTCGGAATAATGCGCTTGCCGATTCAGTTGGATTGAAGATATCGATGACCGAGGCATAGTCAAAACGGCAGCGCGCATCTGTAGGAGACGTGCCGAACGATGTCGGCGGATTGCAACCCTTGCCACCGTTATATTTGTTCGCGTAGGGATTTTGCAGACCCGCCGAGGTCAAAACGTTGGCGGGAACCGAATTGGAGCTCAGCCGGTTGATGCCTTCCGTTGGAATGAAAGCGGTCCGGGAGAAGGACCGCTGATTTGCGGCAATGGCGTCCTGCTTACGGTAATCGAATACCCCGAATAGATTGAAACCATTCTTGGCTAGATCACCGTAGCCAAGAGTCACAGTGCCAGTACGACTATTGCCGCCCTTGCTGTCGGTCGAGTAATAACCGGCTTCGATCGAACCGCCCTGATAATCCTTGCGCGTGATGAAGTTGATCACACCGCCGATAGCATCCGTGCCATAAATAGCCGATGCGCCGTCGCGCAGAATTTCGACGCGCTCCAAAGCCGCGATCGGAATCGACGTGAGGTTTACACCGCCGCCGTCGAATGCGTATACCGCCAAGCGTCGGCCGTTCAAGAGGACCAATGTGTTGACCGAGCCGAGGCCGCGAAGCGAAGCACCCGAGAAACCCGGGCGCGCTGCATCGCCGAGCGCCAACGTGGCGTTATAGCCCTGCCCGTTGTTCGCGGAGATATGGTCCAGCAACTCGGACGCCGTCGTAACGCCCAGCTTGTCGAGGTCTTCACGCCTGATCACGGTGACCGGCAACGCCGTTTCCGCATCGATGCGCTTGATCGACGAGCCCGTCACTTCGACGCGCTCACCGCGCTGAACCTCCTGCGCGAGCGCAGGTACCGCAACCAGCGCAAGTCCTGCTACACCACCGCCAAACGTGAGGCGCAAGCAGCGCGCGATAGGTACTTCTTTAAACATGGCTACCCCTTCAAGAACGGTTGGAATCGACGGCGAGGCACGTCGCGCATCAAAGCATTCGCAAGGCTTTCGTGATTCGGCGCAACCGAATCTTTCGAATCCTTACTACTCTTTTAGTCTAGCCAACTTCCTTTCGCGACCGAAGCAAAAGGTCGCCGAAACAGCCAAAGCACAACTTTTGCGTCGCTCCTGTTGGGTTTTCGCTACGAAAGGCCTGATTCGATCGCGGATGCAATACGCCGTACGCAAATGGCAAACAAAAAGCCCGCTTTGCGGCGGGCTTCGAGTCGAACGTCGCTGAGGCGAACGCTCTTGAGTAGCGGCGAATTACATCTTGTAAGTCAGGTTCGCACGCACCTGACGACCGCGGACGTCATAGACGCTGAAGTCGTACAGCGTGGTTCCGCTGAAACCAGGATCGTACGGAGGGACCTTGTTGAAGAGATTGATGGCCGCTGCGGTGACCGACAGATTCTTGGTGATGTTGTATCTCGCCGAAAGGTCGTAAGACGTGTACGGCGCGACGCGAGTGCGATAGGCGCCATTCTGGAAGCGCGGATCGTTGGCATCACTGAAGAACGTCGAGCCCAGCAAGTCCTGGTAGTAGCCGTGGATGTAGTTGGCCCGACCCGTGACCGCCAGCGGGCCGTAATCCCAGTCCAGCGTGAACGAAGCACGCACGCGCGGGATCGTGTTCGTGCATCCGTTGTGGGCCACGCATTCCGTGGGCGAGCCGCCCGTGGTCGCTTCCGTGAACGTGTGGATATAGGTCGCGTTGGTCCGGAACGTGAACTTGCCGACCGGCGTGGTCGGGAAGATATAGCGCAGATCGACATCGACGCCGCTCGTTCGCCGCTCGCTCAGGTTCTGGTAATTGCTCAGAATCGTCACGACCTGGTTCGTCGAGGGATCACGAACGACCTGGGTGGTGGTCGGGCACCCAGGGCCGCCAGCAGGGCACGTACGGTTTATGATGCTCTGGAAGCCCTCGGACGCAACTACGTTGCGCCAGCGAATCTTGTACGCATCGATCGACACGTTGAAGTTGCGAGCCGGCTCGAAGATGATGCCGGCGGTCGAACTTACAGACGTTTCCGCCTTCAGTGATGGATTGCCCGCGAACACGCCCGAAACCTGGCGGCTCACGCCGTCTTCCGGGTCGATGACGCTGGTGAAGAAGGTCGCAACCGACGGCGAGATTTCAGGCAGGGTCGGTGCGCGGAAGCCCTTTCCCCAGTTGCCGCGGAACGCGATGACTTCGTTGGGCGTGTACTTCAAGCCGAACTTGGGCGTCCTTGAACTACCATAGTCGCTGTAGTGGTCAAAACGTCCGGCCACTTGCGCCTCGAGCTGCTTGAAGATCGGCAACGCAAATTCGGTGAAGATCGCGTAGTTGGTCCGGTCGCCGTTGGTCGCCGTGATGCCTTGACCCAGGATGTTGCCGTTTGAGGCAAACGGATCCGGACGATCGTTCAGTTTTTCCTTGCGCAACTCGCCGCCGATCGCAACACCTACCGGGCCGCCCGGCAATCTCAACTGCTCGATCTGCGTGCTCGCCTTGGTGTCCACGAATTCCAGCTCGGACGTCGATTTTCTGGGGAAGTTGATGCGGATCGAATCGCGCACCGCTTGCGAGTTGGTCGAAAATTTGTCGAGGTTGTAGCTTGACGATGTCGAGATCGGCACCGGCGGCTGCGGGCTCGTTGGCACGCCGAACGCGGCACTCGTACCCGCGAGCGTGATGCGGTTGATGTTCTGCTGGTCGATCTCGTTGCGCGAATAACCGACCGCGCTATCGAAATCCCAATTGCCCAGCATGTAGGTCAGGCCGGTGAGCACACGCGCGGTATTCGAGTCGATCTTCAAGTCGCGTGTACCCAAGTCGGCCAGCACACCCACGTAGCGCGCATTGCTGGCGAAGGGGTTACCCGCCACGCCCGGTGCGAACGTGATGTTGTATGTAAATGGACGAAGGCCGGCAGGGGTATTCTGCAGTCCGGTCGTACCCGCAAAGAACGGATCCTGGAACGTCTGCTTGGTCTGGTTATGGCTATACCCGAACTCGAGGTAACCCTGCGTGGACGGCGTGAATTGATAGGTGCCGCGCGTGATCAGACCGACGCGCTCGGTTTCAGGGAGCGCCGTGAACTGATCGTTGAAGTCTTTGCTACAGAAGGTGTTGGTCGCGGCGGCCATCGCCGTGTTGGTCGCGCGCGTGGCAGCCGAAAGGTTCGACGACAGGTTGATGAGACCCGCGGCCACCGCTTGCGGGCCGGTCAGCACTTGGCCGGGGCACTCGGACGTGGCCCGATAGTTGTTGGTCAAGGTGGTTGCGCCGGTGACCTGACGCCACGTTCCGCCGCCGGTCAACGACGTGAAATTGCGCCCGCCGAGCTGGCCGCGCATGTCCCGCGTATGCCCGAACTTAGTATCGGAGAGTTCGAGCAGATCGCGCTTGTAGAGATCGAGGGTCGCGAAGATGTTGAACCGGTCGCGGCTCAAATCGCCCCAGCCGCCGGTGAGGTTGGCCGAGTATTCGTTCTTGCCTTCCGAGCGACCGCCACCGATGGTGCCTTCGAGGCCGGTGAAGTCCTTGCGCAGGATGATGTTCACGACCCCCGCGATGGCGTCGGAACCGTAAATCGCCGAAGCGCCGTCCTTGAGGATTTCGACGCGTTCGACCGCGCTGGTCGGAATCGCGTTCAGGTCGACGAAACTGTCCTGCAGGTTCTGCGCGAAGCCATAGCCCGCGACGCGACGCCCGTTGATCAGGACCAGTGTCGTCTTCTGTCCAAGACCGCGCAGCGAGATACCGGCTGCGCCAGGCGCGAAGCTGTTCGCGAAACTTTCACCGAAGCTGCCACCCGCGTTGGCTGGGATATTGCGCAAGACTTCTGCAATGTTGGGGCGGCCGCTGCGCTGAATCTCTTCGCGCGTGATGACTTCGACCGGAGCCACCGTTTCGCTATCGACACGCTTGATGTTCGACCCCGTCACCTCGATGCGCTCGAGACGCTGGGGTGCCTGTTGGGCAAACGCCGGCGCCATCGACAACGTCAGCCCTGCGCCGACCACGCCCAGCAGTGCGCGCGGAATAACCTTCAACTTGAATTGCATCGAGAACTCCTGAAAGGGCAGCGATGGTTCACTCGCGGCTTGTCTTGGCAAATAAATTACAAAATGAAACAGTGGCGTGAATTCTAGCTACGACATGCAACTGCGCGACACTTTTCATACACAGACAGGGTTTTTCCTTAACTTCCGGAAGGAAATGTTGGATGCGCGCGACATTGAATACAGACGTCGCATGACGCCAAAGAGCGCGGGACTTGGCGCGCCCAAGAAAAAAGCCCGCTGTCGCGGGCTTTCTCGACAAAGCTACACGGGCCTAAAGAAATTTGTAGGTGAGCCCCGCTCGGAAGTAGCGGCCCCGCGCGTCGTAGAGCGTGAAGTCGAAAGGCAGCCCGCCGGACGATACATCGAACGGTGGGTGGGTATTGCCGAGGTTCTGGATCGACCCGTAGAGCTTCAGGTTCTTGACGCCTTCCCACGCTACATACAAATCGAATTGGCGATATTCGCCGACGCGAGTTTGCGTGGTTCCGGCAGGTGCGCCCTGCTGTGCGTAGGCGCCGATGTAGTAGTACGTTAATTGCGTCGTGAAGGCCTGATATTCCCAACTCAGTGAAGTCGTACCGCGCGTGCGCGGGAAGGCCGAGAAACCGTTGTTGCCGGCGAAGTCGATCAGTGGCCCATTATCGGAAACCCGGGTCTTGTAGCGCTGCAGATAGGTCCAGTTGCCATTGAGCGTAAACTTGCCCAAGGCAGCCAAGACTAGCGACTTCTTGAAGTCGATGTCGTAGCCCATCGTGCGCAGTTCGGAAAAATTTCGGTACTGACGAATCACGCTGATCAGATTGCCGGTGATCGGGTCGCGGATGACCAAGGTGGGAAACAGCGCTTCGTTGTTGACCAGGAACTGAGGCGAATCCCGTCGCACGATGTTCTTCTGCTCGATCGAGTACAAATCGATGCCGATGCTGGACGTCGAATCGGGCGCGAACACAAAACCGGCGTTGTAGTTCTTCGAGCGCTCAGCCTGCAGGTTGGGGTTGCCCAACGACACGGTCGACGCGGTCACGGCAGCGCCGGGCTGCGCAGGATTACGCGGATCGTTCACCGTCACGAAGGACACCGCGCTCGATTGCGAGTTCTCCGGCAAGGACGGTGCGCGGAAGCCCTTGGACGCCGTGGCGCGAAACAGCAATTCTGAAACCGGTTGCCACTTCAGGCCGACCTTGGGCGAGAAGGCGCTGCCGAAGTCGCTGTAATGGTCTTCGCGCGCCGCAAGCGACGCTTCGACCGTCTTGATGACTGGCACATTGAATTCGGCGTACACCGCCGATACGTGGCGCGCGCCTTCGGTACGCGTGGCGCCCTGGCCCAGAACGTTGCCGTTGGTGATCAAGAAGTCCGGACGATCGGAGATCGACTCGCGCTTGAATTCGGCGCCCGTCGCGAAGCCGAGCGGGCCTGCGGGCAGAGTCGCGAGCTCGGTAGTCGTCCTCGCATCGACGAGATCGAGCTTGGACAGCGAGCGGCGAGTCGGATTGATGCGCAGCGAATTGGTCAGGGCCGGATTGTTGAGCTGGGGATTGACGAAGTTGTATGTGCCGTTGGCCAATGCGTTGGCGAGCACATAGGAATCGACGCGATTGAAGTCGCGCTGAGCCTCTTCGCTTTCCGAATGCAGATAAGCCGTCTCCCAGTCCCACTTGCCCAGGCTGCCTTTGAGGCCGACCAGCGCGCGATAGAACTTCGAGGTCAGCTCGGAGTTGCGCGGGCCAATATCAAAAAAGGTATAGCTGATGTTGGTCGGCACAGTAAACGGGTTGCTCGGATTGCCCACGGGCAGCGTTCCCGGAACGCGACGCGCCCCACCAGTGGCCGGATTGAACGCGACCGAAGTGCTCGAGAACGGCGTGGGTGTGAAGATCTGCTTGGTGTCGTTGTGGCTATAGGTCAGATCAGCGAACGCCTGAAGGGTCGAGGTAATGTCGAAAGTGCCTGCAGCCACGACCTGTTCGCGCGTGGACTCGGGGAACAGCGTGAGAAAAGGCGACACGCTATAGGCACAGGCGCTGCCTGTGAGCGTCGTCGGACTGAACGCCTGGATCGGCGTCACGGTGCCCGGAAAGCCGTTCGCCCCGCAGGCCGCGAAGGGAACGCGGTTGGGGTTTGCACTGGCCGCACGTTGGTAGGTGCCAGCGCCGGAGGAATTGTTGTTCAATCCGCCGAAGCGATGGAAGTCCTGATCGTTGATGTAATCGCGATCCGTATAACGCGTCAGGTCGCGCTTGAAGTAGTTTGCCGCGATCATCACGTTGAATCGATCGGCGCTTGGATTACCGAAGCCGATGATCGCGTTGCCCTGCTTCTCGGCCATGCCGCCTTCATAGGACTTGCCGTAGCTGCCGCCGATTTCGCCGCCCTGATAGTCCTTGCGGAGAATCACGTTCACCACGCCGGCGATGGCGTCCGAACCATAGATCGCCGATGCCCCGTCCTTCAACACTTCGACGCGCTCGACCGCGCTGATCGGGATCGCATTCAGGTCGACGTAAGTATCGGCGAGGTTCTGCGCAAAACCGTAGTTCGCCACGCGTCGGCCGTTCAACAGCACCAGCGTGTTCTTCTGGCTCAAGCCGCGCAGCGCGATGCCCGACGCACCCGGCGAAAAGCTGTTAGTGAAGGTCTCGTTGAAACTCTGTCCCGAGTTGGCCGAGATCGAGCGCAGCAGTTCGGCGACGGTCGCCTGGCCGGTTCGCTCGATTTCCTTGCGCGTGATGGTCTGTACCGGGTTGACGCCTTCGGTGTCGGTCCGCTTGATGTTCGAGCCGGTCACCTCGATCCTGTCGAGCCTCTGCGGCGTTTGCGTTTGTTGTGCAGCCGCCGGCGCTACGGGGAGCGTCAGACCCGCTCCAAATAGGGCAGCCAACGCTCCGGGAATCGCCTTGTTTCTAAAGCCCATCGAACCGCTCCCTGGGAAATAAAAACCCCATCGTTTTGGGGTGATCAGAAATTCGTAAAAAGCGCGTGGGTGGTTTCCACACACTGTTAACTCCACGGACTAGAGTAATGACGATCAATGGGAAAGCCGGGTCAATCCTGCTTTTCGCATTAATTTTTCAGTCCATGTTCCAAAAATGTTGGGCGCATGCGACAACCACACGCAATGTGACGCCGTGAAACCAGCGGCCAGGCAGACACAGCGCACCCATTTTTGGAGAAATCGTTCATGCGACTCGCAGCGTGAGGGGCAGGCCGCAGGTTTTTGAACGACGCGCGCGCCGCGACGATGACGGGAACTGTCGGTTATCATTTCTTCCCTCGCTGTTTCCAATCTCTCGCGACGCGCGCATGTCGGCGCAAACGAGGTACGGCGCGTTTACACCACAGCACATCGAGCAGCACGGATCATGCAGACAACCATTCAGCAAGCAGAGACCGGCACGAGTGGGGCGAGCGCGGAAAACAACGCGCCTCAAGGCGCCGACAACGCGCCGCTCGAGCGCGAGCTCGCTCAATTGATCGTCGAGGCCCTCAACCTCGAAACGCGCACCGAAGAAATCACCGCCAACGCGCCGCTCTATGGGGAGGGTCTGGGACTGGACTCGATCGACATCCTCGAGATCGCGCTCGTGGTCTCGAAGAAGTACGGCTTTCAATTGCGCTCGGACGACGAGAACAACGTGAAGATCTTTCAGTCGCTCGGAAGTCTCGCGGCGCATATCGCGACGCATCGAACCAAGTAGGCGCGAAGTCGTCGCCGCCTGGTTCACGTCCTACTCACGTTCGGCGCTCGTTTGACTCACGCATCGGCTCACGCGGCGAACCCGCGACGCGACGCCATCGTCGCCGCGGGAAGTGTTCTCGCGCTGGTTGGATATTGCGTGACGCTGCATGTCCTGATCGCCCAACGCACCACGCCGCGCGTCGCGCTCGCGCTCGCGCTCGCGCCTGCGGCAATCGCCGTGCTTTCGATCTGCGCGAGGAGCAGGCGCTACTGGATCATTCCGATCGCCGCGATCCTGTTCGGCCTGGTTCTCTGGCGCTTCGGCGACGCGCTCGCGGCCGGTGTCGATAACGTCCTGTACGCCGAGAACATCGCGTTCGACCTGTTGCTGGCGCTGGTGTTTGCGATTACGTTGCTGCCTGGCCGCGAAGCCCTCGTGACGCGGCTCGCGCGCGTCGTGCACGGTGGGGCCATACCTGACGTGATCGTGCCGTACACACGCGCGGTGACTGCAATGTGGGCCATCTACTTCATCGCGCTCGCGTCGATTTCGACCCTGCTCTTCTTCACGCAGTCACGCGAGGCGTGGTCGCTCTTCGTCAATGTGCTGGTATGGCCGTTGACAGTGGCGGTGTTCGCGATCGAATACACGGTCCGCCTGCGCGTATTGCGCGACGTCGATCACATATCGCTTTGGGCGACCATGCGTGCGTTCAGGCATCGGGCCCCGTGAATCCGATGCGCGCGAGCCTTCCCCTTCTGTGCCCGGGCCCCGCGACATCGCACGACGCGGTATTCGCGTGGCGGCACGGCGTCGCGATTTCGCGCGCGCAGTTTCTCGACGATGTGGCGGCTCTCGCCGCCGCTCTGCCCGACCGCGCCCACGTGCTCAACGTCTGCAGCGATCGCTACCGTTTCGCAGTCGGCCTGGCCGCTGCGATCGTGCGCAGGCAGATCAGCTTGATGCCGCCATCGACGCATGCCGAGACCGTGCGTCAGCTGACGGCAAGTTATCCCGATATCTATTGCCTCACCGAGTTTCCGCAGTCCGACATCGATCTTCCGCAAGTCGTTTATGAAGAGGCGCTCGCCATGCGCGCGCCACGGTTTTTGCAGAATGCGGGAGATCGAGCGATACCTCTCGTCCCGGCCGATCAAACGATCGCCTATGTATTCACATCCGGGTCCACCGGCGTCCCAACGCCGCATCGCAAGCGCTGGGGATCGCTGGTCGAGAACGTGCGCTCTGAAGCGGACCGGCTCGGCATGCTGCACGACAAGCAGACCAGCGGCGACGGCGCGCGTGCAGCGCTCGCGATCGTCGCCACCGTCCCCCCGCAGCACATGTTCGGCTTCGAGTCGTCGGTGCTGCTGGCTTGGCAGAGCCCAGCCGCGATGGTGGCCGAGCGTCCTTTCTTTTCCGCCGACATTGTGGCCTCGCTCGCGAGCATTCCCTGCCGGCGCATGCTGGTCACGACGCCGTTTCATCTGCGCACGCTGCTGGCCGCGCTGTCGGTCGAGCCTGCGCACTCTGCGCTCGCGTTGCCTGCCGTAGACCTCGTCCTGTGCGCAACCGCGCCGCTGTCGCAGGCATTGGCGCGCGAGGCCGAGCAACGCTTTCACGCACCGATCTCCGAGATCTACGGCTGCACCGAAACCGGCCAGATCGCATCGCGGCAACCCACGGTCGACGCGCGCTGGCATCTGCTGGGCGACGTGACGCTGACCATCGAAGACGGCGAAGCGATCGCCAGCAACGGCCATGTCGAACAACCCACTTCGCTTGCCGACGTGATCGAACTCGCTCCCGACTTCGCCAGTTCGCGCCGCTTCGAACTGGTGGGGCGCATCGCCGACCTGATCAATATTGCCGGCAAGCGTACGTCCCTGGATTATTTGAACGTGCAATTGAACGCGATCGAAGGCGTGATCGACGGCGCGTTCTTCATGCCCGACGACGACGCGTCCGAACACGGATTCGCGCGCGACGTAACGCGGCTGATCGCCATGGTGGTCGCGCCGACGCTCGACGCACAGCGCCTGACGGCTGCCCTGCGCGCGCGCGTCGACGCGGTCTTCCTGCCGCGCCCGATTCACTTCGTCGATCAGTTGCCGCGCAATGCCACCGGCAAGCTCACGCGCGCCATGCTCGAATCGTTCGCGACGAAGCGCGGTGCGACCACGGGGTCGTTGCGCAGCGCATCGCGCAATGCCGGCGCGCCCGCTGCGCCCGACGACCAACACGCGGCGCGGCGATGACCCGGCTCGCATTGACCGCCATCGATCCGTCGCATCCCGCATTCGCAGGACACTTCCCTGCGCGGCCCATCGTTCCCGGCGTGGTGTTGCTAGACCAGAGCCTGCGCGCGATCGCAGCGACCTTCGGCCTCGAGGAAGAAACGATGGCGTCCACGATCTGCGCGATCGGGGTCGCCAAATTCCTGTCGCCGGTCGGCCCCGGAGAAGCGCTACGGCTCGAGGTCGAAGTGACGTGCAAACCCGGCGGCGTGTCGGCCACTGGAAGCATATCGTCCGCTTCGTCTGCGCGCGTGCAAGCCCCGGTATCGACCACCTATGCCCTGCGCGTCTTTGCGGGCGAGTCCGCAGGCGAACGAATCGCCGCGACGGCCACGGTGTCGTTCGAGCCGCGGGGTGGAAACGCAGCGAACGCCGCGTCGGCCCCATCGACCGATTTGGTCTAGCAGCGCATCGCCATGGCCGCCATCTGGACCACGCAACGCGAACGCGGTAGCCCCGCCTTCCTCTCGCTGTTCACCTGGATCGCGCTGCGCATGGGCCGCCCCGTCGCGCGGCTACTGCTCTACCCGATCGCGTGGTATTTCGTCTTCGCAGGCGGCGCGGCGCGGGCGGCTTCGCGCGACTACATCAAGCGCGTGTTGGGGCGTGATGCGACGCTGGCCGATGGGTTCCGCCACGTGCATTGCTTCGCATCCGCGATTCTCGATCGCCTCTATTTTCTCAACGATCGACACGATCTCTTCAACATCGAAGTGATCGGTCGCGATATCGTGCGCGAGGCGATGAAGGACAGGCCGAACGCTCGAGCATGCGCGTCGACGAGGACACGCGGAGCGACGCGAGGCGCATTCTTGATCGGCGCGCATCTCGGCAGTTTCGAAGCGATTCGCGCGGCCGGTCACGAAGAGGCGGACCTGCGCGTGTCCATGGTCATGTATCAGGACAACGTCCAGCAACTGCATCGCATCCTCGCGGCGATCAATCCGCGCCACTCGCAATCGATCATCGCGCTCGGCCGTGTGGACTCGATGCTGCGCGTCAAGCAAGCGCTCGACGATGGCGAGTTCGTCGGCATGCTCGCCGACCGCACGCTCGCCGAAGAAGTCGGCGGCAATGCCGTGCGAGAGATGACCTTGCTGGGCGACCGGATCACGATTCCCACCGGCCCGTTTCGCATGGCTGCGATGTTGAGGCGGCCCGTCATCTTCATCGTCGGGCTCTATCGCGGCGGCAATCGCTACGAGGTGCATTACGAAAATCTGTTCGACTTTTCGCACGAGTCTCTCGCAAGCGGTGCGGATCGCGCCGCCACGATGAACCAAGCGATCGACACGGCGATCGAACGCTATGTAGAAAGGCTCGAGCACCATTGCAAGAGCGCACCCTTCAACTGGTTCAACTTCTATGACTATTGGAACGACGCCGAGCGTGCCGGCACGCATCAGGCCGAGCGCCGTGGATCGCAGGGGCCCTGACGGCATGCGCGGCGTCGCGGCGCGTGCATTCGGACTCGCGTTCGGAGTCGCGTGTGGACTCGTGCTCGCATGCGGTGCCGCGGCGGCGCCTGCGTTTCTCCATCCGGCAGAGCCCTTCACCGCGAAACAATTGATGCGCACGCTCGCCGAGAACAAGGCGAGCCGCGCTGAATTCGTCGAGAAGAAATATCTCGCGTCGCTCGATCGTCCGCTCGAATCGTCGGGCGAACTGATCTATGTCGCACCTTCGCGGCTCGAGAAGCGAACCGTCAAACCCAAGCCCGAAGTGCTGATCGTCGACGGCGGCACGTTGACGATCGAGCGCAATGGCACCAGGCGCAGCATCGCGCTCGCGTCCTTTCCCGAAGTCGCCGCGTTCACCGAAAGCATACGTGCGACGCTGGCCGGCGATCTCGATGCGCTGTTGCGCGACTATCGCGTCGACGTCGATGGATCGCCTGCGCAGTGGCGCCTGACGCTGCTGCCCTCCGACCCCAAAATCGCCGCGCTCGTCAGTCGCGTCACGGTGACCGGCCGCGAGAAGCGCGTCGACGCGATCGAAGTCTTGCAGGCCGACGGCAATCGATCGGTCACCACCATCACGCCGAAAGCCAACGCGCCATCATGAGCGGCGCGCTGCCGCCGAACCGCGCGATACGGCGTCGCTCCTTACGATGGCTTCCGATCGTGTTGTGGCTCGCGGTTGTCGTCGTCGCGATCATCGTGATCGCGCGCGCGCGCTTCACCGCCGATCTCTCGGCATTCCTGCCCGCCACGCCGACGCGCGAACAGGCGCTCCTGATCGATCAACTTCGCGAAGGGCCCGCGTCGCATCTGATCCTGATTGCCATCGACGCCGGCGGGAAGCCCATCTCCGACGCCGCGCTCGCCGCCCTGTCGCGGCGCACTGCGGCGGCCCTGCGTGGAGACCCGCGCTTTCTCTCCGTCAACAACGGCGAGACCACCACTGCAACGCGCGATCGCGAGTTGCTCTTCAACCATCGCTATCTGCTGAGCGATCGCGTCACTCCCGGGCGCTTCACCAGTGCCGGCCTGCACGATGCGCTGAACGAAACCCTCGACCTGCTCTCGTCCTCGGCGGGCCTGATGCTGCAGCCGCTGATCGCGCGCGACCCCACCGCAGAACTCGTGCATCTGATCGACGCGCTCACTGCCGGACGCGACCTGCCGCTGGTCGACGGCGTATGGATCGCGCGCTCGGCCGAGCAAGGTCCGCACGCGCTGCTGATCGCCGAATCGCGCGCTGCGGGGTCGGACATCGATGGACAGGAAGCCGCGATCGGCGCGGTGCGCGGCGCCTTCGACGCGGCGAAGCGAGAAGCCGGGGTGGACGCAACAGCGACGGCGAACGCAAGCGCCGCACGTCTTGTCCTTTCGGGTCCACCGGTATTCGCGGTCGACGCGCGCAACAGCATCGAGCGCGAAGCCAAGCACCTCTCGCTGATCGGCTCGGTCCTCGTCGCGCTGTTGCTCGGCTCGGTCTATCGCTCGGTGCGCGCGCTTGTACTCGGCCTGTTGCCGATGATCTCGGGCGCGCTGTGCGGCCTCGCGGTCGTGGCGGCCGGCTTCGGCGTGATCCACGGCATCACGCTCGGCTTCGGCGTGACGCTGATCGGCGAAGCGGTGGACTACGCGATCTACCTGTTCGTGCAGCGCGCTCGTCGTGTCGCAAGTACCTGTGTGGACGCGAGCGCGAAGGCAAATGCAGGTGCGCGCGCAAGCGGCTTCTGGGCCACCATCGCACTCGGCGTAGCGACCTCCGTGATCGGCTTCGCGGCGCTGATCTTCTCGGGCTTCCAGGGACTCGCGCAGATCGGCATCCTGTCGATCGTCGGCCTGGTCGTCGCGGCTTCGGTGACGCGCTGGGTGCTGCCGGCGCTGATGCCCGCGGGCTTCACGGTGCGGGCCATGCCGCGGCTCGGCAGGGCGCTGGCACGGTCGAGCGCGCGCGCATCGATCCTGCAATGGCCGGTGCTCGCACTCGCCATCGGCGCATGCATCGTTCTCTTCGTCCATCGCGACCGCTTGTGGAGCGATGATCTCGCCGCGTTGAGCCCCGTCGCCCAATCCGATCAGGCCACCGATCGGCGCTTGCGCAGCGAACTCGGCGCACCCGACGTGCGCGACCTGGTGATCGTGGTCGCGCCGGATCAGGAGAGCGCGCTCGCCGGCAGCGAGCGCGTGGTTGCCGCGCTCGCGCCCTTGATCGCCGACGGTTCGCTGGTCGGTGTCGATGCGCCCTCACGTTATCTGCCGAGCAGCGCGACGCAGCGTGCGCGTCAGGCGGCCTTGCCTGATGACACGACGCTGCGCGCCAACTTCGCAAAGGCGCTTGAAGGGCTGCCGTTTTCAAGGGCCCGGTTCGACGAATTCTTCGACGATGCGGCACGTGAGAAGAATGGCCCGCTCATCACGCGCGCCGATCTCGAAGGCACCTCGCTTGCGACCGGCACGCGCGCGTTGTTGAGCCATCAGGAAGGCAGCCGGCAATGGACCGCGCTGGTCGCATTGCGCTCGCCCGCAGCGCTTGGCGGGACGAGTGATGCGCCACGCGCCCGAATCGCACAGGCGCTCGCGCCGTTGCGGCAGGACCGCGGCGTCGACCCGACTGTCGAAGTGCGCGCGATCGACATCAAGACCGAGACCCAGCAACTTTATGTGGGCTATCTATCGGAAGCGGTTCGCGCGGCGGGCTTCGGCGCGCTGGCGATCATCGCGTTGCTCGCGTTCGTGCTGCGCGATGTGCGGCGGCTGGTGCGCGTGCTCGTTCCGCTGGCGCTGGCGGTGGTGCTGGTCGCGGCCGCGCAGGTCGTGATTGCGGGTCCGCTCACGCTCTTCCATCTGGTGGGTCTGTTGCTGATCGTCGCGGTCGGCTCGAACTACGCCTTGTTCTTCGACCGGCGCACGAGGATCGATCGCTCGCTCGAGGCCGTCGCGATGCCGGTCGAGGATGCGGACAAAACAGCAGACAAGGACGACGCAGGCGACGATGCCGCGGACGCGGTGTCGGACGATCGCGCGCTCCTGACATCGCTGGTCATCGCCAATCTCACCGCCGTGATCGGCTTCGGCGTGCTCGGTTTTTCTTCGCTGCCGGTGCTGCATGCGATCGGCACCACGGTCGCGCCGGGTGCCCTCCTGGCGCTGTTGTTGTCGGCCGTGTTCGCGGCGACGAGGGCGCGGCCGAACGCCGCTACGGTGGCGCTCCCATGACGATCCGCTTTCGACGGCTCTCGATCGCGGTGAGCGCGACACGCCTTGCGACCAGCGGCTGCGCAAACCTGGGCGATCCGAAGACGCCGCCTGCATGGGAGGCGCTATGGCCGAGGATGCTCGACGCCGCGCCTCTACCGCGCGACGCCTCATGCGCAAGCGCAATGCGATCGACGCGATGACTTCGCCGCTATTCCCGCGCACGCCGCTGATCCAGGGCTCGATCGGCCTTCACGTCTTCCTGGCGGGTGCGGTCACGATGCAAGCATCGTGGTGGCCGATGGCCCTGGCGACACTGGTCGCCGATCACGCGCTGATCACCGGCGCAGGCCTGTGGCCGACCAGCACGTGGATCGGGCCCAACCTGCGCCGCCTGCCGGCCGCCGCGATCGGGCGCAACGAGATCGCGCTGACGATCGATGACGGACCGGACCCCGACGTGACGCCGCGCGTGCTCGATCTGCTCGACGCGATCGATGCGAAGGCAAGCTTCTTCTGCATCGGCACGCGCGTGCTCGCGCATGCGCCGCTGGCGCGCGAGATCGTCGCGCGCGGGCACGCGATCGAGAATCACAGCTTCCATCACAACCACCATTTCTCGTTGCTCGGGCCGAATGCCTACGAACGCGAAATCGTCGCGGCACAACGTGCCATCGCCGACACCATCGGCATCGCGCCGCGCTTCTTTCGTGCGCCCGCGGGACTGCGCAACGTGTTCCTGCAACCGGTACTTGCGCGCCATCGCCTGGTACTGGCGAGCTGGACGCGGCGCGGCTTCGATACCGTGAAGCGCGACGCGGACCGGGTGTCCGACCGGCTCGTGAATGGAACACCAGGACTCGCAGCCGGCGACATCCTGCTCCTGCACGACGGCCACGCCGCGCGCCAGCGGAACGGCGAGCCGGTCATCTTCGGCGTGTTGCCGAAGCTCGGAGCAGCGGCGCGCGAGCGCGGGCTGGCATTCGTCACGCTAGCGGCGGCACACGCATGAGCGCTGACCTTCCGCTGAGCCGCCGATCGGCCGAGACCGCGGCCGAACAACCGGTCGAAGCGCTGCTGTTGCTCGACATCGGATTCGACATCGAGATCCCGGGAGACGATCGCATGGCCGCCGGCCGGTGGCGCAAGCATTCGTCATTCGCGAACGTTTTGCTGCGCGCGACCAAGCCTCCCACAAAGCATCCTGAGCCGCGGCCTTCGCCGGAGAGGCGGACGTCCGCACCGCTCCGGTAAAATCGCGCGTCTTTCGCATCGAGCATCGTTTTGCAAGCCATCCGCATCCCCGCCTACACGATCACCAGTTGCCTTGGCCGCGGCGTTGCATCCACGCTGGCAGCGCTGCTCGAGCATCGCGGTGGCTTGGCGCCGTGTGATTTCGAGACCGTCGATCTCGACACCTGGATCGGCGCTGTCGATGGCGTCGACGACGAGGTGATCGCGCCGGAACTCGCGCGCTTCGACTGCCGTAACAATCGCCTCGCGCAGATCGGCCTGATGCAGGACGGCTTCGCCGACGCGGTACGCGCGGCGATCGATACCCACGGCGCCGATCGCATCGGCGTGTTTCTCGGCACCAGCACCGCGGGCATCCTGCAGACCGAGCTCGCCTATCGCGAGCGCGAGCAGCGAAACGACCAGGGTTCCCTGCCCGCTTGGTATCACTACGCCGAGACGCACAATACCTATTCGGTGGCCGACTTCGTGTCGAAATGGTTCGGCTTGCGCGGACCGGCGGTCGCGGTGTCGGCCGCGTGCGCGTCGAGCGCCAAGGTGTTTGGCAATGCGGCGCGCATGCTCGCGTCGGGCCGCATCGACGCGGCCATCGTCGGCGGCGTCGATACGCTATGCCTCACGACGCTCTACGGGTTTCGTTCACTCGAGCTGGTTTCGTCTAAACCCGCACAGCCTTATGGCGTCGATCGCGATGGCCTCTCGATCGGCGAAGCCGCGGCCTTCGCGTTGCTCGAACGTTGTGACGACCGCGCGACGAACCGCAGCGAAGGCTATGAGAGCGCCGGCGCGCCGCTCTTGGTCGGCGTGGGCGAGTCCAGCGACGCCCATCACATGTCGTCGCCGCATCCCGAAGGCCTGGGCGCCAGACTCGCGATGGAAGCGGCATTGCGTTCGGCATCGCTCGCCCCGCATGACATCGACTACATCAACCTCCACGGCACCGCGACGCGCAACAACGACGCAGCCGAAGACAAGGCGGTGTTCGGCCTCTTCGGTCGCGACGTGCCGCTCAGTTCGACCAAGGGCGCGACCGGCCACACGCTCGGCGCCGCGGGCGGCGTCGAGGCCGTGATCTCGCTGATCGCATTGCGCGAAGGCCTGATTCCCGGAGGCCTGAACACGACCACCGTCGATCCGAGTCTGCAAAGCGACTACCGCATCGCCAACAGTCGCGGCGACCTGCGTCGCGTGTTGTCGAATTCGTTCGGCTTCGGCGGCGCGAACTGCAGCCTGCTGTTCGCGCGCGCATGAAGGACGTGCAGGCGTCCGCGCCGCTGATCGTGTGGGTCGAAGGGATCGGCGTGCGCGGTCCCGGCCTGGATGGATGGCTCGCTGCACGCGACGTGCTCGCGGGTCGCATGCCCTACCAAGCCGCGCCCACGACGCTGAATGCGCCGCCGCTGTTGCCGCCGGCCGAACGTCGCCGCGTTGGCAAGGGCGTCAAGGTCGCACTCGACGTCGGATGCCAGGCGGTCGCGCATTCCGGTCGCGATGCCGCGATGCTGGCCAGCGTCTTCGCATCGTCGTCCGGCGACGGCGACAACTGCGACGCGATCTGCCGCGCGCTCGCCACCGATCGCCTGATCTCGCCCACGCGCTTCCACAACTCGGTGCACAACGCGCCGTCGGGCTACTGGGGCATCGCGGCGCAATCGATGGCTGCATCGACCAGCCTGTGCGCGTTCGATGCGAGCTTCGCGGCCGGCCTGATGGACGCGACCGCCCAACTCGCGTGCGGCGCCGATGCGGTGCTGCTGGTCGCATACGACGCGCCCTATCCCGAGCCCTTGCACACGGCGCGGCCGACACCGGATGCGTTCGGCGTTGCTCTGGTGCTCACGCGCGAGCCGGACGCGCAGTCGATCGCGCGCATCGAGATCGCACGCATCGAAAGCTCTTTTGCGCACGCGAAGCCCGAGACGCGGATGGACGACGCCGCGCTCGAAGCCTGCCGCGCGTCGATTCCGGCCGCGCGTGCGCTGCCGCTGCTCGCCGCGATCGCTCACGCGGAGGACTGCGCATCTGAAGACACGAGCGATGCCTCGAAGCTGTTTGTCGTCATCGAAGACGTCAACGCTACCTGGCTCGCGTTGACTCTGCGGGCGGCCGATTCGCTCCTCGCCTCACCGATCAAGGAACACATTCGATGCGCCTGAACCGCAAGCAAATCGCCGACCGCATCCCGCATGCGGGCCGGATGGTGCTGCTCGACGAAGTCGTCGAGTGGGACGATGAGCACATCGTCTGTCGCAGCAGCAGCCACCTCGATCGCGCCAACCCGCTCTATCTCGCCGGACAGTTGTCGTCGGTCTGCGCGATCGAATATGCGGCGCAGGCGATGGCCGTGCACGGCAGCCTGCTGATGCATCGCGCTGCGGAGAGCGACGGCCTCAGCGATGGCTCACGCGATGGCGCTCTGGATGCAGCGGACCCCGTCGCAGACCGTGCCGCAACTCGCCCGCGCGCAGGCTTTCTCGCGAGCGTACGCAACGTGCGCATGGAGGTCGCGCGCCTGGACGACGTGCACGGCGCATTGACCGTCGAAGCCACGCGCGAATCGGGCGACGAGGCGCGCGTGCTCTACGATTTCGAAGTGCGCGCGGGTGAAAGGGTGCTGGTGTCGGGTCGCGCCGCGGTCGTGCTCGACGCCGAAGGACTGATCGCGTGAGCGCCGAGGCCGCGGGCTCGAACGAGGGCACGACCAAGCGCGCGCTCGTCACCGGCGGCAGCGGCGACATCGGTGCGGCGATCTGCAGGCGGCTCGCGCGCGAGCATCACGTGATCGTTCACGCCAACAGTCGTCTCGAAAAGGCGCGGGCGGTGGTCGACGCCATCGCGGCCGAGGGCGGCAGCGCTAGCGCGGTCGCCTTCGATGTGTGCGACGCGGGCGCGACGCATGCCGCGATCGAGACGCTGCTCACCGACGGCGCAATCCAGGTTCTCGTCAACAACGCGGGCATCCACGACGATGCGGTCTTCCCCGCGATGCGCGCCGAGCAATGGGCGCGCGTGATCGACGTGTCGCTGAACGGTTTCTTCCACGTCACGCAGCCGCTCACGATGCCGATGATCCGCACGCGCTGGGGACGCATCGTCAACGTCTCGTCGCTTGCCGCGCTCGCCGGCAATCGCGGCCAGGTCAATTACGCGGCCGCAAAGGCCGCGCTGCATGGCGCGACCCGGTCGCTGGCCTTGGAGCTGGCCAGCCGCGGCATTACGGTCAATGCGGTCGCACCCGGCATCATCGCCGGCGCGATGAGCGAAGGCGCGTTCGATGCGGATGCGATCGCGAAGATGGTGCCGATGAAGCGCGCCGGCACGCCTGAAGAAGTGGCCGAACTGATTGCCTTCCTCGCGTCGCCGCATGCGGGCTACATCACCGGACAAGTGATTTCGATCAACGGAGGCATCCCCGCATGAGCACACCTTGACACCCGCGCGTCTCCTTTGACGCATCTACGTAACGTATATACACTTTGCGGGTGGAGTTCTCTTGGTCGGAGACGAAGCGCGCGGCCAATCTCAAATCGCACGGCCTCGATTTCGTCGATGCCTCGCGCGTGTTCGAGGGCGCAACGTATACCTTCGAAGACGACCGGCTCTCCTATGGCGAGCAGCGCTTTGTAACGCTCGGGTTGCTCGCGGGCATTCCAGTCTCTATCGTTCACACCGAGAGCGAACATGAAATCCGCGTCATCTCATTCCGTAAAGCAACCAGGCGCGAAGCGCAAATCTTCTTCAATGCAATCCAAGACTGACTGGGCTCGTCTGAGGGCGAAAGCGTCGTCTGCCGGCAAGGCCACTGACGACCATCCAGAAGCCGATGTCCGGCACATAGTCGGGGGAATCGTTCGTCGCGGCCTGCAGCCTTTGCCCGCCAAGGCGTCCGTCTCGCTTCGAGTCGATCAGGACGTGCTTGACTGGTTCAAAGCACAGGGACCGGGCTATCAGACGCGAATCAACAATCTCCTGCGTGCGTTCCGGGATGCGTCCGTCTAGCCATCCCTCGAGCGCATGGAGACGGGCCAGCGTGAGATTGCCGTGACCGAGCCAGAGCCAAGCCAAGCGCGCGGCTACGACACGTTCTACGAGCGGTTCGATGCGCCGCTGATGCAAAGGCTCAGGCAGGAAGCGTACGGACAGGACATCGGTCAGCACTCGTGGGTCACGGTTGAAGAGTTGGCGCAGGACATCGTCCGCTTGCAAACAGTCGTCGCGTTATCCGAACGCGGCGCGGTGGCGCGAACGATGTATCTGGCCGAACGTAAAGCGTAGCGGTGGAAGCCAGCGTAGAAGCGCTCCCACGCGATGCGCGGTAGCGGACCACGTTGGACAAGAAAACCTCACGTTGGATTCGCGTAGTGGCGACCAGAGAATAGCGATCTGCTGACAAGCCCGCCGCACGCAGACGACTCTTCGGCGCGCGACGAAACATTCGTGGGCCAGCGCATCTACAGTCGGGTCATGCCAACGTTCGCGGTGATTCCATGAGCAGGGCCCCACGCGCTTCCGACACACTCGGCTGGATAGCTGCTGCGACAAGCTTCGGCTTCGTCGTCGTGCAACTCGACGTCACGATCGTCAACGTCGCGCTGCCGCGGATCGGCGCCGATCTCGCGGCGCCGGTCGCATCGCTGCAGTGGGTGGTCGATGCCTACACGCTGGCGTTCGCGGTGCTGCTGTTGTCGGCGGGCGCGCTCGCCGATCGGCTCGGTGCGCGACGCGTGTATGTCGCCGGCTTCGCGCTGTTCGCACTCGCTTCGGCGGCCTGCGGTCTTGCCACCGACGCGACGACGCTGATCGCCGCGCGCGCGTTGCAGGGCGTGGGGGCGGCTCTGCTCGTGCCCAGTTCGCTGACGCTGCTCAATCGCCTGACTGGCCACGATCGCGCGATGCGTGCGCGCGCGGTGGGACTGTGGACCGCGGCGGGCGGCGTGTCGATCGCGGCGGGACCGATCGCAGGCGCCTTGCTGCTCGAGTCGCTGGGCTGGCGCAGCATCTTCCTCGTCAACCTGCCGCTGTGCGTGCTGGGCGCGTGGCTCGCGTTCAAGCACCTGCCTGCGGATCAGCGCGGCGACCCGCACGAGAAGCTCGACCCCGCAGGCCAGTTGCTGGCGATCGTTTCATTGACCGCACTGACCGCGGCCGTGATCGAATCGGCACGTCTGGGCGCGACGCATCCCGCGATCGTCGGCGCATTCGCGCTTGCGATTCTGGCGGGCATCGCATTCTGCATGGTCGAGGCGCGTGTTGCCACACCGATGTTGCCGTTGGGACTCTTCCGCCTGCCGACCTTCAGCGCCGCAACGGTGTTCGGCATTCTCGTGAACCTCACCTACTACGGCGTGCTGTTCGTGTTGAGCCTCTACCTGCAGCGTGCGCACGGCTATTCGGCGATCGAGGCCGGGCTCGCGTACCTGCCGCTGACAGCGACCTTCATCGTCTCGAATCTCGTCAGCGGTGCGATGGTGGCGCGCTTCGGCTCGCGCGTTCCGATGATCGCGGGTGCGCTCATGGCCGGATGCGGATACGCGCTGCTTTCGCGACTCGACGCAAGCAGTTCGTATTGGGCGATGCTCCCTGCGTTCGCGCTGATCCCCGGCGGCATGGGTCTGGCGGTGCCGGCCATGACGACGACGATCCTCGCGAGCGTGGAACGACGTCGCGCGGGAACCGCGTCGGCGGTATTGAACGCGGCGCGTCAGGTGGGAGGCACGATCGGCGTGGCGGTGTTCGGCGCGCTGGTTGCGGGAGACGACCGCGCGATCGTGGCGGGTCTTCACGCAGCTGCGATCGCATCGACGGTGTTGCTGCTGGTCGCCGCGCTGCTTGCGTGGTTGCGAATCCATGCGAGCATTGGCGCCGAGCTTCTGCAGACTTGAGCGGCAAGCCTGCGCGAATATGCCCATTCTCACCGCGCACTCAGTCGCGCATTCAGTCGCGCAATCGGCGTACCACCAGCATCGGCAGGCGCAACACGAAGCCACCTACGAGCCGCAGATGCATCCCCGTCAGCAGCACGTTGTCGCGCACGTACTTGAAGTGCGACACGCCGCCCTCAGCCGCATCGAGGTAGCGAACCGCCGCATCGATGTTGATCGGTCGCACGCCGCGCCACGCGAGGCGCACCACGGCTTCGGTATCGAAGTCGAAGCGTCGCATCCAGCGCGACTTCTGCATGATGTCCACCAGCGGCGCGACCGGATAGACACGAAAACCGAACAGAGCGTCGGCGATGCCGCGCGTGCGATCGAAGCACAGCGTTTCGAAGCGCGTCCACCAGTTCGAGATGCGCCGTCCCTTGACTCGAATCGATGGTGCCTTGTCGTCGAAGACGGGATTGCCGAGCACCATCGCATCGGGCGCAGCGATCGACGCCCGCATGAAGTCGGCGATCCGATCGGCCGGATGCTGGCCGTCCGAATCCATCGTCAACGCATGCGTGAAGCCGGCATCGCGAGCGGCGACCAGCCCGTGCAGTACTGCCGCGCCCTTGCCCTGGTTGCGCGGCAGGACGAACAGGCGAACGCCGTCGTCGTGTCCGGCCAGTTGCAACACCGCGCGCTCGCTGCCATCGGTGCTGCCGTCGATCACTACCCACACCGGATTCCATGCCGCACGCGCGCCGCGGACCGTGGCGATCAGGCCTTCGCCCGCGTTGTAGCTGGGGATCAGGACGAGGTGCGTTGTGGATGTCTGGCCGGCGCGGGTATCGCTACTGCTCATCGTCAAGGTTGCGCGTCCGTGCCGTGAACGCGCAGCACGTCGGAGGTGCGGGCCAACGCTGCCGCCGTGATGCCCTTGTCCTTGGCCAACGCGGGCCGAGCAAGGCCGGCCGGTTCATCGCGCGCGGCTTGTCGCAGATCGCCGAGCTCGGCGCCGGCGAGTTCGTGCACGAAATACCCGCGCAGATCCTGCACGAACGCGTTGACGTCTTCACCGACCTCGAAGCTTTCTCCAAGCCGCACCCGAAACTTCATCGGAAATCGCGCGGGCTTCTTCAGCACCGGCCATCCCTTGGCCAGGAACGGCGTATCGGTCTCGATGATCACCGTCTGCACCGGCACGCCCGCGCTCTTCGCGATAGCCGCGAAGCCGAACTTGAAGTCGTTGACCGGCGCCGCGACCGTGCGCGTGCCCTCGGGAAAAATGATGACCTGCCCGCCCTGCTTGAGATCGGCGGCTGCGAGACGCAGCATGCTCTTGGGCGCGTCGTTGCGGATGTAGGCAGCCAGGCGCGCTCCCGCACCGAGCAGAATGTTGTCGAGCACCGAGGCCTTCATGATGCAGTTCAGATTGTCGAGCCTGGAAATCAGGATCAAGGCATCGAGCACCGACGGGTGATTGGGCGCGATGATCATCGGCTGGCGCTGATCGATCGCATCGAGTGCGCGCGCGTCGACCACCAGAATGCCGAGCGCTTCGGTCCATCGGAAGAAATTCCGATAGAGGCCGGAGATGAAGCGCCTGCCGATCACGCGGCCACGCGCGTGCGTCACGAGTTGCCGGATCACGAACGCAATGAAGGCCCACGCGAGCTGTATCGAGCCGAGCAACAGCAGCGAGAGATAGAACGCGAACCAGTCGTAGGGAATGCGAAGGATTTTCAAGGTGTGGGCGATCGATCCGGCAATGTTCCGGCGATGGTCGGGTCAGTTCGCATGGCTCATCGATCGTCGGCAACGTCGACCATGCGTTCCGACTTGCCGAACACGTAGGCGACGCCGATGCCGGCGGCGACATAACTCCGACGACGAACCAGCGGGCTGTTCTCGAAGCTCGCGCCTTTCAACGTGTCCGCACGCACGAACGCGCCGACCCACACGCGATCGTAGCGCCGCGACAACGCCGCGATGAATTGAGCTCCGGCGTAGCCGCCTCTGCTGCGATATGCGGGTCGGCCCGCCCGCGCGTACTGATCGGGAACATCGTAGAAATAAGCGTTGCGCTTGCGGTTCTGGAAGATCGGGCCGAGCGCGAGACCCAGGTTCCAGCCACTGAATCCAGCCGCGTCTTGGAGATCGAAATTCAGTCGCGGCGAGGCTTGCCAGCCGATCCCCTGAAAGCCACCGCCCAGGGTGACGCCGGTCGATACCGGCACGCGGAAACCGAGACGCTGCTTGCGGTCGGCACTCTTCGCGAGATTGATCGACAGTGACGGGCCGACCTCGAACGAACCCTTCAGATCCGGCATGCCCTCGCGCGCGCTGTTGCTGGAACTGCGCACCGGCTGGCTCGCATTGACCGCGACTTCGAGCCTCACGCGATCGCTGTCGAGGAATTCGGCGCGCAAGCCTTCGCGATCGGCCTTGAGAAACTGACCACGATAGATGAGATAAGGAAACGGCAGCAGGTAGGCGCGCGATTCATCCGAGCCGCGATAATCCGGCAGCACCAACGCCCCGACCCCGGCGCCCGCTTCCCACAAGGGCCTCTCGTCGGCATGGGCCGATGGCGCAAGCCACGAAACGTTCGATGCGACGAGGATTGCCCACACACCCGCGCGCATCACGCGGTCACCCGTGACGATCCGCTGCCGGAAGACACCGGCTCCTTCGTGTCCGCGTCGCGAATGTTCTCGCGGCGACGCTTGAGCGCAGCTATGGTTCGCCGGGCGTTGAAGAGCGACTTGATGCGATAGATCGTCTTGAACGCGAAGATCGACGGCCAGATCGGCGTCTTGCCGAAGATGTCGCCGGCGAACAGCGACAGCAGCGCCTCCTTGGCGCGGAACGCGTTGCGCGGTTCCATGAACAGGTCGCGCATGGACGGGTTGGTGACGCGATAGATGAACCACGAGAATTCGCGCGGACCCTTGATCATCACGTCGTCGAAACGCCGGGTTGCCGCACGCACCTGCGAGGATTTGGACAGGCGCGCATCGACGAGCTCGGCGCCGACGAAGGCGCTGTTCATCGCCAGATAGACACCCGAAGAAAACACCGGATCGACGAAGGCGAATGCGTCGCCGAGCAACAGATAGTTCGGGCCTTGGGCATGCGTGGTGGTGTAGCTGTAGTTGCCGGTCGCCTCGACCCCGGCGAGCAGTCGCGCGTGCTTGAGCCGATCGGCCAGTTGCGGACAGAGCGCGATCGTGTCCATGAAGAAATCGTCGAGCGAACGATCCTTCGGGCGGCTCTTCAGATAATGAGGCCAGCACACCGCGCCCACGCTCGACGCGCCGTCCGATAGCGGAATGAACCAGAACCAGCCGTGCTCGAACCAGAAGATGGTGATGTTGCCTTCGAGCTTGCCCGGCAGACGCTCGGCGTTCTCGAAGTGCCCGTACAGGGCCGAGCTGTTGTGTTCCTTGTTCTTCTTCTTCGTGCCGAGCTTGTTGGCGAGGAAGGTGTCGCGGCCCGACGCGTCGATCAGCATGCGCGCGTCGTATCGCACCGTCGCGCCGTCCTCGTTCTGCGCGATCACGATGGCGCCGTCATCCTTGAACGCGACATCGCGCACGCGACAACCCTCGATGACGTGCGCGCCGCGCCGCGCCGCATTGCGGATCAGCACGTGATCGAACTCCGAGCGCCGCACCTGGTACGCCTTGGGCATGCTCTTGTCCCACGCGTCGGCGAACGCGAGCAGCGTGCGGTTCTCGTGCCATGGCGAGACGAACTCGATGCCCCACTTGTCCATCCCGATCGCGGCGACCTCGTCGGCGACGCCGAGCTGTTCGAGCAGCGGGACATTGGCCGGCAACAGCGACTCTCCGATGTGAAAGCGGGGGTGGTGCGCCTTTTCCAGCAGCGTCACGTCGTAGCCGCGTGTGGCGAGCAGCGCCGCAACCGTCGAGCCGGCCGGCCCGCCGCCGATGACAAGCACGTCGGTAAGAGTCCGGGAATCGACGGGCGTCGCTCCGCCACCCGGCGCATGCTGCGGCGATTTACAGGAACTCGCAGTCGATGAAAGCATGGGCGCGATTATCGCATCGGCGCCTGATGACTCACCTGCGACGATGGTTCCGCGCAACACTAGAATCGCGGCACGGCCATGCGCCGACGATGGGGATGGCAATGGACGTGCTGCACGCGGAGCTGAATTCCTGGATAGGTCGAAGCGAAACGCTGGGCGACACCATAGTCCCGACGCCGGTGGTTGCCCTGGCCGCAACCCTGGACCACCCACCGATCATGGTTCAAGCAGGCACCCCGTTGCCGCCGTTGTGGCATTGGCTGTACTTCCTGCCGATGCACAGACAATCCGAGATCGGCGCCGATGGCCATGCTAAACGCGGCGGCTTCCTGCCACCGGTGCCACTGCCGCGACGCATGTGGGCCGGCAGCCAGTTCGAATTCCGCACCCCGATCCGCGTTGGCGACCGCGTCACCCGCACTTCGACCATCGCCGACGTGAGCGTCAAGGAAGGTCGCACCGGCACGCTGGTCTTCGTCAAGGTTCGTCACGAGCTGCGCTGCAACGATGTCGCCGAGCCGGCGCTGATCGAGCATCACGACATCGTCTATCGCGACGTCCAGCGTACGGGCGACGTGTCGCCGCCGCCGCAGGCCGCGCCCAACCACGCGACCTGGCATCGCTCGATCGTGCCTGACGACGTGCTGCTGTTTCGCTATTCGGCGCTGACCTTCAACGGCCATCGCATTCACTACGACCGCCGCTACGTGACCGAAGTCGAGGGCTATCCGGGATTGATCGTGCATGGCCCGCTGATCGCCACGCTGTTGCTGGACCTGCTACGGCGCGAGCGGCCCGATGCGGATGTCACGAGCTTTCGCTTCAAGGCCGTGCGGCCGACGTTCGACCTGCATCCGTTTCGCGTGAATGGGCAACCGCAGGGCGAACCGCAGGCCGACGGAAAGATCGTTCGCTTGTGGGCGAGCGATCACGAGAACTGGCTGACGATGGACGCCACAGCGACCTTGCGTTAAATACCCTGCGACTCAACCGGAAATCCCATGCCTTCGACCATCATCGACTCCGACATTCTCGGCGACATCTTCAGCACGCAGGCGATGCGAAACGTGTGGTCCGACGAGAACCGCACCGCGAAATATGTGGCGATCGAAGCGGCGCTCGCCAAGGTGCAGGGACGACTCGGCCTGATCCCCGCCGAAGCCGCGGCCGAGATCGTGCGCGTCTGTCAGATCGAGAACATCGACATGGTCAAGCTCAAGGCCGAGACCGTACGCATCGGCTATCCGATCCTCGGCGTCGTCTCGCAGATCAACCTCCTGTGCCGCGAAAAGCTTGGCGAGTACTGCCACTGGGGCGCGACCACGCAGGACATCACCGACACCGCGACCGTGCTTCAGATCCGCGAGGCGCTAGCGATCGTCGATGCGGATCTGAAAGCGATCGGCGACGACCTCGCGGCGCTCGCGAAGAAGCATCGCGACACGCCGATGATCGGCCGCAGCAGTCTGCAGCAGGCCGTGCCGGTGACCTTCGGCTACAAGATGGCCGGCCTGCTCTCGGCGATCGAGCGCCACCGCGAGCGCCTCGCACAACTGCGACCGCGCGTGCTGCAAGGCGAGTTCGCGGGCGCGGCAGGCACGCTGGCGTCGTTGGAGAAAGGGGCGATGGAAACGCAGGCGGGCCTCTGCGCAGACCTCGGTCTCGCGCAGCCCGTGATCGCGTGGCACACGATGCGCGACACGATCGCCGAGGTGGGCGCCTTCCTGGGACTGGTCGGCGGCACGCTCGGCAAGCTCAGCATGGACGTCAAGCTGTTGATGCAGACCGAAGTCGGCGAGGTCTTCGAGCCGTTCGCCCACGGCCGCGGATCGTCGAGCACGATGCCGCAAAAACGCAACCCGATCTCGAGCTGCTACATCCACGCGCAGATCTCGGTGGTGCGTCAGCACGCCGCCGCGCTGCTCGACGCGATGGTCGCTGACCACGAACGGTCCACCGGCCCGTGGCAGATCGAATGGATCGTGCTGCCCGAAGCTTTCTGTCTCCTGGCGGGCGCGCTGTCGCAGTCTCGTTTCATCGTCAGCGGGCTCGAGGTCGATGTGAAGCGCATGCGGGAGAACCTCGATATGACGCACGGCCTGGTCGTCTCCGAGGCGGTGATGATGGGCCTGGCCCCGTACATCGGCCGCGAATATGCGCACGACCTCGTTTACGACATCTGTCGCATCGCGATCAGGGAAGAGCGTGCGCTGCTCGATCTGCTCGCCGAGAACGCCGAGATCGCCAGGCACGTCACCCGCGACCAGATCGCCGCGATGTGTGACCCGGCGGCTTACCTCGGGCAGTCGGGCGTGATGGTGGATCGGGTGCTCGCGAAGTGGCATGCCAACACACGTTGAACCCGATGACGGACCGCTACTTTGCGGTGCGGCGATGCCCGCGACTTCCTTGCGGCTGTGCACGAGCAGTTTTTTTACGACGTGGAGTGACTTGACTTGGGGCCTTGGCGAGAGCCGGGGTCCGTTTGCCCCCCTACTGCAACGTCGCGTCCAGCAATGGCCCCAACCCCGAAACATTTTTCTGCAATTCCTCCGGCAGTCCGTGCCGGGCTCTCAGATAGGCGGGATCGTTGACCGTCACCGTGGTCGAGCCGTCGGCAGACTCTGCCACCAGCGCCTTGAGCGGCAGGTCGATCGCCGCACTCGGCGCGGCCTGCATCACGGGCGTGCCGGCCTTGGGGCTGCCGATTACGATCAGCACGGTGGGCGTCATGGTCAACCCGGCCTTCTGCGCTTCCGCGGCGTGATCGATGCGCGCGAAGACGACAAGGCCGCGCGCCCTGGCGGCCGCTTCGATCTTCTCGACCGTGTCGCTGACCGAATATCTGCTCGGTCGTACCAGCAGACCGTTATCGGCGGCGCTGGCGCTTCCGGCGGTCAGTGCGAACGTGGCCGCAGAGATCATCAGTATTCTTGCGATGGGCGTCAGAGCGAAAATCATGGAGAACTCCTCTGTGAAAATGTGCGGCGACAACGCACAGTCGATGCGCGAGGCGATTGATTACAATGCCGCCCTCTGCGCCACCCCCTCATCATGAACGCCACCCTGCCCGTTGCAGCGTCCCGCCCGAACGAAAAGCCTGACGCGCCTTCGACCAACTTCCTGCGTCACATCATCGAGCACGACCTCGCGCGCGGCGCGTATGCAGCGCGCCTTGGGGTGCCGCATCGCGCGACGAGCACCGGCGATCGCGCGATCGATCATGCGATCAACAACGCGGTCGACCGCGCCGTGACGGCCGACCCCGCGAAGCTGCGTACGCGCTTTCCACCCGAGCCCAACGGCTATCTGCATATCGGGCATGCGAAAGCGATCTGCTTGAATTTCGGTCTCGCGCGCGACTACGACGGCGTATGTCACCTCCGCTTCGACGACACCAATCCCGAGCGCGAAGACGTCGAGTACGTCGATGCAATCATCGAGATGGTTCGCTGGCTCGGCTTCGATTGGGATGCCAAGCCCTTCGAACGCGATGCCGACCGAGGCGATGTCGAAGACCATCTCTATTACGCCAGCGAATACTTCGAGCTGCTCTACGAATTCGCCGAATACCTGATCCGCACCGGCCACGCCTACGTCGACAGCCAGACCGCCGACGAGATCCGCGCGACGCGCGGCACGCTGGTCGAGCCGGGCGCCGACTCGCCGCATCGCTCGCGCACGGTCGAAGAGAATCTCGCGCTGTTTCGCATGATGCGCGCCGGGGAATTCGACGACGGCGTACACGTGCTGCGCGCGAAGATCGACATGACGTCGCCCAACATCAACCTGCGCGACCCGGTGCTCTATCGCATCCGCCACGTGCATCATCATCGGACCGGCGACGCCTGGTCGATCTATCCGATGTACGACTACACGCATTGCGTGTCGGACGCGCTCGAGAACATCACGCATTCGATCTGCACGCTCGAGTTCGAGGACCATCGACCGCTGTATGACTGGGCGCTGGAGCGCATCGTGCCGGTGTTGCGTGCGCCCCAGTTCATCCACGCGATCGATCGCGTGCGCGGCCTTCGCGAGCAGGGTGTCGAAGCGCAGAAGGAGTTCGCGCTTCATTGCCACAACTTCAAGCACAAGCTGTTCGCAAGCGTCGAGGAGTCGCAGATGCGCGCGATGTTCTATCGCTGGGAGCACGATCGCGATGCGGTGCTGAAAGACCTCGACCTGTTCTTCAATCTGCTGCTGCACAGCCCGGAGCAATTCGCGCCGCTGCTGACGCACGCGCTCGAAATGAACAATGGAGCCAGCAACAACGGCTTCGGCACGCCCAACCCGTTCGGCCTTCCGCATCAATACGAGTTCTCGCGGCTGAACCTCACCTACGTCATCACAAGCAAGCGGAAGTTGAAGCAACTGGTCGACGAAGGCCATGTCGATGGCTGGGACGATCCGCGCATGCCGACATTGGTGGGCCTGCGTCGTCGCGGCTATACGCCGGCCAGCATTCGCCTGTTGTGCGAACGCGGCGGCGTATCGAAGTCCAACAGCTGGACCGAGTATGCGGACCTCGAACAGGCGTTGCGCGACGACCTCGACGCCAAGGCGGCGCGTGCGATCGCGGTGCTCGATCCCCTGCGGCTGGTCGTCACCAATTTCCCGGAAGACCGGGAAGAGCCGTGCGCAGCTCCGGTCCATCCGCATGCGCCCGAGCGCGGGCTGCGCACCTTTCCGTTTTCGAAGACCCTGTGGATCGAACGCGACGATTTCCAGGAAGTGCCGCAGAAGGGTTTCTTTCGCCTGTACCCACCGAGTGCCGACAAGCCCGGCGGCACGGTGCGCCTGAAATACGGTTACGTGATTCGCTGCACCGGCTTCACGAAGAACGCCGACGGCAGCGTCGCCGAAGTCACCTGCGAATATCTGCCGGAGACCAAGAGCGGCACGGCCGGCGCGGACAGCGTCAAGGTCAAGGGCAACATCACGTGGCTCAGCGCGGCGCATGCACAGCCGGCCGAAGTGCGGCTCTACGATCGCCTGTTCGTCGATGCGCAACCCGACGCGGGCGGCAAGGACTTCCTCGAGGCCTTGAACCCCGCATCGAAGCGCGTCGTGCAGGGCTTCGTGGAGCCCGGCCTCGAAGCGATCGCCGAAGCCGCGTTCCAGTTCGAGCGCCTGGGATATTTCGTTGCCGATCGCGTCGATTCGAGCGTCGCGCATCCGGTCTTCAATCGCACCGCGACCTTGCGGGATAGCTGGCATCGCTGAGCGTTGTCTGTTATTCCGAAGACTTATTTCGTTTGACACAACAAGGTGGTGCTTGTAACGTTTGACACATCGCGTCCCCACGGACTATCCGATGTCGTCTTCGATCCTCGCGCGGCTGAAAAACGAGTACGACGGCTTGTCGCCTGTGTTGCAGCAGGCCGCGCGCTGGACGAGCGACCATCCGGCGGATGTCTGCTTTCTGTCGATGCGCGAACAGGCTCGTCTCGCGGAAGTCGTTCCGCCGACCATGACGCGCCTCGCGCAAGCGCTCGGCTTCGCGTCCTTTCGGGAATTCCAGGACGAGTTCCGCACGTACGTGTCGTGGGGCGCCGCGGATTTTTCGGCGCGCGCCAAGCGCTTGCAGCACGCCGAGAAGCGCACCCACCAGACCGTGGCGCATCTGGAGCACCTGCAGGAAGCCAACCTCGAAACGCTGAGCAGCTTGAACGATGGCGATCGCATCGCGCGCGTTGCCACGCTGCTGAAGAAGGCGAAGACCGTCGCCTACCTCGGCTTTCGCAGTTCGCACAGCGTCGCGCTGCACGCGCATTACCTGCACTCGATGCTGCTCGGCCCCGGCGTGCTGCTTGCCGATGGGTACGGCACCCTGACCGAAATGGTCGAAGCGCTGCAACCCGGCACGGTGCTGGTCGCGATCAGTCTTGCGCCCTATTCGCGCCAGACCGTCGCGGCCGTGCAGCAGGCCGCGGCGAAAAAGCTTTCCATCGTCGCGATCACCGACTCCCAGTTGTCTCCGCTCGCACGCGTCGCATCCGAGCGCCTGTTGTTCGAGGCGGCGTCGAATTCCTTCTTCCACTCGCTGGTCGCGGCGCATGCGCTGGTCGAATGCGTGATGGCCGATGTCGCCGCGCGCGGCGGCAAGAGCGTGCTCGCGCGGCTGAAGGCGCGCGAAACGCTGTTGCACGACACCGGCGCGTACTGGTCGGCGCCTCGATCGCGCTGACCCACCGACAGGAGCCCTCTTGAGCCGCATCATCCATCGCGACCTTCGCACCACGCCGCCGGTCGCCGTTGCCGCAGCCGGCATGACCGTCACCGACGCCAGCGGCAAGACTTATCTGGATGCGAGCGGCGGCGCAGCGGTGGCGTGCCTCGGTCACGGCCATCCCGATGTACTCGCGGCGATGCACGCGCAGATCGATCGCATCGCCTACGCACACACGTCCTTCTTCACGACCGAGGTTGCCGAAGAACTGGCCGACACCCTGGCAGCCGATGCGCCGCAGGGACTCGACCACGTCTATCTGGTGTCGGGCGGATCGGAGGCGGTCGAGGCCGCGATGAAACTCGCGCGCCAGTATTTCGTCGAGATCGGCCAGCCCGAACGCACGCGCTTCATCGCGCGCCGCCAGAGCTATCACGGCAACACCCTGGGCGCTCTGGCGCTGGGCGGCAACGAATGGCGGCGCAGGCAATTCGCGCCGCTGTTGATCGACGTGGCGCGCGTGTCGCCCTGCTATGAGTACCGGGATCGGGGCAGCGACGAGACGCAGGACGCCTACACGCAGCGACTGATCGCCGAACTCGAAGCGAAGATCCTCGAAGTCGGGCCCGAACACGTGATCGGTTTTTGCGCGGAACCCGTGGTCGGCGCGACGATGGGCGCGGTGCCCGCCACGCCCGGCTACTTCACGGGCGTGCGCAAGCTCTGCGACCGCTACGGCATCCTGTTGATCGCCGACGAAGTGATGTGCGGCATGGGCCGAACCGGCACGCTGTACGCGCTCGAACAGGAAGGCGTGACGGCCGATCTGGTCGCGATCGCGAAGGGTCTCGGTGGCGGTTATCAGCCGATCGGCGCCGTGCTTGCAAGCTCGACGATCGTCGATCCGGTGCGACGCGGCAGCGGCTTCTTCCAACATGGTCATACCTACATCGGCCATGCGGTTGCCGCAGCAGCGGCGCTCGCGGTCCAGCAGGTCATCAAGCGCGATCATCTGCTCGAAGCGGTTCGTCAACGGGGTATCCATTTCGCGAACGGATTGATGAGCGTCTTCGCGAAGCATCCGCACATGGGCGACATCCGCGGCCGTGGTCTCCTCATGGGGATCGAGCTGGTGAGCGATCGCGCCACCCGCGAGCCTTTCGATCCGGCGTTGAAGCTCCACGCGACCATCAAGAAGCATGCGATGGCGCGCGGCCTGATGGTCTATCCGGGCGGCGGAACCATCGATGGGCACGCCGGCAACCACATCCTGCTCGCACCTCCGTACATCGCCAGCGAAGCGGTTCTGGATGCGATCGTCGAGCGCCTCGCGGACGCGGTCGCGGATACGTTCAAGACTTTGAAAGTCGCCGCTTAGTGCGCAGCCGCACGTGTCGCGTACCAATGTTCGTTCACCGGGAGCACCGCATGCGCAAGATCATTTCGATCGTTTCCGTTCTGTTCGGCGTCGCACGCGGTCTGGTGATCGCTGACCCGACATTCGCGGCCGAGACCGGCACGCTGAAGAAAATCCGCGAAACCGGAGAGGTCAACCTCGGCTATCGCGAATCGTCGATCCCGTTCTCGTATCTCGACGACCAGCAGCGCCCGGTCGGCTATTCGATCGACCTGTGCCTGCGCGTGGTGGATGCGATCAAGAGCGAACTCAAGCTGCCCAACCTGCAGACCAGGTGGACGCCGGTCACCTCGGCCACGCGCATTCCGCTGATCGCCAACGGCACCATCGACATCGAGTGCGGCTCGACCGTCAACAATCTCGAACGCCAGCAACTGGTCGGCTTCTCGGTGACGACCTTCGTGGTCTCGACCAAATTCATCGCGAAGAAATCGTCGAAGCTGGCGACTCTCGAAGACTTGCGCGGCAAGACGGTGGTCTGCACCGCGGGTACCAACACCATCTCGCGCGTCAACGAACTGAACGCGAAGCACAAGCTCGGCATGACGATCAATGCGGGCGCAGACCATGCCGAGTCGCTGCTGCAGGTCGCCTCCGATCGCGCGGCGGCGTTCTTCGAAGACGACATCCTGCTCACCGGCCTCGCCGCGAATTCGCGCAACCCCGGTGAATGGGCGCTCGGCACCGAGGCCTACAGCATCGATCCGTACGCGCTCCTCCTGCCGCGCGGCAATGCGGCCTACAAGAAGGTCGTGGACGACGCGCTGGTGCGCGCCTTCAAGAGCGGCGACGTGATGAAGATCTACGAGAAGTGGTTCTCCAGGCCGATCCCGCCGAAGAACATCACGCTCAATTTCCCGCTCAGTCCTGCACTGAAGAAGGCGATCGCCAATCCGACGGATTCGCCCGATCCGGCTGCGTACCAATAAGCGCGAACAAGCGCGCGAGTCGACACGCGGCACAGGCACGGGTCATCGACCCATCTCCATCAGCGCGTTGCGCACGGCGTCGATCACCGGGTCCCAGCGGCCCGGCGCAGGTGCCCTGAACAATCGCGCCGTCGGATACCACGGGCTGTCGTCGCGCTCGAGCATCCATCGAAAATCCGCTGCGAACGGCAACAGGACCCAGACCTGCTTGCCCATCGCGCCGGCCAGATGCGCGACTGCCGTATCGATGCTGACGACGAGATCGAGGTCGGCGATCACGCTTGCGGTTCGAGAAAAATCTTCGAGTGATGCGCCAGTCGATAGCTTCGGATGCGCGGCGTGTAGCGTTCGGACACACTCTGCGTCTCGCTGCGGCGTGTCCTTCTGCAAACCGACCCATTCGATGTCGGCGAGATCGAACCACGACTGGAGTTTCTCGAGGCGCATCGAACGGCGGTCGTTGGCAATCGTGCCACTGCCGGACCAGGCGATTCCCACGCGCCGGCGGCGCGGCGTTTCCGTGGGCTCGTTCGCGTGACCAGAAGTTGGTGCATGCAGATAGGGCACCGCGACTCCGTCGGGTACGAGGCGATCGAGCACCAGCGGCAGGCTCAACAACGGAATGTGGAAATCGAATGCGGGCAGGGCCTCGCCCTCGCCGACCAGTTGCGCGATGCCGTCGCCGGTGCGCAGCAGCTCGACCAGAGGACGCGGCACTTCGAGGATCACGGATGCGCAACGCGCGGCGAGCAATGGAATGAAACGCACGAACAGGATCGTGTCGCCATATCCCTGCTCGGCATGGACCAGCACGGTCTTACCAGCGATGTCGCTGCTTCGTTCGAGCTTCGGTTGTGCGAAGACCCGTCGTGGAGAAGGAAAGTCGGCGCAGTCCCAACGCGCTTCGTAGTGGCTCCACCCGTTTCGAAAATCGCCTTGGGCGAGTTCGACCAGAGACAGATTCCAGAGCGCAATCGGCAGCCCCGGCGACAGTCGAAGCGCGTGGCGGTAAGCCGCCACGGCGGCGGGCAACGCGTTGGCATCGGCGAGAATATTGCCCAGATGCGCGTGCGACTGCACGCGTCGCGGATTCAACGCCACCGCTTTGCGCGCGCATGCGGTCGCGCCCTCGATGTCATCGGCCGCCAGAAGATCCAGTGCCAGTTCGTCCCACGCTTCGGCGGAATCGGAATCGGAAGCGAAAGCGGAACCGGTCGCCGCGCGGTGCACCTCGATCGCTTCGGCGACACTGCCCACCGCGCGCAGCGCGCGGCCCAGATTGATGCGCGCGGGCACATGATCAGGCGCGCTTATCAGCGCGAGGCGCAACTGCACGAGGGCCTCATCCGTCCTTCCGCCGGCCAGCAACGCGGCGCCGAGGCCATTGGCCGCTTCCACGCTGACGGGATCGCAGGCGAGCGCCTCGCGATAGGCTGCGGCGGCCTCGTGCGGCTGCCCTCGCCCGATCAGCAAAGCGCCGAGATTGGCGCGTGGCATCGCCCAGATCGGGTCGATCGCGATCGCCTTCCGATAGTGTTTCTCGGCGTCCGCCGCGCGACCGCGTTGCAGTTGCAGGTTGCCCAGGTTGTTGTGCGCGAGGGCAAATCGCGGATCGAGCGCGATTGCCCGCTCGAAGGCACTCGCGGCCTGCTTCGTTTCGCCAAGCCGTGTCAGCGCGAAGCCCAGATCGTTGTGGCGTTGCGGATCGTTCGCGTTCAGGGCAACCAGTTGGCGAAAACGCGCAATCGCCTCGCGCACGCGACCGCTGTCGAAGAGCGCGTGCGCCAGCAGCCGCATGCAATGCGAGTCGCGCGGATCGCGTACCAGCACGCGTCGCAAGGGTTCGATGGCCTCCGGGAAGCGCCCCTGTTCGCAGAGCTCGATGCCCAGATTGCGATCTTCGTTCGCGATGGAATCCTGCACTGAATAATGGACTGGAGTGGATGGCACGCGGCGCCGGCCACGGCATACGGTGGCCGGATGTTATCGGATCACCGTTGCGTTCATAATCGCGTCCTCCGCCCTCAGCATTCACTCTCGCCATGGACACACTCGAAGCTTCACGCGCCGCCGTGCGCGATCGCATCGCGCGCATGCGCGCGGCTCTCGTCAAGCGCAGCCTCGCCGCTTATCTTGTTCCGTCTTCGGACCCGCATCTTTCCGAATATCTTCCCGCCCGCTGGGCGAGTCGCTCGTGGCTGTCGGGCTTCACCGGGTCGGCCGGCACGCTCGTCGTTGCGCGCGCCTTCGCGGGCGTGTGGACCGACGGCCGCTATTGGATGCAGGCCGACGCCGAGCTCGCGGGCACCGGCATCGAGACCATGCGCATGCCGGGCACCTCGAGCGCAGCGCATGTCGATTGGCTGGTCGAGCACCTGAACGTCGGCGACGTGGTGGGTGTCGACGGCAGCGTGATCGGACTGGCCGCGGCGCGGCAGTTGCGCAACGCGCTCAACGAACACGGCATCGAACTCGACACCACCATCGACCTGCTCGACGACGTGTGGAACGATCGGCCTGCGTTGCCGACACAAAAGATCTTCGAGCACGCGAGTCCCTTCGCGCCGCGCTCGCGTGTCGACAAGCTCGCCGACGTGCGCAAAGCAATGCGCGACGCGGGCGCCGATGCGCACTTCATCTCGACGCTCGACGACATCGCGTGGCTGTTCAACTTGCGCGGCAGCGATGTCGAATACAACCCGGTGTTCCTCGCGCACGCGTTCATCGAGCCCGATGCGGCGACGCTCTTCATCGCCGACGGCAAGGTACCCACCGCGATTCGCGATGCGCTGGAGCGCGATGGGGTACGTATCGCGCCATACGACGAGGCGCGCGTGACGCTGCAATCGCTCTCGGACGATCGCGTGCTGCTGATCGATCCGCGGCGCGTCACGCTTGCGTTTCGAGAGGCGGTCCCTGCGGCCGTGCGTGTCGTCGAGGCGATCAATCCCTCGACTTTCGCGAAGTCGAGGAAGACCGCTGAAGAAGTCGCTCACGTGCGGCGCGCGATGGAAGAAGACGGCGCCGCGCTCGCCGAGTTCTTCGCGTGGTTCGAAGCCGCGCTCGCGAAGTCGCAGAGCGGCGGTGATCCCATTACCGAACTGACCATCGACGAGAAGATCACGGCCGCGCGCGCACGCCGCAAGGGCTTCGTCTCGCCGAGCTTCTCGACCATCGCCGGCTTCAACGCCAACGGCGCGATGCCGCACTATCGTGCCACCGAAAGTTCGCACGCGACCATCAAGGGCGACGGCCTGCTGCTGATCGATTCGGGTGGCCAGTACACCTCGGGCACCACCGATATCACGCGTGTGGTGCCGATCGGCCGCGTATCCGGCGAGCAGAAGCGTGACTTCACGCTCGTGTTGAAAGGAATGATCGCGCTCGCGTCCGCGCGCTTTCCGCGCGGCACGCGCTCGCCATCGCTGGACGCGCTCGCGCGCGCGCCCATCTGGGCCGCTGGCGTCGATTATGGTCATGGCACCGGCCACGGCGTGGGCTACTTCCTGAACGTGCACGAGGGACCGCAATCGATCTCGCCGCACGCGCCGCCCGACCCGCATACCGCGATGGAGCCGGGCATGATCACGTCCGACGAGCCGGGCATCTATCGGCCCGGCAAGTGGGGCGTGCGCATCGAGAACCTGGTGCTCGCCGTGCCTGCAAGATTCGGCGGGGCCCGTGAAGGTGTCGGCGAGTTCGGCGAGTTCCTCGAATTCGAAACGCTCACGCTCTGTCCGATCGACACGCGCTGCATCGATCGTTCGCTGTTGCGCGACGATGAGAAAAGCTGGCTGAACGCCTACCACGATGAAGTGAGAAAGCGCCTGTCGCCCCATGTGGCGGATGAAGCGAAGCGCTGGTTGATCGAGCGCACCGAAAGCATCTGATCAGATGGCCTGATCGAACAGATGCGGATCGACAAGCCATGTCTTCGCGCAGCTTCTGGATCGGCGTCGTCTCGCGCTCGCATGTGCAGATCGGCGTGAAGGGCGGCTTCATTCAGGTCAATCACGGAAAGAAGGCGCCGCTGCAGCGAATGCACGCAGGCGATGGTCTTGTGATGTATTCGCCTCGCACCGACTATCCGGACGGTGAGCCATTGCAGCACTTCACCGCCATCGGCTCGATCGCGAGCGGGGCGGTCTATCAGGTCGAGATGAGCGCCGACTTCAAGCCCTGGCGGATCGATGTCGAATTCGTGAAGTGTCGCGAGGCGCCGATCCGGCCTTTGATCGAGGATCTCTCGTTCATCAAGGACAAGACGCACTGGGGCGCCGCCTTCCGCTTCGGACTGGTCAAGGTGCCGCAGCACGACTTCGATCTCATCGCCACGAAGATGGAATGCGCGAAAGCGCTCGAACAGAATGCGCGCTGATTCCCATCCGAAGCGGACCAGCATCGGCAAGCCGACGGTGCTCGCCGTCGGGCTTGCCTTGCTGGCGTCATGTAGCGGTGGTGGCGGAGGTAACTCGCCTTCACCGGCGCCTGCTCCGCCGCCCGCGCCAGCCCCCGCCCCGCCCCGCCTCCACCGCCGACCGGGTTGCTGCGCGTGTCGCCTGCTTCGACGTTCGCGCCCGGCTGCGGAAGTGCGGCCAACGGCGGCGACTTCGATCGGGCGACGGATCCGTGGACCGCGTTCGCCCTCGACGGCAGCGCCTATCAACTCGCATTGACGCTCACCGGCACGACCTTCGGCGCGGGGTCGCAGACTGCCCTCCTGGTTTCGCGTTCGAACAATGGCGGCGCGACGTGGGGCGCGACCACGACCTTGATTCGCGACGGCGCGGGCTTCTTCAACGACAAGGGTTCGATCACCGCGGACTCGCGCGACGCACGCTTCGTCTATGCGACCTGGGATCGCCTCGTCGCCGCCGGCGGCGGTCCGACGATGTTCGCGCGCAGCATCGACAACGGGCTCTCATGATCGGCGCCCGCGGCGATCTACGACCCCGGCGTCAGGAGCCAGACGCTCGGCAATGTCATCGTGCTGCTGCCCGACGGCACGCTGGTCGATCTGTTCACGCAAATCGATTTCGCGGCCAACGGAACCCAGACCGCCACGCTCGCGGTGATTCGCTCGAGCGATCGCGGCCTCACCTGGAGCCGTCCGATCAGGTCGCCGATCTACTCGCGGTCGGGACCAAGGATCCGCAGACCGGCGCGATCGTGCGCGACGTGGCGATCCTCGGCGAGATCGCGGCCGATCCCGCCGGCAATCTGGTGGTGGTGTGGCAGGACGCGCGCTTCTCCAGCGGCGTGCGCGACGGGGTCGCGATTTCGCGATCGACCGATGGCGGGATCTCGTGGTCGGCGCCGCGAGCGATCAATGGCGCGCCCGGCGCCGCGGCCTTCGTGCCGATAGTTGCGGCGCGGGCCGATGGCGTGATCGGCGTGACGTATTACCATTTCAGGGACGACACCGCCGACGCGAGCACGCTGCTGACGGACTTGTGGTTGGCGCGCTCCGCCGATGCGGGCGCCGCCTGGACCGAAGCGCGTCTTGCCGGTCCTTTCGATCTGACGACCGCGCCGCTGACCGAAGGCGGATATTTTCTGGGCGACTATCAGGCACTGGCCGCAACGGCTTCGCGCTTCGTGACCTTGTTTGCAACCACGAATGCAGACCTCGTTCGCGCTGGCCGGGATGGCGGCGGCCCGAAGATCGAGCAGGCCCATCGCAGCCTTGAACGGCAGCCTTGAACATCATCTGTCGGCGCAACACCGAAAGACGGTCGTCCTGATCGATCAAACCCGCTCGGACGAGCGCGCAAATTGCGCCATCGCATGCGTCGCGCGTAAATCACGCGGAACCTTGGTCTTCCTTTCGGACTCGCATACGCTTGACTGGCGACGCGTGAAAGCAACCTGTTGTCATGCACACCCATCACACATCTGGAGACGAATCGATGAACAGACTCACCAAGCTCTTCGCCAGCGCAGTCATTTGCGCACTGCCTCTCGTCGCAGCGGCACAGACCACGACACCGATGGACAAGTCCTCGAGCGGCAAGGTGCTTGCGCCCGATCAGCCGCGCTCCGAATCCGAAAGAAAGGCGACGACGGAAAACGGGCAGGCTCCCAAGTACGGTCAGACCGATCCGAGTGCAACCGGGACGACGGACCAGTCGGACATGAGCAAGTCGAAAACCAAGCGCTCGAGCAAGGTGACCAAGTCGAGCCAGTCCGCTACCGGTGATTCGCCGACCTATCCGGCCGACACCAAGGATGGCCGGCCCACCGGTGACTCGAACGTCAAGGACTCGAACGTCAAGAAGTAGTTTCAAAGGAGATCGAACGATGGCCAAACTCGGAAGATTGATTGCAGCAGCGGCAATCTGCGTACTGCCGCTTGCGGCAGGAGCGCAGTCGACGACACCCACGGACAAGTCCTCAACGACCAAGGTAGTCCCCGGCGAACAGCCTCGCGCGAACCCAGACCAGCAGACGCGTCAGGACACCGGCGAAGCGCCGAAGAACGGTCAGAGCGGCTCGCAGAGCGGCCCGGAACCTTCAAGCGCAACGACCGACGCGGCCATGAGCAAGTCGAAGATGAAAACGAAGCGGACCGACAAGATGGGCAAGACCGATCAGACAGCCACCGGCGACTCGACGACCTATCCGGCCAAGACCAAGGACGGCCGACCGACCAGCGACTCGAATGTCAAGTCGACACCGGCAAACTAAAGGATCGATACGAAATAAAAAAGGCGACCTCATCGGTCGCCTTTTTTTTCGGACCTCATCCTCATTTGCGTCTGACGATCGCGCCGTAGATGACGAGCAACACGATCGCGCCGATCAGTGCCGCGAGAAAGCCGGCGTTCTCGTCGGGGCCGTAAAAACCAACCGCCTGCCCGATGAAGCGCGCGACGAAGGCGCCCGCGATGCCCAGCAGGATGGTGAGGATGAAGCCCATGTTGTCCTTGCCCGGATGCAGGAACTTCGCGAGCACGCCGACGATGAATCCGATGGCGATCGTTCCGATGATGCCCATACCCATGTCGTATCTCCCTGGCTGGTTGAAGTTCTCTACACCGTAAGCGCCTTGTAGCGTATGCGCTTCGGCTTGGCGCCCTCTTCCCCGAGCCGCTTCTTCTTGTCGGCTTCGTACTCTTGATAATTCCCGTCGAAGAAGGTCCACTTCGAATCGCCTTCGGCCGCCAGGATATGCGTGGCGATGCGATCGAGGAACCAGCGGTCGTGGCTGATCACCAGCACCGAGCCCGCGAATTCGAGCAGCGCGTCTTCGAGCGCGCGCAGGGTCTCGATATCGAGATCGTTGGATGGCTCGTCGAGCAGCAGCACGTTGCCGCCTTCGAGCAAGGTTTTCGCCAGATGCAGGCGTCCGCGCTCGCCGCCCGAGAGATTGCCGACGTTCTTCTGCTGGTCGCCGCCCTTGAAGTTGAAACGGCCCAGATAAGCGCGCGACGGCATCTCGAACCTTCCCACGGTGAGAATGTCAGCGCCGTTGGACACGTCCTCGAACACGGTCTTGGTGTTGTCGAGCACATCGCGCGATTGATCGACAAACGCGATCTTGACCGTCGAGCCCGTCGCGATCTCGCCCCTGTCAGGCCGCTCGCGGCCGATGATCATGCGAAACAACGTGGACTTGCCTGCGCCGTTGGGCCCGATGATGCCGACGATCGCGCCCGCCGGAATCTTGAAGCTCAGGTCGTCGATCAAGAGGCGATCGCCATACGACTTGCTGACGTTCTTGAACTCGATGACCTCGTTGCCCAGGCGCTCGGCGACGGGGATGAAGATCTCCTGCGTCTCGTTCTGCTTCTGGTATTCGTGCGAGCTCAATTCCTCGAAGCGCGCGATACGCGCCTTGGACTTCGCCTGCCGGCCCTTGGGGTTCTGGCGCACCCACTCGAGTTCCTTCTTCAACGCCTTCTGGCGCGCCGACTCACCCGACTCTTCCTGACTCAAGCGCTGCTGCTTCTGGTCGAGCCACGAGCTGTAGTTGCCCTTCCACGGAATACCCTGGCCGCGATCGAGCTCGAGGATCCACTCGGCCGCGTTGTCGAGGAAGTAGCGATCGTGCGTGACGCCCACCACCGTGCCCGGATAGCGTTGCAGGAATTGTTCGAGCCACTCTACGGACTCGGCGTCGAGGTGGTTGGTGGGTTCGTCGAGCAGCAGCATGTCGGGCTTGGACAGCAGTAACTTGCAGAGCGCGACACGGCGCTTCTCGCCGCCCGACAGCGGCCCGATCTTCGCGTCCCACGGCGGCAGCCGCAACGCGTCGGCCGCGATCTCGAGCTGATGCTCGGCATCGGTTCCCGCGGCGGCGATGATGGCTTCGTAGCGGCCTTGATCTTCGGCGAGCTTGTCGAAGTCCGCGTCGGGCTCGGCGTAGGCCGCGTAGATCTGTTCGAGCTTCATCTTGGCCTCGAACAATTCGCCGAGACCCGCTTCGACCTCGGCACGCACCGTCAAGTCAGGATCGAGTTGCGGCTCCTGCGGCAGATAGCCAATCTTGATGCCCGGCATCGGAATGGCTTCGCCTTCGATGTCCTGATCGATGCCCGCCATGATCTTCAGCAGGCTCGACTTGCCCGAGCCGTTCAGGCCCAGCACGCCGATCTTCGCGCCGGGGAAGAACGACAGGGAGATGTTCTTGAGAATCTGACGCTTCGGCGGGACGATCTTGCCGACGCGATTCATCGTGTAGACGTACTGAGCCATGAGCGATTGCGACAGTGTGAAAGCGCGGAGCTTACCCGACGCTATCGTGGTGCGGAGCGCCTTACGCAACACTCGCCTTGCCAATCGCTCGAAGCCGCGGTTACACTCGCGCCGCAACTCGTCGCCACAGAGCCATGAACAAACTCAACACCGCTTTCTTCTACTTCTACTTTCCGCGCCACATGGCGGGGAAGAGACGGTAGCGCGCGCAAGCTGCAACCGAATCCGAAACCGCCAGATCTCTGGCGGTTTTTTTTTGCCGTCACGCCTTATCGAATTTTTGTATGGAGTCACCCATGCCCGTCAGCACCGACGACCTGCGCATCCGCGAGATCAAGGAACTCACTCCGCCGTCGCACCTGATCCGCGAGTTTCCGTGCACCGAGCGCGCCTCGCGCACCGCCTTCGGGGGCCGCTCGGCGATCCACCGCATCCTGCACGGCGCCGATCAGCGCTTGCTGGTCGTGATCGGCCCGTGCTCGATCCACGATGTCGATGCCGCCAAGGAATATGCGAAGCGCCTCGTGATCGAGCGCGAGAAGCATGCGAAGGACCTGGTGATCGTGATGCGCGTCTATTTCGAGAAGCCGCGCACCACGGTCGGATGGAAGGGTCTGATCAACGACCCCGATCTGGACGGCAGCTTCCAGATCAACAAGGGCCTGCGATCGGCGCGCGAACTGCTCGCGTTCATCAACGAGATGGGCCTGCCCGCCGGCTGCGAATATCTGGACGTGATGACGCCGCAGTACATCGCCGATCTCGTCGCGTGGGGGGCGATCGGCGCGCGCACCACCGAGTCGCAGGTGCATCGCGAACTCGCGTCGGGCCTGTCGTGCCCGGTCGGCTTCAAGAACGGCACCGACGGCAACGTCAGGATCGCGATCGATGCGATCAAGGCGGCCTCGCAGCCGCATCATTTCCTGTCGGTGACCAAGGGCGGGCACTCGGCGATCGTCTCGACCAACGGCAACGAGGACTGCCACATCATCCTGCGCGGCGGCAGGACGCCGAACTACGACGCGCCCAGCGTCGCAGCCGCGTGTGCCGAGATCGGCAACGCCGGACTCGCGCAGAAGTTGATGATCGACGCGAGCCACGCCAACGCCCAAAAGAAGCACGAGAACCAGATTGGGGTCGTCGGCGAAATCGGAAAACAGATCGCGGGCGGCGACTCGCGCATCATCGGCGTGATGATCGAAAGTCACCTGGTCGCAGGACGCCAGGAACTGAAGAACGGCGCGCGCCTGGTCGACCTCACGTTCGGACAGAGCATCACCGATGGCTGCATCGGTTGGGAGGATACGGTCGAAGCGCTGGACACGCTGGCGGCAGCGGTGCGCGATCGCCGCATCAAAGAAAGCGAGCGGTCGTATGCGGGGAAGTGATGCCGTCGAAGCGACAGCGGCGCATTGAGAACGGCCACGACTTGTCAGTTGCCCATTCGATCCGCAACAATTCAGCGTTCCGAAGAACAAAGCGCCACGGTATCGCCGCGCACGCCCATAGAATCCAGGAGAAGCTCCATGAAGAGACGACTTCCGTTTGTTTCGAGCCGCTGGTTCGCCGCGATTGCGGCGTTCGTCTGCGTCATTGCACAGGCCGCATCGGTCGCGCCGGTGGGCGGCGAGCACGGCATGGTGGTCACCGCGCATCAACTGGCCACGAAGGTGGGCATCGACGTGCTCAAGCGCGGCGGCAACGCGGTGGATGCGGCGGTCGCCATCGGTTATGCAATGGCCGTGGTCTATCCGGCCGCAGGCAACCTGGGTGGCGGCGGCTTCATGACCATACAGCTCGCCGACGGGCGCAAGACCTTCCTCGACTTCCGCGAAAAGGCGCCTCTCGCGGCGAAGCCCGACATGTATCTCGACAGCGCCGGCAATGTCGTCAAGGGCGCGAGCACCAAGGGGCATCTGGCCGTGGGCGTGCCCGGCAGCGTGGCCGGTCTGGAATACGCGCGAGAAAAATATGGAACGCGTACGCGCGGCGCGCTGATCGCGCCCGCCATCGGTTTTGCAGAACGGGGATTCGCGCTGGATGCAGGCGACATCGCGCTCTTCAACACCGCCAACGACGACTTCAAGGACGATCCGGCGACGGCCGCAATTTTCTTGAACAAGGGCCATGCGTTCAAGGCCGGTGATCGACTGGTGCAAAAGGACCTGGCGAAAACGCTGCGCCAGATCGCGCAGCGCGGTCCCGATGCGTTTTACAAGGGACCGATCGCCGAGGCGATCGCGGCATCGAGCGCAGCGGGCCACGGCATCGTCACCAAGGCCGACCTGCAGCAGTACAAGGTGCGCGAACTCGCGCCGGTCGAATGCGACTACCGCGGCTATCACATCGTGTCGGCGCCGCCACCGAGTTCGGGCGGCGTGGTGATATGCGAGATCCTCAATATCGTCGAGGGCTATCCCTTGAAGGAACTTGGATTCCACTCCGCGCAGGCGGTGCACTATCAGATCGAAGCGATGCGGCATGCCTACATCGACCGCAACAGCTATCTGGGCGATCCGGACTTCGTCGAGAACCCCCTTGACCGGCTGCTCGACAAAGGCTACGCCGAGAAGATTCGCGCCGCGATCGACCCCGCGAAGGCGGGCGTCTCGCGCGACCTGAAGCCCGGCGTGCCGCCGCACGAAGGCACCAACACCACGCATTATTCGATCGTCGATAGCCAGGGCAATGCGGTGTCGGTGACCTACACGCTCAACGACTGGTTCGGCGCCAAAGTCACCGCGGCCAAGACCGGCGTGCTGCTCAACGACGAGATGGACGACTTCACCGCCAAGCTCGGCGTGCCCAACCTCTATGGACTGGTGCAGGGGCAGGCCAATGCCATCACGCCGGGCAAGCGACCGCTGAGCTCGATGAGCCCGACCATCGTCTCCAAAGACGGCAAGCCGGTGATGGTGATCGGCACGCCCGGCGGCAGCCGCATCATTACCGTGGTCGCACTGTGCATCCTGAACGTGATCGACTACGGCATGAACATCCAGGAGGCGATCGACGCGCCGCGCTTCCACCAGCAGTGGCTGCCCGAGACCACCAACGTCGAGACGTTCGCGCTCAGCCCCGACACGCGCAAGATTCTGGTCGACATGGGACACAAGCTGGGCGACCCGCAGCCCGCGGGTCATGCCGCGGGCATCCTGGTCGGCGCGCCATCACTCGGCGGCAAGCCACGCGGCAACGATCGCTTCTACGGCGCCAACGATCCGAGGCGCGGAACGGGGCTGGCGCTGGGATATTGAGACGTGCGCAAGCCGCGCGAGGCACGCGATCCGATATCCTCCAGCCTTCGCGGAGAAATCGACCCCGTCGAGTGCCCGCTCACGCGGGTTGCGCATCACACATGCTCAAGAAGATCGCTGCCGACCAACTGAGCCTGGGCATGTATGTCCATCGGCTGTGTGGGTCGTGGCTGGACCACCCATTCTGGAAAAGCGCTATCCTGTTGACCGATCGCAGGCAACTCGCACAGATCAGAAGTAGCGCGGTCCGGAAAGCCTGGATCGACACGACGCGAGGCTGCGACGTGTCGGTCGTAGCAGCCGAGAAGCACAGCGGCGAATCGTTGATCGTCCTCGCGCCGGAGACAGATCCGGAAAGAATTGCGCGGCCGCCCGTCCCATTCGACGACCTTGCAGCCTGTTCATTGAGCGAAGAGTTGGCGCGTGCATGAAGGGCCGCCCGGCCGCGGGCCATCCCATGCTGATGGAGGCACGCGGTGTTAGCGCCGGCGTGATGGATGTGTGCCTGCACCACCACGAGAAGTTCAATGGCAAGGGCTACCCCGACGGGCTGGACGGCGAGCGGATTTCTCTGCTCGCGCAGCTCGGAGCCGTGTGCGATGTTTACGATGCCATCACATCAAACCGCCCCTACAAAACGGGCTGGGCCCCGGCCCACTCCGTGCAGAAGATGGCGCAATGGAGCCGCGAGGGACACTTCGATGAAACCGTCTTCCAGGCGTTCGTCAAGACCATCGGCATCTACCCGATCGGATCGCTGGTCAGGCTGAGCCCGAACCGGCTCGGCGTAGTCGTCGATCAAGCGCCGGCCGGCCTGCTCACCCCAACGGTCAAGGCGATGTTCACGATCGACACCCGTCAGTATTGCAAGCCTGAACTGATCGAAATCGGTCAACCAGGATCCGAGGAGCGGATCGTCTCCCGGGAAACGGCTGAGCCGCGGGGCTTGAGCGGCCTCGACGATTTCTGGCGCGAGGGCAGCGAATCGACGCCACTCCGCGCACCACTCACCGCTGCCCCGTGATCTCCTTGAAGAACGCCTCGCTGTTCGATTTGCGTCCGAGGAATTTTTCCACGAGTTGCTCGGGCGGCTCCTGCCCGCCCTGCGACAGGATGTCGGTGCGATAGCGCTTGCCGTCGGCCGGATTCATCAGCTTGCCGTGAAAGCCCGACAGCATGTCGAGCGCAAGTACTTCGCTCCACATGTAGCCGTAGTAACCTGCCGCGTAGCCACCCATCAGGTGACCGAAGCCCGCCGGAAAGATCGTGTCCTGCACGGTGCCGAGCGGTGTCGCGCCTTCGAGCTTCTGCCATGACGCGAGTGCGCCATCGGGCTTGGGCGTCGTCAGCGACATGTCGTATGCGGCAAACAACCATTGGCGCGCATAGCGCACGCCGCGGCCATACTTGCGCGCCGCGTCGATCTGATCGATCTGCTGCTTCGTCAACTGCGGGCAGTCCTTGCAGATCTCGGCGTACAACTTCAACGCATCTTCGCGTCGCGCCCACTCTTCGAACATCTGCGATGGGGCTTCGACGAAGTCGCGCTTGACGCTCGTGCCCGCCTCATCCGCATAGCGTGTCTTCGACAGCACGCCGTGCATCACATGGCCGAACTCGTGCAGCATCGTCTCGAGCTCACCGTGATCGAAGCCGGTGCGATTGAAGTTGGTAACGAGCGCCGATATCGGCGTGCGATAACCCGGCGCCGCGCCTTGCCTGGCGAGCGTGGACACCGGCCGCACCGGCCACGCGGCCGCGTGGTTGTACTTGCCTTCGCGCGGGAAGAGGTCGAGATAGACGGTGCCGACGAAGGCGCCATCCTTGCCATCGGCTGCGCGATCGAACACGTCGAACACGCGCACATCCGGATGCCAGGTCGGCGCGTTCGACGGCACGAAGTGGATGCCGTAGAGCGTCTCGGCGACCTTGAGCGTGTACGCGATACTGGCCTCGGTGGGGAAGTATTTGCGCAGCGCTTCCTGGTCGACGTTGTAGCGCGCCTTCTTGAGCTTCTCCTGGTAATAACCCACATCCCAGCGATTGAGCGTGGTCTGCGCGAGCGGCTGCTTGAGGTCATCGGCCTTGAACTGGCGCAGCTCGGCAACTTCCTGCTTCTCGAGGTCGGCGACCGCGGTCTTCACTTCGCCCAGGAACTTGTAGACCGCTTCCGGATTGCCGGCCATGCGACGCTTGGTCACGTAGGTCGCGAAGTCGGGGTAGTCGTAGAGCTTGGCGAGTTCGAGGCGCAGCGCCACGGCCTGGTCGAGGATCTCGATGTTGGCCTGCTTGCCTTCGTGCATCTTGGCCAGCCAGTAGCGCTTCCTCGCGTCTTCGTTGGACGCGAGTTGCAGGAACGGCACATACGATGGATACGACAGCGGCAATACGTAGTTGCCCTGCTCGTCCTTCTTCTGCTCCTTCAGATAGCTGTCGGGCATGCCCGCCATCTCGGCCGGCGTGAACACGACCTTGGTGCCGTCGTCGCGAATGTTCTTGTCGAACTGCTGCGCGAGGTCGGTGATCTTCTTGTTGATCTCCTTGACGCGCTCACGCTTCTCGGGCGATAGCGTGACCCCACTGTCCTCGAAATTGTCGATCAGGTCCTGCCGATATTGCTTGGTGACCGCATCGGCGGGCTTCGCGTTCTGCACGCGCTTGTAGAGCGCCTCGCTCTGGAAGAGCTCGGTGACAAACGGCGCGAGCTTCAACCCACAGGCATCGGCCGCATCGCGCGTCGCTTTGTCGGGCGAAACGTTGGCGATCAGTGACAACGGGCCGTCGAGGTCGCTGGTCGCGATCGACAACTTGTTCCATTCATCGAAGATGCCTTGCGAGTCCTTTCTGCCTTCCATGTCGGATTTGGTCTTGCGAAAACTTTCGATCTTCGCTTCGCACGTCGAATTGATCGCAGTTGCGTCCCACAACGGAATCTGCGGTCGCGTCGTCGCGCTGGTTGCAGTGCCGGCGGCGGCTCCCGCGGTACCCGCGAAAGCCGCGAAGCTGAAGCAGGCGACGAGTCCCGCGCGACGCGCGTGGATGATGGAAGTCACAGGAGTCATGAGCGATGTCAGAAGAAATGAAGGGGCAGAAAGGAAAAGCCGAAGCAAAGGTGACAGCGGGTCACGTGGAATTCTTGTTCTTCTGCCACTGCACGTCGCTGCCGCCCGCATGGCGGTTGAGTACGCGTGCGAGTACGAACAGCAGGTCGGACAGCCGGTTCAGGTATTGCCGCGCTTCGGGACGAACCGTTTCCGAGCGGCCCAGTGCCACCACGGCGCGTTCGGCGCGTCGCGCCACGGTGCGCGCGACATGCGCGACGCTCGCCGCGCGCGAACCGCCGGGCAGGATGAATTCCTCGAGGCGTGGCAGGGTCGCGTTGTATTTCGCGAGCCATTGATCGAGCGCGGCCACCTGCGGCGCGCTCACCATCGTGTAGCCAGGGATCGACAACTCGCCACCGAGATCGAAGAGATCGTGCTGGATATCCGAGAGCGCCGCCCGCACGTCGCCGGGCAGGTCCTCGCACGCCAGCACGCCCAGTACGCTATTGAGCTCATCGACATCGCCCATGGCATGAACACGCAGCGCGTCCTTGTCGGTGCGCGTGCCGTCGCCCAGGCCGGTCGTGCCGTCGTCGCCGGTGCGGGTCGCGATCTGCGTGAGGCGTTTGCCCATGCGGTTGGTGAACTGTAGGGATGGAAGCGCGCGATTATAGGCAAGCGCGCCGAACGCCCCTCCGCCGTGCGATGAAATGCGGAAACGTGCAGACGAGTTGCGACCCTGTTCGCTGACAGCTTCTACCGCTTCGGCCGCTCGAGATATTGCGCGCAACCCCGCAGCGCGCAGTCGTCCGCCGTGATTCTTAGCACCGCGAGCTTCGACAAGCGCTCGCGATAACGTCCCTTGTCGACGAAGCGCTGCATGAACGCATCCGCATCGAAGGCGTGCGCGAGATGACCGAGCACCCCTCCGGTGAGATAGACGCCGCCCGACGCGTTGAACACCAGCGCGAGGTCGCCCGCGAACGCACCGAGCATCCCGCAGAACTGCCGCACCGATTGCGCTGCATGACTGGCGCCATCGGCCTGCGCGAGCCGCACGACTTCGCTCGGGTCGCCGTTGTGCACGCCCTCGACTTCATCGCGCGGCCACAACGCGGCGTGAACCAGTGCTAGGCCCGAGCCGGAGCACACGCGCTCCCACGACACATGCCCGAACTTTACGCGTGCCGCGTCGAGAATCTTCTGGTCATCGTCGGTTTCGGCCGCGAAACCCATGTGCCCGCCCTCGCTCGTCACGGCAATCGGCATTCCGTCGGCCCCCGCGTCCGGCACAAGCGCCGCACAGCCAAGGCCGGTACCCGGTCCCAGCACGACATCCACCGCCTTGCGGGCGTTCTCGTCGGGACGCTTCATCGACGCGACGATCAATTCGGCATCCGTCTCACCGAGCGTTTCGAGTCCGTAGGCCTGGGCCGCGAAGTCGTTGATGATCGTGACGCTCGCGATCTTCATGGTCTTTTGCAATTCGTTCGCGCTGACCTTCCACGGCGCGTTAGTGAACTTGGCCTCGCCGTTTTCGGACACGGGTGCCGCGACCGCGAGGCACGCGGCTCCCGCGTCGTCGTCGGCGCTGCCCGCGTCATCGAGATAGCGCCTGATCAGCGATGCGAGATCGGGAAATTCGGCGTTGCGATATTCACGGCGCTCGGTGATGCGTCCATCGCGAACGATCGCGAAGCGGCCGTTGGTGCCGCCGATGTCGGCGACGATGCGCGGAGCCGATGAGGTGGGTCGAGTGTTCGATGACATGAATGCGCCGGCTGACTGCCTTGCAAGGAGCAACGCGCCGCATTGTAAAGCGGCCATGGCGCAGGAGCCGTTCAATGGCCTGGCTCGGGCATCGGGTCCAGACGGCCACGCATTTGGACCGCTTTTCCCGACCTTTGACATTGGATAGACCGATCGGTATAGTTTGGTGATGTCTACATCGACCCGCAAGGAATCAGCCGCGCGCTCCCGCCTCGTCGCGGTCGCAACCGATCTGTTCTATCGAAAGGGCATTCCCAACGTCGGCATCAACGAGATCGTCGAGGCGTCGACCGTTGCGCGCATGACGCTCTACAACCATTTTCCTTCGAAGGACGCGTTGGTGATGGCCGTATTGGAACAACGCACCGAGAAGCGGCAAGCCGGCATCGCCGCCGCCCTCGCTCGTGCCCGAACACCGCGATCGAAGGTGCTTGCCGTCTTCGATTACCTGGCCGCCGTCGTCAGCGAGCCCGATTTCCGTGGTTGCGCGTTCATCAACGCGGCAGTCGAACGTGCGGAGCCTAGCGATCCTGCGCATCGAGTCGCGGCCGAGCACAAGTCGTGGATTGCCGCGCAGTTCGAGATCATCGCGCGCTCCGCAAACTGGTCGGACCCCGGCCTCTTGGCCGAGCAACTGCTGGTGCTCTGGGATGGCGCGGCGGTCGGCGCCTATTTGCACCAGAGTCCGCGGCCGGTTGTCGCAGCAAGGGCCGCCGTCAAGTCCTTGCTGTCGAACGTATCCACGTCTCGGTGATGATGAATCCTGGACACCGGTGGTGGGTCATCCTGGCCCTCTCTCTCGGGCCCGCCGTATCGTCTTCGTTTGCCCGATTCGCGTATGCGCTGCTGCTGCCGGCGATGCGCGCCGAACTCGGCTTGAGCTATTCACAAGCCGGATGGCTCAATACCGCGAACGCGCTCGGCTACCTCGCCGGCGCACTGTTTACGGTGCGGTACGTTTCCCGGTTGGGAAATCGACGGTTGTTTTGCGTGGGTATGTTCGCTACGGCGATCGCTCTCGTCGGCGCCGGACTGACCGAACATTTCGCTGTGTTGCTGGCCTTGCGCGCGATCGCGGGAGTGACCGGCGCAATGGTCTTCATCTGCGGCGGTGTACTCGCGGGCAATGTGTTTCCCGATCGGCCGGATCTTTCATCGACCACGATTGCGATCTATTTCGGCGGAGCCGGCGCCGGCATCCTGCTGTCGGGCGCCGGCATACCGTGGTTGCTGGACGTAAGAGGCGACGGCGCGTGGGCCAGCGCATGGCTCGTGATCGGCGCCCTCTCGACACTGTTCGCCTTCGTGGCGGTTTGGGCCGCCCGCTGCATCGACGAGCCGTCCAGCGGCGCGCGACGCAGCCCGTGGCCGGCCCGTGCGTTTCACGCGGCTCTCGGCGGCTACTTTCTGTTCGGCGTCGGATATATCGCCTACATGACGTTCGTCATCGCGTGGATGGTGTCGCATGGCGCGTCGCCGCTGGACGTCGCATTGACATGGGGCACGCTCGGCGTCGCCACGATGTTCGCTCCTCTGCTCTGGCGTGTTCCTCTCGCGCGGTGGCACGGCGGAAAGACGCTCGCCGCCGCCATGATCGTCAACAGTTTCGGGGCAGCGGTCCCCCTCGTGAGCACGTCGCTTCCTGCGATGGTGATCTCCGCTCTGTTTTTCGGAGCCGCCATCTTTACGGCTCCGACTGCCATCACCACGCTTGTCAAGACATCGTTGCCAAAGTCCGCATGGGGGTCCGCAGTGGCCGGGTTCACGGTGCTGTTCGCGATCGGGCAATCGATCGGTCCGGTGCTCACCGGATGGCTGGCCGATGTCACGTCTTCGCTTTACGCCGGGCTCGCTGGATCGGTGGTCCTGTTGCTCGCTGGCGCCGCAGTCGCGTTGTTCCAGCGAAGGCTGGACCATGTCGACCTCCATCCCGCGGACGCCTCCAGTCATGCATAGGCGCGTCCCATCGGTCTTCGCGTCGGCGTCAATGACACAAAATCCGGAATTCAAAAGCAAGACCCGGAGTGTGTCACTTGTGAACGATGCCTAGACTTCAACCATCGAAACGAATCATGGTTGAGAGGACACCGATGAGCGCGCAAATGAACGCTTCCACGAAAGCAGAAATCCGGGCGTTGGCAACTGTGAGCGACCCGCGTTGGAAAGCAGTGGTCAGCCGCGATGGCAACGCGGACGGCAGCTTCTTCTACTCGGTCGGAACGACCGGCGTGTACTGTCGCCCGTCCTGCGCGGCGCGCGCAGCGCGGCCCGAGAACGTCGCGTTCCACCAGACGGCCGTCGACGCCGAACGCGCCGGGTTTCGCCCGTGCAAACGCTGCAAGCCCGATCAGCCTCCGCTGGCCGAGCGGCATGCGGCGCGCGTCGCCGAACTGTGCCGCCTGATCGAGAACGCCGAAACAGCGCCGACGCTCGATGAACTCGCGCGTCATGGCGATCTCAGCCCGTCGCACCTGCATCGCCTCTTCAAATCCGTCACTGGCTTGACCCCGGCGGCCTACGCGGCGGCGCATCGCGCCAGGCGCGTGCGCGCCGAGCTCGGCCGCAGCGGCACCGTCACGGAAGCGATCTACGACGCCGGCTACAACTCCAACGGCCGCTTCTACGAGAAGTCCAATCTGGTGTTGGGGATGACGCCGACCAATTATCGCGCCGGCGGCACGAACACCGAGATTCACTTCGCCATCGGCGAGTGTTCGCTCGGTTCGATCCTGGTGGCGACCAGCGAGCGCGGCGTGTGCGCGATCCTGTTGGGCGACGATCCCGATGCGCTCGCACACGATCTGCAGAATCGCTTTCCGCAAGCCGACTTGATCGGCGGCGACGCCGAATTCGAGCAATTGGTCGCGAAGGTGGTCGGTTTCGTCGAGGCGCCCGGCCTAGGGCTCGACCTGCCTCTCGACGTACGCGGTACTGCGTTTCAGCAGCGCGTCTGGCAGATGCTGCGCGAGATTCCGTCGGGCAAGACGGTGAGCTACGCAGAAGTCGCCAGGCGCATCGGATCGCCGAAATCCGTTCGCGCCGTGGCGCAGGCATGCGGCGCCAATGCCTTGGCGGTGGCGATCCCTTGTCATCGGGTCGTGCGCAATGACGGCGGGCTATCCGGCTATCGCTGGGGCGTTGATCGGAAGCGCGCACTTCTCGAGCGCGAAGCGGCCTGAGCAGCCCTTCATCTGCGCGCGTTCACGCCGCAACGGGCTGTTTATCGATTGGTCGAATTCAAACACAGGAACCGGAGTGCTCAACGGCTTTCATGTGTTCAGAATTCCTTTCAGCAAATCGCGCTGATCCATACACCATTCTGCACAAAGGCGTAGGCACGGATTGAATTAAAACCCCGATTTGTATTCGCTGGCGCACAGGCTTCGCGAAGCGATGCGTCTGAAACTCTTTTATTGAAATCAATATTTGTTGAGAAAGAGATATTCACTTTTGTCTCCGACTCATATCGCAATCATTCAAATTGCATTTTGCAAAGGAAAATATCAATGTCTCAAGCAAATAAGGAAATCGTGGCCCGCTGGTTCAAGGAATTCTGGGGAAACCCATGGAATCCGAAGGTGATCGACGAGCTCGCGGCGCCCGACATGCACTTGCAGTATTCGTTGCATGCGCCGCGCCGCGGTCGTGACGACATCAAGGCATTCATGACCGGATTTCGCAAGGCGTTTCCCGACCTGAATTTCGAAGGTGCGGCGGACCTGATCGCCGAAGGCGACTTCGTGGTCGGTCGCTGGAAAGGCGGTGGCACCCACGCCGGCCCAGCCTTCGATGACTTCCTCATCGGCTCACTACCGGCGGGTTCGGGGCGGAAGATGCAATTCACCGGCACCACCGTGCTTCGCGTCGAGAACGGCAAGATCGCGGAAGAAATCGGGCTGGACGATGGGGTGACCGCGCTTCAGCAACTCGGCATCCTGCGCGCGGCCTGATCGATCGCAACGAGCAACGCCGACAAACCTCGGTGACGGCTCGTCGGATGTTCCTGGCTCGCCAAGAGTGGCGAGCCAGTGCAGACCACGGATCGCGGAGAAAAGATTTCCTTATTATTTCGACACATTTGTTATCGATAGCGCGTTTAAAGAAGACTACCCCGCCCGCCAGCGTTTAACCGCTCATTCCGGTGAGGAGCAAAAGGAGTTCGCATGAGCAAGGCCTATTACAGCACTGTATTGACACAATCCCCCGACACGATCTGGGCGCTGGTCCGCGACTTCGACAACTATCCGCGCTATATCGACGGCGTCGTCGAGAGCCGAATCGAGGATGGAAAGCCGGGCGACGCGGTGGGAGCAATTCGCAGCTTCCGCATGGGCAACAACTGGATCCGCCAACAGCTGGTCGCACTGTCCGATGCGGAGCGAACGTTCACCTATGCGGGTTGCGATCCCTTTTCTTTTCCGTCCGGACTCGGCGATGCGACGGAAGCTGCGCCCGCGCCGATCCTCTATGTGGGAACGCTACGGTTGGCACCGGTCGTCGAAGGCGGTCGCACATTTGTCGAATGGTGGGTGACGTTCGAATGCGGTTCCGAAGACGCGCGTCGCTGGGAGCTGTTTCTCGCAGAAGCGATCAGCCAGTGGGTTGGGTCGCTCGAGCGGACGCTCGACGCCGCCCCGTAACCACGTCGTAAGGAAAGGAACTCCCATGAGTTACTCACAACAAAATTTGGCATTGAATTTCCCGTCCCCGAATACGGTCGCGCGACGCATCGGCGCGCCGAAGGAGTCTTATGCCGTCGGAGAAGCATGCGCGGCGAACAGCATCGCGGTCGCCATCCCGTGCCATCGAGTCCTCAAGAAGGACGGCAAGCTCGGCGGATATCGATGGAGATACTCGCGCAAGCGGGCACTACTCGAGCGGGAAGCTGTGCGATGACCGTCGCCGCGACTCAAGCTCGAAAGCCTCGCGCATCGTTGTCCGCGATCGATGCTCGCGTGGCGGCGCTCGACTGGGAGCAGATCGCTGCGAGCCTGGATGCGAATGGCTGCGCCGTCATCGGCTCGGCACTGTCCGCGAAGGAGTGCGGGTCGCTCGTCGCCCTCTATGATGGTGACGAGCGCTTTCGCAGCCGCATCGTCATGGCGCGACACGGCTTCGGCCGCGGCGAATACAAGTACTTCAGCTATCCGCTGCCCGACCTCGTCGGCGAACTGCGCACGAGCCTGTATCCGCTTCTGGCGCCCATCGCCAACCGCTGGAACGAGGCCATGGGCACCGCTGTGCGCTATCCGGAGCGGCACGCGGGTTTCATCGCGCGTTGTCATGCGGCGGGGCAGACGAAACCGACGCCGCTGCTATTGCAATATGGCGCAGGCGACTACAACTGCCTGCATCAGGATCTTTATGGCGAGCACGTCTTCCCGCTTCAGATCGCGATCCTGCTGTCCGAGCCGGAGCGCGATTTCACTGGCGGAGAATTCGTGATGACGGAGCAGCGTCCACGCATGCAGTCGCGGCCGGAAGTCGTGCCGCTGCGACAAGGCGACGCGGTGATCTTCGCCGTCAATCAGCGTCCGGTGCAAGGCACGCGCGGCGTGTACCGGGTCAAGTTGCGCCACGGCGTGAGTCGTGTGCGCTCGGGGCATCGGCATACCGTCGGTATCATCTTTCACGACGCGCAATGAGCCCTTCGTCGATGACGCTGAATCTTTTCGAAAGCCCACCCGATGTCGAACCGCGCCAGCAGCAATTGGCCCCGGGTGCGATGGTCCTGCGCGGCTTCGCCACGCCGGTCGAGACCGCTTTGTTGGCGGGAATGCAGGAGGTCGTCGCAAAAGCCCCGCTTCGGCATATGGTCACGCCCGGCGGCTTTCGCATGTCGGTGGCGATGACGAACTGCGGTGCGTTGGGTTGGATCACCGACCGGACCGGTTATCGCTACGACGCCGTGGATCCGGACAGCGGCCGCAACTGGCCGCCGATGCCGGACGCATTCCTGCAACTTGCGAAGGACGCCGCTTCCGAAGCCGGCTTTGACGGGTTCGTGCCCGATGCCTGCTTGATCAATCGCTACGAGCCGGGCGCGCGACTGTCCCTGCATCAGGACAAGGACGAGCGCGACTATGGCGCACCGATCGTATCGGTGTCCCTCGGTATCCCTGCGGTCTTCCTGTTCGGAGGTCCGGACAGAGCCGACAAGGCGAAGCGCGTGCCGCTGGGACACGGCGATGTGGTGGTGTGGGGCGGGACGGCCCGACTTCGCTACCACGGCGTGTTGCCGCTCAAGGAGGGACATCACGTCTTGCTGGGCGGTCATCGCATCAACCTGACCTTTCGCAAAGCGGGCTGACTTGAGGCCGTGCCGAGCGTGCCGTGGCCTTCGCCGGAAACCGGCATCGCACGCGCTGCGGTCTACACTAGACGTCCGTAGAAACCGCCTGCCCTGAGAGGCCGCAACGAGGACACGCCGATGAATCATCCGATCCCCCTTCCTTCCGCGCTGAAGAAGCCGTTGCCACCGGCCTTCATCGATGCGCTCGCATCGCGCTTTCACGAGCGCTTCTCGATGACCGAAGCCATCCGCGCGCATCACGGTCGCGACGAATCGGCCTTCGATCCGATGCTGCCCGACGCGGTCGTATTCGCGCACAGCACCGAAGAAGTCGCGGAAATCGTCAAGCTGTGTTCGACGCATGAAGTGCCGGTGATTCCCTTCGGCTCCGGCTCGTCGCTCGAAGGTCATCTGCTTGCGATCCGCGGCGGCATCTCGCTCGACGTGTCGCAGATGAACCAAGTGGTCGCAGTCAACGCCGAAGACCTGACCGCGACCGTGCAGGCCGGCGTGACGAGAAAGCAACTGAACACCGAGATCAAGGACACCGGCCTCTTCTTTCCGATCGACCCGGGCGCCGACGCATCGCTCGGCGGCATGGCCGCGACGCGCGCGTCCGGGACCAATGCGGTGCGCTACGGCACGATGCGCGAGAACGTCGTCGCACTCACGGTCGTCACTGCCGAAGGCAAGATCGTGCGCACCGCGCGACGCGCGAGGAAGTCGTCGGCGGGCTACGACCTCACGCGCATCTTCGTGGGCAGCGAAGGCACGCTCGGCATCATCACCGAGGTCACGGTCAAGCTCTATCCGCAGCCCGAAGCGATCTCGGCGGCGGTGTGCAATTTCACGAGCGTGGATGACGCCGTGCGCTGCGTGATCCAGACCATCCAGATGGGCGTGCCGATCGCGCGCGTCGAGTTGCTTGATGCGGCGTTCGTGAAAGCCATCAACGTACACAGCAAGCTGACTCTGAACGAATCGCCGCTGCTGCTGTTCGAATTTCACGGCTCCGAAGCGGGCGTGAAGGAGCAGACCGAGATCGTGCAGGAGATCGCGCGCGAACACGGTGGCATGGACTTCGCGTGGGCCACCCATCCTGAAGATCGATCGAAGCTCTGGAGCGCGCGCCACAACGCCTACTTCGCGGGTCTTCAGGTCAAGCCCGGCACGCGCGCCGTCACCACCGACGTGTGCGTGCCGATCTCGCGACTGGCGGACTCGATCGGCGCGACCGTCGCCGATTGCAAGGCATCGACGATTCCCTCATTGATCCTCGGCCATGTGGGTGACGGCAACTATCACGTGATGCTGCTGGTCGATCCGGCCAAGCCCGAGGAGTTCGAGGAGGCCGAGCGCATCAACGACCGCCTCGTCTCGCGCGCGATCCAGCTCGACGGCACCTGCACCGGCGAGCACGGCGTGGGCTTGCACAAGATGCGTTTTCTAGCGGAAGAGCACGGCGAGGACGCGCTCGATCTGATGCGCTCGTTGAAGCGGGCGTTCGATCCGAAGAACATTCTCAATCCAGGGAAGATCGTCGCGCTTGATTGACGCGCGGCGTCATCCTGGCCGGAGATCACGCGGCCAAGCGCGCGTTCTGCGGAAACATCTGCCTGCGGGCGTCGTCGTCCATCTCGGTCTTGTAGGCGTGTTGCGTCTTTAACGCCTCGACGCGCTGCGCGGCTGGACGGGCACTGATTTCGTCGAGCAACCGCTTCACGTGCGGCAGCTTGTCCCACGCCTCGGCGCCGAGGATGAACGGCACGGCACGCGCCCAGCCCCACACCGCCATGTCGACGATGGTGTACTGGTCGCCCACCGTGTACCGGCGTCCGGCCAGCCGCGCATCGATCAGGTTCCAGTGACGCTGCGCCTCGAAGTCATAACGGTTGACCGCGTACTCCTTGGGATCGGGTGCGAAATGCTTGAAGTGCACTGCCTGGCCGGAGTACGGGCCGATGCCGCTGGCCACGAACATCAGCCATGACAGCATCTGCGCGCGCTGATCGGGCGTGTTCTCCGGCAGGAAGCGGCCGGTCTTCTCGGCCAGATAAAGCAGAATTGCAGTGCTGTCGAAAATCGCGACGTCGCCGTCGACGAGGGCCGGAGTTTTCGCATTCGGATTGATGGCGGTGAAAGCGGCAGCGTGCTGCTCGCCCTTGCGGGTGTCCACGGGCACGAGCTCGTAAGGCAGGCCGGCCTCTTCCAGAAAGAGGGCAACCTTGGCGGGGTTGGGAGATGGATGGTAGTAAAGCTTGATCATTGTCGTACCTTGAGAGAGTTGGGTGAGGCGGGATGGTGCGCAGGCATTCTGGCGCAAGGACCGGATTTTCGCTCGCCAGCCGCAGCCAGCTTGTGCAAGCGCGCCGCGCCGCGCCTGACTTCGCTGCGCAATCGCGCCGGCGTACGGATCTCGAAATCGAAGGGCAATCGCGCGAGCTCGCGCGCGAACCAGCCGAGGTCGTCGGCACTGCTGCGCAATAGCACCCCTCCTTCGCACGGCTCGAACAGGCCGAAGGCGAGCGCGAACGCGCTGCGCGCGGTCTTCAGATCGGTGCGCAACAGCACTTCGATTGCGATGGTTCGCGGAAGGCTCGCGATGCCCAGCGTCAACTGGTCGAGCGCGTCGAAGCCCGGTGGTCGCGCGAACGGCAGGTCTAACGGCGTCACCGACTGCACGCGGTCGAGCCGGAACGAGCGCAGACCTTTTCGCAGATGGCACATGCCCACCGCGTACCATGCGCCGCTGCGAAAGGCCATGCCGTAGGGATCGAAATCGCGTTCGGTCTGATCGCCTCGCGCCGTCGCATAACGAAGATGGACACGCTGCTGCGCCTGCGCAGCGCGCGTCAACGCGATCAACGCCGCATTGCTGGCCAGCGAGTGCGTGCCTTGCGCGTGTTCGATCCGGGTCGTCTCGGAAATCGCATGCACCTGGCGCTTCAATCGGTCGGGCATGACGCGCGCGAGCTTGGCCTGCGCGCTCGCCACGGCGGGCGCCGCTTCGGCCAGGCCCAGGCCGCGCGCGGCGAGCAAACCGACCGACAACGCCAGCGCCTCGTCGTCGGTGAACATCATCGGTGGCAACTTGAATCCGGCCACCAGCATGTAGCCGCCATGCCGGCCGCGTTCGGTCGTGATTGGGATGCCGAGTTCCTCGAGCATCACGATGTAGCGCCGCAAGGTGCGCACATCGACGTCCACGCGACGCGCCAACTCCGCCCCGCTGATGCGGGCACGGCCCTGCAGCAACTCCAGCACGGCCAGTACGCGGGTGGTGGGTAAAGGCATGCGATCGAGTATATCGATCAATCAGGGCGGAAACTGTCCTGTTTTCACCTTAAGGTGCAGTTTGCACGCAGTTGGAGGAAGCACGATGAAGAAGATATTCGAACTGTCGCTGGCCGCCCTTCTCCTTGTTGCCAATCACGGCGACGCGTCCGCCGCGCAGGATGGAAACAAGGAAACCATGATGGAAAGCGTCAGGCATCTCAACGATTTTCAAACCATCGAGTTGCGTCGCTATGTCACGAAGGACGGCGAGCGCACGCGCTTCGCGCAGTATTTCGAAACCTGGTTTCCCGAAGCCTTCGAACAGTTGGGCGCCATGGTGTTCGGGCAATTTCTCGATCGTGATCATCCGACGCATTTCACGTGGCTGCGCGGCTTCAAGGACATCAATGCGCGCCCGATCGTGAGCTCGGCCTTCTATTACGGGCCGCTCTGGAAGGAGCATCGCGGCAAATTGAATGCTGCATTGGACGACAGCGACAACGTGATGCTGCTGCGTCCGTTACGACCTGAATCGGGCATTCCGGTGCTGCCGGCCGTCGATCCCGTGACCGACAAAAAAGGCGCGCAGGGCATCGTGGTGATCCAGATCTTCGCCATCAGGAAAGGCAGCGAGAACGCGTTCGCTGAGCAAGCCGAAGCCGCGTTCGCGCGTTATCGCATGGCTGCAGTGCATCAGGCGGGCGTATTGGTCTCGCTGGATGTGCCGAACAACTTTCCTCAGCTTCCTATCCGCACCGACGGTCCGTGGCTGGTGTGGATCGGCGTCATCGAGGACAAGCAGGCGCTGGACGTGCGTTTCGAACCGATCGCGAAGACCGTCGCGCAGTCGCTTGTCGCAACGGGCCTGCTGCGCGAAGCCCCCGAGCTTCTGGTGCTGGACCCGACCCCGCGCTCGCGCCTGCGCTGGCTGCCCGACGCGACCGATGTCGCGATCAGTCCGCGATGACTTCCACGATGAATCCGCCATGACCCACTACGCGCACCTCTCGCTGTTCTTCGCACTGGTCTTCGGCATCGTCGTGCTGCCGGGGCTCGACATGGCGTTCGTGCTGGGCAGCGCGCTGACCGGCGGTCGCACGAAGGGCCTAGCCGCGGTAGCCGGCATCGTCGCCGGCGGCGTGTGTCACGTCGTGATGACGGCGCTCGGCATCAGCGTGCTGTTGAAGCTCGTGCCCGGCGCGTTCAACGCGCTGCTGCTGACCGGCGCGCTGTATATCGCGTGGATCGGTTTCTCGTTGATGAGAAGCGAGTCGGCGTTCGGCGTGGGGCCGGTCGCCCGCATCAGACCGTGGCGAGCCACGTTCCGTCAGGGCGCGCTAACCAGCCTGCTCAACCCGAAGGCCTATCTGTTCATGCTCGCCATCTTTCCGCAATTCCTGCGGCCCGAATACGGCGCGATGTGGATACAGATCGCGACGCTGTGGATCATCATCGCGCTCACGCAACTGGGCGTGTATGGCGGGCTGGCGTTGATGGCCGATCGCGTGAGCGACTGGATGAAGGGAAATCCGGT
>JBBSGB010000004.1:0-155057 GCA_038254545.1 Burkholderiales bacterium | reverse complement strand
AGCGGATGACGCGACAGGCGCATCAACCCAATGCCGACACCCAGCACGCTCGCGAGCACGATGCCGGCCAGCGCGACCCGCAGCGTGTTGGTCGCACCCACCGCGAAAGCGCGCAGGTAGCTGTCGCGCGAGGTGAACTGGAACAGCGTCTCGCCGATATTGAAGCCGGCCGGATTACGCAGGAAATCGAATCCGGATTTGATCTGCCGGACCGCGAGGTTGGCCGTGACGTTGTGCGCAAACGCGATGACGAGCCCGAGCAGTACCAGCGCGAGCAGCCCCTGCAGCGCGCCGTCGCGGATGCGGCGGGCCCGTCGTCGCGCGCGCCACGCGGCGTCGCCGGTGGGCTCGGACGACGAGGGCATCGATGGAGTGGGGCGTGAGTGCGGACCGCGCTATCGCAAGGCGACGGTCACGACCCGGTCCGAAACATCGTCAGCGAATTGGCGGTGCATACATCAGGCCGCCCTTGGTCCATAGGTTGTTCACGCCGCGCGGCAGGCCGACCGGCGACTTCGGGCCGAGGTTGCGCTCGAAACTTTCGCCATAGTTGCCGACCTGCTTGACGATCCGATAGGCCCAGCCCGCGTCCAGACCCAGCAACTTGCCGGTGTCTTCGGAAACCCCGAGGAAGCGCTGCACGTTCGGATCCTTGCTGCTCGCCTTCTTCTCGTCCACGTTCGCCTGAGTCAGGCCGTCCTCTTCCGCTTCGAGCATCGCGAACAAGGTCCAGCGAACGATCTGGAACCACTCGTCGTCGCCGCGACGAACCGAAGGGCCGAGCGGCTCCTTCGAGATCACCTGCGGCAGGATGGTGTAGTCGTCGGGCTTGGGCGCCTTGGTGCGCGCACCGGCCAGGTCGCTCATGTCGGTCGTATAGACCTGGCAGCGGCCGGAGAAGAACGCGCTGGTGATCGCCTCGGCCGTGTCGAACACCACCGACTTGTACTTCATGCCGGCGGCGCCGAAGTAGTCGGCCACGTTCTTTTCGCTGGTGGTGCCGGCCTGCACGCACACGGTCGCGCCGTTCATCTTCTTGACGCCGTCGATGTTCAGTTTCTTGGGCACCATGAAGCCTTGCCCGTCGAAGTAGTTGATGCCGGTGAAGACCACGCCGAGCGACGCATCGCGCGTCAAGGTCCAGGTGCTGTTGCGCGAGAGCACGTCGATCTCGCCGGCCTGCAGCGACGAGAAGCGCTGCTGCGAATTGAGCGGCACGAACTTCACCTTGTTGGCATCGCCGAGCACGGCGGCGGCCACGGCGCGGCAGAAGTCCACGTCGAGGCCGGTCCAACGCCCCTGGCTGTCGGCCGCCGAAAAGCCCGGCCCCGAGGTATTCACCCCGCACACCACTTGCCCGCGCGCCTTGACGGCGTCGAGGGTCTTGCCCGCGTGCGCGGGAATCGCGAAGGCCGCGCCCATGCTAGCGAGCGCGACGGGAATCAGATGCTTGATCGACATGGACGTTTGCTCCGGTGAGTTGGGGGGTGCGCGGCAGTGTAGCAACGACGCGTACACGCATGTCGAAGAGTTCGCCGACTGCGTGCGTTAAGGTTCTGCGTTTCGATCACCTCGTGTACCCATGACCGAATCTACCCGCACCGGCGCCCGCATCCTCGTTGATCAACTGCTCGTTCACGGCGTCGAGCGCATCTTCTGCGTGCCCGGCGAAAGCTATCTCGCGGTGCTCGACGCGCTTCACGACGTCACCGATCGCATCCATCTGATCGTCAATCGCCACGAGTCGGGCAGCGCCTTCATGGCCGAGGCCGAGGGGAAGATGACCGGCAGACCCGGCATCGCCTTCGTCACGCGCGGGCCGGGCGCCTGCAATGCGGCGGTCGGTCTGCACACCGCGTATCAGGACTCGACGCCGATGATCTTGTTCATCGGCCAGGTCGGCAACGACTTCGTCGAGCGCGAGGCATTTCAGGAAGTCGACTATCGGCGCATGTTCGGCCCGATGAGCAAATGGGTCGCGCAGATCGATCGCGCCGAGCGGGTGCCCGAGTACGTCGCGCGCGCGTTCGCGACCGCATGCAGCGGTCGGCAAGGCCCGGTTGTGTTGGCGCTGCCCGAGGACATGCTGGAGGCGAGCGCGAGCGTGGCCGACGCGAAGTCTTATAGCGCGGTGCACGGCGCGCCGTCGCCAACAGATCTCAACGCGTTCGCCGATTTGCTCCATCACAGCGAACGACCGGTCGTCATCGTCGGCGGCTCGGGTTGGGACGCAAACGCGTGCGGCGATCTGCAATCCTTTGCAGAGGCGCATGCGCTGCCGATCGCGTGCGCGTTCCGCTTTCAGGACCTGTTCGACAATCGGCATGCGCAGTACGTCGGCGATGTCGGCATTGCGATCAACCCCGCAGTCGCGGCGCGCATCAGGGAAGCCGACCTGATCATCGCGATCGGCGCGCGACTGGGCGAGATGACGACGTCGGGCTATTCGTTGATCGAAGCGCCGGCGCCAAAACAAACACTCGTGCACGTGCATCCCGATCCAGAAGAACTCGGCCGCGTCTATCAGCCGGCGCTCGCGATCAATGCAGGCATGCGCGCGTTCGCCTCGGCACTGCGTGCGCTGCCATCGCGTCTCGACGATGCGACGCGCGGTGATCGACTCGCGCGCGTGCGCGAAGGGCGTCGGGCGTACGCGGCGTGGCAGGAAGAGCCGCAAGTCGTTCGTGATCGACCGCAATCGCTCAACCTCTGGCGCATCGTGAAGACGCTCGAGCAGCGTCTTCCCGCCGATTTCCTCCTCGCCAACGGCGCAGGAAATTTCGCGACCTGGGGTCATCGCTTTCATCGCTATGCCGGCCTGCGTACCCAACTCGCGCCAACCAACGGCGCGATGGGCTATGGCGTTCCGGCCGGCATCGCCGCGAAAATCATCGCGCCCGATCGAACCGTCGTCGTGCTCACGGGCGACGGCGACTTCATGATGACCGGACAAGAGCTCGCAACCGCGGTGCAGGAACATGCCGGCGTGCTTTTCATCGTCGTCAACAACGGCATGTACGGCACGATCCGCATGCATCAGGAGAAGCACTTCCCGGGGCGCGTGTCGGGCACATCGTTGATCAATCCCGATTTTGCCGCGCTTGCCCGAGCGTACGGAGCGCATGGCGAAAAGGTCGACGACACCGAAGCCTTCGATACCGCATTGATCGCGGCGCTCGCGCACATCGCAGAGACCGGCCTGCCGGCACTCATCGAGTTGCGGGCCGATCCGCAAATCGCCACGCCAGGCGCGACGCTCGCCGCGATGTGAATGCCGCACATCCGCACTGTGCATTGCTCCAGCAGCGCAAAGCGCATCGATTGCCTATCTTGAAGTTGAACGCGCCGCGTTCGACATCGCGGACCATTCCGCAATCAGGAGGACATCATGCTCACCATTCAGAAATTCGCTGCCGCTTGTCTGTTGCAGGGCTGTGCGATCGGATTGACTTTGTTCGCCGGCGGCGCGCAAAACGCGGTTGCTGCCGAGACTTCAGCGTGTCAGCCGAGCTATCGCGTCAACCTCGACGCGCGCATGACCAAATCAGCCGACCAGAGCCCGGAGGGACTCAGGAGATTCGTGACGCGCACCCGCATGATTCACGAGCTCGACTATCAGGACGCGGTCGCTCGCCTCGAACGTCATCGTCAAACGCAGCAGGCTTGTGCCGCGCAGATCGCCAGCACGAAGTAATGCAGCGACGGATCCCGCCTGGCTCGCGCATCGCAGTCGATGCGCGAGCCAGGCGGGATTTCTCTCTGCTTGTACAGGCGCGAGCAATGACGGCAGTGGGAACAAGCCGGAGATTTGCTCCGCGTTTTACCACTTCAACGCCTCTTCTTCCAGACCGCAGCGAAGGCCGCAAGCTTGCCGCGCCATGGCACCCGCTCGCTGGACAGCGCATCCAGAAAATCGGCCAGGCGCCGCGAGATGCTGATCGTGTAAGCGGTCAGTGCCGTCGCAATAACGAGAGCGAGAATGAGGTTCAGGATTCTCATGCCCAGCGGTCCCTCGCCAAAAGGGAACAGGTTCATCCCGAAGAAGCCGGTGATGAATACGCCGATGAAGCCGAAGGTCGCTACCACGCCCAGGCGCACGCCGATGTCCGCAAGTTTTTTCGTGCGCCGCGAGTCGAGATAATTGTTGATGTCGTGGACCTCCGCGCGCACCTCCGCGTAAAGCTCATCGTTGCCACGAACGGCAAAGCGCGTGAACTCGAGATAGTGCCGCGCGCAGAATTGATCGGGATCGGCGGTGAATTCGTCGGCGATTTCGCGCCAGGGATGGTCCGGGCCGGACTCGGACAACAGGTCCCAGTGATTGCGTGCCGCATCGCTCTCATGAAGGGGAACCAACTGGAGCGGCCAGATGAGAATTTCCCTGAACTGCCTGACCCGGTTTTCCGATGCCATGGCCACCTCAGCCCCGATTGCGCGCAACGAGCGCGACCGTCAAGTCAATCGACCAGCCTCCATTGAAGCACCGATCCCGCGTCGAGTGGCACGATGGTTTCGTCGCCGAACGCCAGTGCGTCCGGCACGGTCCACGCTTCGCGCTTCAAGGTGATGCGCTCGATGTTGCGCGACAGGCCATAGAAGTCAGCGCCGAAGAAACTCGCGAAGCCTTCGAGACGGTCGAGCCGTCCAGCGCGGTCGAAGGCTTCTGCATACAGCTCGATCGCGTGCAGCGCGGTGTAGCAGCCCGCGCATCCGCAGGCATTCTCTTTCGCGCCTTTCGCATGCGGCGCGCTGTCGGTGCCCAGGAAGAAGCACGGCTTGCCCGACGTGGCCACGGCTATCAGTGCCTGCCGATGGGTCTCGCGCTTCAGCACCGGCAGGCAATACCAGTGAGGACGCACACCGCCATTGAAGATCGCGTTGCGGTTGTAGAGCAGGTGGTGCGCGGTGATGGTGGCAGCCAGCGTGCGCTCGCGGCCGCAGCAGTCGGTCACGTAGTCGACCGCCTCCTTCGTCGTGATGTGCTCGAACACCACGCGCAGATTCGGAAAGGCCGCGCGCAGCGGAATCAATTGCTCGTCGATGAATACCCGTTCGCGATCGAAGACATCGATGGAAGGGTCGGTTGCTTCGCCGTGCACGAGTAGCGGCATGCCGACCGCCTGCATGGTCTCGAGCGCAGGCCAGCAATGCCGCAGATTGGTCACGCCCGCGGCCGAGTTGGTGGTCGCACCTGCGGGATAGAGCTTGACGCCGTGGATGAACCCGCTGTCCTTCGCGCGCCGTACTTCGTCGGGTGAGGTCGCGTCGGTGAGGTAGAGCGTCATCAGGGGTTCGAACGACGTGCTCTTCGTGCCGTACGTCGACGCGGCTGCGAGGATGCGCGCGCGATACGCTGATGCCGCCTCGACCGTCGCGACCGGCGGCTTCAGGTTCGGCATCACGATCGCCCGTGCGAACTGGCGTGCGCTATGCGGCAGCACCGCGCGCATCGCATCGCCATCGCGCAGATGCAGATGCCAGTCGTCGGGGCGGGTGAGCGTCAGGTGATCCATTCGCAACAGGTCTTCGATGCAGAAATCGCTGCGCGCCGCAGCCAGGCGCAAGGCCGCTATGTTGCCATCGATGGCTCGTACCTTCCCTTGCGCGCTCGCGTTGGCTCGCGTTATGTTGCGGGCGGGCCGAACGGCGCCTCAAGACGCCGCGCGAATCAGCGACGATCACTCGGCTCCGACCAGGGAGATCTCGATGGCGAAGGTCACCGCACCTTACTACCCGATCATCTACGTGCGCGGCTACGCGATGACCCAGGACGCGATCGTCGAGACCACCTCGACGCCGTTCATGGGCTTCGAAGCGGGTTCGACCAAGATTCGCCAGGCGCGCGATGGGTCGATACGCAAGTTCGTGTTCGAGTCGCCGCTGGTGCGCTTGATGAAGGACTTCAACTATCGCGACATCTACGAGTCCGGCTCCGAGCGCATGGACAAGCTCTCGCCGCGATGCGTGGTGATCCATCGCTATTACGACCCGGCCGATCCCGCGTTCGGCGACGGGAGCGTTCCGTCGATTGTCGACGCGGCCAAGGTGCTTGCGCAGCGCATCGATGAGTTGCGCGACCTGATCTGCGGCAAGGCCGACCCCACGGACAAGGACGTTACCGACGCGCGCAAGACCTTCAAGGTCTACCTGGTTGCGCATTCGATGGGTGGCCTGATCTGCCGCTGCCTGTTGCAGAACCCGGAAGTGGGCAGCGACGAGATCAAGGGCATGATCGACAAGGTCTTCACCTACGCGACGCCGCACAACGGCATCGAGATGGGCGGCATCAACGTGCCCGGCTTCCTGTCGTTGAACGACATGACCAATTTCAACCGGACCAGGATGGCCGGCTACCTCAAGACGCCGGCCGATCGGGTCAACACGCTCGGCACGTCGGATTTTCCGGTCGAGCGCGTGTTCTGCCTGGTCGGCACCAACAGCCGCGACTACGCGGTCGGACACGGCCTCTCATCGTTCGCGGTCGGATCGATGAGCGACGGCCTGGTGCGCATCGCGAACGCCTACGTCGAAGGCGCGCCGCGCGCGTTCGTCAACCGCAGCCACAGCGGCTACTTCGGCATCGTCAATTCGGAAGAGGGCTACCAGAACCTGGTGCGCTTTTTATTCGGCAACGTGCGCGCGACCGGCATGCTCGACATCAACGCGATTCCCTTTCCGCCCGACATCGAGCGCGCGAGAAAGAGCGGCAAGAAGATCGAGTCGTCGTACTACATCGAAGCCACCGTCGCGCCGCGCGGCGCCTACACGTTCGACCTCACCTGCCGCACGCAGGACAACGGCAGCGCGGTGCGACGCGAATATGCCGAACTCTTCCAGGCCGACGGCACCAAGGCCGCGAGCGCGCGCTCGCCGGTGTTGTTCTCGATCTTCCTCGACACGCGCAACATCCTCGCCGGCAGCGAGATCGCTTTCTCGATCGATCTCGCCGTCGTGACCGCCGGCTACGAGATCGACGACGCAGTGGTCTTCAAGACCCATATCCCGGGCGAGTACCTGTTTCGCGACACGCTGGTGCTGTATGCCAAGTCCGACGCCGACGGCAACTGGTCGTTGCGCTACGTCTGGTCGGACGGCAACTGGGCCAGCGGACCGAAGGACGATGCCGAGAAGCTCGATGTGGACGACAGCCGTATCGCCGCGCTGCATCCGGACGCAGATACGTTCGAGATCCCCGTGAAGTCGCAGAAGGGCTTCGATGCGACGCTGAACATCTCGGTGTCAGGATGGAATGATTGAAGTGAGTCTCGACGTCGTCGCCAAGAGGGAGAAGGATCATGGCCACACGCGAAGTCAACGATGCGACCGTCGATTTGATCAAGCGGTTCGAAGGCATACCCGACGGCAATCCCAAGACTGTCAACCTCGATCCCTATCTTGATCCCGTTGGCATCTGGACCGTCGGTTGGGGACACGCCATTACCATGGGTAACGACTTCGTGCGTGGCAAGTCCAACGAAGCGCTTGCCGACTCGCTCTATCCGGGCGGCATCACGCGCGAGCAGGCCGAGGCGCTGCTGCGCACCGACCTGATGGACACCGGCAAGGACGTGCTCAACATCGTGACCGTCGATCTCAACGACAACCAATACGGTGCGCTGGTGAGCTTCGCGTTCAACCTCGGGTTGGGCAACCTCAGAAAGTCGACGCTGCTTCGATTGCTCAACATCGGCGATTACGACGACGCGGCCGATGAATTTGCGAAATGGAATCGTTCCGGCGGCAAACTGCTGAAGGGCTTGACCGCGCGCAGGAACGCCGAGCGGGATTTATTCCTCACGCAGGGTTAGAGGATCGGTAAGAGTCAGACACAACCCCGGGCAACCGCAAGTCGCCATGATCACGATCGTCCCGTACGATTCGGCTTGGCCCTCCATGTTCACTGCGGAGGCAGCACGTATTCACCAAGTGCTGGGCGATTTCGCACTTCGCGTAGAGCACGTGGGTTCGACCTCCGTTCCTGGCCTCGCAGCCAAGCCAGTCATCGACATCCAGGTTTCAGTCCCATCGCTCAAGCCGATTGGCAATTACATCGAGGCACTCGCACGCGCAGGCTACATACACATCCCACTGGGCCCGTTTGACTCGGTCTACCCGTTTTTTCAGAAGCCTGGCGAGTGGCCGAGCACGCACCATATTCATCTTTGTGTCACCGGCTCGGAGCAGGAGTACGCGCACCTTGCATTTCGTGACTACCTGCGCGACCGTCCGGCGGTCACAACCGAGTACGCCAAGATAAAGCGCCAACTCGCGGCTATTCATCACGGCGCCACGCTCGAATCGCGGGAGAGCTACTCGCTATCAAAGACAGAGTTCGTCACTCGGTCCTGGAGCGCGTGTCCGTCGAGCGCTGTCCTTCAGCTCACCGCGATGACGACGCATCTACATCTGCCGAAACAAATGTGCGAACGGCTGGCTGACGAGCACGGTCTCGCGGCGTTGCTTCAACTTCAGGACCATGCGGCCGCGCAGGTCGCGCGACACGCCGGCGATCGCCGCGACATTGACGATGGTCGCGCGATGCACCTGCCAGAAGCTCGCGGGGTCGAGTTCGTCGAGCAGTTCCTTGATGGTCTTTCAGCGTCTCCGACTCGGTCGTAACCATGCGCGTGTACTTCGTGTCCGACTGGAAGTAGCAGACCTCGTCGACCGTGACGAGCTTCACGTTCGCACCTTGCGACGCGTTGATCCATCGCAAGCTGCTTTTGGGCGCGGCGCTCACGCCCAGTTGCTGCAAGAGCCGACGGTAGTCGGGTGGCGGCGCGGCGATCGCCTGCTTCACGCGCCTCAGCGCGGTTGCGAGGCGGCTCATCGACAACGGCTTCAGCAGATAGTCCACCGCACCGTGATCGAACGCGAGCACCGCATGCTCGTCGTAGGCGGTGACGAACACGATCTGGCAACGGCCGCTGGCATGCATCGCAACGTCCAGGCCGCTCATGCCCGGCATTTGGATATCGAGGAACAATACGTTGGGCTGCACGGCATCGATCAGTCGGACGGCATCGAGACCGTTGGCCGCCTCGCCAACGATGCGAAGCTCGGGCCACAACTGTGTGAGCGCGGAGCGCAGCTCGTCGCGCAGAATCGCTTCGTCCTCGACGATCAGCGCTGTCGCTTCAGGGTTCGCCAACGCTTCGAGCCCCGAGCCTCTCTCGTCGGCTTCCACGGTCTTCATGATCAGGTCCGCTTGAGTTCGACGAGCAGCGCACGCGAATTGGTCCCGAGCAGGTTTTCCGTCTCGTGCGTTTCGGCCTCGCTCCAGAACACGGCCCCGGCCGGCAATTCCGCGACGAAGGTCTTGCCATTCTGCTTGACCCGCACGCGCGCCGCAGTCAGAGCGATCGTCAGATGCGCCGGGTGTGAGTGAAGACCGGTACCGCATACGCCCATGCCGGGTCGCGCGTTGAACTCGAGCACCCGAACCTGCGCGTTGTCCAGCGCGACGCGATAGCTGTCGGGCTGGATGCGTGCGGCGTCCTGCGCGAGCAACTCTTCGGGTAGTGCGGCGATTGCGGCCAGCAGCAGCATCTGGCGACGCGATGGGTTGGCTTTCATGTGCGGCTCCTTCCGGATGAACGATCAAGTGGGCGTTCGAACGGATGCGTGCGGGGCACGATGATCCGTACGAGACGTGTCATGTTGTCCGCGACTTCAGTTCGAATCGCGGCGTCGCGCCCGCAGACGAGCGCAAGGCGCGACGCGATCGCGTCCAGCGATTCGGCGTCGAGCGCGATGGCGCTCCCGGCGGTGTTCTCGTCGCCTGCCTCGACAACGGTCGATGACTTCAGGCCGATCTCGATCGAGTCGTCTTGCGCGACGACGCTGACTATGAGTGGACGGCGCAAGTGCTCGAGCAACGGAAGCAAGACCATCGGCGGCAGTTGCACACGCGCCAGATCGACGGCGCACGCGCTTGCGGGTTGCCGATCGACATGCCAGTCGCGCTTGCGCGCGTCGATGCCGCACTCGATATGATCGCGAAGCATGAGGTAAGCCTCGGCCAATTCGAGTTCTGCGGCAACGGTCGAATGTCCCGAACGAAGCTGCGGCATCGCCGCGCGCAGGAATGCGACGCAGGCGTTCAGCGTCGCCTCGGCTTGTATCGGAGCCACACGATATTGGTCGCGCGCCGAGGCCATCACGTCGATCAGAAAGCGCGGTTCGATCCGTTCGACCAGCGCGCGCACGCGCGCCTCTGCGATCGCGGCCTCGTTGCGCTCGCGCGCGAGCTCGGTGGCGCGCAGCGTGGCGGTGGTCTGATCGATCTTTCGACGCAGCGCATAGATGATCGCGGCGAAGCCGCCGTAGATCAACGTAAGCCATGCGATATACACAAAAAACGGTCCCATGGCGATCGCCGACCAATCAACCAGTCCAGCGCATCAGTCCCAAAGATCCAGTGGTCGACCAGCGCGCCGAGAAGGGATTGCGTGCCGCTGCAAATGGCGACGAAAGGAATCGACACGGCCAAACGCAACCAGCGCACTTGACCGATCGTGGACCAATAGATCGCGATCGAGAGGAGGACACTGGTGAAGACCCACGCGGACGTCAAATAAACCAGGAGTTGCTCAATTTGTCGGCGCCCGCCATCGTTGAACGTCAGCGTGGGCACTTCCAGTCCGATGACGATCACGGCCCACAGCAAACCGTAAACGATCAAGCGCGCGAAACGGCGGCGCTCGGTCTGCTTGACCGATTCAGGCAGCGACGCGAGTAGTGACGCCGCATTGCGCCGCGCCGAGAGTGGCGCTTCGGCGGGTGCTTGCAGAGGGGTGGACAGGATCGTGGCCATGGCGATGTGCGGCGCAGTCGAGTCTGTCGCTCAGTCCGGAATGCGGATCGTCGCGCGAACGCCGCGCGGCTGGTTGTGCATCAACTCGAGACGAGCGCTCGGACCATGCAACGAGAACAGGCGGGCACGCGTATTGGCCAGGCCGATGCCCGAGCCACCGGTTGCAACGGAAAGGCCGACCCCGGTGTCGATCACGCTCGCCTCGATGAATGTTGCAACGCGCCTGACGACGATCGTCACGTGCCCACCGCGTTCTGCCGGAACGATGCCGTGCTTGATCGCGTTCTCGGCCAGCGTGGCGAGCGACAACGGTGGGAAGCGATGCGTCGCCAGCGATGGATCGACGTCCATCGACCACGTGAGCCGACCCGACATCCGCACCGCGACCAATCCGAGATAGGCGCGGACCAGGTCGAGCTCGTCGCAGAGTAGCGGCACGTGTTCGCGCGACTTGGGAATCGCCGCACGCAGATAGTCGATGAAGTTGCCGAGCATCAGCTCACCCTGCTCGGGTTCGGAATGATGCAGGCGGCGGATCGTCGCCAGCGTGTTGAACAGGAAGTGCGGCTCGATCTGCGCCCGCAGCAATTGCAGGCGCGACTCGATCGCCTGGCGCTCGATCTGCGCGGCGCGCAAGGAAGCGCCGTGCGCCTCTGCGCGAGCGCGCATCGCGCGATAGTAGAGAAAGAAGATGCTTGCGATCGCAAGCCCGATCACACACCAGCGGCTCACGCGCAGGAACATCGCTCGCGTTGCCATGCCGCTGCTCTCGTACTCCAATGCACCGAGCGCGTATTCGCCCGCTAACGCGCCCACGGCGATCGCGAGGGCAATCATCAAGGCCCGCATGGGCGCCGAGGACGACGAGATCAGCCCCGTGCCGACGACCGCGAGCGCGATGCACGACGTGACGATCAAGCGGTTGCGAAAAATCGCAAGCCACGCCGTCGCGATCTCGTCGAAAGGATAGCTGGCCCACACGAACGGCTGCGCGAGGAATTGCGTGGACAGCAGCAACGCGACCAGCGTCGCCCATGCGGGTGCGACCAGAAGGTCTGAAGGCATGTGGGAGGCGATCGTTTTCCAGCGCGCCGCGGGTACACCCCGAGCCACAGCCGGGTGTCCCTGTGCGAAAGCCGGTTCGCTGATGTCGACCCCACTGTTCATCGACTCCGCCCCCTTTGCAAGATGCCGACGATCTTCTGTCGAAAAGACGGATGTGAGTGTATTCGCGTGCGCGCGCAAACGGACGGGAAAAACAATCGATCGAGCATGGTTCATCGTGGCGCCGATCTGTCGCCCCTGCGCAGCGATCCGACGAAGACAAGAAACCGGCGACGGAAGCGATTCTTCGCGGACGAAATCTTCTTTCCGGCTACGCGTGCGACCTGCGCGTTACGCCATCGCAGGGCTCTTGCAACGGTCGCGCGCTGTGCATGTGCGCACCCCCTCCGATCGAGAACCGAGCCGCCCAGACTTCATCGCGCCGATGACGTTCTCGTGCCGCGATTTTCCGGTTTCGTCACATCGCGATGCCGACCTCGTGCAACGGCGCGGACGATGTCTCCAGCGCGGACCCGGCCTTCTCGATCATCGAGTCCGGCCGCCTTCGTGTCACGGCCACCATTCGATAGGAGAATCACATGTCAGCCAACTCGATCAGGCGAAGCCCGATGACCTGCGCAGCCATGTTCGCCCTTTTTCTCGCAGCCTGCGGCGGCGATGGCGGCAACGACAACACTAGCAGTACCAGTCAAGCCGACCACACCGTCACGATCGCTTCGACGGGAACAAACGCCGTTTCCTTCTGGACCGACATCGCCGCAAAGACAGTGAACGCGAGCTCGGCGGTCACGAGCACCGCGGAAGAACAGCGGACGGTGTATGCCGTCGACATGGCCACGGTACAGGTGGCGGTGTACGACGCGGTGAGCGCGATCGACGGGCGCTACAAGCCCTATGCGATCACGCCCACGACGCCCGCTGCCGGCGCGTCGATGCCGGCCGCAACGGCAGCGGCGACCTATGGAGTGTTGCGCGTCCTGTTTCCCGATCGCCCGGATCAGTACCAGGCTGCGTATACGTCTTACCTGGCCTCGATCCCCGACGGCGACGCGAAGATCAAGGGGCTCGCGATCGGGGCGGAAGTCGCGGCCGGCACGCTCGTGCGACGCGCCAACGACGGACGTTCGGTGGTCCTTGCGGCTTATGTGCCCGGAACAGCGCCCGGCAAGTATCGCGGGACCAATCCGGTCCTTCGCTTCGTGCCGTCTATCAAGCCGTTCGCCTTGACCTCCGCCAATCAGTTCCGCCCGGGTGGACCGCCGACGTTGGACAGTGCGGCCTACGCGACCGACTTCAACGAGACCAAGGCGCTGGGCTCCGCGACGAGCACGACTCGCACCGCCGACCAGCTCGACAAGGCGCGCTTTCATACCGAACCTCCTAATCTGCTTTGGACGCGCAACTTCCGCCGATTTGCGGAGAGCACCACCGACCTTGCCGAAGCGGCGCGCCTGCTGGCCTTCATCTATGTCGTGCACGCCGACGCCAACATAGCCTGCTTCGAAGCCAAGTACGCCTATGACGCCTGGAGGCCGACCTCCGCGATCACGCTTGCCGACACCGACAACAATCCCGCGACGATCACCGATGCCGCGTGGACGCCGGTCGTGCCCACGCCGCCCCATCCGGAATATCCCGCCGCCCACGGCTGCGCGGGAGGCGGGTTCGTCGAGACGCTGCGCCAGTACTACGGCACGCGCAATGTGGCGTTCAGCTTCGACAGCACGGTGACTGCGAACACGCACAGCTTTGCGACCGTCGATGCATTCACCGGCGAGATACAGATTGCGCGCATCGCGGGCGGGATGCACTTCCGCTTCTCGATGGTTGACGGTTTGACGCTCGGAAACAAGGTCGCGCAATGGACCGCGCAACGCTACTTCGGTCCGCGCAATTGATCGGCGATCGCGGGCAGTCGTTGCTGCCCGCGCTGTCGCCTTTCCTTGCAAGTCGGGCGAGCGCAGGCACCTCACCGTACGCGCTCACAGGATCAACACGACGCGATAGTCGTTGACGTTCGTGCGCGTCGGGCCCGTCACGACCAGATCGCTCACCGCATTGAAGAATCCCCACGCATCGTTCGCATCGAGCTTCGCTTGCGCGTTGACGCCGCGCTCGCGCGCACGCGCCAATGTGTCTGGGGCGAGAATCGCGCCGGCGTTGTTTTCGGAGCCATCGATGCCGTCGGTGTCGCACGCGAGCGCATGGCAACCGGCCATGCGGTTCAATTCGATCGCGAGCGACAGCAGGAACTCGCTGCAGCGGCCGCCGCGGCCCCGGCCGATGTGCGTGTCACGCGGGTTGGAAGGCGACAGCGTCACGGTGCATTCGCCGCCTGAAATCAACGCGACCGGCGCCTTCCAGGGTTGCCCATACGCGCGCACCTCGCGTGCCAGCGCGGCATAGACCTTCGCGACTTCACGCGCTTCGCCGGTGACCGTGTCGCCCAGCACCGCGACCGCGATGCCCTGCGCGCGAAAGAAATCGGCGGCCGCTTCGAGACTCGCATGCGCGCTCGCGACGACGTGGTTGCTGACCCGCGCGAAAGCAGGGTTGCCGGGCTTGGGCGTCTCGGCGATCGCGCCATCGCTGCCGCGTTGCAGGTGATTGCGAATCGCGTACGGCAGGTCGATGCGATAGCGCTTGACGATATCGAGCGCGTCCTGCCAGGTGCTCGGATCGGGTGCACAGGGGCCCGATGCAATCGAAGCCGGGTCGTCGCCGGTCACGTCCGAGACGATCAGCGTGACGACTTCGGCGCCACGGCTGGCCGCGGCTTCCGCGAGCCTTCCTCCCGCGATGGCCGAACAATGCTTGCGCACCACGTTCATCTCGACGATCGGTGCGCCCGACGCGAGCAATGCGCGGTTGAGCAGCTTGAGGTGATCGATCGTCAAGCCGGGCGCGGGCGCCGACAGCAGGCTCGATCCACCTCCCGAGATCAGCGCGAGCAGCAAGTCATCGGGCCCGAGCGATGCGACCAGTTCAAGCATCCTCGTGGCCGCGCCTTCACCGGCCTCGTCGGGTACCGGATGCCCGGCTTCGAGGACTTCGATCGCCCGCGTGGCGAGGCCATGCGCGTAGCGCGTGACCACGAGGCCGGTGATCGGCACGTCGGGCCAGGCGCGCTCGACCGCGAGCGCCATGCTGGCCGCGGCCTTGCCCGCCCCCACCACCACCCCGCGGCCCTTTGGACGCGACGGCAGGTGGTCTGCGATGAAGCTACGCGCGCCGAGCGGATCGGCCGCCGCCAGCGCGGCGTCGAAGCTCGCCCGAACCAATCGTGGGCCGTCCGATGGTGCACCGTCCAATCGTGCATCGTTCATTTGTTGGTGGTCCAACGATCGATCGTCGTGTCGTGATCCGTCGAAATTCGTCATCGCATTATCATGGCCTGCGGAGGAGGGCGGACGATTATGCCGCGCATGGGCATGGGAAAAAGCACGGCAGTTCGACAATCCAGCATGGGCGGCACGAGCAGTTCGAGGCTTGAGGCCTTCAGCGATGGCGTGATCGCAATCATCATCACGATCATGGCGCTGGAGTTGAAGGGCGCGCTCTACGGTTTCGTGCTGATGATGTGCGCCATCGCGTATTCGATCCTGCATTGGTCCATCGTGCGCCGCAACGGCGGCAAGCAGTCGTTGGTGGCGAGCGCAGCGGGCGGCGGATACAGGAGCAACTGTCGGTCGTGCTCTATGCGGGAGGCATCGTGTGCGCGTTCTTCTTTCGCTACGTGAGCCTGGTGTTCTTCGTGATCGTCGCGTCGATCTGGCTGATTCCCGATCGGCGCATCGAGCGCGCCGCCGCACAGCAGGCAAACGAAGAAGATTAGATGCGTATCGTCGTCATCGGCGCCGGCGTGACCGGCCTCGCAGCAGCGTGGTACCTGGGCGAAGACGGCCACGAGGTGACCGTCATCGACAAGAACGCGGGGCCGGGCGAAGAGACCAGCTTCGCGAACGGCGCGCAGTTGTCGTACAGCTACGTCGCGCCGCTTGCAGGGCCGGGCGTGCTGCCGAAGATCCCGCCGTGGCTGTTGCGACGCGACTCGCCGTTGCGCTTCAAGCCGGCATTCGATATCGAGCAATGGCGATGGCTCGTCGAATTCATCCTCGCGTGCAATCGCACGCAAAGCGACCTGACGACGCGGCGCTTGCTGGCGCTGTCCTTCCACAGTCGGGCGTTGATGCACGCGTTCGTCAGCGGCCCGGGCGCCGCGATCGAGTTCGGCTATGCGAGCAACGGCAAGCTGGTGGTGTTCTCGGACCAGCAAGGGTTCGATGCGGCGCGACGACTGCTGGACTATCGACGCCGGCTCGGATGCGTGCAGAACGTACTCGATGCAAATGCCTGCCGCGCGCTCGAGCCCGCGCTCGCGGTCCCTACGCGCGGGCTCGGACGACGCATGGTCGGTGCGATCCACACACCCACCGAAGAGGTCGGCGACTGTTATGCGTTCTGCGTGGGCATCGCGCGTCTGCTCGCCGATCGCGGGGCGCGATTTTTCTATGGCCGACGCGTGCTCGAACTGCGGCGCGATGGCCAATCGATGCGAATCACGACAGTCGAGACCGATACGGGCGCAGTGGAGTGCGACGCCGTGGTGCTCGCATCCGGCGCGGCCAGTCCTGCGCTCGCGCGCCCGCTCGGCATCCGCTTGCCGATCTATCCGTTGAAGGGGTACAGCATCACCGTACCCGCGAGTGCCGCTGCGCCGTCGATCAGCATCACCGACTTCAAACGCAAGGTGGTCTATGCGCCGCTGCTGACGAGTGCGGGGACGAAGACCGTGCGCATTGCCGGCATGGCAGACATCGCGGGTCGTTCCAACGCGATCGATCGCGAGCGTCTCGGCCAGCTTGTCATCGAGGCGCGCTCGGCGTTCCCCGACGCGACGACGAATTCGTATGCCGCGGACGATCTCTCACCGTGGTCAGGCCTGCGCCCAGCGACGCCGCGCGGATCGCCGATCCTCGGCGCGACATGCGAATCTTTTTCTCGACGTGGGTCAGGGCGCGCTCGGTTGGACGCTCGCGCTGGGGTCGGGGCAGGTGCTTGCCGATTGCGTTGCGGGCCGCGAGCCGCGCGTGCCGCTCGAAGGAATGACGATTTGACGGAATCGCGGACCGCGTCCTCGATATGGAAATTCCTCGTGCTCGAGGCGCTGGAGTCAGTTCGTGCTCGAAGCGCGCACCGCGGTCGCGTTGCCAAGCCGATCCGAAGGCGGTGAAATAGCCGTGGGCGCAATGCACCGAGGGAGATTCCATGTACCTGACCGACAACCAGTCGAATCTGCTGAGTCGCGTGATGGCGACGCTGGCCGAACCACACGAGGAGCACGACATCCGCCAGCGCGTAGGCGAGTTGATGCTGGACCTGCTCGACGCGCAGCGTTACGCGAGCTACGTGTGGGACGAAGCGTTGCAGCGCTTCGACAAGGGTATCCGCATCAACATGGATCCGGCCAATCTCGAACGCTACGACCAGCACTACCAGTATCACGACCCGATCACGTTCGATCTGCAGCGCCATCGCACCGCGGTCCGGGTCAGCGACGTGATGCCGCAAGCGCTGTTGAAGCGCACCGAGTTCTTCAACGATTTCCTCGCGCGCGACGGGCTCTACTGGGGCGTCAATCTCTATGCCTGGTGCGGCGATCGCAACATCGGCGACATGCGCATCTGGCGCGACAGGCGCCATGAGAATTTCTCGGCAGAAGATCTCAAGTTGCTCGACCTGGTGCGACCGGCCCTCGTCGCCGCACTGGAACGCAGCCGTCGTGAGGCGCGCACAACTGCGGGCTCGGCCAACGCCGTGCACGCGGCGGCGCTGCTCAGTGCGCGCGAGGGCGAAGTCGCCCAACTCGCGGTCAGCGGCCTGCGCGACAAGGACATTGCGCGCCGCCTGAAGATCTCCGTCACCACAGTGCGCACGCACATGGACCACGTGTTCCGCAAGCTGAACGTCAACAATCGGATGGCTCTCGCGCGACGACTCGATTCGTAGTGGGACCGCATCCTCATTCCCGAGGATGGTCGCCGTCCGTAAAGCCGCCTACCGTGACGCAGGTCGGGCCGCGGGGCCCGCGCGGGACACAACGCTCGGAGGTTCGACATGGTCATCCACACATCGCGCAGGCGATTCCTCAAGGTCTCGGGCACCGCGGCGGCGACCTCGGTCCTCGGCGGCGCAGTCGGCGGCGCACTCAGTGGCTGCGGCGGCCATGACGACGGCACACCGTCGCCCCCACCGCCGCCGCCGATGACGACGTCCGAGCAACTCGCGCTCACCGCGTCGCAGGCGATCGCGGCGATGCAGTCGGGGCGTCTCACCGCCGAGACCTATGTCACGACGCTGATCGCGCGCGCCGATGCGCTCACCGACCTGCGGGCCTTGATCTCGGTCAACCGCACCGGCGCAGTGACTGCAGCGCGCGCCGTCGATGCGATGCGCAAGGCCGGTACCGCGGTCGGCGTGCTCGCCGGCCTGCCGATCGTCGTCAAGGACAACATCAATACCCGCGAGCTGCCGACCACCGGCGGCACGCCGGCGCTGCGCAACGTGCAGCCCACGGCCAACGCGCCGTCACTGCAGAAGCTGATCGACGCGGGCGCGATCGTGCTCGGCAAGGCCAACATGCACGAGCTCGCGTTCGGCATCACCAGCACGAACCTCTCACCGTTCGCCGGCCCGGTAAAGAATCCGTACGACCGCACGCGCATTCCGGGCGGATCGTCGGGCGGCACGGCGGCGTCGATCGCCGCGCGTATCGCGCCCGCCGGCATCGGCAGCGACACCGGTGGTTCGTCGCGGATTCCTGCGGCGCTGTGCGGCGTCGTCGGACTGCGCCCTTCGGTCGGCAACGGCGGCGCACAGCGCCGGTACACCGATACCAACGCGGTCGTGCCGATCAGCCACACACGCGACACCGTCGGACCGATGGGGCGCACGGTCGCCGATGTCGCGCTGCTCGACGCGGTAATCAGCGGGCGCGCCGCGCCGGCGGCGATCGGGCTGCAAGGACTTCGCATCGGCGTTCCCGCATCGTTCTGGGCGGGACTCGACAATTCGCTGTCGTCGGTCGTGACCGCGGCGAGGAGCAGGCTCGCTAGCGCGGGCGTCGTGTTCATCGACGTCGACACGACGGGTCTCTCGGCGTTGAACGACAACGTGTCGTTTCAAATCGCGTTGCACGAGCCGATCGCCGACATCCCGGCGTATCTGGCCGCGACCGGTGTCACCGGAATCACGGTCGCGAGCATCGCCGCGCAGATCGCGAGCCCCGACGTGCGCGGCGCGTTCGGCGCGATTCTCGCCGATGCATTCGGCGCCGCCTATCCCGCCGCGATCAACGTCTATCGGCCGCGGATGCAGGCGCTGTACGCGAGCTATTTCGCGGACAACGCGCTCGACGCGATGATGTTTCCGACGACCATCCTGCCCGCGGTGGTCATCGACGCGGTCAACGGTTCGTCGACGGTGTCGATCAACGGCGGGCCGCCGATCGACGAGTTCGGGGCCTACATCCGCAATACCGATCCCGGCAGCAACGCGGGCATCCCCGGCCTGTCGGTGTTCGCCGGCATGACGGCGGGCGGGCTGCCGGTGGGCCTGGAATTCGACGGCCCCGTGGGCAGCGATTCGCGTCTGCTGGGGATCGCCCTGTCGGTCGAGGGCGTGCTCGGCGTGGCACCTGCGCCGCCGGTGTAAAGGCTTGTCGTCCCCACGAACGCGGGGCCCTCGCCTGAATGTCAGCAGACCCTAGTGCGACAGGATCTTCGACAAGAAAATCTGCGCCCTCTCCGACCTCGGCGTGCCGAAGAAATCATCCTTCGAGCAGTCCTCGACGATCGCGCCCTTGTCCATGAACACGACGCGGTTCGCGACCTTGCGCGCGAAGCCCATCTCGTGCGTGACGACCATCATCGTCATGCCGTCCTTGGCGAGCGCGACCATCACGTCGAGCACTTCGTTGATCATCTCGGGATCGAGCGCCGAGGTCGGCTCGTCGAACAGCATCGCGATCGGGTCCATCGACAACGCGCGTGCGATCGCCACGCGCTGCTGCTGGCCGCCCGATAGCTGCCCGGGATACTTGTCCTTCTGCGCGATCAGGCCGACGCGGTCGAGATACTTCAGGCCCTTCTGCGCGGCCTCGTCCTTGGAACGCCCGAGCACCTTGGTCTGGCCGATGGTCAGGTTGTCGGTGATCGACAGGTGCGGGAACAGCTCGAAGTTCTGGAACACCATGCCGATGCGCGAGCGCAGCTTCGACAGGTTGGTCTTCTTGTCGCCCACCGATGCGCCATCGACGTTGATGTCGCCCTTCTGAAACGGTTCGAGACCGTTGACGGCCTTGATCAGCGTGGACTTGCCCGAGCCCGAAGGCCCGCACACGACGACCACCTCGCCCTTGTCCACCTTGGTGGTGCAGTCGGTGAGGACCTGGAAGCTGCCGTACCACTTGCTGACGTTGTTGATTTCAATCATCGACATGTTGTATTCCCCAGCGAATCGTGAAGACGAATGCGGTGACTAGCGAACGATCGCCACGCGCTTCTGCAGATATTTGACGAGATAAGACAGCGACAGGCACAGCACGAAATAGACCAGCGCCACGAACGTGTACATCTCGACCAGGCGCCCATCGCGCTGCGCGACCTTGCTGGCCGCGCCGACAAAGTCCGTGATGGACAGCACATAGACCAGCGACACGTCCTGGAACAGCACGATGGTCTGCGTGAGCAGCACCGGGATCATGTTGCGAAACGCCTGCGGCAAGACGATGTTGCCCATCGTCTGCCAGTAGTTCATGCCCAGCGCGTAGCCCGACCACACCTGACCGCGCGCCACCGACTGGATGCCCGCACGCATGATCTCGCAGTAGTACGCGGCTTCGAAGAGGATGAAGGTGATCAGCGACGACGAGAATGCGCCGACCTGAATCGGCCTGGACGCGCCGATCACCCATGCGCCGATGTAAGGCACGAGAAAGTAGAACCAGAAGATCACCAGCACCAGCGGGATCGAGCGGATCAGGTTGACGTAGCCGCCCGCGACCATGTTGAGGGCCTTCAGGCCCGACAGCCGCGCCATCGCCAGCAGCGTGCCGAAGACGATCCCCCCCGCCATGCTCAGGAACGTGAGCTTGAGCGTGAACGTCATGCCGGTGAAGAACAGGTAGCGCCATGAGCGCTCGATCACATTGAAGTCGAAGTCACCCATGTCAGTGGCCTCCGGTCGTGCCCATCGCGATCAGCCCCGGCACGCGCACGCGGCTTTCGATGAAGCGCATCAGGTTGACGACGACGACGTTGACGAGAAGGTAGATCAAGGTCGCGGCCGAGAAGGCTTCGAACACGTGGAACGAGAACTCCTGCATCGAGCGCGCCCGTGCGGTCAGTTCCAGGAGGCCGATGGTCAGCGCGACCGCGCTGTTCTTGATGATGTTGAGGAACTCGGACGTGAGCGGCGGAATGATGATGCGAAACGCCTGCGGCAGGATCACGTAGCGATAGGCCTGCGGCAGCGTCAGCCCGATCGCCGTGCCAGCCATCTGCTGGCCGCGCGGCAGCGATCCGATGCCCGCGCGCACCTGCTCGGCCACGCGCGCGGACGTGAAGAAGCCCAGGCAGATAACGGCGGTGATGAAGGGCGCATTCGGTTGCTGCTTGAGCCACGTGCCGAGGTCCCTGGGCACGACTTCGGGCATCACGAAGTACCAAAGGAACATCTGGACCAGGAGCGGGATGTTGCGGAACAGCTCGACATAGCCGTTGCCGATCCTCACCCAGAACTTCGACGGCATGGTGCGGACGGTTCCGACGACAGCACCGAGAACGAGCGCTATGACCCATGCCGAGAGCGCGGTCGCGAGCGTCCATCCGAGCCCGTACAGCAGCGTCTGCAGATAGGTGCCCTGGCCGTCGGGCGAGAGCTTGAAGAAGATCGACCAGTCCCAGTTGTAGTTCATCGTTCCCCCTGCGATCTCTTACGAAGATGCGTCATCGTTACGGCAACCGAGCCATGTCTTGCTGGCGTCGAAGCCGTCAGCGCCTGCAGCGTGCTTCACAAAAAAAACGGGGGCAAGCCCCCGTTGTGTTCATGCAATTACGCGCTGTCGACGTGCCGCGCGTACTGGTACATTTATTTGTACACCGCCGGGTCGCCCGAATGCGTGGGATTGGCGATCACCTTCTTCAGCGTGTCGCTCATTGGCACGTTCAGGTTGATGTTCTTCGGCGGGATCGGCGAGAGGAACCATTTCGAATAGATCTTGTTGATCTCGCCGCTCTTGAACACGGCCTCGACTGCGCCGTCGGCCAGCTTCTGAAACGCCGGGTCGTCCTTGCGCAGCATGATGCCGTAGGGCTCGACCGAGAGCGCTTCCGAACTGATCACGTAGTCGCCCGGACTCTTCGACGACGCCACCAGGCTGTAAAGCAGGATGTCGTCCATCGCGAAGGCCGCGGCGCGATCGGTCTCGACCATCTGGAAGGCGTTCGAGTGGTCGTTGGCCGGCACGATGTTGATGCCCATGTTCTTGTCACCGTTCAGCTGCGTGACCTGCTTCAGGTTCGACGTGCCCGAGGTGGACACCAGCGTCTTGCCCTTGAGGTCAGCGAGCGCGTTGATCTTCGACGACTTCTTCGAGACCAGGCGGTTGGCCGTCACGAAGGTGGTATCGACGTAGGACACCTGCTGCTGGCGCTCGAGGTTGTTGGTGGTCGAGCCGCACTCGAGGTCGATGGTGCCGTTGGCCATCAACGGAATCCGCGTCGCGGACGTGACCGGTTGCATCACCACGTTGAGGTTGGGCAGCTTGAGATTGGCCTTGACCGCATCGACGATCTTCATGCACAGGTCGATCGAATAGCCGACCGGCTTCTGGTTGTCGTCCAGGTACGAGAACGGAACCGACGAGTCGCGCACACCGAGCGTGATGGTGCCGGTGTCCTTGATTTTCTTGAGGGTGCCATCGAGCGCTTGCGCGTGCGCGGCCGCGCCTGCGGCGATAAAGCCAGCGCCGGCGAGACATAGAGCGATACGGGGGAAATTCATTTGGGAACTCCTGAAGGGAACGCTTTTGGCGTGACGCGAAAGTGTAGGCATACAGGCCCTCGCTGTCGACTGCGGGTTTATACCCACGCTCCCCGCACCGAAAAACGAGCCTCACACGTCAACGCCGACCCCGCTCGCGGGGATGACGCGTACCGATACGCGACACTCAAATCGCCAGCGGCGCTTCGCTGCGTTCGTTGCCGATATCGATGGTGTCGATCTCGTCGTGACGCGTCCCGCCGCGCTGATCGGCCTGCTGCCGTGCCCACATCTTCGCGTACACGCCGCCCTTCGCGACCAGCTCGCGATGGCGTCCGCGCTCGACGATGCGGCCGGCTTCGAGCACCAGGATCTGGTCGGCGTCGACGATGGTCGAGAGCCGATGCGCGATCACCAGCGCGGTGTGATCGGCCGCGATCGCACGCAGCTCGGCCTGGATCGCGAGCTCGGCCTTGGAGTCGAGCGCCGACGTCGCTTCGTCGAAGATCAGGATCGCCGGGTTCTTCAGCAGCGTGCGCGCGATCGCCACGCGCTGCTTCTCGCCGCCCGAAAGCTTCAGGCCGCGCTCGCCCACCATCGTATCGTAGCCGTCGGGCAGGCTCCTCACGAAATCGTGGATGTACGCCGCATTGGCCGCCGCCTCGATCTCGCCTTGCGACGTGGCATCGACGCCGCCCGCGCGGCCGTAGCCGATGTTGTAGCCGATGGTGTCGTTGAACAGCACCGTGTCCTGCGGCACGATGCCGATCGCCGCGCGTAGCGACGACTGCGTGACTTGGCGAATGTCCTGCCCCGCGATCGTGATCGCGCCGCCGGTCACGTCGTAAAAGCGAAACATCAGGCGCGCCAGCGTGGACTTGCCCGAGCCGCTCGGGCCCACCACCGCGATGGTGTGGCCCACCGGGATCTCGAAGTCGATGTCGAACAGGATCTGGCGCTTCGGGTCGTAGGAAAAGTCCACGTGATCGAAGCGGACCGAAGGCGCAATGAGCGCGCCCGATAGTTTGGGTCCGGTCGGTATCAGTGGCTTCGCATCGGGCGCATCGGCCACTTCGCGATGCTGGTCGAGCAACGAGAACATGCGATCGACATCGGCCAGGCTCTGCTTGATCTCGCGATAGATCACGCCCAGGAAGTTGAGCGGAATGTAGAGCTGGATCATGAAAGCGTTGACCAGCACCAGGTCGCCCAGGGTCATCGACCCGTCGATCACGCCCTGGGTCGCGCGCCAGATCATCAGCGAAACGGCAACCGCGATCAGCGCCGACTGGCCCACGTTGAGCATCGACAGCGAGGTCTGCGACTTGACCGCGGCGCGCTCCCAGCGCGTCATGCTCTGGTCGTAGCGCTTGGCTTCGAACGCTTCGTTGTTGAAGTACTTGACGGTCTCGTAGTTGATCAGCGAATCGATCGCCTTGACGTTTGCCTTCGAATCGAGCTCGTTCATCGTGCGGCGAAAGTGCGTGCGCCATTCGGTGACCGAAATGGTGAACGCGATATACACGACCAGCGCGACGCCGGTGATGATCGTGAACCACTTGTCGTAGCGCACCGCGAGGATGCCGAGCACCAGCGACAACTCGACCAGCGTGGGCAGGATGCTGTAGAGCGTGTAACTGACCAGCGACGAAATGCCGCGCGAACCACGCTCGATGTCGCGCGTCATGCCGCCGGTCTGGCGTTCCAGATGAAAGCGCAGCGACAGCGCATGCAGATGACCGAACACCTTGAGCGCGACATTGCGCACCGCGCGCTGCGTGACTTTCGCGAACACCATCTCGCGTAGCTCGGTGAAGGTGGTTGTCGCAAGACGCAGCAGGCCGTAGGCGATCAACAACGACACCGGCAGCACCAGCACCGCGGCCGGGTCGGTCGGCTTGATCGACAACGCATCGACGATGCGCTTCAGCACCAGCGGCACGCCGACGTTGGCGAACTTGGCCGCGACCAGGAAGGCGAGCGCCAGCATCACGCGCCACTTGAAGTCCCACAGGTAGGGCACGAGCGTCTTCAACACGCCCCACTCGGAACGCGTGCGCGTGCTGGCCGCAGAGGATGGGGCGGGATCGGAAGACGCGTGGCGGCGCATGAAGGGAAGAGGAGGAAAGGGAAGTGTGAGAGTGTGGCGACTTCGACCGGGCAGCCGGCGATTTTCCTACAATTGGCATCGCCCTGCGGTTTGCAAGGGCGATGCTTATTTCGAGGGCCTTCATGACCGACCAACACACCGAGGCTGAAAAGCTGATGCTGCCGTCTACCATGCCCACGCTGCGCGTGATGCCGATGCCGTCGGACGCGAACATTCACGGCGACGTGTTCGGTGGATGGATCATGGCGCAGGTCGACATTGCCGGGTCGTTGCCAGCCGTCAAACGTGCGAACGGCCGCGTCGCGACGATCGCGGTCAACTCGTTCCTGTTCAAGAACCCGGTGCTGGTGGGAGACCTGTTGTCGTTCTACGCCAAGGTCGTGAAGGTGGGCACGACCTCGATCACGGTCTTCGTCGAAGTGTTTGCCGAGCGCAATCGACTCGGTGCCGAAGTCGTCAAGGTGACCGAAGCGACGTTGACCTACGTGGCCACCGACAACAATCGCAAGCCGCGGCCATTGCCGGTGATCGCATGAACGCGCTTTCGATTGCCGAAGCGCGCCGTCGCATCGCGGCGGACGCCACGCACCGCTCGTTGATCGACGAGGTGCTCGAGCGCGCGACGTCCGGCGATGCCGCGCATGTCTTCATCGCCCTCGGTGCTGGCGGAGCGCGAGCTGCGGCCGATGCAGCCGATGTGACCGCGCGGAGCGACAGCCCCGTCGCGGGATTGCCGATCACCGTCAAGGATCTGTTCGACGTCGCCGGTGAAGTCACGCGCGCCGGCTCGCGCGTGCTCGACGACGTGCCGGCCGCGACACGCGATGCCGTCGTCGTCGAGCGTCTTCGCAAGGCCGGCGCCGCGATCATCGGTCGCACCAACATGACCGAGTTCGCGTACTCGGGCGTGGGCATCAACCCGCATTTCGGCACGCCGCGCATTCCTGCGGACACGACGACCGCGCGCATACCGGGTGGTTCGTCATCGGGCGCAGCGGTTTCGGTCGCGCTCGGTCTCGCGGTGGCTGCACTCGGGTCCGACACCGGAGGATCGATCCGCATCCCCGCCGCGTTGTGCGGCATCGTCGGCTTCAAGCCCACGCAATCGCGCGTGCCATTGACCGGTGCGTTCCCGCTGTCGCGCACGCTCGATACGGCTTGCGCGATGACGGCCTCGGTCGCCGATGCGATCGCGATCGACGCGATCATCGCCGATGCGCCGCTCGCGATCTCGGGCACCGCCGCTCCGCGTTCCTTGCGTCTCGCGGTTCCGCAGACCGTGATGCTCGACGGCCTCGATCGCGACGTGGCCGACGCGTTCGAACACGCGTTGCGTAACCTCGCCGATGCCGGCGCCACGATCGTCGAGTTGCCGCTCGCCGAATTCGCCGAGCGCGAGCAGATGAGGACCGGTGGCGGCTTCGCGCCAGCCGAGGCATGGGCGGTGCATCGCGCCCGCCTTGCAAGCTCGCGCGATCGCTACGACCCGCGCATCGCATCGCGCATCGAGCGCGGACAGACCGTGTCGGCGGCCGACTATCTCGATCTGATCGACCAACGCGCCGAGTGGATCGCTCGCGTCGAGGCGCGTCTGGCAGACTTCGATGCGCTCGTGTGTCCGACGGTGCCGATGGTTGCGCCCGCGATGCAACCGCTGATCGACGACGACGTGGCGTTCTTCAGGACCAATGCGTTGCTCCTGCGCAATCCCTCGCTGATCAATCTGCTCGACGGCTGCTCGTTCAGCCTGCCGTGTCAGCGCGCAGGACAATTGCCAGTGGGGCTGATGCTGTCGTCGACACGTGGTCGCGATGCGCGACTAGCGCGGGCGGCACTCGCGGTGGAAACGGTCCTCGCGGGGCGCTGAAAGCTGCTGTCTCAGCACGCCCTACCGATGGCCGTTGGGCTGCGGCGGCTTTCGGCCAAAAGGCGGGTTCAGCCTTCCAATCGCGGCGCGAACGATGTTTGGCGCGAGTTATGATCAATTGAGCAAGACCGCAAATCATTCAACTTGCTTCTATCTGAAAGACGACGCTCCGTCATGTCTGCTTATCCGAAATACGCTACGACAGTCATTGGCGCACACAGCGTGCCCGACTGGTTCGAATCACTCGACCGCCTCGTGGCGGTCGGGCAATTGTCAATGGCATCCTTCGCCGACGCCCAATTCCGAACGAGCGAGGCCGCAATCCTGGAGCAGGAACTCGCGGGCATCGACGTTGTGACCAGCGGCGAGATGAACCGTCGGACGCACAACAGGCATTCCCCACCCAACGCAATGCTGAATCACTTCTGGCAGAAGATTCCGGCGTTCCAGGGGAGCACACGGCCCAAGCCGATCACGCTTCACGACGCCAACGTTTTTCATCCTGCGGCCACCTGCAGGACCCGCATTATCGACAACGTTGATCTTGGCTTGGCCGACGAATATCGGATGGCCACCGCGTTAACGCACAGGCCCGTAAAAAGCACGATGACGGGTCCCCATATGCTTTCGATGGTCGCCTACGATGAGCATTACGGTAACGCGGCAACGATGATGGACGACGTCGCAAAGCTGCTTCGCTACAACTTCAAGATGCTCATTGCCGCAGGCTGCAAATTTATACAAATCGACGAACCGATGTTCACCGTGGCGAGCGACGCCGAGGTGTCGGATGCTGTCAACGCAATCAACCTTGCCATTGAAGGTCTGCCCTCTGACGTGCATTTCTCGATGCACGTCTGCCAAGGGAACTACGCGGTTGGGAAAGAATATGACGCACAGATCGGCCACAGATACTTCGACATCGGTCGCTACAAGGCGGATCTGATCTGTCAGATCGAAAGCTCGTCGTACATGGTCGAATACGATATGGCGGGCCACTTCGAAGGGCTTCTGGGCAACAAGCAATTGGGTGTCGGTGCGGTGGACGTGCAGGACCCCAATGTTGAGACTGGCGAGACGATTGCCAAGCGCATCCTGGCATGTCCTTGGCTAGCGCCGGAACAAACGGTCATCACGAGCTCATGCGGATTCAACCACCTTCCGCGAAAAACAGCCTTCGAGAAGATGAAGGCGATGACCCAAGCTAAACGCATTCTCGGTGGTTGACCCACCGTGGACACGTCCGACACCGGTAGGGGCACCACCACTGCGGCGGAGCTGCTGGAGCTCACTCAGGAAGTGGGCCGATTTGGCGTCTTTGAATGGAATGCTCGGCAAGGATGGGCTCGCCTGTCGCGAGCATTCATCACGCTTCATGGGGTCGATTGCTTCGAAGGCGCCTACGAGAGTTGGCTGAGCTGCGTATTTCGCGAGGATCGGCCTCGAATCTCCCACCTTATCCAGCGCGCCTTCGCTGAGGGCGTGCGCGAGATCCAAGCGGAATTTCGCGTCGCCAATGCAGTGCAGGGGCCGTTAAAGTGGGTGGAGGCGCGTCACCTGATTTTCTACGGCGTCGATGGGCGCGCCGAGCGCGTTATCGGTGTAAACGTCGATATTACTGAACGTAAGCAGGCGACGGTGCAACTCCGAGCATTCGCCGAAACTCTTGAAGAAGCCGTCAGCGTGCGAACCCGCGAGCTGGAGGCGCAGAACGAGGCCCGCCAGAAAGCCGAGGAGGCTCTTCGCCAGGCGCAAAAGATGGAGGCAGTAGGACAGCTGACCGGCGGCATCGCCCACGATTTCAATAACCTTCTTACAGTCGTGCTGGGTGGACTGGATATCATCGGCCGACAACTGCCCGCGCTCGTTGGGTCACCCGGCGCGGCACGTATCTCGCACGGTCGCGAGATGTCCCTGAAGGGGGTACATCGTGCAGTCAACCTGACGAGTCGCCTGCTTGCGTTCTCGCGTCAGCAGCCCTTGGCGCCCAGAGCGCTGGATATCAACCGCTTGGTCGCGGAGTCATGCGAGTTCCTCATCAGGACCCTCGGCGAGGCGGTGTCACTTGAGACGGTACTCGCGGCGGGACTGTGGCCTGCCCATGCCGACGCGCAGGAACTCGAGAATGCCATCCTCAACTTGGCTGTCAACGCACGCGACGCGATGCCTAGGGGAGGCAAGTTGACTGTAGAGACGGCCAATTGCTATCTCGACGAAGCCTATGTCGCCGGAATCGCCGAGCCAGTGGCGCGCGGCCAATACGTCCTCATCGCCATGACGGATACCGGCGTTGGCATCGAGAAGGCGGTATTGGAGCGTGTATTCGATCCGTTTTTTACGACCAAGGAAGTGGGCAAAGGGACAGGACTGGGCCTTAGCCAGGTATACGGATTCGTGCGTCAATCATCTGGACACGTTCGTATCTACAGTGAGATTGGAGAAGGCACGTCGGTGAAGATTTATCTCCCTCGCTCCCCCGACGCTAATGTCACGCTTGTCGAGTCCAAACCCTCAACTGAAAGTGCCACGGCGATCGGACTGGAAACAGTGCTGGTCGTTGAGGACGACGACGCATTGCGCGCCTACACGGTCGAGATTTTGGGTGAGCTTGGCTACGTAGTCGTAGAGGCATCCAACTCGGCTACAGCGCTTGAGGTATTGGATCGTGTCCAGGAAGTCGATCTGCTTTTTACAGACGTGGTCATGCCCGGTGGGTCCAACGGGCGCCAGCTTGCGACCGAGGCCCAGAAACGTCGCGCCGACCTCAGGGTACTTTTCACGACCGGCTATTCTCGTAACGCAATCGTTCACCATGGCCGCTTGGACGAAGGTGTGCAGCTCATCAGCAAGCCATTCACTATCCAGGGGCTCGGGCAAAAGATTCGCGAAGTTTTGGATGCGCCTGCACCGCCGCCGCTGAATAAGCCGACGTGACGCCGCTGGTGAGGCGGGTAGCCGCGCTGACAAGTGGGGCAAGCGGACGCTGCTTACGTCTTCGCGCAGGCGATTCCAGTAGTCGCGAATTGACCCGCCGGACGGGAACGGTTCCCACGCGAGCGTCGAATTGCCCGATCCCACGACGGCCCCCTGATCCATGTGTCCGGAGAACCCGCCGGTCGACAGCATGCGCCTGCGCGAACCGGCGCAGTCGTACTCGTAATATCTCTTCGACATCGCCGGTGAAGTCACGCGCGCCGGTTCGCGCGTGCTCGACGACGTGCCGGCCGCGACACGCGATGCCGTCGTCGAGCGACTTCGCAAGGCCGGCGCCGCGATCATCGGTCGCACCAACATGACCGAGTTCGCGTACTCGGGCGTGGGCATCAACCCGCACTTCGGCACGCCGAAGAATCCCGCGGACGCGACGACCGAACGCATCCCGGGCGGATCGTCGTCCGGCGCCGCGGTATCGGTCGCGCTCGGTCTCGCGGTGGCTGCGCTCGGGTCCGACACCGGCGGATCGATTCGAGTCCCTGCTGCGCTTTGCGGCATCGTCGGCTTCAAGCCGACGAAATCGCGCGTGCCGCTGGCCGGTGCGTTCCCGCTGTCGCGCACGCTCGACACGGCTTGCGCGATGACGGCCTCGGTCGCCATGTGATCGCGATCGACGCGATCATCGCCGATGCGCCGCTCGCGATCTCGGGCACCGCCGCTCCGCGTTCCTTGCGTCTCGCGGTTCCGCAGACCGTAATGCTCGACGGCCTCGATCGCGACGTGCCGACGCCTTCGAACACGCATTGCGTTTGCTCGCCGATGCTGGCGCCACGATCGTCGAGTTGCCGCTGGCCGAATTCGCCGAGCGCGAGCAGATGAAGGTCGGCGGCGGCTTCGGGCCGACCGAGACGTGGGCCGTGCATCGCGCCAAGCTCGCAACCTCGCGCGATCGCTTCGACCCGCGCGTCGTATCGCGCATCGAGCGCGGACAAACTGTGTCAGCCGCCGATTATCTCGATCTCATAGATCAACGTGCCGATTGGATCGCTAGTGTTGAAGCGCGCTTGGAAGGTTTCGATGCGCTCGTGTGCCCGACCGTGACTATGGTCGCGCCAACGATGCAGCCGTTGATCGACGACGACGCGGCGTTCGTCAGGACCAATGCATTGCTCCTGCGCAATCCATCGCTGATCAACCTGCTCGACGGCTGCTCGTTCAGCCTGCCGTGCCAGCGCGCGGGGCAACTGCCGGTGGGTCTGATGCTATCGTCGACACGCGGTCGCGATGCGCCGCTCGCGCGCGCCGCGCTCGCGGTCGAAGCGATACTCGAACGGCGTTGATCCTCTTGTGAGTACGTTGTAACCCATCAGTGGGAGCACGCACAATGGCCCCGAACTTTCACATGATCCCGGAAGCACCCGATCCGGTAGCTCCCTTCAGCCATGCCGTCGAAGCCGATGGATGGATCTTCGTAACCGGGCAAATGCCCTTCGTTGGCACCTCGATGGAGAGCGGTTATCCGGAAGGCATCGAGGCTCAGACCCATCAGGTGATGAAGAACCTTCAAACTGTTCTTCATGGCTGTCGGCTCGGCCTCGCGCATGTCGTGTCCGTGCGGGTCTATCTGACCGCATTCGACGAAGACTACGACGCCATGAACTCGGTCTACGCCGGCTACTTTCCGCAGGGAAAGCGCCCGGCACGCACCTGCGTGGGGGTGACAGCGCTCGCCAAAGGCGCGCGCATTGAGATGGACATGATCGCGAGGCGCTAGCGTGTTGCGTTGGCTACTGACTCTTGGCTATTGCGCCTTCAGCGGAGCGGCGGGTACGACCGCCATTCCTTCCGGGACGTTACGCCGTTGAAAAGTGGCGTCAAGCAAGCGCTTGATGCGCGCCTTGGCCTGTCAGGACCTACGGAATCGCCTTGCGAGCGCCAAGCCGGCGACAGCAATGCCGATCAGCGGAGCGGTCTCGGGTTCCGGGACTTGTCGAACGGCGAAGACACCGATGCATCCGTTCGCGCAGTCCGCGAACGCGGTGGTTGCGGCGGTGGCGACAAAGACCTCGTTGGTGATCGGATCGACCGCGACGGAGTGATCGTTGGGGCCGATCGCGAGGAGCTGGAGCGCGAGCGTCTGCGCATCCACGATGCCAAGAACCGGACCCCCAACCTGAAACCGCGATGCCTCGAAGAAGGTGTTGTTAGTCGGATCGTAGGCGGTCTGGTCGCCACCGCTGATGCCGTTGACGCTCCGCAGGCTGCCCGCGCCGGCCGGGTCGAGGATGACGCTGTGTCCGGCGAGCGGGTCGCTACACGCGGCGAACATCGACGCCCCGCCGCCCTGCACCAGGCCGGTTGGACTGCACACTCCCGAGAGCCCCATCGCGTTGAAATCGTAGGTGTGCAGCAGATTGCCGGTTGTGGCATCGAGTTCGATGACGCCGCCGGCGCCGGTGCCTGCCGCATTCAGGAAAGGTACCGCGACGAAGAACGTGCCACGGCTGGTATTGAAGATCGTTGCCTCCACTCCATTCCCGCCAACGTCCGGATAACCACCGGTGCCATTGAGCAGGATCGTGCGGATCACCGCGCCGGTCGCGTTGTTGACAAGCGTCAGAAACCCCGGGTTTGACGCATTGTTCGCCGCGAGTATCACGTTAGTCGTTGGCGCGAACGCCACGCCATCCACGCGGTTCTGCGGGCCAGGCGTGCCAGCCACCGCGGTCGACGTCGTGCGGGGCGCCCCGGCGATCAGGCCGGTTGCGTCGAGGTTAAAAGTGATCAGGTTGCTCGGGCCATTGCCGACAATCAGCAGCTTGCCTGTGCCGAAATTCGAAAGGCTGATGCCATTCGGGCCGGCGATGTCGTTGTTGCCTCCCTGAGACCCGGCGAACAGCCCTGCGCCGATCCGCTCGACGAACATGTTCGTCGCCGACGAAAAGACATCGATGCCATTGTTGGAGCGGTCGGTCAAATAGTAGAGTTGCGTCGTCGGATCGAAGACCGACAGATCGTAGCCGGTGAAGGGATGCGCAGCGGTCGCACCTGGAATCGCGATCGTCTGCTGATAGACATATGTCGGCGAAGCAATCGCCGAGTGAAGCGATCCGCCGGCCAGCACCACACAACCCGCGGTCCACCCCAAGAGTCTGCTACCGATACTGCGTGTCACCTGGTATGACATCATCATCTCCAAGCTCAATTGTTGATTGGACTTGCAACAAGCGATTTCGAGCGGCGCGCGATTTAAGCATAGATCGTTCCTGAAACGAGATATCTATTTAATTCAATCGATTGAAAATGCCGTATAAACAAAGTGACGTTCTTCGTGTAAAATTTTTCGACGGTCAATGCGTTGATAGCCTACGCCGGGCTAAACACCCATATTTGCGATTTGTTGCTGGCACGATCAACCACATCGAAACAGGAAGCAACACTTACTTGAAGATCTATTTCTTGTCGTAGATTGCCGTTACAGCAGTGGCACTGAGAATTAATCGCGAAATAATTGGACAAGAAGAAGGCTTTCCGCCACGCAGGAAGACTACATGTGACATGCCGGTTTGATAGCTACGCTCCCCCAGTAGCGTCGTTCGTCGCAATTCAGGTGACGAGCATGGGAGGTGACTGTTCTATGGATGCCTGAAGCTCAGCGCATTCTCAATTGCGACCCCTACCAATTGCGATAAGTATTACCCGACGTCGGTCGAAAGAATGAAGACAAGTCATTCGTCAATTAAAATGATTCAGGCGACCACTAAAGGCATTCGTTAAGCGGGTTACGGCGCACTTTCGGGAAAGTCCTTAAGTAGACAGTAGACAATTTAGACAGTCGACAATTGCGAGCGATGAGTTGCGGCCAGAAGCTACCCTTCGCAATTGGCGATCGACCGTAGTAATCGGCAAGTGCGAAATGACTTTGTTGCTGCAGGTTTGATGGCGGCCGAGCTAATAGCTGGACAGAAGTCGACTTTTCTTTGATTGCATGTTCCGAGAAGCGGCCGGTCTCGCTTGCGGGCGACTGCAGCACAAGCGCGGCGGCGTCCGCGAGGATCTCCACAGTGCGGCAATGCTCTGGCTTCACACCTGGAATCATTTGCAGCGCCGCAGTCGCGACCACGGTTCGGATTGCGGCCCGCCGCAGCCGAGCGTTTGAGATACGCAACGCGGCCTGCGTGCACAGAAAGCTGCCGCGCACGTTGACGCCGAACATCAGGTCTAAGCGCTTCATCGGCGTCGCGTCGGTGGGCGTGAGGCTGATCGCGCTCGCGTTGTTGATCAGGATGTCGATGCCACCGAATTTTTCCTCGGCCTGCTTCATCGCATCGACCACCGACGCCTCATCGCGAATGTCGACCTGAAACGGCAAGGCCTTGCCGCCCGCGGCTTCGATCTCCTCGGCCGCGCTGTAGATCGTGCCTGGCAACTTGGGATTGGGCTCGGTGGTCTTGGCCGCGATCACGATGTTCGCGCCATCGGCCGCAGCGCGTTTTGCGATCGCCAGGCCGATGCCGCGCGAGCCGCCGGAGAGAGGGTCTTGTTCTCGAGTGACATGCATCTCCCTGGTGATGGACCTGATGCGTTCAGTGCGCGGCGCGCGCAATCACGCGAACTGCTTGAAGTCGGGCTTGCGCTTCTCGAAGAACGCCGTGAAGGCTTCGCGCGCTTCGGGGGACGACAGCATCGCCCGAAACGCGAGCCCTTCCTTCTGCATGCGTGCCGCAACGTCGCCTGCCGCGTCGCCCTTCATCAATCGCTTGGTCGTGCGTATCGACGAGGCCGGCAGGGCGGCAAGCTTCGCGGCCTGCGCGCGCGCGTGATCGAGCACCGCGTCGTCGTCGAGCACCTGATTGACGAAGCCCATCGCTTGCGCCTCGTCGGAGCCGAAGGGCTCGCCCAGCAACAGCTTCGCGGCCGCGTGGTGGTAGCCGACCATCTGCGGTAACAACAGGCTGGACGCGGCTTCGGGGCAGATGCCGAGTTGCACGAACGGCAGTGAGAAGCGCGCGCTCCTGCCTGCATAGACCAGGTCGCAGTGAAGCAGCAGCGTGGTGCCGACGCCGACCGCAGCGCCACGCACTGCGGCAACCAGCGGCTTCTGCGCAGTGCTGATCGCCGTCAGGAATTGAAACACCGGGCTGTTGTCTTCATGCGGCGGCGACTTCATGAAGTCTTCGAGGTCGTTTCCCGCGGTGAAGATCTCGGCTTGCCCGCAGATCAGGATCGCGCGTATCGACGCATCGGCCTCGCCCGCGCGCAGGGCGTCGGCGAGTGTCTGATACATCGCCGCGGTGATCGCGTTCTTCTTCGCGGGCCGGTTGAAGGTGATGGTCTGTATGCCCTCTTCGATGGTGCTCAGTATGTCCATGGTTCGATCCAATAGAGGGAATTGCGAGACCGGCGATGATTCACGAGATGGTTCACGCGCGGTCTCAACGCTTCAACACGTGCTTCGCGATGATGAGCTTTTGAATTTCGCTCGTGCCATCAAAGATCCGGAACGCCCGCACGTGTCTGTAGAGGCGTTCGACCACCGATCCATGTACTACACCGAGGCCGCCGAATATTTGCAGCGCCTGATCGACGACTTCCTGGGCGGTCTCGGAGGAATAGAGCTTGGCGATCGAGGCTTCCCGGCCGATCGATGCAAGTCCGATGTCATGCGCCCATGCGGCGCGGTAGGTCAGGAGCGCCGCGGCATCGGTCTTCACGGCCATGTCGGCCAGTTTTGCCTGGATCAGTTGGTGATCGGAGATCGGCTTCCTGAACGCGACGCGCTCGGTGCTTCGATTCACGGCCTCGTCCATCGCACGGCGCGCGAAGCCCAGAGTGGCCGCAGCCACGGTCGGCCGAAACAACTCCAAGGCGGTCATGGCGATCTTGAATCCCGAATCGGGTTGACCCAGTAGACACGAGGAATCGACAAGGCATTCTTCAAATCGCAGCGTACTTACCGTGTGCGGCGGCAATACCTGAAGCCTTCGTTCAAGAGTGACCGCCGGATGATCGCCTTTGACCAGGAACGCCGAAATTTCACCGGCAGTCGCCGAGTCGGCCATGCGAGCGAAAACGACGTACACGTCCGCCAGCCCGGAGTTGGACGTCCATGTCTTGAGGCCGCTCGATACGAAGCCGCTTCCCGACGGAGTCGCCGTGGTCTCGATCGATGCGACGTCGGAGCCGGCTCCGGGTTCGGACAGGGCGAACGCCGGCAAACACACCCCCTCCGAAAACGGATCGACGAATTCTCGTCGCTGCCCGGCGCTGCCGAAGAGAGCGATCGGAATGGCCGCGAGCCACGGCTCTGAAAACGCCACATCCGCGATCGCCGAGCCATAGCCAAGAATCTCGCGCATCAGGCAGATGCGTCGAAGGTCGATCCGCGGTCCGGAATCGGAGCGCGACGGAACGATCGTGTCGCGAAGCCATCCGGCTTCGCCGAGGAGCCGGAAAATGATCCGTGCTGCCTTGCCGTCGTTGCCCTCGTCCGCCTCGAACTTCGCAAGGCTGTCGCCGACCCATAAGAGAAACGTAACGGCGAGTTCTCGATGAACGTCATCGAAGAACGGCCAAGCGGTATGCGGCATTTGGGGCTTGCAAGTCATCGCTCTAATCTTGAATGACTGAATTCAGTGGGCCGATGCGTTGTCAGGCATGGGACTTATCGCCTTCGCGATACGCGATAGGTCGACGTGATGTGGGCGCAAGGGTCTTGATCGCCCTCCGAAGTCAGCCAGCATTCGAGATAGTGCAGCCGAACTCCGCGCCGAACGATGCGCGCTTCGGCGATCAGGTCGGCCGCGCGCGCGGGTCGCAGGAAGGTGATGTTGAGATTGGACATGACAGGAATGACGTCGGCGCCCATCGCCACCATCACGCAGCAATGCATCGCAGTGTCGGCGAAGCCCATCACCATGGGGCCCGAGAACACGGTGCCTTCGCCGTCCTGCCAGGGCTCGGTTCCCATGAACTCCGGTCTGAATGGCAAGCGAACGCGGATCGAGCTGCTCGCGACCTTTTCAACCACCTCGCGATGATGATCGATAGCCGGAAGATTCTTGACGATCATCCGCTCCGCTTCCGCTGCGGTGAGCGCCGGGCCTGGATCGCCCGCCGATATCGAGTCCGTCATGGCGTCAACCCGCCGCGATCCTGGCGCGATCGACGATCGTCTGGGTATCGAGGCCCTTGGGCAGCGTGCCGAATGATTGCCCCCAGTCGCCATGCAGGCGCGTGGCGCAGAACGCGTCGGCCATCGCAGGCGTCGAGTGACGCAGCAGCAGCGACGCCTGAAATGCGAACGCCATCATCTCGATCACCTTTCGTGCCGAGCCTTCGAAATCCCCGACGTTGCGCATGCGGCGCTCCAGCTCATCGGCAAACGCATCGAGCCTGCGATCGGCGCCACGCGACTGCCGCACTTCATCGAGGAATACATCGATGGTTTCGGGCTCGCGTTGCATCGCGCGCAGCACATCGAGGCAGATCACGTTGCCCGTCCCTTCCCAGATGCCGTTGAGCGGCGCTTCGCGGTAGAGGCGCTCCATCAGATGCTCGGCGATGAAGCCGTTGCCGCCGTGGCATTCGAGCGCTTCCACCACGAATTGCGGGGCGCGCTTGCACGCCCAGTATTTCGCCACGGGCGTCGCGATGCGCGACAGCAATTGTTCGGAACGATCCGCCTCCGAGCGATCGAGCGCGGAAGCCAGTCGCATCGACATCCACAGCAGCGCCTCCGACTCGACCGAGAGATCGGCCAGGACATTGCGCATGATCGGCAGATCGACCAGCGAGCTCTTGAAGGCGCTGCGATGGCTGGTGTGGTGGATCGCCTGTGAAAGGGCCTGGCGCATCAGCCCCGACGAGCCGATCGCGAAGTCCAGACGCGTGACGTGAGCCATCTCGATGATGGTGCGGATGCCGCGCCCTTCGTCGCCGAGCATGTGCGCGTAGAGGTCGTGGAATTCGACTTCCGAAGACGCGTTGGACTTGTTGCCGCACTTGTCTTTCAAGCGCTGGATCTTCAAGCGATTGCGCGACCCGTCGGGCAGCCATCCGCTCGCGATGAAACACGACACGCCGCTCCCGGTCTTCGCGAGCGTGAGGAAGACATCGCTCATCGGCACCGAGAAGAACCACTTGTGACCGGTGATCAGATAGGGTGCGCCCGAGCCGGTTTGCGACGTCGCAGCACGCGCTGTCGTGATCGTCGCGCGCAGGTCCGAGCCGCCTTGCTTCTCGGTCATCGCCATGCCGACGGTGATGCCGGTCTTCTGCCTGGCGTGGATCGGGCGCGGGTCGTAGGTCGTCGAGAGGATGTGCGGCGCCCACTCGCCGTGGAGGCCGTCGTCGTGACGAAGCGCCGCGATCGATGCGAAGGTCATGCCCATCGGGCAGCACACGCCGTTCTCGCCCTGGTTCCAGAGATAGGAAAGCGCGCCGCGCGCGACCTGCGCACCGCTCTGCTCGCGATGCGTCCACGCCAGCGAGTGCGTCTCGGTCCCGTAGATCAGCCCCATCAGTTCGTGATACGCGGGATGGAATTCGACGATGTCGATGCGGTTGCCGAAGCGGTCGTGGGTCTTCAGCTCGGGCAGGTTGCGGTTGGCCTGACGTGCGAGTAGCTGGACTCGTTCGGACCCGACGATCGCACCCGCGCGATCGAGCTTGTCCTCTGCCCATGCCGCGCCGTAAACGCCAATGGCCTCGACCAGCGCCTTGTCGGCGCGATAAGCGTTGTAGTCGGCGAGCGAGCCGGGCTGGTTCAAGACCTCATGCGTCGCGTATCCAGACGCATGAACACTGTGGTCGGGAATGTTATCGACCTTCATCGTGATTTCTCCGCGAGGGCTTGCGCGACGACGGTCGCGCCTTCTTCACTTTGCTTGCGGAATGCGATCGAGGCGGCGGACCGGTCACGCGCTTGGTTGTTGTCTTGAGAAGCGGTTGCAATGCAGGGGGCGTGGACACCGCAGCGAGGCAAAGTACCGAAATGGATTCGGCAATTTCATTCGCGCGCGTTTCGATGCCCCTGGCGTCCGGTGCGAGAGGGCCAACCAGGCCTTCCATGAAAGCGCCCACCAGGCAGGCGGCCGAGACCTCGACGTCCTGCGCAGCGCGGAACTCTCCCGACGCAATCCCTTCGTGCAGGATGGCCTCGAAGACGCGTCCGATGGCGCGGCGGTAGTCGAGCCGCGTGCTCTCGACCTCGGGATCGATCGGCTCCGCGATGAGTGCATAGGCCAGGCGCCGGCCGCGGATCGCGCGTGCCGCGAAGGTGCGTACCGCATCGCGAAGCTTGTCGGACGGCGCACCGTCGGCCGTCGCGACTTCCGCAAGGACTTCCACTTCACGCTGCGAGATGATGCTGACGACTGCGGCGCAGAGTTCGGCGCGAGACGGGTAGTAGCGGTAGATGGTCCCGACCGCGACGCCGGCGGCGTTCGCGACCGCATTCATCTGCAATTCGCGGAAGCCGCCTTCGGCCACGACCGAGCGCGCGGCCTGGAGGATCCGGGTCTTCTTGTCGATGGCGCGAGGCTGCGATCGCTTGCTGATCGGCAGGGCTTTACTCGGCAGTTTCGTAGCGCGCATGGGCTTCGAGGATGGAACGGATGATTATCTGCAATTCGCCGAATTGTGAACATGAATTCATATTCATTCTGGCGATGGCGATCACGCTTGTCAACCGATCTGCGTTGTCCCGCGATCCGGACGCGCCGATCAGGCCGCGCTCTGCCGACGCAACCATTGCGTCGCTTCGCGCCAGAGGCTGTCCCGAAAACTCGTTCGGAAGAATCCGAAGTGGCCGATGCGCGGCACGCCGATGTCGGAGGGGGCGATCCGGCGCATGGTCTTCTGCGCGTTGACGTAGAAACCGTGCAGCGATTCGGTATTGCGCGCCGACATCATCTCGTCGTCGGTGAACGACAAGGAGAGCATCGGGCAACGCACGTCCGCAAAGGCGGCGCGCGCCCCGGGGCCTTCGGCGCCGACGAGATAGTCGCGATCACGGCACCAGCGCGACCATTGCAGGATCACGCCTTTGGGCAGATCGCCGACCTTGCGCACCCGCCGTCCCGGGAAATAGCCCGCGAGCAGGGTGTACACGGGCACGGCGAAATACCACATCAGCCAGACCCGGCGCAGCAGTTGCGGCGTGTTCTCGCGCCAGTAGCCGCTGCCGCAGGCGATCGTGACGACACCGTCGATCAGGTTTCGCGACGGCACCATGCCGATGAGTTGACCGCCCAGGCTGTGGCCGACGACGAACAGCTTCGCCGGCGCCGCATCGCTGCCGGCGCCGCCGCTATTGCCGTTGCCATCGTCGGCGCTCTCGTCGCCGTTGCGTTCGGCATCCACGAACGCACGCGCCTCGCGCAACGCGGCGTCGTAGTCGAGCCGCGCGCAATCGTCGAGCGTCGCCTTGAAGCCGCGCAAGCGTCGCGGAGCAGACTCGCCCGTGCCGCGATAGTCGAAAGTCAGCACGGCGAAGCCCTGCGCGGCGAGATGTTCGGCGAACGAACGGTAATAGGCCTGGCCCACGCCCATCGCGGCCGGCAGCACCACCGCTGCGTGCGCCTTGCGCAGCGGCGCAAAGCGATGCCCCGCGAGCGCGTAGCCGTCGGCCGCGCGGATCATCACGCGTTCGGTCGTGAAGCTGGGCGTCGGTTCGGGCGCTCGCGAAAGCGAAGGGTCCCACGCAGCAACGGCTTCCATCGTCATCTCCTTTTTGACCGCGGCCACTCCACTCAGAGCGCCTTCGGCAAGCGTGCCTGCCAGCTCTCGAGCGGCACGCGCAGCGCGTTGCAGACAAACGAGATCGCGTGATACCAGCCAGTCAGCATCACCAGCTCGATCAGTTGCGCTTCATCGTAGTGACGCGCGAGCTCGGCCCAGATCGCGTCGTCGACAGTCGAATTCTCGTGCAAGGCATCGACCATCGCGATCAGGGCGGCTTCGTTCGGCGCCCACGCATCGGAAGGCGGCCAGGTCACGGTCGCACGCACCTCCGCATCGCTGAGACCGGCGGGTTTGGCGAATGCCGCCACGTGCACGCCCCATTCGTATTCGGCGCCGCAGCGCGCGCAGGTGCGATCGATCACGATCTCGCGATCGCGCATAGTCAGTGACGAACCCTTGCCCAGAAAGTGCCCGCCAGTGGCCATCATGCGTTCGGCGAGCTTCGGGTTCTTGGCGATCGTGCGAAAGAGGGCGAGCACGTTGGGCGCGCCCGGCGGCGTCATCTTCGCGAGCAGCGCGTCGAGTTCGCCTTCGAACGGCGGCTCCAGCGGCGCGATGCGCGGCTCGTGGCCGGCATACGGGACGTGTGTGGTCATTGCGTTCTCCCTGCTGCTTCACATCCGCTCGAATATTCCCGCCGCACCCATCCCCGTCCCCACGCACATCGTGACCATGCCGTACTTCAACTGCCGACGGCGCAGCGCATGCACGACCGTGGCCGAGCGGATCGCGCCGGTCGCACCTAGCGGGTGGCCGAGTGCGATTGCGCCGCCGATCGGATTGACCTTGGCCGGATCGAGATCGAGGTCGCGCATCACCGCGAGCGCTTGCGCAGCGAACGCTTCGTTCAGCTCGATCCAGTCCATGTCCTGTTGCGCAAGGCCCGCATTCTTCAGCGCCGCGGGGATCGCTTCCTTCGGACCGATGCCCATGATCTCGGGCGGCACGCCGCGAATCGCGAACGAGACGAAACGTGAGAGCGGTTGCAGGTCGAACTGCTTCAGGATTTTTTCGGAGACGACGATCAATGCGCCCGCGCCGTCGGACGTCTGCGAGCTGTTGCCCGCGGTCACGCTGCCCTTGGCCGCGAACACCGGTCGCAATTTCGCGAGGACTTCGAGACTGGTATCGGCGCGCGCGCCTTCGTCGGTATCGACGGTGCGCGTCTTCACATCGACCACCTGCGACGCGAGGTCGGGCGAGCGTTCGATCACGTCGACAGCCGTGGTCTCGTCCTTGAACTCCCCCGCGGCCTGACCCGCGATCGCCTTTTGGTGCGAGGCCAGCGCGAACGCATCCTGGTCTTCGCGCGAGACCTTCCATTGCGTCGCGACCTTCTCGGCGGTGAGGCCCATGCCGTAAGCCATGCCGATGTTTTCGTCCCGGACCGCGATCGCATTGATCGATGGCCAGTGACCCATCATCGGAATCATGCTCATCGACTCGGCGCCGGCCGCGATCATCGCGTCGGCCTCGCCCACGCGGATGCGGTCGGCCGCAATCGCAAGGGCCGTGAGGCCCGATGCGCAATAGCGATTGACGGTCGCACCGCCGACGCTTTTCGGCAAGCCCGCCATCAGCACCGCCATGCGTGCCATGTTCAGCCCCTGCTCGCCCTCGGGAAACGAGCAGCCGACGATCGCGTCCTCGATCATTTTCGCGTCGAGCGCAGGGACCTGCACGAGCGCCGATTGCATCGCGCGAATCAGCAGGTCATCGGGCCGCGTATTGCGGAACATTCCGCGCGGCGCCTTGCCGATGGGGGTGCGGGTTGCGGCGACGACATAGGCGTCCTGGAGTTGCTTGCTCATGAATTTTCTCTGGATTGATTGGGCAGCCGCGCAATCGTCCCCTGTGCGGCTGCACACAGCGACTCCTTGCCATCGCGAACCGCGAACACCTCGCAGCGTGTGACGGCAAAGTTCTGGCTGGCCGAAACGACCGATGAGCGTGCGATCAGCCGGTCGCCGATCGCGGGTCGCAGATAGTTGATCTTCATCTCGACGGTCACCACGCCGGACCCCAGCGCCACCCCGCCTGCATAGGTGAGCGCGTTGTCGGCGAGATAGCTGAGCACGCCGCCGTGTGCGAAGCCGAACTGCTGCTTCAAACGATCGGCAAGCGGCAATTCGAGCACCACTTCATCGGCACTCATCGCGGTCAACTCGGTGCCCAGCAGCACCGAGAAGGGCTGCGATGCGAGGACCGCGCGGCCGTGGGTGAGGAGATCGGGCATCGTGATCGCTCTCGCCAAATGCGACGCTCAGTTCCGCACCGGCTTGCCGGTCTGCATCATTCCCATGACGCGTTCCTGCGACTTCGGGTGTGCGAGCAGGCCCATGAAACCCTTGCGCTCCATCGCCATCACCCAATCCTCATCGACCAGCGAACCGCCTTCGACATCGCCCCCGCACATGATCTCGGCGATGGTGCGGCCGATGTGGAAGTCGTGCGCAGAGATGAAGCCGCCGTCGCGCATGTTGATCAATTGACCGGTGATGGTCGCGATGCCGCTACGGCCGACAACGGGAAAGGCGGTCTTCATCGGCGGACGGTAGTTGGCCGCGTGCATGGCCTGCGCTTCGCGGATCGCGGATGCGAGCAGCTCGTGCGGGTTGAAGACGACGGGGTCGGACTCAAGCAGATAGCCCATCTGCCTGGCTTCGAGCGCCGACTTCGACACTGCCGCCGTCGCCGCGTTGGTGAAGTATTTCTTCACGTAGTCGAGCAGGGAACTGTCGGGTGCGGCCGCGTGTTCCTCGGCGGCGCGCCGCACACCGTAGGTGAGGCCACCGCCGCCGGGCAGAAGGCCGACGCCGACTTCGACCAGGCCCATGTAGGTCTCGATACTCGCGACCCGCTTTGCGCAATACATCGCGATTTCGCAACCGCCACCGAGTGCCACGCCGCCCACCGCGGCCACGGTGGGCACCTGGGCGTAGCGGATCCCGAGCATCGCGTCCTGCAGCTTCTTCTCCTCGGGCCCGATCGCCGCCACGCCGCCCGCCATGAACACCGGCAGCATCGCCTGCAGGTCGGCGCCGTACGAGAACGGCTCGTCGCGCAACTGGCCGGGGCTCCATAGCACGAGGCCCTTGTATTCGGACTCGGCCAGTGCGATCGCCTTGCCCAGAGCCGCGATCACGCCCGGGGCGATCACGCCCCCCTTGGTTTTGAACGAGAGGATCACGACATCGTCCAGGCCCACGCGATCGAGTATCCAGATGCGCGCCGAATCGTCTTCCTCGATGGTCTTGCCCGTCGCGGCAGGCGCATCGGCGATCAGGGACGCGCGATAGATCTGACGTTCATAGACCGGCAGTGTCGAACGTGGGACAAACGCGTTGACCTTGGGTGAATACGAGCCTTCAGGCTGATGAACGCCCCCGCGCTCCGCGACCGGACCTTCGAAGACCCAATCGGGCAGAGGCGCGGCCGACAGAGCACGACCGTTGTCGATATCGTCCTTGACCCACGCGGCCACGTCCTTCCAGCCGGCCGATTGCCACAATTCGAACGGGCCCTGCTTCTGCCCGAAGCCCCAGCGCATCGCGAAGTCGATCTCACGCGCGTTGTCGGCAATCTCCGCGAGATGCACGGCGATGTAGTGAAAGCTGTCGCGCAGGATCGCCCACAAAAATTGCGCCTGCGGCGATTTAGATTCACGCAGCAGCTTGAGGCGTTCGGCCGGCGGCTTCTTGAGAATCCGCGCGACTGTCTCGTCGGCCTTTGCGCCGCTCGCTACGTACTCGCCGGTCTTCGCATCCAGCCGCAGGATGTCGCGACCGACCTTCTTGTAGAAGCCCGCGCCGGTTTTCTGTCCGAGTGTTCCCTTCTCGACCAGCGATGCGAGCGCAGGCGGCGTCGCATAGACCGCTGCGAATGGATCGTCCTGCAGATGATCCTGCATGGTCTTGACGACGTGCCCCATGGTGTCGAGTCCGACGACGTCAGCCGTGCGAAACGTGCCCGACTTCGCGCGACCCATCTTCGCGCCAGTGAGGTCGTCGACGACGTCGAATGAAAGGCCGTACTTGTCGGCCTCGACCATGGTCGCGAGCATCGAGAAGATGCCCACGCGATTAGCGATGAAGTTCGGCGTGTCCTTGGCGCGCACCACCCCCTTGCCGAGCGTGGTCGTGAGGAAGGTTTCGAGGCGGTCGAGGATGTCCGGCCGTGTATCGGCCGTTCCGATCAATTCGACCAGATGCATGTAGCGCGGCGGATTGAAGAAGTGCACACCGCAAAAGCGTCGCTTCAACGCGGCGGGCATGCCTTCGGTGAGCGACGTGATCGATAACCCTGACGTGTTCGACGCGAAGATCGCCTGCGGCGCGATGAACGGCGCGACGCTCGCGTACAGATCGTGCTTCCAGTCGAGGCGTTCGGCGATCGCTTCGATCACGAGGTCGCACGAGCGCAGCGTCTCGAGATCGTCGTCGTAGTTCGCGACCGCGATCAGCGCCGCGTTGGACGCGTGACCGAGCGGGACGGGGCTCTGCTTCTTCAACTGCTCGACGGCCTTCTTGGCGATGCCGTTCTTGTCACCGGTCTTCGAAGGCAGGTCGAACAACACCACCGGCACACGCGCGTTCACGCAATGCGCGGCGATCTGGGCGCCCATCACGCCGGCGCCGAGGACGGCGACTTTCCTGACGATGAAATTGGTCATGTGTGCTGGTCGATCAGAACAATTCGGCTTTCATCTCCATCAGCGACTTCGCGCCCGCGCGCGCGCTGCGGATCGCCGCCGCCGTCTCGGGCAAGAGCTTCGCGAAGTAGAAGCGCGCGGTGGCCAGCTTGGCCTTGTAAAATGGATCGCCGCTGCTCTCCTTCTCCAACGCGATCTTGGCCATGCGCGCCCAGAAATACGCGTAGATCAGGTGCCCCGCGACGCGCAGATAATCCACCGCGGCCGCGCCGACTTCCTCGCGATTCTGGAAGGCCTTCATGCCCAGTTCCATCGTCAGCTTGGTGACCTTGTCGCCGATGTCGGCGAGCGGGTTGACGAACTCGGCCATCGCTTCGTTGGTGCCTTCGGCCTCGACGAAGTCCTGCACCATCTTGCCGAATTTCTTCATCTTCGCGCCGTTGTCCATCAGGATCTTGCGTCCCAGAAGATCGAGCGCTTGGATGGTGTTGGTGCCTTCGTAGATCATGTTGATGCGCGCATCGCGCACCATCTGCTCGACGCCCCATTCGGCGATGTAGCCGTGCCCGCCGAACACCTGCATGCAGCCCGATGCGGCGAAGAAGCCGTTGTCGGTCATGAAGGCTTTCACGATGGGCGTCATCAACGCCATCATGTCGTCGGCGTCCTTGCGGATCTCTTCGTCCGGGTGCGACAGCAGATCGCTTTGGAGAGCGACCCACATCGCGAAGGCGCGACCGCCTTCGGCATACGCGCGCGCGGTCAGCAGCATCTTGCGCACGTCGGGATGCACGATGATCGGGTCGGCCGGCTGGTCCGGTGACTTGGGCCCCGACAGCGAGCGGCCCTGGATGCGGTCCTTCGCGTAGGCCGCTGCGTTCTGATAGGCGATTTCGGTCAGTCCGAGACCCTGCACGCCGACCGCGAGGCGCGCGCCGTTCATCATCACGAACATCGCGGCCAGTCCCTTGTTGGGCGCGCTCACCATCGAGCCGGTCGCGCCGTCGAGGTTGAGCTGGCAGGTCGCGTTGCCGTGTATGCCCATCTTGTGTTCGATCGCGCCGCAGAAGATCGGATTGCGCGCGCCCGCGGTGGCATTCTCGCCGGTGCCCTCGGGAAGGAATTTCGGCACGATGAACAGCGAGATGCCTTTCGAACCCTGTGGCGCATCGGGCAGGCGCGCCAGCACCATGTGCACGATGTTCTCGCTCATGTCGTGCTCGCCCGACGAGATGAAGATCTTGTTGCCAATCAGCTTGTAGCTGCCGTCTGCTTGCGGTTCGGCCTTGGTCCGCAGCATGCCGAGGTCGGTGCCGCAATGCGATTCGGTCAGGCACATCGTGCCCAGCCATTCCCCCGATCCGATCTTGGGCAGATAGAGTTGCTTCTGCTCGTCGGTGCCGTGCACGTGCAGACAGTTGTAGACGCCGTGCGCGAGCGACGGGTACATGGTCCACGCCTGATTGGTTGCGTACTTCATCTCCGAGAACGCGATCTCGAGCAGATGCGGCAGGCCTTGCCCGCCGAACGCGGGATCGCCAGACAGCGACGGCCAGCCGCCCTCGCAATACTGGCGATAGGCTTCCTTGAAACCCTTGGGCACGGTCACGACGTGCGTGCTCGCATCGAAGTGGCAGCCTTCCTGGTCGCCCGAGAGATTCAGCGGCAGCAGTACTTCCGCGCAGAACTTGCCGGCTTGCTCGAGCACCTGATCGATGGTGTCGGCATCGATGTCCGCATGCGCGGGGATTTCCTTCAACGCGGGCGTGACGGCCAGCACTTCGTGCATCACGAAGCGCATGTCGCGCAGCGGCGGGTTGTAGATGGCGGGCATGAAAACTCCTGACGTTCGGTGAGCGCGAGTGTGCTGCGCGGAGGTTTCGGGAAGAAGGCTGCGATCAGCGTGAGGTGGCGGACGACCCAGGCGATTTTGCGGCGAGCCGCAGAGGGGACGACTTCGCGGACGCAGGCTTCACTGACGATGACTTCGGTGACGATGACCTCGCGGCCTTCGACGGCTTGGCGCGATAGCTGTCGATCAAACGCGCATAGCCGCGCTCGATGCGCTCGACCGCGTGCGTGTCACCGAGGAAGCGCGCATCGTGATGAAGCGCGAGAACCATCGCGCGCATCTCGAAGATCAATTGTTCGCAGTCGGTGCCCGACACGAGATGGCCTTCCTTGACCGCCTGCCTGGCGGCGCGCATCAAGGCTTTCTGCCACGCGATCACCATCGACAACAGCTCGTCGCGAATCGGGCCGGGCCTGTCGTCGTACTCGACCGCGCCGCTGATGTACATGCAGCCGCTGTCGATCTCGCGCGTGTGGCGCGTGACCCAGCGCGAGAACATCGCCGACAGTCGCGGCAGCCCGCGCGCTTCCTTCAGGCTCGGGAAGAAAACTTCTTCCTCGAAGCGCCGGTGATATTCCTGGATGACCGCGATCTGCAGGTCTTCGCGCGAGCCGAAATGCGCGAACACGCCGCTTTTCGACATCTGCATGCGATCGGCCAAGAGGCCGATGGTCAGGCCTTCGAGCCCATCGCGGCTGGCGAGGTCGAGCGCGGCTTCGAGGATGGCGGTGCGGGTTTGCAGGCCTTTGCGCATGGCGAGCGGAGGTCGGGACTCGGCGCGGGTGCGCCGGAAGGTCAGCGCGCAAATTAGCACGGTCGTGCTTTTTTGTCACGCGATTCGTGCCGTGACGGTTACCTTATGCGGCACACCCATCGTCACTCGCGCGGATTTCAAAACCGATCGTCGTCGTGCGTCCGCTCCACGAAAGTCGCTAGCTCTCGCCGGTCCCGCTTCGTGGGCCTGCCCTTGCGCGCATGAGCGGGCTCGCGCTCCAGTCGTCGCCGCGCTTCGGCAGCCTCGCGCGCGGCGAGACTCACGTCGGTTTCCGCATAGCGCGTCTGCGCAATGGGCGCTGCAACGCGCACGTCGGCAAGAATGCGTACGCGCACTTCGCGCTCGATGCCACCGATGCGCATCGTCACGAGGTCATCCACATGCAGCGCCTTGGCCGGCTTGACACGCTGTTCGTTGACCCTCACCTGACCCGCATCGATCGCCGCTGCCGCGGCACTGCGGGTGCGATAGAAGCGCACGGCCCACAGCCACTTGTCGAGCCGGATCGCACCGGCGTCGTGCGTGGCTTCGGATGATGCAGCGGGCTTCTTCGTACTCAAGCGATCGAGCCGACAATCCGGACGCGCCGGCGATCGATCGCGTGGACCGCATCGGGCGCGACCACAAATACACGATCGTCAGGCAATGCGTCGACGATCCACGTGCCGGTGAATGCGCCAAAGGCCGGTAACACGCCGACGCGCGAACCCGCTTCGCAGCCGAACCAGAAGCAAGGCAGGCGCAAGCCATCGCCCGCGCGCCCGGTGACCCGGTAGCCGGGATGCAGATGCCCCGCCAGCACATAGCCGCGCTCGCAAGGCTGGGGGTAATGGCGCATCGAGAACGGGCCGATCGTCCAGGATTCATCGACCACGTCGATCTTCAGGTGCGCAGGCGGGTCGCCAGCATGCGCGTCGTGATTGCCGCGCACCAGCGTCATCGCGACGTGCGCATGTCGGGCGCGCCAATGCGCGAGCGCGGCTATGGTCGGCCTCGCCTGCGCTTCGCGCGCGTGCAGGAAGTCGCCGAGAAACACGATCCGCTCGACGTCCCAATGCGTCATCAAAGCATCGAGGCGGGCGAGATTGTCGGCGGTGGTCCCATGCGGCACCGGCACACCGCGTGCGCGGAAGGTCGCGGCCTTGCCGAAGTGCGCGTCGGCGACCAGCAACATGCGTCGCTCGGGCCAATATGCGGCGCGTTCGGCCAGCAGGTTCAGGACTTGATCGGCGACGACGACGGTGTGGTGCATGCGGCCATTTTATCCAGATCGTCGGGGAGCTTTTCTATTGCCCCTCTGCAGCGATGGGTCGCGGGCCGGGTTGAACCGCTTCGTCGTAGTTGTCCTTCCAGCGTTGCATGATGACCTGATGCTCGTCGAGCCGTTGTTCGGGCAGACCGTCGATTGCGTGGAACGATGCGACGCGCGACTCGACCGCGAAATGGCTGGTGGGTTTCATCGCGCCGGGATCGTCGAGGCTGCCGACCGAAAGATCCATGCGTTTCGAATCGAGATACTCGAACGACAGCGGCGTGCCGCAATGGCCGCAGAAGCCGCGCCTGGCGAACTTGCTGGAATGGAAGTAGCTCGGCGCCGCGGCGATCCAGGCCACTTCCTCCTTGCGCAAATTGAAAAGAGTTGCACGCGTGTTGCCGAAGGCGAGTTGGCACATGCGGCAATGGCAGTAGTAGGCATCGAGATTTTCGACGCTCGCGCGATAGCGCACCGCGCCGCAGAGACAGCCGCCGTCCAGGATCGTGCTCATGTTGGACCCTTCCTTTTGCTCTTGGCCCTCGATTCTTTCGTCACGCCGCTTGTCGCTTCAGCCGGCACGTCGGAATCTGCCGCTTCCTCGAGTTCCGACAACAGGCGCGCGATGCGCTCGTTCAACTTCTCCGTCGTGACCTCCTCGCGAAAGCGCTCCACCATCAGCGGAAACGAGAACGGCGTCGCATGCGCGGGGCGCGTCACGACCAGTTCCCACTGCGCGATGCGTTCGAGCGTTGCGCGCAGGCGTCCGATCTCCAGCTCTTGTTCCAGCGCCTCGGTTTCGGCCTGCGTGAGCAGCAGATTGCCGGCGTCGTGCTTGCGAAAGACTTCGTAGAAGAGGCTAGCACTGGCCTGCACGTGCCGCGCCGACTTGCGGTCGCCCGGATAGCCCGAGAACACCAGACCCGATACGCGTGCGATCTCGCGAAAGCGACGCTGCGCGAGTTCGCTGGCGTTGAGCGACGAAAGGATGTCTTCGAGCAGGTGGTCGGTCGACAGCAGGCCTGCGGCGATCAGGCGCTCCCAATCGAAGGGCTCGGCCGACAGCAGCTCGAATCCGTAGTCGTTCATCGAGATCGAGAACGTGCCGGGTTGATGACGTGCCGCGCGCCATGCGATGAGCGAGCCCAGGCCGATATGTACGATGCGGCCGCCGAACGGATAGCAAAGAAAGTGGTGGCCTTCGCGCGATGCGATCAGCTCGCATACCAGGCGACCGGTCTCGGGCAATGCGGACCAGCGCTGCTGCAGTTCGAGCAGCGGCCTGACCGCGCGCATCTCGGGTTCGTTTTTGAACCACGCATCGTTCGCGTGGGCGGCCCGATGCAGCATGTCCAGCGATGCATCGGCCAATTCGCTCGTCAGCGGCATGCGGCTGCCCGACCATGCCGGCACGCGACCGTGTTTTCTCGTGGCCTTCTTCACATAGGCGGTCATGTCGCGCACGCGAACGAGCTCGAGCACGCGGCCTGCGAACACGAACACGTCGCCGGGCTTCATGCGCGCAATGAAGCCTTCTTCGATCTGCCCGAGCTTCGCGCCGGTGGCGAGCCATGCGACGAACATCGCGGTGTCCGAGACGATGGTGCCGATGCTCATGCGGTGGCGTCGCGCGAGGTCGGGGTGAGGGACGCGATAGACGTCGCGCTCCGTAGCGCTTCCGTCGTCGGGTGCCGGCGCGAGGGCCGGGCTTAGAGCAATCCGGTGATAGTCGGGATAGGCCGACAGCGACGAACCGCCCCCTTCGTCGAACGCGATCGCCCAGTCGAATTCGTCTCGCGTCAGTTCGCGATACGACCACGTGGTGCGGACTTCACCGAACAATTCGTCGGCGACGAAGCCGGTGCCGGCGGCGATCGTCACCAGATGCTGCACGAGGCAGTCGAGCGGCTTGTTGGGCGCGGTGCGCGGTTCGACGCGGCGTGCGGCCACGGCTCTGCGCGCCGCCGCGGCTTCGACGAGTTCGAGCGCGTTGGTCGGCACCAGCGTCGCGCGTGATGCGCGTCCCGGTGCGTGGCCGGAACGACCGGCACGTTGCAACAAGCGCGCGACGCCCTTCGCCGAGCCGATCTGCAGCACGCGCTCGACCGGCAGGAAGTCCACGCCGAGGTCGAGCGAGGCTGTGCAAACCACGGCTTTCAGGCTGCCAGCTTTCAGCCCCGCCTCGACCCAGTCGCGCACCTCGCGATCGAGCGAGCCGTGATGTAGCGCGAGCACGCCGGCCCACTCGGGTTTGGCGGCGAGCAGCGTCTGGTACCAGATCTCGGCCTGGCTGCGCACGTTGGTGAAGACCAGCGTTGTCGACGACTTCTCGATCTCGGCCACGACCGCATCGACGAGCTTGATGCCGAGGTGCCCGCCCCATGGAAAGCGTTCGATAGCCTCGGGGATCAACGTGTCGATCACGATCTCTTTCGGCCCGAATTTATCGCCCATTTCCCCCTTGACCATCACGCCGCGTCGCGGTTTTCCTTTCGCGTCGAGGCCCAGCAGTGCGTGACGCGCTATTTCGAGATTACCGAGCGTGGCCGACAGTCCCCACACGATCAGCTTCGGATTCCATAGCCGCAAACGCGCCAGCGCGAGTTGCGTCTGCACGCCGCGCTTGCTGCCCATCAACTCGTGCCATTCATCGACCACCACCACGGCGACATCGTCGAGCAGGTTCTCGGCATCGGCGCGCGCAAGGAACAATGTCATCGACTCGGGCGTCGTGACCAGCGCTTCGGGCAGATGCTTCGATTGCCGCGTGCGCGTGGCCGCATCGCTGTCGCCGGTGCGCATCGCGACTTCCCAATCCAGACCGATGCCCGAGGCCGCATCGGCAAGCGCGCGCGTCGTGTCGGCGGCGAGCGCACGCATCGGCGTGATCCACAGCACGCGGAGCTTGCGCGTGGGAGGCCGCTTCGCGGCGCCTGTGGATGCACGCACGAGTTCGCGGCGCAGCGCGCCGAGCCACGCCGCATAGGTCTTGCCCGCGCCGGTGGTCGCGTGCAGCAGACCGGATCGGCCCGCCACGATGTGGCCCCAGGTCTCGCATTGAAACGGGAACGGCGCGATGCCGCGCAAAGCGAGCCACGCATCGATTGCCTCGGGCGCGGGCAGCGGGCCGGGCGGCGTGCGCCGCTCACGTGGCGCGGGACTCGGAGGCGCCGCGCGTCGATCGACATCGGCATCTGCGGGCGGTGCTTCCAGCGCAGCAGCCGCAGCCTTTTGTTTCGCCGCGGCCACTTCACGACGCTTGCGATCGAGTTGCTTGCCCAGGTGATTGCTGCCCGCGAGCGTCGACGGCAAGCCCCAGTTGCTGCGGCCTCCGGCGCCACTCTCCTTGGAATCTCTGCGACGCCGGCTCATGCAGCGATACTCATGCGAGCGCCGGCGTCTCGATTGGCGGGTCGCCGACAATCCAGCCTTCGAGTGGATCGATCGCATCGGGCAGGCCGTAACGATCGTCGCCCGCCTCTTTCTGTTGCCACGCCCAGCCGGCCTGCGTCGCGCACAGCACCGCATCGAGCCGATCGGCGCTGCCCTCGTCGATCAGGTTCGCGCGCTGCTCAGAACCGAATGCAATGCGTATCGCCAGGCGATGCGCGCCACATTCGAGTGCCGCGACGATGCGCGCGCGCTCGTCACGACGCGCGGCGGTCTGCATGGAACGCTTGTCGGACTTGTACGACGCGCGCGTGATCGATCGCGCGACGAAGCCCGGGTAACCCTCGAGCGCGACGCGTCCCGCATCGACGTGACGAGCATCGTCAGCCAGCCCGGGGATGCAAACGCCGGCGCCGATCAAGCGCGGCACACCGGCATGCATCATCCAGGCGACCGGCGGGTTGACCCACTTCATCGACGGGCTCGACCCCGCCGGCGCGTCGGTGGCGCGATGCGCGAACTTCGATCCGGCCGGACGCGCGTCGCACCAGGCCTTGAACAAGACGCGAATCGATGCGCGATCGAGCGACGCATAGTGCCGCATGACCATGCGCCAATCGCGCGGCCAATCGAAATGTTCGATCAAAGCGCGCGGCAGCCCGAAGGGAAAATCGAAGGCCGCGAGCCACGGCCCCGGCCGCGCGAGAAACGCCTCGAAGGCCGGCCAGTCCGCGAAAGCCTCGATCGCCACGAGCGCGAAGCGATCCGGCCCGGACTCTTCAAGCGTCGCGACCGCGATCGGCTTCGCGCGGCGCGGAGTGCTCGTGAAGTCGACGCCGTGAATCATCATGCAGATCGGCGCCGTCGTGGGCGCGGGGAGACAAAAGCGCGATTATCTAATGCTGCCCGACCGCAGTTCCCTTGCCACTCCCGGCTAGAAGCGTCGCGCGAGTTCGATCGCTGCGTGATGCGCGATCTCCTTGGTAGCAGCGAGCGTTGTTGCATCGGCCAGGGTGGGCGCGATGTTGATCTCGTGCACGTCGTCCATGCCGAGAAATGAGCAGACGGCGCCGCTAGCGCGCCGTCGCCGCGACCGCGGCGCGATGCTTGTCGAGCAGCTTGCGAAAGATCGCCTCGGCATCACGCAGCTCCCCCGTCGTCAAATGCGCCTCGAAGACGTCCTCGATGGCGCGTTCGTAGATCTTCCACATGCGTTTGCGGGTCGCGCCGCCTTTCCGAGTGAGGACTGCGAAAGCGCCGCGCCGGTCTTCGTCGGAACGCTCGCGGCGCACCAGCCCGGCGGTCTCCAGCCGATCGATCAGACGCGTGACGTTGCTGCGGGAAATCACCATGCGCTGTTCGAACTCGTGCATGCGCAAGCGATGTTCGGGCGCGCATTCCAGCGCCCACAACGCGTCGTACCAGGTTAGCGGGGGAAGGTTCGCATCGCCGAGCCGTCGCTCGATCGCGCCGATCAGGTTGGCGTGCAGCGTCAGGAACAGGCTCCACGCGGACGAGCTTTGCGGTTTGGTCATGGCGCCGTCGATGATTGCACTTGCAATCAGTTTACAGTGCCTATATGATTGCGTTCGTTATCATTGCAAATGCAACTATTATGAATCTTCGAATGGAATATGGGACGCCGCCGCTGGTGCTCGTCAGCCACGCCCTGTGCCCCTACGTGCAGCGCGCCGCGATCACGCTGATCGAAAAAGCCACGTCTTTCGAGCGGCGTGACATCGATCTTGTGAACAAACCCGACTGGTTCCTGGCGGTTTCTCCGCTCGGCAAGACGCCGCTACTGGTGGTGGGCGATACCGCGATCTTCGAGTCGGCGGTGATCTGCGAATACCTGGACGACACGATTGCGCCGCGCATGCATCCCGACGATCCGTTGGCGCGCGCGCAGCATCGCGCGTGGATCGAATTTGCGTCGGCGATCCTGAACACGATTGCCGGTTTCTACAACGCACCCGACGTAGAGACGCTCGGTGCGAAGCAGCGTGAACTGCGTGCGAAATTCGGCCAGGTCGAAGCAGCAACGGGGAAGGCGCCGTTCTTTGCCGGCAGCCGCTTCACACTGGTCGATGCCGCATTCGCGCCGGTGTTTCGCTATTTCGAAACATTCGATGCGATCGACGACTTCGGCTTCTTCAACGACACGCCGAAGCTGCGGGCGTGGCGTGCCGCGCTGGCCGATCGTGCGTCGGTGCGCGGGGCCGCGCCGGCCGACTATCGGTTGCGTCTCGAGCGCTTCCTTCGAGCGCGAGGCAGCGAGTTGTCGCGGCGCATGTCCGCGCACGAACTCGCCTGACGGTTGCGCCACGCGCGCGTCACCGCGCATCGAGCAGGCTTTGCAGGCTGGCGATCGTGTCGGCCTCTTCGATGGGCTTGTCGATGCGCCAGCGCAGCATGCGCGGAAAGCGCACCGCGATGCCCGACTTGTGGCGCGACGAACGCTGTATGCCTTCGAAGCCGAGCTCGAAGACCTGCGTGGGCTTGACGCTGCGCACCGGGCCGAATTTTTCTATCGTGGTCTTCTTCACGATCGCATCGACCTTGGCCATCTCTTCATCGGTGAGTCCCGAATAGGCTTTCGCGAACGGGATCAGCGTGCGCGCCCGATCGGCCTCGACGCCCGGCTCGCGATCCCACACAGCGAACGTGAAGTCGGTGTAGAGAGACGCGCGCCGGCCGTGCCCGCGCTGCGCATAGATCAGCACCGCATCGACAGACAGGGGATCGATCTTCCATTTCCACCAAGTGCCCACGTCCTTGGTGCGGCCGACGCCATAGCGCGCATCGCGGCGCTTCAACATGAAGCCTTCGACGCCGCGCGCGCGGGCTTCGTTGCGCAGGGTCGCGAACGAAGGCCACGAATCCGCTCGCAGCACGGGCGAGAGCCGCAAGGTGAAATCGTCGATTGCGGCGACCAGCGCCTCGAGCCGCGCGCGCCGCGCCGCTTGCGGCTCACCGCGCAGATCGGCGCCGTCCTGTTCGAGCAGGTCGTAGGCGACCAGCACCACCGGTTTCTCGGCGAGGATCTTCTTCGAAAGGGTCTTGCGGCCGATGCGGGTCTGCAGATCGGCAAAGGACGCGGGCGTATCCGCTGCGTTCGTATCGTTCGCATGCCAGACCAGGATCTCGCCGTCGATCACCGTGCCGTCGGGGATGCGCGCCGACAATGCGGCCATTTCGGGAAAGCGTTCGGTCACGAGGTCTTCGCCGCGCGACCACAGGAAAGCCTCGCCGTCGCGAACCACCAGTTGCCCGCGGATGCCATCGTATTTCCACTCGACTTGCCAGTCGTCAATCGAGCCGAGCAAGGCATCGAAGCGCTCGATCGATTCGTTCAACGCGTGCGCGAGAAAGAAGGGATAGGGCTGGCCGCGCCGCTCGTACGCTCCGTGCGAGTCGAATGGACCACCTTCCGGGCTGGCTTCAGTCTCGGCCGAAGCGGTTGGCGCAATCAACGCGCGATAGTTCGCGGCGCTCGGTCGTGCGCGGCCATCGGTATAGCCCATCAACCGATGCGCGACGATCTTCGGGTCGATGCCCGAGACGGTGGCCAGCGCACGCGTGACCGAGAGCTTCGATACGCCCACGCGAAAGCCGCCGCCGATCAGCTTGGTCAGCAGGAAGCGCTCGGCCGTGTCGAGCTCATCCCACCAATCGGCAAGGTGGTGCGAAATGGTCTCGGGCGACTCTCCCTTCAAGGCGAGCAGGCGCTCTTCGATCCATCGTGCGAGGCCGAGCTCGGAGTGACGCGAAGGTGGCGGCAGGATGTGCGCGATGGTTTCCGCGAGGTCGCCCACCGCCTGATAGCTCTCCTCGAACAGCCATTCCGGCAAGTCGGCGACGCTGCGCGCGGTCTCGCGCAGGATGCGGGTCGGCACGGTCTGACGGGGCTTGCCGCCGGCCAGGAAATAGACGGCCCACGCGGCGTCGCGCTCGGGCTCGGTTGAAGTCTTGCTGGCGTTGTTGTCGACGGTTGCGTCGATCATTGCCCCTGCGGGGCGGCCCTGCTCGATGCTGCGCTGAGCGATTTCGACAAAATAGCGGACCAGCGCAGCCTGCTTGTCGCGCGTCGCGGTCGATGCGTCGAGTTCCGAGAACAGGCGCGAGAAATATTTCATTCGAGTCTTGCCTGCGCGGTTGCCAGGGATGCGGTGCAGCGCGACGGCGACGAGCGGCGGGGGTTCGCAGGCCGGACGGCACAGGCCCGCAGCCATTCGGCATGATAGCTTCCCATGATGGCCAGAATCCCTCGAGCAATGCGCCAGATCTTCCGGCCGATGACGCCGCGCTCGAGCGTGATCGAACGCGCCCTGATGCTGACCAGCATTCTCGCGGCGGTGGTGCTCGCAGTCATGGCGCTTGTGGTACATCGCGTCAACAACGAGGCGGCCGATGCAGCCAAGCGATCGATCCGCTCGATCGAGGTCGCCGCCACGCTCGACAAGCTTCAGCTTGCCTTGCGCGACGTCGATATGGCGGGGCGCGACCTGTTGAGCGGTCGCAGCCGCGACCGTTCGGATGGCGATCGCTACGACCTCGCGCGCTTTCAGGTGCGCCTGAATCTGGCCGCGCTCGGGCCGCTTGCCGGCGACGAGCCCAGCCAGCTCGAGCACCTGTCCCGGCTCGGCCCCCTGATCAACAGAAAATTCGCGCTCGGCTTGCGGCCCTACGAAGCGCCGACGGGCGGCTCGCTCGACGAGATCGACAACCTGATCGCGGCGATGCGCGACGACGAGGGCAAGCGCCTCGAGCGCTATCGCGCCTTGCAGCGCGATGCGAGCGAGAAATCGACCTGGATCATGGTCGGTTCCCTGTCGCTGGTGGCCCTGTTATCGCTCGGGTTCTGGTTTCTGCTCAAGGTCGAATTCGGAGCAAGGCGCGCACTCGAGCGACGCCTGATCGAATCGGCTACCACCGACGAACTGACCGGCGTGGCTAACCGCAGCGACTTCGATCGCAAGCTGGTTCAGGAGTGGACCTTTCGCGCGCGCTATGCCACCGCGCTTTCGTTATTGATCGTCGATATCGATCAACTCAAGGCGATCAACGATGAATGGGGCTATCTCGCGGGCGATGCGATTCTTCGCGAGGTCGCGCGGCGCATTTCGTCGCGCCTGCGGCGAACTGAAGTGGTGGCACGCTACGGCGGTGACGAATTCGCGGTGATCGTTCCCAATTACCGCAAGGAAGCCGTCGAGCTGGCCGAGCAACTGCGCGAGCGCATGGCCGAGGCGCCGTTCTCGGCGCAAAGCGGCGGCAAGCCCGTTCCGGTTTCGGTCACCATCAGCGTCGGCGTCGCCGAGGCGAGCGACGTGGGCTCACCACGTGAACTGTTGGCCGCAGCCGAGGAAGCGATGTATGCGGTCAAGCGCAACGGCCGCGATGGCGTCGAGTCGTTCCGACCCAATCCGACCATCTTCGGGATGAACACAGCGACTCCGTCGCTTGCCAGGCAATCCACTGCATCGGGAACGACGGCCACGAAGCGATCGACGCGGTGACCCATGTCGCAACTGAACGCGAGGATCACGTCGCGGCCTGCGGCGCTTTCAAATCTTCCACCGCCTCGGTCTCATCGCCGTACTCGGTTTCGAACGCCTCGGCCTCGAGGCCGCTCTCGTTCGACCATCGCACCATCACCGCCACATCGCCGTGCGTGACGATGACGCGGTTGGCACAACTCGCGGCGATGGCGGCCTGCAGGCCCGGCCAGTCCGCGTGATCCGATAGTACGAAGCCACGATCCACGCCGCGCCTGCGCCGCGCCCCGCGCAACAGCATCCACCCGGACGCGAACGCGTCGCTGTATTCGCCAAAGCGTCGCATCCACGTCGAGCCCGCGGCCGATGGCGGCGCAAGCACCAGGCCTTTCCGAAAGCGGGTCTTATCGGCGACCTCGGAGACCAGCGTGGTCGGCGGCAACCCCACGCCTGCGTCGCGATAGGCCCGATTGAGCGGCTCGATCGCACCGTGGCAGAAGATCGGGCCGATCGTCGCATCCACGCCTGCAAGCACGCGTTGCGCCTTGCCGAACGCATAGCAGAACAGCACGGACGCGCGATCGTTGTCGGCATTGCCCCGCCACCAGCTATCGATGCCCGCGAAGATTTCACGCTGAGGCGACCAGCGATAGATCGGCAAGCCGAAGGTCGATTCGGTGATGAACACGTCGCAACGCACCGGCTCGAACGGCGTGCAGGTTGGGTCGACATCGTCCCCCTGCATGAACTTGTAGTCGCCCGAGGCGACCCACACGCGGCCCTCGTGCTCGAGACGAATTTGCGCGGACCCGAGCACGTGCCCGGCGGGATGCAGTGACACGCGCACGCCGTTGTGCACCACCGCCTCGCCATACGGCAGGGTCTGCAGATCGATCGCGCCCAGACGCGCGCGCAGTACGCCTTCGCCAGGCGCCGCCGCAAGATAGTGACCGTGTCCGATGCGCGCGTGGTCGGCGTGCGCGTGCGTGATCACGGCGCGATCGACCGGCCGCCACGGGTCGATGTAGAAATCGCCGGCCGGGCAATAGAGACCTTGCGGTCTCAGCACGACGAGATCGTCGCTGCACGCCCGAGGCGGCGCGATCCGACCCGCGTGACTTGAAGGATCCTCAATATTGATTGGCATGCCCGCTGATATAGACGGCAAAGCGCAAGGCAGCGTAGGACAGCGCGTGGAGAGCACGCGCGGCGATGCCGCTCTTGATCAGCCGCTCGGCCTGGACCGGCGTGGCGTCGTGCGCGATCGCCTCTTCGAGCCTCGCGCGCAAGGGGCCCGCGAATGCCTCGTTGAGCACCACGATGTTGGCCTCGCGCGCGAGGAAGAGGCTGAACGGATCGATGTTCGATGAACCGACCGTTGCCCATCCACCATCGACCACGCCGACCTTCGCGTGAAGAAAGCCGCGCGTGTATTCGTGAATCTCGATGCCGGCAGCCAACAACTCGGCATACAAGACCTGGCTGGCGTAGTGCTGAATCGGATACTCCGATCGCCCCTGCAAGAGCAGGCGCACGCGTACGCCGCGTTGGGCCGCGGCGATCAAGGTCTTGCGAAAGCGGCGGCCCGGGAAGTAATAGGCATTGCAAAGAATGATTTCCTTTTTCGCCAGCTTGATCGCCACCAGATAGGCGCGCTCGATGCTGCGCCGATTGCGCAGGTTGTCGCGCGTGAGAAAAGCCACGCGGACGTTGCCGCCGTCGGGATGAGGGTTGGCCCATTCGCGCCGCGACAACCAGGTGTCGATCGCACGTTGCAGCTCCCCGTGCTTGCTCGCGATCCGCTTCCAGTCCAGGCGCAGCCATTGATTGAGCATGTAGGCCGAGATCGGTCCGACGATCGGGCCCTCCACGCGCGCGGTGAAATCGAAGCGTGGCGCCTCGAGCGGGCCACGATTGGGATCGGCCAGGTCATCGACGATGTTGATGCCGCCGCAGAACACGAGTTTGCGATCGATCATCGCGAGCTTTCGATGCAGGCGCCGCAGCCGCTCGCGCGAGAAGAATTTCAGGCCGCTTTTCCAGAACGCGTATTCGGGACGGAACACCACGATCTCGACGCCGGCGTCTTCGAGCGCCTTGTAAATCGGTTGCGCGAGGTTGGCCGAGCCGAAGCCATCGACCGACACACGCACCATGACCTTGCGGCGCGCGGCGGCTGCGAGCGCCTCGGTCACTCGCCGGCCGGTGTCGTCGTCGTTATAGATGTAGGTTTCAAGATAGACCTCTTTTTCAGCGTTCTCGACGGCGGCGATCAATGCCGGGAAAAACTCGCCGCCACCGCACAACAGCTCGACGCGATTGCCGTCTTCGAACTTCACTGCGGATCGAAGACGAGCTCCGCCAGGATGGGCGCATGGTCGGAGAGCTTGCGCCACGCGGGGCCGGTAAGGACCTGCGCCGACGCGATCTTGAAGCCGCGCACATACACGCGATCGAGGCGCAGCAGCGGGAAGCCGGCGGGGTAGGTGCGCGCGGGGGCCGCTATGCGGGCTGAAGTCGCCGCAGACTCCGCCGCGACTTTCGCAGAGGTGCCGGCCGCGGCCGATTTTGCGGCGGACTTCGCAGCGGACTTCGCAGTGAACGGCGCAGCGATCGTGTCGCCGATGCGGGCACCGTGCTTTTGCACATAGCCGGTCGCACGCCGCGCTAGCGCCGCACTGCGTCTCTCGGTGCTAGTCTCCATTGACGAGAACACTTCGCGCACGCCCAGGCTTTCGACCAATCGCCGGCCCAGGCGATGCCGCCAGTCGTTGAAGTCGCCCGCGATCACCAGTGGGGCATCGTTGGGAACGTGCGAGCGGATGCGCGCGATCATCGCGTCGGCCTGGCGCACGCGGCTTTCTTCGAACAGGCCGAGATGCGCGCAGATGCAATGCACGCGCACGCCGTCGACTTCGAACTCGCCATGCAGCAGGCCGCGCGACTCGAAGCGGTGATCCGAGATGTCGATGTTCTCGTGCGCGATCAGCGGAAAGCGCGACAGGAGCGCGTTGCCGTGGTCGCCATCGGTGCGCACCGAGTTGCGGCCATAGGCGGTCTGCGCCCAGCGATCGCCGGCAAGGAACGTGTGCTGCGCGACCTCGGGCCAGTTGTCGAAACGCTCGGCGTGCTGGTCGTTGCGCCCCTGCACTTCCTGAAGGAACACGAGGTCGGCTTCGAGCGCGTGCAGTCCCAAGCGCAGATCGTGGATGCGATTCTTGCGCGACATCGCGGAGACACCCTTGTGGATGTTGTAGGTCGCGATGCGCAAGCGCGTTGCGGACTGCGGAACCGTTTCGTCGGATACGGCGAGCGATGCATCGCGCTCCTGCACCAGCGCATCCGCCGCGGTGGCACTCGCGGCATCGCCTGCGGCGTCATTGGTCATGGGAATCTTGCGGTCGTCTTGCATCGTCGCGGCAACTGAAGAATGGCTTCGGCGTTGCTCGGCGAGAAGCACCGCGCGGCTGCCTCTCGAAAGGGGAGCCAAGCGTATTGCAAATGTTCGCGAGGGGCAACGCGCACCGCCTCGCGAGAAGGAAAGTCGTCAGGCAATGCGAGACCGAACCAGTGCTCCTGATTGCGCATGACGCCGGGGGCATAGCGATGCCTCCAGTGGGGATAGATATCGTATTCGATCGCATGGTTCCAATCGACCAGCGCGCCGTCGCGATCGGCCGCGATGCCGGTCTCTTCGGCGACCTCGCGAATCGCGGCCTGGCGTAGCGGCTCGGCTGGCGCATCGACGCTGCCGGTCACCGACTGCCAGTGGTCGGCGCGGTCGGCGCGTTCGAGCAGCAGCACGTGCAGATCGTGCGTGTGAATCACGACGAGGACCGATCGCGGGATCTTGTAGGGCTCATTCATGCGTGATCAGGGGCCGGTTCCGGCCATGGACAGCGCTTGGCCTTCGGGTGCGCCCTTGTCATAGACGAACAGTTCCGATTGGCCGGATCGCCCGCCGGGTTCCGCACCAGGTCGTGCGTCATCCCGTTCTCTACCCAGCGTTCGACCGCTGCGCGAGCGGGCGCGCTGGATCAGCGCCTGCTTTCCCGCGGCATCGGCGCGCACGAGCAGGAGCACCCCGCGTTCGGGCACGGCGCAATAGAGGCGGTTCGATCCGACCAGCGTCGCAAGCTTTTGCATGCGAGCCGCGTCGAGCAGATCGGCGACGGCATCGTCGTTCGAGATCACGCGATAGACGCCCGGGCTATCGGACAGCAGTTCGGCGCGCGCCTCGCCTTCGGCCGCGAGGTTCATAAGGGCGGCCTGTCTCAACTGCGCGCGATCGACGCCGAGGCGATCGGCGATGGTCGACGTGACGAACGTGGAGGCTGCGCCCGCGACCAGCGCATAGCGCACTTCCAGCGCGCCGATCAGCGGCTCGGTCACGAAGCCGAAGCGAAAGCCCGGTGAGCTTTCGCCGATGACCCTCGCGCGAAGATCGGCCAGCCGCGGCCTGGCCGACAGGAGCCCTGCACGCTCGACGTCCGCGACGATACGATCGATCGCGTTCGAGCAATCGAAGCGATCGTCGCGACACTTCTGAATCGTCGGTTCGAGGCGCGCGTCGATGTAGAGGCCCGAGGGCATCGTGACGCGCAGCAGCGCATGGCCGAGTGTTGCGACGCTCGCGCCCGGATGGCGCTCGACGAGTTGTGCGACGACGCGGTTCGAAACAGCATCGGGACGGGTTCGCGCGTTGAACCACCAGGCCGCGCCACCCAAGGCAAGCGCGGCGATGACGAGGGCCACCAGCACGGCCGCGGGAAAGGCGCGTCGCGTCGCGCGTGTCATGCGTCGTCGGTGCGCGATACGGTCTGTGTGCGCGATGCGATCGACGGTCGCGACGACTCAGGCCGCACGCTGCTCCGTATTCTCGACGTCGCCATCGCCGCCGCTCGCCGTCGCAGATGTGCGCTCGCTGGTGCGCAGCCGGATATGCAGTTCGCGCAACTGGCGCTCATCGACTGCGCTGGGCGCCTCGGTCAGGAGGTCTTGCGCGCGCTGCGTCTTCGGGAACGCGATCACGTCGCGGATCGACTCGGCGCCGGCCATCATCGTCACCAGGCGATCGAGACCGAAGGCGATGCCGCCGTGCGGAGGCGCGCCGTAGCGCAACGCATCGAGCAGGAAGCCGAATTTTTCCTGCGCTTCCTCGGCGTCGATCTTGAGCGCGCGGAACACCTTGCTCTGCACGTCTTCGCGATGGATACGGACCGAGCCGCCGCCGATCTCCCAGCCGTTGAGCACCAGATCATAGGCCTTGGCGGTGCAGCGTGCGGGATCGGTCGCGAGGAAGTTCTCGTCGCCATCTTTCGGTGCGGTGAAGGGATGGTGGGCAGCAGTGAAGCGGCCCTCGCCCTCGTCGTATTCGAACATCGGGAAATCGACGACCCACAGCGGACACCAGCCGGCTTCGAAGAGCCCGGTCCGCTTGCCGAATTCCGAATGGCCGATCTTCACGCGCAGCGCGCCCATCGCATCGTTGACCACCTTGGCGCGATCGGCGCCGAAGAAGATCAGATCGCCGTCTCTTGCCCCGGTGCGCTCGATGATCGTCTTCAACGCGGCGTCGTGAATGTTCTTGACGATCGGCGATTGCAGGCCCGCGCGCAGATCGCCCTGCGAAAGATCGTTGACCTTGATGTACGCCAGACCCTTGGCGCCATAGATGGCGACGAACTGCGTATAGGCATCGATCTCCGACCGCGGGAAGCCGCCGTTGGTGGCGCCGCCGCCGGGAATGCGAAGTGCGACCACGCGGCCGCCGTCGCTGCTGGCCGCCGCGGCGAACACCTTGAAGTCCACGTCGCGCATCGCGTCGGTCAGTTCGGTGAATTCGAGCTTGACGCGCAGATCGGGCTTGTCCGATCCGAAGCGCGCCATCGCTACCGCGTGCGGCATCACCGGAAACGGCGGGAGCTCGACATCCATCACGGTCTTGAACACGTGGCGCGTCATCGTCTCGAAGATGGCGCGGATGTCGGTCTCGTTGAGGAACGAGGTCTCGCAGTCGATCTGCGTGAACTCGGGTTGACGGTCCGCGCGTAGGTCTTCGTCGCGAAAGCACTTGACGATCTGATAGTAGCGATCGAACCCGGCCACCATCAGCAATTGCTTGAACAGTTGCGGCGACTGCGGCAGCGCGAAGAACATGCCCGGGTTGACGCGGCTGGGCACCAGGTAGTCGCGCGCGCCTTCGGGTGTGCTCTTGGTCAGCATCGGCGTCTCGATGTCGATGAAGCCTTCGGTATCGAGATATCTGCGCACCTCCATCGCGACGCGATAACGCAGCATCAGGTTCTTCTGCATCATCGGTCGGCGCAGGTCGAGCACGCGATGCGTGAGGCGCGTGGTCTCCGAGAGGTTTTCGTCATCGAGCTGGAAGGGCGGCGTCACGGAGGCGTTGAGCACCTCGATCTCGTGGGCGAGCACTTCGATTGCGCCCGACTTCATCGCCGCATTGGCAGTACCTTCCGGTCGTGCCCGAACCACGCCTTTGACCATCACACAGAACTCGTTGCGCAGCGATTCGGCGATCGCAAAAGTTTCGGCGCGATCAGGGTCGCAGACGATCTGGGCGATGCCTTCGCGATCGCGCAGGTCGATGAAGATGACTCCGCCATGATCGCGCCGGCGATGAACCCAGCCGTATAGAACAACGGGTTGGCCTAGCGCTTGTGCGGTGACCAGACCGCAATAGTGGGTACGCATGAGAACTCCGGAATCAGGTGGGCGCGGGTGCGACGACCGTTGTTGATGCTACGCGCGCACCGGGCGCCACCACGCCCATCGAAACGACGAACTTGAGCGCTTCGTCCACGCTGATGTCCAGATCGACGATCTGCTCGATCGGAACGATGAGGATGTAGCCGGACGTGGGATTGGGCGCGGTCGGCACATAGACGCTCGCGTGCTCGCCGGTCAGCGGTCGCTGCAACGGCGCACCGGGATTTCCCACGACGAAGCCCACGGTCCATACGCCCTGGCGTGGGAACTCGACCAGCACGGCTTTGCGAAAGGCCTGGCCCGAGGGCGAAAACAGGGTATCGGACACCTGCTTGACGGACGAATAGATGGTCGAGACGATCGGAATGCGCGCCAGCAAAACCTCCCACCAGACGACCAGACGCCGCCCGATGAAGTTGCGGCCCAATATGCCGACGACGAGCACGATCGCGAGCGTGAGGATCACGCCCATTCCCGGAATGTTGAACGGCGCCTCGTTGCGGATCGACGCCGGCAACAGCAGCAGCGTCTGGTCCATCGTCGTCACGATCAGATTCAGGACCCAGAGCGTGATGGCGAGCGGAACGAGGATCAGCAGCCCCGTGAAGAAATACTTCTTGAGCATCGTCGCGATCAGCTGGACGCCGATGCGGACGACGAGCCGGGGGCGGCGCTCGGCGTATTGCTCGATGCCTTGCGCGAGGAATCGCTCGGCACGGGGCTCGCGGCAGGCTTGTCGCTTGCGGACGATGCAGCGGTGGTCGCTGGCGTGGTGCCTTTCTCGGGCGTGCTCGCATCGCCGCCTGACGGGGGTTTGTCGGCGCTCGACGCAGCCTCCGCCACGCCGGTATCCTTGTCGCCTTTGTCCTTCACGGCCGCCTTGCCCGCGGATGGATTGCGGAAATCGGTCACGTACCAGCCCGATCCCTTGAGTTGGAATCCAGCGGCCGTGACCTGTTTGCGGAATGCGGCCGCCCCGCACGACGGGCACACGGCCGGTGGCGGATCGGAAATTTTCTGGAGCACGTCTTTCGCGTGCTCGCAGTCATCGCAACGATAGGAGTAGATGGGCATGGTGCGCAGCATCGCGCGATTTCGCGCGATGTCCTGGAAGTGGTCTGCGGGGGCCGATCCGCGCAAAGGCGTGGATTATATGGGAGCGCCCTTGCAAAAAAAAGCTCCGGAGACCGGAGCTTTGTCAAACGAGAGCAGGCGGGCCGCAGTCTTACTTCCCGTACTTGGCCTTCACGTTCTTCTGGCAGGCATTCTTCGGGTCGCCCGCGAGCGCATCGCACTTTTCCATCGCGACCTTGTACTTCGCGTCACGCGTGTCTTCGGCCGCGTCGTTGCGAGCCGTCGTGGACTTCTGCATCGCCTTCGCGTCGCCTTTGGCCTTGGTCTGGACGGCCTTGGCCTCCTTCACGCAAACGTCCTTGTCATTGCCGGCCTTGTCGTCGCATTTTTCCTTGGCAACGTCGTAGTCGGCATCGGCCGCAGCGATCGCGGCGTCCTGGCGCGCCTTGGGCGTGTTCTTGTATTCGGCTTCGGCATTCGCTTCGGCCTTCTTGCGGGCACCCTTGGCTTCGGCTTTGCAAATGTCCTTGGCATTGCCGGACAGGCCGCCGCACTTGTCATCGGCGATCTTGTATTCGGACTTGGCCTTGTCCTTGGCCGCGTTGTATTCGGCTTTGGTTGTGGCCAACGCGGTTCCCGAGGCCATGAGACAAAGCGAAGTGATTACGGTACTTAGGAGTATTTGAATATTTCTCATGATTCCGTTCTTTAAAGTAATTGGAAAAATAAATCCCGATTGCGGCGATCGAAACGGCACCGATCAAAGCGACATCGATTTCTCTACCGAACCCAGATTGTGGTGCGGCTCGTCATCCACACGTATCGGAGAAGGACTGAGATTCCACAGCGCCTGATGTTTGAGCGTTCCATAACGCATCTGCAAGCGCCCGGAATATTCGGAACGCTCACCGCTCAGAACCAATTTTCGATTTCCCATTCGACTTCCAAGCCGTTGTAGATAACGACCATAACTCTGCTTGCATTGGCCGATGGTAATGTCCCAGTTCATGATTCGTCCTTCGAGATGGATTGTTGCCAAACGGATCGTTTCACATCCATTTACTGACATGGCGATAGAACACGAAACGCACGTCAGGATCCCAGGCGTAAATTGCAGGAACGACCTGCCCGAGCTCGGCCGAGGGGACGATATCCGGAAGATCGGCGGGCAGCGAAGGAAGCGAATCGCGCTCTACACCGGTGGCTGAATAATCGAATTTCGAAAAACCGAAACCGGATGTCGTCTCGACTGCCGGTGTGGGGCCAGCCGCCGACAGCGATACGTTGCCAACTACAGTGGCTACCACGATCACGCCCAGTGCAACCGTCTTCGTCCACAGCGACGAACTGCTAGGTGACATGGTTCCTTTCCCTTCCGAGCCTACTTCTTGGACGCGTCCTGAATTTTCTCGCCGGTCCGCTCGACATCTTTTCCGGCGCCCTGAACCGTGTTGCAACCAGCCAGCGCCAATGCGAAAGAGGCAAGAAGGGCAGCACCGATCAATTTTTTCATTTTCAAACTCTCCGACATGAAGGACAAAGGACAAGGACGGAAATCAGAAACGGAATCGTCAGCGTCTGACCAGACCGACAATCAAGGAAATGACAAACAGGACGACGAAGATGAAGAAAAGAATCTTCGCAATTTCCGCAGCGCCGGCCGCAATACCGCCAAAACCGAAGATCGCCGCAATGATGGCGATAACGAAAAACACAACGGCATAGTGCAGCATAAGTCTTCTCCTTAAAATCGAACAATGCGGTTGGTCAATGGCGCAACGAAGAATCTGAATGGCTTTCGTTACTAATCCCTATCAGTATCCTAGGCAGATCGGAAAATTGCGTTGACTTGTCCAGAAAGTAATCCGCGCCGAGCTGCTTTGAATTGCGCAAATATTCCTGACGTGGGTAATTGGTGAATACCACGATCTTCGGCCTTGTTCCGTCATCGAACGAGAGCTTCAACTGCGCCAGAACATTCAATCCATTACCTTCGCGCAACTTGATATCCACTACCAGCACCTCTGGCCTTAATGTACGAATTTTCGCCAGCGCGTCTTTCTCCGTGTCGGCCGAGCCGACCAAAATCAGCGAGGGTTGATCCGCTATGGCTTCCGCAATTCTTTCCAACAGGATTGGAGAGTCTTCAATCACGAACACCCGTAGTGGCGCCTTCATTGGGAAAACTAGCATTGGGTCGGGTCGTCCGGAGATGGTCACCCGTGACGCCCCCATCTGATTTCTGTATGGTTCGCTGCGGCGTTCGACGAGCAAGCAGCCTGAAACGAAGGGTAAGCAGCGCCGCGTTGCGCCCGTATCGGTTCACCGCTCTTTGGGGTGTCCGCGTTTGTCTTATGCAATCCGAGACGCGACGACCACCGGTCGCAAGCGCCTCACGCGAGGGGGACCCTTGCAGCGTCGAGCTACTGGATGAGCTCGTTCTTGATCGCGTAGTAAGTCAGATCCGCGTTGGTCCGCAGATTCATCTTCTCGAGGATGCGCGCGCGATGCGTGCTGACGGTTTTTACCGAGAGAAACAACTCGTCCGCGATATCGGAAACGCTGTGGCCGGCGGCCAGCTTGCAGAAGACCTCGAATTCGCGCGTCGAAAGCTTTTCATGCGGAGCGCCATGGACATCGCTGGTGAATGCGGTCGCCAGTTGCTGCGCCAGGGCCGGGCTGACGTATTTCTTGCCGGTCAACACCATGCGAACCGCCTTGAGGATCTCGGAAGGCGGACTGCTTTTCGCGATATAGCCGTTGGCGCCTGCCTTGAGCACGTTCATCGCGTACTGCTCTTCGGCGTGCATAGAGAGGATCAGTATCGGCAGATCGGGACGGTCCCCGCGCATGCGGCGCAGCACGTCGATGCCGCTCCGATCGGGCATGGAAAGATCGAGAAGCACGCCGTCGACCGGCTTGGCGCGCAGCAGTTCAAGCGCTTCGGTGCCGGTTGCCGCTTCCGAATCGACCACGATGTCCGTGCATTCGGCGAAGATTTGCTTGAGCCCTGCGCGAACGATCTGGTGATCGTCAACGAGCATGATTTTCTTGATCAAGGATGTATCCCGCGAGTGTTCTTTGGTTTGATGGCTGTTCGATTGTAGCGCCACCCGCGAAAACCCCTTCAGGTTGCCGGCGCAAAAAAAAGCCGGTGCGTGCCCGGGGGAACGCCCTCAGTCTGCCGGCGCGAAAAAAAGCCGGCAATCTGCCGGCTAGAAATGCGAGCTTTGCACTCGCAGGGGAATTCGGTACATCGTCATTCAAATCGGAGCGCGAAACATGGTTCTCTGCATCGGCGCGTTACCCATAGCATGATGGGTTCATCCAATGGGCCGTGCGCTCGGCCACAAGCCGGTTCGATTGTCCGCATTCGTCCTACTTTGCGCGCGAGGCGGAGATTTATGATGCGTCTTTCCGACGCCATACCGCTCCCCCATTCGCTGTCCCGAACCCTAGCACCGGCCACATTCATCAACCCCAACGAGGAAATCGCATGGCAAAGTCCACATCGAAGAAGGCAAGTGCAAATACCAAGACCACGGCGCCCTCCGCCGGCTCGACGCGTCCCTTCCTGAGCGACATCAAGACTTTGCGGGCGCGGGCGCGGCAGCACATCGAAAAAGGCGCAGTGACCGGCGACTACAAGGCCGATCGTGCGACCGTCTGCAAGATTTTGAACGAGGCTCTCGCGACCGAAATCGTCTGCGTGTTGCGGTATCGGCGGCATCACTTCATGGCGAAGGGCGTGCTCGCGCAACCGATCAAGGCCGAGTTCCTCGAGCATGCGAACGAGGAACAGGAGCACGCCGATGCGATTGCCGAACGCATCGTGCAACTCGGCGGCGAACCGAACTTCTCACCCGATGGCCTGGCTACACGCAGTCATGCGGAATACGTCGAGGGCGAAACGCTGGTGGACATGATCAAGGAAGATCTCGTGGCCGAGCGCATCGCGATCGAGAGCTATACCGAGATCGTGCAGTATCTCGGCGACAAGGATCCGACCACCAAAAGAATGATGGAATGGATACTTGCGAAGGAAGAAGAACACGCCGACGAATTGAACGATTTGCTCGAAGGGCTTCCTACCGGCAATACCCAGTCGTACAAGGTTCTAGGCGCCTGACCCATGCAGGCGGGTCAGGCCAGCGTCGCCGCTGCGGCGGACGGCGCTTCTTCGAGATTCGACATCTTGCACGGGAGTGACGCGCGAATCACCGTTCCCCCCGCAGGTGCACGCAAGAATTGCAGGCGGCCCCGATAGGCGAGCACGCGTTCACGAATTCCCAACAGCCCGTGCGCGTCCGGTCTGCTGCGCGCGATGTCCGTCAGGCCGATGCCGTTGTCGGCGATCTCCAGTTCGATCGAGTCGCCGACGCGTCTGACATGCATGTGGACTTCGGTCGCACGGGAATGTTTGGCGACATTATCCAGCGCCTCCTGGAACACCCGAAAGATTGCGATCAGGCAACCGCCGTCCTCACTCTCGAAGTCGCCGCTATGGTCAAACGTGGCGGCGATGCCCGCGGTGCGTGACCATTGCTCGATGTACTGCTCGAGCGCAGCGCCCAGACCGAGGTTGTCGAGAATGCTCGGCCGCAAATCGCTGATCAACCGGCGCTTCATGTCGATCGCCTGATTCAGCAAACCGAGCGTGCGATCGAACCTGATCGCCTGCTCGGGGTCGGTAGTTGAAATCTTGTCGCGCATGCGCGAAACGTCCATGTTGATCGCGGTCAGGTAGCTGCCGAACTCGTCATGCAGTTCGCGCGCGATGCTTTTCTTTTCGTCCTCGCGAATGCTGAGCAAGTGGCGCGAGAGGTTCGAGAGCTCGACGGTGCGCGCCGCAACGCGCTCCTCGAGTTCGGCGTTGCTCGATCTGACGGCTTCGAGCGCGCTATCGCGTTGACGCAGGAACCGGCGCGTAAGGACATAGAACGCAGTCAACGCCAGAGCGGCGACGACGCTTGCAAGCAGTGCCTTGCTCCGATCGCTGGCGGCCGCTTCGGCTCCCGAGGCGCGTTGCGCTGCGAGGATATTCGCCTCTTCGGCAAGCATCGTCCGGATCGTCGTTCGCACCCGACCCATCGTCTCGCGGCCTTCGTCGAGGCTGGCGGCGATCGGCAGGCTGCCCGTACGAGGTTCATCGAGAGCGCGATCCATCTGGGAAAATCTCTGGGCCGCCAGAGATCGCAGCGCGATCAGGTTCTTGCGCTGGTTGGGCGTATCCGACACCAGCCTGCCGGCCTCGTCGAAGCGTGCATCGATCAGGCCGTGCATCTCGCGATACGGCTCGAGATAGTCGTCCTTTCCGGTCAGAAGATAGCCCCGCTGCGACGACTCGGCGATGAAAAAGGTGTTGCTGACCTGACGAAGCTTTTCCATCGCTTCGACGGTTCGCGAGATCGTCTGGCCGTTTTCCTGGAGATCGCGGGCGATGCGGTAGTCGACAAACGCGCTCACCGCCAGCAGCCCGAGCGCCACGACATACGTCACCAGCAATACGGCGGGGGCGGCCCACGCGCCCGCAGACGTTCGCCCAAGGGGGCGGTTCGTTTTCATTCTGGTCCCGGCGGCCGGTGAATCGCGCCTCGCACGCACAGCAGGAAGCGCCGACCCGCCATCTCAGAATGGGATGTCGTCATCCATATCGTCGAACCCGGAAGTCGCACGCGCGGGAGCCGTCTTGGATGCCGCGGGGCGGCGCGATTCTCCGCCAGGCCCGGCACTAGACCCGCCGCTTGGCCCACCCTGCGACGACATGTTCGCCGGGGGTTCGTGGTCCATCGGCCCAGACGAATCGCCGCGACGATCGAGCATGCGCATGACATCGCCACGAACCTCCGTGGTGTAGCGGTCGTGTCCGTCCTTGTCCTGCCACTTGCGGGTGCGCAGCGAGCCTTCGACATAGATCTTGGCGCCCTTCTTCAGATATTGGCCCGCGACTTCCGCGGTCCGCCCGAAGAAAGCGACCCGATGCCACTCGGTGAGTTCCTTCTTGTCCCCGCTCGTCTTGTCGGTCCAGTTCTCGCTGGTGGCCAGGGTCAGGTTGGCGATCGCATCGCCGCTGGGCATGTAGCGAATCTCGGGATCCTTGCCGAGATTGCCGATCAGAATGACCTTGTTGACCGATGACATGGCGAACTCCTAGCGTGCGTGGTGGGGGGCTTGACGGGACGACGCGGAGCGCATCGGGAGGGACGCGGAGCGCTTGGCGAAGAAGTTTTCTTGCCGATCATCATTGCGTCCCCATATCGAAACGGCAAGAGACCAATCGGGCTCAGTTATATTAACCGATTGACTCGGCGCGACGCCTTCGTCGGCATCCGATCCGCGTCTCATCCCCGAACACGGCAAGCCATCGGTGCAGGTCGCAAACTCAGGACCGCTCGGCGCCCTCACTCTCCGCCTTATTCGCTGCTCTACCTCAGACAAATCATCGATGGACGAGATTCGCATTCGGGGTGCGCGTACGCATAACCTGAAAAACATCAACCTCGACTTGCCGCGCGAGAAGCTGGTGGTCATCACCGGCCTGTCGGGCTCGGGCAAGTCGTCGCTCGCGTTCGATACGCTCTATGCGGAAGGCCAGCGCCGCTACGTCGAGTCGCTGTCGGCCTATGCGCGCCAGTTCCTGCAGTTGATGGAGAAGCCCGACGTCGATCTGATCGAAGGCCTGTCGCCGGCGATCTCTATCGAGCAGAAGGCGACCAGCCACAACCCGCGCTCGACGGTGGGCACAGTCACCGAGATCCACGACTACCTGCGGCTGTTGTTCGCACGCGTGGGCACGCCCTATTGTCCGGATCACGAGTTGCCGCTCGAAGCGCAGAGCGTTGCCGAAATGGTCGATGAAGTGATCGGATGGCCCGAAGGAACCAAGCTGATGATCCTCGCGCCCGCGGTGCGCGAGAAGAAGGGTGAGCATCTCGACCTGTTCGCGGCGATGCAGGCACAGGGCTTCGTGCGCTTTCGCGTCGATGGCGAGATCGTAGAGTCCGAGTCGTTGCCCAAGTTGAAGAAGACCGAGAAGCACAACATCGACGTCGTCGTCGATCGCCTGAAAATAGGCAGCGATCCGATGCAGATCAAGCAGCGCCTCGCCGAGTCGTTCGAGACCGCCTTGCGCAACGCCGATGGCCGCGCGATCACGATCGACATGGACTCGGGTCGCGAGTCGGTCTTCTCGAGCAAGTTCGCGTGCCCGGTCTGCAACTATTCGCTGGCCGAGCTCGAGCCGCGCCTGTTCTCGTTCAACAACCCGATGGGTGCGTGTCCGACCTGCGACGGGCTGGGCGTGATCCAGTTCTTCGATCCGAAGCGCATCGTGGCCTTTCCCAACCTGTCGCTCGCCAGCGGCGCGATCAAGGGGTGGGACCGGCGCAACCAGTTCTATTTCCAGATGCTGCAGAGCCTGGCCGCGCATGATGGCTTCGACATCGACGCACCGTTCGAGTCGCTGCCCGAAGAGTCGCGCAACCTGATCCTGCAAGGCTCGGGCAAGCAATCGATTCCCTTCATGTACATCAACGAGCGCGGCCGCGCGGTGGTGCGCGAGCATCCGTTCGAAGGCGTGATCCCGAACCTCGAGCGCCGCTATCGCGAAACCGATTCGATCGCGGTGCGCGAAGAGCTGGCGAAGTATCTGAACAGCAAAATTTGTCCGACCTGCGACGGCGCACGCCTGCGACGCGAAGCACGCTATGTGCGCGTTGGACCCAAGGGCCACGACAAGGCGATCTACGAAATCAGCGCGATGCCGCTCTACGAGACGCTGGCGTGGTTCAAGGATCTGAGCCTCGTCGGCGCCAAGAAGGAGATCGCCGAGCGCATCGTGCGCGAGATCGTCGCGCGCCTCGCGTTCCTCAACAACGTCGGGCTCGACTACCTGTCGCTCGGGCGCAGCGCCGAGACCTTGTCGGGCGGTGAAGGACAGCGCATCCGGCTCGCATCTCAGATCGGCTCGGGTCTGACCGGCGTGATGTACGTGCTCGACGAGCCGTCGATCGGCTTGCATCAGCGCGACAACGATCGTCTGATCGGCACGCTCAAACACTTGCGCGATCTGGGCAACTCGGTGCTGGTGGTCGAGCACGATGAAGACATGATCCGCGCCGCCGATCACGTCGTCGACATGGGGCTGGGGGCGGGCGTGCACGGCGGGCACGTGATCGCATTCGGCAAGACCGCAGACATCGAGGCCAATCCGAATTCGCTGACCGGTCGTTACCTGTCGGGCAAATTGAGAATTGAAACGCCCATGAAGCGGGTCGCGCCCGGCTCGGCACCGATCGCCCCGATCGACCTCGCGTTGCCGCCGCCCAAGGAGAAGAAAGCGAAGGGAGGCGCGACGAAAGCTGAAGTCGTGCCTCTCCCATTCAGACGAGCTAGGCAGGGCGGTTGGCTGCGCATCCTGGGCGCGAGCGGCAACAACCTGAAGAACGTCGATGTGGCCGTACCGGTAGGCTTGCTGGTGTGCGTGACCGGCGTGTCGGGCTCGGGCAAGTCGACGCTGGTCAACGACACGCTCTATCACGCGGCCGCTCGCCATCTCTACGGGTCATCGACCGAACCCGCGCCGTACGTCTCGATCGACGGACTCGACAACATCGACAAGGTGATCAACGTCGACCAGAGCCCGATCGGCCGCACGCCGCGTTCCAATCCCGCGACCTACACCGGCCTGTTCACGCCGATCCGCGAACTCTTCGCCGAAGTGCCGATGGCGCGCGAGCGCGGCTACGGGCCGGGGCGCTTCTCGTTCAACGTCAAGGGCGGACGCTGCGAAGCCTGCGAAGGCGATGGCGTGATCAAGGTCGAGATGCACTTCCTGCCGGACGTCTATGTGCCGTGCGACGTATGCCACGGCAAGCGCTACAACCGCGAGACGCTCGAGGTCCAGTACAAGGGACGCAACATCACCGAGGTGCTCAACCTGACGGTCGAGGATGCGTTCGACTACTTCAGGGCCGTGCCGACGGTCGCGCGCAAGCTGCGCACCCTGCTCGATGTGGGGCTGGGCTACATCAAGCTCGGCCAGAGCGCGACCACGCTGTCGGGTGGCGAAGCGCAGCGCGTCAAGCTTTCGCTCGAACTGTCGAAAAGAGATACCGGACGCACGCTCTATATCCTGGACGAGCCGACCACGGGACTTCACTTCCACGACATCGCGCTGCTGCTGAAAGTGATCCACACGCTGCGCGACCACGGCAATACCGTGGTCGTGATCGAGCACAACCTCGACGTGATCAAGACCGCGGACTGGGTGATCGATCTCGGGCCCGAAGGCGGGGCGGGCGGCGGGACGATCGTCGCGCAAGGCACGCCCGAGGATGTGGCTTCGACTCCGGCGAGCTATACCGGGCACTATCTCGCCCCGATGCTGGCGCGAGCGGCTTGACCACAACGCGGCCCGCAGTACGTCAGTGCGTCAGTGCGTCAGCACGAAGTCGGTGAACTCCTTCACCACAGGCGCGAGAGGCCGCAATGGTCGCGACATCGCGCCCACCAGCGTGACGTGATTCACACCGCCGTGTAGATCGACCGCGACTTCGGCGCCCGCCGCGCGCAGGCGTTCGGCCATCGGTTCGGTGTTCTTTTCGGGATAGACGAAGGTATCGTTCTTCGCTGCGATCAAGAGCGACGGGATCGAGTCGCGCGTGACATGGTTGATCGGCTGCGAGTCCGCCGGCGTGTCGGGCCAGTGAAAAACTTCCTTGACGCCTTCGTCCTTGATCGGCAGGAAGTTGTACGGACCGGCGAGCCCGACGAAGCCGCGCAGTTGCTTCGGCTCGATGCCGTAGCGCGCGAGCCAGCGCGCATCGAACGCCACCATTGCGGCGTTGTACGCGCCCGCACTATGACCTGCGATGAAGACGCGCTTGGTGTCGCCGCCATATCGATCGATCTCGCGAAAGGTCCACGCGACCGCGGCTGCGGTGTCGTCGAGAAACCCGGGATAGCTCACCTCGGGATAGAGGCGGTAATCGGCGATCACCGTCACGATGCCGCGCGAGGTCAGCGCATCGGCAACGAAGCGATAGTCGTCCTTCGACCCGGTGCGCCAACTGCCGCCGTAGAAGAACACCACGACCGGGGCTTTCGCGCCGGCCGCGAGAGTCGCGGGCACATAGACATCGAGCTTGCGGCGCGCCCCGTCGCCATAGGCGATGTCATGCGTTTCGACATAGCCGCTCGACGGCGTCAACGCATCGATGATGCGCGATCCGGCTCCCGAACATCCGGTGAGGACGCCGGCCAAGGTCGAGAACATCAGCGAGAGGCGGACAAGCGGGCGCGTTCGGATCGAAAGGCTGAGCATGAAGTTCGGAAGTGGTTGCGCGGCTCGTGCGTGTGCAGAAATCCGCATCGTAGATACGCAGGGCAGCGCGATTCGGTTGCAGCGTGCGACCTGCGCGTCGGTGGCGCTTCATTCGAGGACGGTTTCGGCTTCCCCGTCGAGCACCGCGTGCGGACGCTTCCTGCGCCGCGACACGAGTGGCTTGTCGATCACGCGACGCCGTTGAAAAAAGATCAGCAGGCCGATCGTGACCGCGACCATTGCAGCCAGCGTGATGTAGAAGCCGTCGGGATGATCGAGTCCCGGAATGACCTTGAAGTTCATCCCGAAGATGCCGGTGATCAAGGTCAGGGGCGCGAAGATCGCGGTGATGATCGTCAACAGGCGCACGATCTCGTTGGTCCGATGCGCGGTCGCAGAGAAGTGCAACTGAATCGCCGACTCGATCGAATCCTGCAGACGCGCCGCGTGATGCAGGACGCGCTGCACGTGTTCCATCACATCGTTGGCGCGCACCAGTAGCACGTCGTTGCGGCGCTTGTCCTCGGCGCTGAGGCGTCGCCCCGAGTCGAGCCCATCGACGAGGTTGTCGCGAAACTCCTGGAGCGCATCGCGCTGTTCTTCGCAGAGGTTCTCGAGCTTGCGCAATTCGATGCGCGCGTCGAGCAACGCATACCAGTTGGAGAACATGCGCTTGGGATCGAGCAGTTCGCGCTGCCAGCGATCGAGCTGATCGGTGAGCGGCTGGCGCAACGCGAGATAGCGATCGACCATCGCGTTCAGCAGCCGCAGCATCAGGTCTTCGGGTCGCGACGGCGGCCGGCCCTGATGCGCCGTGGTTGCGCTCTTGACTTTACCGACCAGGCGCGCTTCGGCATCCAGTTCCGCTTCGCCTTGGTTGCCCGGCGCGAGGCCGTTGAGGGCGTTGCGATCGCGAAAATCGAGCAGGCGCGTGCGGACCTGATTGATGGTCGTACTGTTCTGCGCGCTCACCGTGATGAGTGCGCGGTCGCACAGGAAGAAGGTGACGGGGATGGTCGCGATCTGGCGCAAGGTCGGCAGCTTGCGCGCGCGCCGCAATGGGACCGAACCGGCATCCGCGGCGAGCGTGCCTTCCTCGCCGACAGAGAGCTTGCGGAACACCACCATCTCGTATTCCTGCGTCGAGTCGAAATACGACGGGTGCCCGAGATTGACGGCATCGATCAGATGCGGATCGACGATGCGCGTGCCGATCATGCGCTCGATCGCATCGCGCCACGCGTAGGCATCGGCCGCGACTTCGTCGTGGGTGGCATCGAGCCAGAGAAAGCCGCGTGAAGGCAGCCGCGCCTGCGACTCGGCGATGCGCGTCACGCTGATTTCGGTGATCAGGTAGATATCCATGCGCGCTCGGTTGACCGCTTGGTTGACCCTATCGGGCCCCGTCTTGCAGCCAGCGCGCCACATCCTGCGCAAAGTAGGTGAGGACACCGTCGGCGCCGGCGCGCTTGAACGCGACCATCGATTCGAGCACGACCTTTCTCTCGTCGAGCCAGCCGTTCTGTGCCGCGGCTTTCAGCATCGCGTACTCGCCGCTGACCTGATAGACATAGGTCGGCATGCGGAACGTGTCCTTTACGCGCCGCACGATGTCCAGGTAGGGCATGCCGGGTTTCACCATCACCATGTCGGCGCCTTCGGCGATGTCGAGTGCCACTTCGCGCAAGGCTTCGTCGCTGTTGGCCGGGTCCATCTGGTACGTCATCTTGTCGCTCTTGCCGAGGTTGGCGGCCGAGCCGACCGCATCGCGAAACGGTCCGTAGAAAGCGCTCGCGTATTTGGCCGAGTACGCGAGGATGCGTGCGTGGACGTGCCGGTCTCGTTCGAGCGCGACGCGAATCGCGCGCACGCGGCCGTCCATCATGTCCGAGGGCGCGACGATATCGACACCGGCCTCGGCCTGCACGATTGCCTGTCGCGCGAGGATCGCAACGGTGTCGTCATTGATCACGTAGCCGTTCTCGTCGATCACTCCGTCCTGGCCGTGGCTGGTGTAGGGATCGAGTGCGACGTCGGTCATGATGCCCAGCGACGGAAACTCCTTTTTCACCGCGCGCACGACGCGTGGAATCAGGCCTTCGGCATTGAGTGCTTCTCGTCCGTCGTGCGTCTTCAACGACGGCTCGATCACCGGGAACAGTGCGAGCACCGGAATGCCCAGGCGCATCGTTTCTTCGGCAACCGGCAGCAGCAGGTCGAGCGAGAGACGATCGATACCCGGCATCGAGGTCACCGCGTGTCGCGCGTTCTTGCCTTCGTGAACGAACACGGGATAGATCAGGTCGTCGGTGCTCAGGCGATGCTCGCGCATCAGGCGGCGCGAGAAGTCATCGCGGCGCATGCGACGTGGTCGCTGCGCCGTCGTATCGGTTCTTGCTGCATCCTCCCCCTCTTTCCAGGCGTCGGATGCGAGATGTTCGAAATTTTCTTTAGGATTCATGGGATCAGATTTTGTTACATCTAAGCGGCAATTTCCGCGAGAACTTTTTGCGAGGGCTCGTGCTCATAACATGCGGATGGCTCACACCGTCCCCCGCTTCTCCTCCCTGAGCGGGTGCCTTTACGATAAGGCGTTATCACCCCGGTGTCATTCCCCTTACACCGGGGTTTTTTTTGCCTGCTCGATATGCGCGTGCACAGGCGATCGGGAGTTGGCATCGAGTCCCGCGGTCGGTGCGGGCCCGAGGCCCAGCATGTCGAGCACACGCACATCGGCCTCGTCGATGCCGGTCTTGTCGAGCGCGGAAAACAATTGCGCGGTGTGATGAGAGCCCAGCATGTCGCCGCGCAATTCGTCGTAGCGCGCGAGCGTGTTACGACTGACTCGCAATGCGTTCGCGCGTTCGCTGCGATTGAGCTTGTCGGCCTTGGTGAGCAATACGTGGATAGGCTTGCCGGTCTCGGCGAACCAATCGATCAAGGTCACATCGAGATCGGTGAAGGGTCGCCGCGCATCCATGATCAGCACCAGCCCGACCAGCTCGTTGCGGCGGCGGATGTAGGTGCCCAGCGTTTCTTCCCAATGGCCGCGAGAGTCGCGCGCGACCTGCGCGTAGCCGTATCCCGGCAGATCGACGAGGAAGGCAGCGGGCGTCGCGGGGTCGTCGGGGTGCGTGCCGACCGCGAAGAAATTGAGGTGTTGCGTGCGTCCGGGCGTCTTGCTCGAGAAGGCCAGTCGCTTCTGATGCGTGATCGAATTGATCGCCGTGGACTTGCCGGCGTTCGATCGCCCCGCGAACGCGAGTTCGGGCAAACCCAGGAGCGGCAATTGATGCAGTCGATCGACCGTCGTGAAGAAGCGCGCTTGTTGAAGGATGGACATGGAGAAGAGAAAAGGGTGTGCTTTGGCGCGGTGCGACTTCTCGAAGAGCCGCGCAGAACGTGCCGCCGCAGCGACGCCAGCAACACCGCGAGAGGGAAACTCGAGCAGGGGACTCTGTATAATACGGCGCTTCGTCAGGCTGCCCCGGATCGCGCATCGCGTGTCTCTTTCGATCGTTCCAGCGGCGTGTACGACCCCGATCGAAACGTTCTTCGTCGTTGCAACGGCGACAAAAAGCGTGCGCTCGTCTGCAGTCCGCCCCGCAGTTTTTCAGAGGTTGAAATGACCCGTGCTTTCGCATTGTCTGCGCTCTCGACGATCGCGCTGCTGACGGCAGCCCTTGCGGTGCCCGCGTACGCCGAAGACGCGCCGAAGAAGTCCGAGAGCGCGCCCGTATCGAAAGTCGATGCCGCGAAGGCCGATGCCCCAACGGCCGAAGGCGCCAAGTCCGAAGTCGCCAAAGCCGACACCACCAAGGGCGGCGCCATTGCGCAGGCGGTCTGCTCGGCCTGTCACGGACCCGATGGCAACGCGGTCGGCAACTCCTTCCCCAAGCTCGCCGGCCAGCACGAGGCGTACCTGATCAAGGAACTCAACAACTTCAAGGTCCAGCCCGGCGCCAAGGAGCCGATGCGCATGAACACGAGCATGGTGGCTTACGCGATGGCGTTGTCGGACCAAGACATCCGCAATGTCTCGGCGTTCTACGCGGGTCAGAAGTACAAGCCCGCGACCGCGAAGGACAAGGCCACGGTCGAGCTCGGGCAGAAGATCTGGCGCGGCGGCATCGCGGACAAGGGTGTGCCCGCGTGCGCGGCCTGCCACAGCCCCAACGGTGCGGGCATTCCGGCTCAGTATCCGCGCCTCGCCGGTCAATGGGGCGAGTACAACGAAGCGCAGTTGGTCGCATTCAAGAGCGGCGCGCGCAAGAACAATACGGTGATGAGTGCGATCGCTGCGCGCCTGTCCGAAATAGAGATCAAGGCCGTGGCGGACTACGCTGCCGGTCTGCGATAGCCGCGGGCGCGTCCCGCTTTGATCGAGGAGCAGACCATGAACTCACGTCGTCAATTCATTCGCGGTATTTCATACACCGGCGTCGCCATGCTCGTCGGCACCCAGGCACGCGTTGCAAGTGGCGCAGATGCGCCAATGGTCGATGAGAAAGACCCGACCGCGGTCCAACTCGGGTACGTTGCCGACGCGACCAAAGTCAACAAGGCCAAGTACCCGAGCTACAAGCCGGGCCAGGAATGTGCGACCTGCCAGTTGTACCAGGGCAAGCCGGGATCCACGTCCGGACCCTGCCCTCTGTTCACCGGCAAGCAGGTTGCCGCCAACGGCTGGTGCAGCGCATACGCGAAGAAGGCCTGAGGCCGCTGTGACTCGGCGGGCGGTGACGACGCGATCGCGTCGTCCTGCCGTGCTTCCGCTGTAGTTCCTACTTCGCGCCCACGGCTTCGCCGATCGTGATAGACAGGCCGCTAGCGCCTGGCGCGACCGGCGCGCTCTCGCCCGACAGATCGCCGGATTGAGGCAACGCGTTGCCGCTCTTCGAAACCCGGGCGCCCACGATCACCCGCTTCGCATCCGACAGTTTCATCGCGGTCATCGCCATGCTGTCGTCGAGTCTGAAATTAAGCGGCAGGTCGGCGACGGTGGCGCGAAAGACGGCGAGCGGCATACGGCTGCCGCTGGCCGGACGCGCAAACACGAACACCGTGTCGGTCGGCGATGCGCGCGCAGCGAGCGCGGGCGCGAGCGCGACGGTTCCGCTTACGCTTGCGGCGTTGCTGTCAGCGGGCCGGTTCGACTTGCCGCCCGCAGCAGTGCTCGAAGCACTCGCTTGCGATGACACCTCGCCCGCCGGCAGATTGCCTCTGCGCCGCGCCTCATCGACGTTGGCCTGTACCTGTTGATGGAACTCGCTGTCGGGTGGCAACGCGTCGGCGATCTTCTGCCATTGCAGGGCGGCGCCTGCATAGTCACCCCGTTCGAATGCGATCGTGCCGGCAAGCGCAAGCGCCTTCGGCTGCCGCGGATCGAGCGCGAGCGCGCGATCGAGCAGGGCCAGCGATTCGGGCGTAGCGTGCCCCTGGTTCGCTGCAGCGAGCGCGTCGGAAAAATCGGCGAGCAGCCCGGCGTTCTTCGGCTCCAGTTGCGTCGCATGCCGATACGCGGGGACGGCTTCGGCATAGCGACCGAGCACCGTGTACGAACGCGCGAGCATGGTCCATCCTTCGGTGTCGTCGGGCCGCGACTTCATGCGCTCGGCCAGCTTGTCGACCATCTGGGCGATCTGCTCGAGTCCGATCTCGCGACTCTTGTCGGCGTCGCCGGCCGCATCCTTCTGCGCGAGCGGCGCTCCGCGTGTCGCAAGCGACGGCGAGCCGGTCAACGCATAACCCGCGACCGCCACCGCAACGACGATGGCCGTCAACGATGCGACCAGCCACCACGATGGGCGAGTGCGAGGGCCAACGTGCGATGCATCGCTCGACGCCGCGATCGGCGCCGCGCCAGTTGCGCGCTCAGGCGTGACGGGTGTCATCTTCGCCATCGTCTTCATCGGGTTCGAACGCATCGGCGCTCATGCGATTGCGGCGCCTGAGCACGAGCGCCAGCACGATCGCCCCGAGCACCAGCATCAGCGCGGGCCCGAGCCACAACAACACGGTGATCGCCTTGAACGGTGGCCGATAGAGCACGAAGTCGCCGTAGCGCGCCGTCATGTAGTCGACGATTTCGCGATCGCTCTTGCCTTGCTTCAGCAACTCGCGCACTTCGCGGCGCAGATCCACGGCGAGATCGGCGTGCGAGTCGGCGATAGTCTGGTTCTGGCAGACCAGACAGCGCAGCTCGGAGGTGATCTTCACCATGCGCGCTTCGAGCGCCGGGTTGGCGGCTTCGGGCAGTGCTTCCTTTGCCACGAGCAGGTGCGGCATCAGCAGCGACGACAGTGCGATCGAGCACGCGATCATGAATGCACGAGAGCGCGTACGAAAGATCGCACGGCAAACCGTATTGAAAAAACTACGCATCGAGCTTCTTGAGCAGCGGCTCGATCTCGGTCGCGATCACTTCCTGCGTGAGTGGCCCGATGTGCTTCATGCGGATCGTGCCGGTCTTGTCGATGATGAACGTCTCGGGCACGCCATAGACGCCGAAGTCGATGCCGACTCTGCCCTCACCGTCGAACAGCGACGACGTATAGGGATTGCCGAAGCGCGCCAGCCAGGTGCGGCCGTCATCGCGCTGGTCCTTGTAGTTCAGCCCGTAGATCGGCACCAGCCCCTTCTTCGAGAACGCGACCAGGAGCGGATGCTCCTCGCGACACGCGACACACCACGACGCCCACACGTTGAGCATCCACACCTTGCCGCGCAGGTCGTCGCGCGCGATCGTCTGCGCGGGATTGTCGAGCAGCGTCAGCGAGAACGCGGGCGCGGGCTTGCCGATCAGCGGCGACGGTACTGCGCGCGGGTCGCGATTCAGGCCGACCGCCAGAACGACTGCAAGCGCGATCAAGGCCGCGAGCGGCACGAGGAATACGAGTCGCTTCATGCGGCGGTCGCGCCATCCGCTCCGGCGACCGCGACTGCCTTCGATTGCCGCACGCGCGCGCGATAGCGCCGATCGGTCGCGGCCAGCAGGCCGCCGAGCGCCATGATCAGGCAGCCGCCCCAGATCCAGTCGACGAAGGGCTTCACGTACACACGCACGATCCACGTGCCCGCGTTGCCCGCCCCCGCTAGCGGCTCACCGAGCGAGACGTAGAGGTCACGCGTGATGCCGGTGTCGATGGCGGCCTCGGTCATGACCGCCTGCGTTGCGCTATAGATGCGTTTTTCCGGATGCAGGGTCGCGACCGCACGACCGCTCGCATCGCTGACTGCGGTCACTTCGATCTCACCCTGCAACGCGCGATAGTTCGGACCCGGCACTTCACGCACGCCGCGGAACGTGAAGACGTAGTCGCCGATCTCGGTGGTGTCGCCGACGTTCATCTTCACGTCGCGCTCGACCTCGCCGCTCTTGACCAGCGTGACGCCGAGGATGAAGACCGCGACGCCCAGGTGGGCGATCATCATGCCGACGATCGCGCGCGGGATCTGTCGCGCACGATGCGCGATGCTCGCGCGCATGCCGCCCGCAGGAAGCAGGCGCTCGAATAGATCGGTACCCACCGACGACATGATCCAGAACGCCATCAGGAAGCCGAGTCCGCCGACCAGACCCAGGCCGCCATGCAGCCACAGCGCGAGCACGGTCGCGACCACCGCCGTACCCGCAGCCCAACGCAAACGCTTCGCGAGATCGGGAAGCTCGGCCTGTTTCCATCGCGCGAGGGGTCCGATGCCCATCAGGAACACCAGCGGCGTCAAGAGCGGCACGAACACGGTGTCGAAGTAGGGTGGGCCGACCGAGATCTTGCCGAGGTTCATCGCATCGAGTGCGAGCGGGTACAGCGTGCCCAGCAACACCGCGCCGCATGCAACCACCAGCAGCACGTTGTTCGAAAGCAGCAGCGTCTCGCGCGACAACAAGGCGAAGCGTGCACCCAGGCCCACGCGCGGCGCACGCCACGCATAGAGCGCGAACGACGCGCCGATCACGATCACGAGGAAGGCGAGGATGAAGAGGCCGCGGCGCGGGTCGGTCGCGAACGCGTGCACCGACGACAACACGCCCGAGCGAACCAGGAAGGTGCCGAGCAAGGACAGCGAGAATGCGAGGATCGCGAGCAGAACGGTCCACGACTTGAAGCTGCCGCGCTTCTCGGTGACGGCGAGCGAATGGATCAGCGCGGTTGCCACCAGCCACGGCATGAAGGAGGCGTTCTCGACCGGGTCCCAGAACCACCAGCCGCCCCAGCCGAGTTCGTAATAGGCCCAGCCGCTGCCCAGCGCGATGCCTATCGTCAGGAAGATCCATGCGGCCGTGGTCCACGGTCGCGTCCAGCGCGCCCACGATGCGTCGAGCTGTCCGCCGATCAGCGCGGCGACCGCGAATGCGAACGCGACCGAGAGTCCGACGTAGCCCATGTAAAGCATCGGCGGATGGATCACCATGCCCGGGTCCTGCAGCAAGGGATTCAGGTCGCGGCCGTCGGACGCCGCGGGGAACAGACGATCGAAGGGGTTGGATGCGACCAGCACGAACAGCAGGAAGCCGAACGACAGCCATCCCATCACCGCGAGAATGCGCGCGATCAGGACCTCGGGCAGATGCCTGCTGAATTGCGCGACGGCGAGCGTCCAGAAGGTCAGCATCAACAGCCACAACAGGATCGAGCCTTCGTGCCCGCCCCACACCGCGGCGACGCGATAGTGCAGCGGCAGCGAACGGTTCGAATTGCTCGCGACATAGAGCACCGAGAAATCGTTGCCCGCGAACGAGACCGCGAGACACACGAACGCGAATGCGATGAGCGCGAACAGCACGCGTGCCGACGGCCGCGCGAGCGCCATCCAGTCGGAGCGTCTGCGCGCCGCGCCGATCATCGGCGTCGTGCCGAGAACGGCCGAGACGCCCAGCGCCAGCCAGAGTGCGAAGTGACCGAGTTCGGGGATCATCAGTTGGTTTCCTTCTTGATGCCGCCGGCGGGTTTCACGATCGTTTCGGCCAGTTTCTGGTTGCCCTGCTGCGCGCGCTTGACCGCATCGGCGGCCTCGGGGGGCATGTAGTTCTCGTCGTGCTTGGCGAGTATCTCGCGCGCGACGAAGACGCCGTTCTCGAGTTTGCCTTGCGCGACCACACCTTTGCCTTCCTTGAATAGATCGGGAAGGATCCCTACGTATTCCACCGGAATGCTTTTCGCGGTGTCGGTGACGATGAAGCTCACGCGCGTGCCGTTGCGTTGCAAGCTGCCTTTCTCGACCATGCCGCCGATGCGAAAGCTGCGGCCGTTCGGGGCTTCATGCTGCGCGACCTGGCTGGGCGAATAGAAGAACACGAGGTTGCTCTGGAAGGCATTCAGGATCAGCCCGACGACAATGCCGACAGCGAGCAGCACGCCGCCGGCGATGACGAAGCGGCGCCGACGTGGGGTCATCGCATGTCTCCTTCGTCACGATCGAATGCCGAGTCCTGCAACGCACGTCGATGTCGGCGCGCGGCGAGAATCGGATCGATCAACATGCACGCGGCTGTCACGCCATACGCGCCCCACACGTAGAGGCCGTAGCCGCCCATCGCGAAGAAATCCGAAGGGCTGGCCCAACTCATGCGGGCCTCGCGGACAACCACTGCGCGTATCGCTCGCGCTCGGCCACGATCGCGCGCGTGCGCGTGAAGACGACCGCGAACGCGTACGCCCAGAACGCCAGCGTCATCAACAGCATCGCGATGAGCATCGATGCGGCCATCGTCGGCGCCGACGTCGCGGTAATGCTCGCGCTCTGATGCAGCGTGTTCCACCACTTCACCGAGAAATAGATGATCGGCACGTTGACGCTGCCCACGATTGCAAGCAGAGCGCCCGCGCGATCGGCCCGGCGCGTGTCGTCGATCGCGTCGACCAGCGCGAGATAACCGAGGTAGAGAAACAGCAGGATCAGCTCCGACGTCAGTCGCGCGTCCCATACCCACCAGGCGCCCCAGGTCGGCTTGCCCCACAGCGAGCCGGTCCACAGCGCGAGGAAGGTGAACATCGCGCCGGTGGGCGCGATCGCGCGCGCGAACATCGATGCGAGGCGCGCGTTCAGGCCCCAGCCGATCGCGGCCCATGCGGCCATCGCGAGATACAGCACCATCGACATCCATGCGGCAGGCACGTGGATGAAGATGATGCGATAGGCATCGCCTTGCGTGGCATCGGTGGGCGCGATGAAGAAGCCGACGTAGAGCGCGGCGACCGCGAGCGCGACCGCGAGCGCCCACAGCGGTCGCGACAGGCGCGCAGCGAGTGCATAGAAACGTGCCGGTGAGGCGAAATGGAAGAGACGGAATTGCACGGCCAGGTTCTTACTCCATTGCGATCCTGAGAGCCGCCGCCGTGGCCGGCGGCGCGAGCAGCAACGTCAGGATCAGCAGAGCGCCGAGCAGCGAGAAGTGCCCGCGCGCCGAAACACCGGAGTCTATCGCGACCACGCCTGTGCTGCCGAAGATCAGTGCGGGGATGCAGAGCGGCAGCACCAGCAGGATCAGCAGTATGCCGCCGCTGCGCACCCCGAGCGTGAGCGCGGCGCCCAAGCCGCCGAGCAGGCTCAGGATCGGCGTGCCCAGCAACAGCGACGCGGCAAGCGCGAGTATTGCGGCGCGATCGAGGTCGAACAACACGCCGAGCAAGGGCGCCATCACGGTCAGCGGCAGGCCGGTGACGAGCCAATGGCCGAGCGCTTTGGCGAACACCACCGGCAGCGCCGACCCGCTCGCGAGCAGCATCTGGTCGAGCGATCCGTCGTTCAGATCGCTCGCGTAGAGCTGGCTGACCGACAGCATCGCGGCAAGCAGCGCACAAACCCACACGATGCCGGGGGCGATCTGTCGCAAGGTCTGCGGTTCGGGTCCGATGCCCAGCGGAAAGAGGCTCGCGGCGATCGTGAAGAATGCGATCGGCAGCAGCGCATCGACGCGCCGCCGCGCGGCCAGCATCAGGTCGCGCTCGAGCACGGTCGTGAAGACGGCGCTCATGCGATATGTTGCTCGACGGATCGCGCATCGAGTTGTGCATCGGGTCGCGCATCGAGCTGTATTGATTGCACGGCGATGCCGGGGATCTCCGGCCCGACGTGACTCGTGAGCAGCACGCTTCCGCCGCGTCTCGCATGCTCGGCGAGCAGCGAACTCACGAGCACGCGGCCGTCGTTGTCGAGTGCATCGTAGGGTTCGTCGAGAAGCCATACGGCTCGCGGCGGCGACAGGCACAGGCGCATCAGCGCTACACGGCGCCGCTGGCCTTGCGACAAGGTGCGAATCGGCGCGTGGCGGCGCGCTTGCAGACCGAAGCGACGCATCGCCTCGGTCAGCGCCGCATCGGATGCTTCGAGCCCATGCAATCGTGAGAGATGGCGCAAGGACTCGATGATCGTGAGGTCATCCTTGAGTGCGTTGGCGTGCGCCAGATACAGGAGCGACGGCCGGGGCTCGCGCCATTCGATGGTGCCCGCGGCGGGCTGCGCAAGCCCGGCGATCACGCGCATCAGGCTGGTCTTGCCGAAGCCATTGGCGGCGCGCAACCACACGATGTCGCCTGCCGCGAGCGCGAAATCGAAATCAGCAAACAGCCGCCGCTCGCCGCGTTCACATGCAACGCCGCGCGCCTGCAGCTGCCAGCCGCTTCGATCCATTGTGTATTCGCGATTGAGGCGCGCGCCCATGCTGGATCATCGATGGAAGTAAGGCGCAGAACTGTAAAGCCAAGGGCCACAGTCCGATCGGCGTCGCCCTCAACCGCGGCAAATGCCATGGAGAGGTTCGCGCGGCACGAAGCTTACCGTACAGGTCCGCCGCGGAGACCGCGAGCGTTGCCTAGCGGACCGGGCCCTTGCGCGTGGCGCTGGTCGGCACGTCGCTGGGCGTCCCGATGCGCTCGGTGTCGACGATGCCAGATTCGACATCGCGTCGTGCTTGCTCGATGGGCTCGCGGTTCGTCTTGTGCAATCCATCCCGGTGGACCCGCTCGGCGGCTTCGTCGCGGTCGTGCGGCAGCTCGGCATTGTCTACGGACGCCGAATCGTTGCTTCGGGATGGACGGATGGGATTGGATCTCACGTGTGCGCTCCAGCGCTTAGCAGCACTCTGTGAGTCGCCCGCCGGCGCAAGATTCCTTTGCGGCCGGCCCGACCCAACGTAGCCTGTGGAAAGAACTGTTCATAACTCACTTTCAGGACGATCGGTAAACCCTTATTTCGACTGCAAAAACGCAATGGAAGCTTGACACAACCTCTTGTTTTTACGACAGTTTTCAGCCGAAGCGCTTGACGATGTTCTTTCGCCCTCTTAAAGTGGAATTAAGTGTGGAAAAGTGGCGAATAGTGGATAATGATCCACCGCGAAGAACGTGCAACAAGAGAGACAACGGCAGTGTTTCAGGGAGCTTCAAATCTCAACCTCGATGCGAAGGGACGCTTGGCCGTCCCTACGCGTCATCGAGACGCTCTCCAGATTCAGAGTGAGGGCAGACTAACATTGACCCGCCACCCGCATGGCTGCCTGCTGTTGTTTCCGCGTCCCGTGTGGGAAGCGTTCCGGGAAGAGGTCGTTGCGTGGTCGATGAATGCGCGCTCCTGGAAGCGGATCTTCCTCGGCAATGCTGTCGATGTCGAGATGGACGGCTCCGGACGCGTGCTGATCTCGCCCGAGCTGCGGCGCGCGGCATCCCTCGAAAAGGACGTGATGCTGCTGGGCATGGGCACGCATCTGGAAATCTGGGATGCGGCGGCGTACGAGCGACAGGAAGCCGAGACGCTCGCGCAGGGTCTGCCCGACTCGCTCGCAGACTTCAGTTTCTGAGCGCAATGCCGTCGCCGCATCGCTCCGCCGAACCTCCCCTTCGGCAAGTCCGCCCTTCATTTTCCGAAGACGTCGATTCGTGGATATCGAACCCCCTGCCAAATCGAACGATTCCGCGGCGAACGGTTCCGCGGACGAGCGCGCAAGCGCCTTCGTTCATCGTACCGTTCTTCTCGACGAGGCCGTCGAGGGACTTGCGATCGACGGACCGCGTCGCGATGGCCGCTACGTCGATTGCACCTTCGGGCGCGGCGGCCACAGTCGCGCGATCCTCGAACGGCTATCGGGCGAAGGCCGCTTGCTTGCGCTCGATCGCGATCCCGAAGCCGTCGCATCGGCATCGCGTATCGGCGACCCTCGCTTCACGATCGTTCATCAGCGCTTCATATCGCTGCGCGAAGAAGTCGAGCGCCATTGGCCGAACGCAGTCGCGTCTACTGTCGATGGCGCAGTGGACGGCATCCTCTTCGATCTCGGCATTTCGTCGCCGCAGATCGACGACGCGTCGCGCGGCTTCTCGTTTCGACACGACGGTCCACTCGACATGCGCATGGATCCGACGCGCGGGACCTCGGCCGCCGATTGGCTCAACGCTGCACCGGTCGAAGACATCGAGGAGGTGATACGCAATCATGGGGAAGAACGGTTTGCTTTTCAGATTGCAAAGGCGATTGTGGCTCGCCGCGCGGAGCGACCTGTTTCGCGCACACGCGAGCTTGCCGATCTCGTGGCAAGCGTCGTCCGCACGCGCAGCCATGGGAAACAGCGCAAGGACGCGGCGCAGGACCCTGCTACGCGCACCTTTCAGGCTGTACGGATTCACGTCAATCAAGAGCTTGAAGAGCTCGAAGAAGGGCTGAGTCAGGCCATGGCGCTGCTAGCCCCCGGGGGACGACTCGCGGTGATCGCGTTTCATTCGCTTGAAGATCGCATCGTCAAGCGCTTCATCGCGCGTCATGCGAATCCGGATGCGCAAACCGATGCGCGCTCGCGCCGATTGCCGTTGCGTGCGTCGGAGCTTCCGGTGCCGCTTCTGAAGTTGATCGCACGCATCAAACCGGGCGACGCCGAGGTCGCGATCAACGCGCGCGCGCGATCGGCGGTGCTCCGGATTGCCGAACGTACTGTGGCCGAACGTACTGCGGTCAAACGCGCCGGAGCGAAACGTACCGAGGAAGCAGGATGAACCGGCTGTCAATGATCTGCATCGCGCTGATCGTGGCCTCGGGCCTGTCGCTGGTGTCCGCGCAATACCGCGCGCGCCAGTTGTTCATCGACCTCGAGACTGCGAAAGCCGTCGCGCACAAGCTCGACATCGAATGGCGAACGCTGCAACTCGATCAGACCAATTACTCCAAGCACAGCCTGATCGAAACCGCCGCGCGCCGCGATCTCCACATGCAGCCTGCAACGCCCGCGCGCACGCAATATCTGGTGCTGACCCCACGCAGCGCGGCGCCCGGCAGCGAAGCGAAGGCCGCCCAATGAAAAGCGTCCGCTTTCACGCGAGTCCGGTGCTGGCCGTCAAGTTGCCGGCGTGGCGATCGCGCGCGGTGTTGTGCGTGCTCTTCCTCGCCTTCTTCACATTGCTGGTCCGTGCCATTTATCTGCAAGGGTTTTCGACCAGCTTCCTCCAGAGCCAGGGCGAGCAGCGCTATGCGCGCAATCTCGACATGCCCGCTACGCGAGGCAAGATCACCGATCGCAACGGAGAAGTGCTGGCGTCGTCGATTCCGGCGTGGGCGATCTGGGCCGAGCCCGATGAAGTCGATGCGAAGCCCGAACAAATCGCGATGGTCGCGCGCACGCTCGACCTGCCGCTGGCCGAGCTGAAGAAGAAGCTTGCCGATCCAGTTCGCAAATTCGTGTACCTGAAGCGCCAGGTCTCGCCGCAGGCCGCCGAGATCATCGGCAAGCTCGATATCCCCGGCATTCATCAACGCAAGGAGTATCGACGCGAATATCCGGAAGGCGAGCTGACCGCGCACGTGGTGGGCTTCACCAACGTCGAGGACGCCGGGCAGGAAGGCATCGAACTGGCGTGGCAGAAAAGCCTGGCCGGCCAGCCGGGCAGCCGGCGCGTGATTCGCAATCGCCTGGGGCAGGCGGTCGAGGATGTGGCAAGCATCCGCGTGCCGCATGACGGCGCCGATCTCACGCTGTCGATCGACAGCCGCATCCAATATCTCGCGTACACCGAGTTGAAGAAAGCGGTCGACCTGCATCGCGCCAAGGCCGGCGCGATCGTCGTCCTCGACGTACGTACCGGTGAGGTCCTCGCGCTCGCGAACCTGCCCACCTACGATCCCAACGAGCGTCGCGACCTGACCGGCGCGCAGTTGCGTAATCGTGTCCTCACCGATACCTACGAGCCGGGCTCGACCCTCAAGCCCTTCACGATCGCGCTCGCGCTCGAACGCGGTGTGGTCAAGCCCGATACGATCGTGCAGACCGCGCCCGGCAAGCTCACGATCGGACCGAACACGATCAGCGATTCGCACGCGCACGGTCCGCTGACGGTCGAACAGATCATCAAGGTGTCGTCGAACGTCGGCACCGCCAAAGTCGCGTTGCGCATGCAGCCGCGCGAGATGTGGGAGATGTACACGGCAGTCGGTCTGGGGCAGGCGCCGAAGTGGGGATTCCCGGGTGCGGTCGCCGGCCGCGTGCGCCCCTACAAGAGCTGGCGGCCGATCGAGCAGGCCACCATGTCGTATGGATACGGACTGTCAGTGTCGCTGATCCAGATCGCGCGCGCCTACACGATGTTCGCGCGCGATGGCGAGATCGTGCCGCTGACCTTCTTCAAGGCGCAGCAGAACGGCGCGACGCCGAGTGCGCAGCCTCGTGAACCGAACGGTGAGTTGCCCGGTGCGCCGCGGATCGAAGCGACCGGGCCGGTCAAAGGCACGCAGGTAATTTCGCCCGCGGTTGCGCGCGAGATGCGCCACATGCTGGAGATGGCGGCCGGCCCGGGCGGTACCGCGCCCAAGGCGCAGGTGATGGGTTATCGCGTGGCGGGCAAGACCGGCACCGCGCACAAGCTGACGGGCAAGAGTTACACGGGCAATCGCTATGTCGGCTCCTTCGTCGGCTTTGCGCCGGTATCGAATCCGCGCATCGTCGTTGCTGTGATGATCGACGAGCCATCCAACGGCATCTACTACGGCGGCGATGTCGCCGCGCCGGTCTTCTCGGCTGTGGTTGGCGGCGCGTTGCGCACGCTCAACATAGAGCCCGACTCACCGATCAAGTCGCTGATCATTCCGGCGGACTCGCCCAAGGAATCGCTGTGAGGGTCGCGTCGTGACCCACGATTTGCGAGTGTTGATAGCCAAACGCAGGTCGCGCCCGGCATCGCCGCGCGTCCCGCATGCCGCCGCGCAGTGGCTCGCACGCACCGTGAAGCCAACCGCACAGCTCACGTCCGACTCGCGCAACGTCAAGGCCGGCGACGTGTTCATCGCGATGAAAGGCGCACAGTTCGACGGACGCCGTTTCATCGGCGCGGCCATCGCCAACGGCGCGGCCGCGATCCTCTACGACGCCACGGCTTTCGAATGGAAGTCCGAATGGAGCGTCCCGAATCGCCCCGAGCGCGAGCTGAAGAAGAGCGCGGGGACGATCGCGGCCGACTGGTATCGGCGGCCGGCGGATTCGTTGTTCACGATCGGCGTCACCGGCACGAGCGGCAAGACCTCGACCGCGTTGTGGATCGCAGAGGCGCTGGGCGCGCTTGGCCACCGCACGGTGATGGTCGGCACGCTGGGCATCGGATTTCCGGAAGAGTTGATCGACAGCGGCATGACCACGCCCGACCCGGTCACCTTGCACCGACGCCTGCGCGCGCTGGTCGATGCCGGGGCAGGGGCGCTCGCGATCGAAGTCTCGTCGATCGGTCTCGAGGAAGGACGTGTCGCCGGCATGCAGTTCGACGTCGCGGTCTTCACCAATCTCACGCGCGACCATCTCGACTATCACGGCACGATGGACGCGTACGAAGCCGCCAAGCGAAGACTCTTCGCGTGGCCCGGACTCGCGCACGCCGTGATCAACGTCGATGACCCGGCGGGCGAGCGTTTCGCCGCGGCGACCGAGAATCAGGGCGCGCAGGTGCTGCGATTCTCTGCGCGCGGCGGCGCGGACGCGCAACTGCGCGCCCGCAACGTCTCGGCGCGCGCCGAGGGTCTCGCATTCGAATCTTTCGGCGCTTTCGGCGTGCGCAATCTCTATACGCCCTTCATCGGCAATTTCAACGTGTCTAACCTGCTCGGCGTGATCGGCGTGTTGTTGGTCGCAGGCGCGACGATCGACGCGGCGCTCGGCGCGTTGAAAGAGCTCAAGCCCGTGCCCGGGCGACTCGAACGCGTCGATGTGGCAGCCAACGAGCGTCCCGCGGGCATCGCCGCGCCGATGGTGCTGGTCGACTACGCGCACAAGCCCGACGCGCTCGAGAAAGCGCTGAAGGCGTGCCGCCCGATCGTCGATGCGCGCGGCGGCGAACTGATCGTGGTGTTCGGTTGCGGCGGCGACCGCGACGCCGGCAAGCGTCCGATCATGGGCGAGATCGCGGCACGCCTCGCCGATCGCCTCGTGGTCACCAGCGACAACCCGCGCAGCGAAGCGCCGCGCACGATCATCGATCAGATCGTCGCGGGCATCGGCAACCTCGGCTACAACCCGCTGGCTTCGGGCTTCAAGGGCCCCTCGCTCGATGAGCGCGTCAGGGTCGAATCGGACCGACGACAGGCGATCTACGGCGCGATCGCCGCGGCTCGCGAGCAGGATGTCGTGGTGATCGCCGGCAAGGGGCACGAGAGCTATCAGGAGATCGACGGCGTCAAGCATCCGTTCTCCGACGTCGAAGTCGCGACCGAGGCCTTGCGTCGTGAACGACGGCGCGCGGCACGTCCGCAGGAGTCGGACGCATGTTGAGTCTCTCCGAAGTGGCCGACATGACGCGCGGCCGGATCGTTTCCCCGCGCACGCGCACGGACGCGGTGCAAGTCGTCGGCGTGTCGACCGACAGCCGCGCGATCGCGCCGGGGTCGCTCTTCGTCGCGTTGTCGGGCGAGCGCTTCGATGGTCACGCGTATCTCGACGATGTTGCTGCACGTGGAGCTGCGGCCGCGCTCGTGGCCCGAGGTCGTTCGGCGAACGCGCTGCCTCTGGTCGAAGTCGACGACACGCGTCGCGCGCTCGGCGATCTGGCAGCAGGCTGGCGACGACGCTTCTCGATGCCGCTGATCGCAGTGGTCGGCAGCAACGGCAAGACCACCACCAAGGAAATGATCGCGGCGATCTTCACCGCGGCGTTTGGCGAGAACGATCGATGCGCGACGCGCGGCAACCTGAACAACGACATCGGCGTGCCGCTCACCCTGCTCGGCCTTCGCACCCATCATCGCGCGGCCGTGGTCGAGCTCGGCATGAATCATCCCGGCGAGACCGCGCGCCTGGCCGAAATCGCGCAGCCGTCGATCGCGCTGGTCGTCAACGCGCAGCGCGAGCATCAGGAATTCATGCAGAGCGTGGCCGCGGTCGCCGACGAACACGCGCTCGCGATCGATGGGCTGACATCCGATGGCGTGGCGGTATTTCCCGCCGACGATGCGCACGCCGATGTGTGGCGGCGAGCGGCGGGCACGCGTCACATCGTCGACTTCATCTGCATCACCGACCAGAAACTCGATGCCCCGGCCGCGAGCGTGGTCGGGCGCGCACACCTCGACGTCGAGGACACGGTGATCCACTTCGACACGCTGCTGGGCACGACTACCGTGCGGCTCGCAGCGTCGGGCCTGCACAACGCACGCAATGCGACGGCGGCCGTAGCGGCCTGCGTGGCAGCGGCGACATGGAAATCCGCGGCGGGAACAGCGGCGGCCGACATTTCCCTCGATGCGATCCGCCGCGGCCTGGAGACCTTCGCACCGATGCGCGGACGCTCGCGACGCTTCGTTTCGCGCGGCGGCTCGGCCGTGATCGACGACAGCTACAACGCCAATCCCGATTCGATGCGCGTGGCGATCGACCTGCTGGCCACGCATGCCGCGCCACGTCTCCTGATCCTGGGCGACATGGGCGAAGTCGGCAGCGAGGGTCCGCGCTTTCACGCCGAGATCGGCGCCTATGCGTGCGAACACGGCATCGAGGCCTTGTATGCAACGGGCGCGGCGAGTCGCGCGACCGTGGCGGCGTTCGGCGCGTATGGGGGACACCGGGGTGCGCACTTCGACGACGTGGACAGGTTGATCGAAGCGGCGCGCGCCTGGCTGGCCGAGAACGAAGCGCGCGCGCGCCGTGCCGCTTCGCTCGCGATCGACCATGCGCCGGCTGCTTCCCCGGCGCCATCAGTGCTCGTCAAGGGTTCGCGCTTCATGCGCATGGAGCGCGTGGTCGCAGCGCTCTGCGGTGCCGATCTCGCCGAAGGAGCGCACTGATGCTGCTCGCGCTCGCGCAATGGCTGGGACAGGACTATCGCTTCTTCAACGTCTTCACGTACATCACGCTGCGCGCGGTGCTCGCCACGCTGACCGCGCTCGCGATCGGCCTGATGTGCGGCCCGCTCGTGATCCGTCGGCTGACCGCGCTCAAGATCGGGCAGGCGGTGCGCGACGACGGCCCGCAGTCCCACCTCATCAAGACCGGCACGCCCACCATGGGTGGTGCCTTGATCCTGATCGCGATCGGCGTGGCCACCGTGTTGTGGTCGGACCTCACCAATCGATTCGTGTGGGTGGTGCTGCTGGTGACCTTCGGCTTCGGATGGATCGGCTGGGTCGACGACTATCGCAAGGTGGTGCGCCGCGACCCGAGGGGCATGGGCGCGAAGGAAAAATACTTCTGGCAATCGCTGATCGGCCTGGTCGCGGCGATGTATCTCGCGTTCGCGGTCTCGGCGCAAAGCAACAGCGATGTCGCGCATCTGTTCTTCGGTTGGATCAGGAGCGGCTTCGATATGGCGTTGCCGCCCAAGGCCGACTTCATCGTGCCCTTCTTCAAGAACGTCGCCTATCCGCTGGGGGCGATCGGCTTCATCGTGCTGACTTACTGCGTCATCGTCGGAACCAGCAACGCGGTCAACATCACCGACGGACTCGACGGTCTCGCGATCATGCCGACGATACTGGTCGGCTCGGCGCTCGGGCTGTTTGCATATGTCGTCGGCCGCGCCGACTACTCGCGCTATCTGCTGTTTCCGCATATCCCGGGCGCTTCGGAACTGCTGGTGTTCTGCGCCGCGCTCGCGGGGGCGGGGCTCGCCTTCCTGTGGTTCAACGCCTATCCCGCGCAGGTCTTCATGGGCGACGTGGGTGCGCTCGCGCTGGGCGGCGCGCTTGGCACGATCGCGGTCATCGTCCGCCAGGAAATCGTGCTCTTCATCATGGGCGGCGTATTCGTTGCCGAGACGGTCTCCGTGATGGTGCAGGTGATCTGGTTCAAGTACACCAAGAAGCGTTATGGCGCGGGCCGCCGCATTTTCCGAATGGCGCCGCTCCACCATCACTTCGAAGAGTCTGGTTGGAAAGAAACGCAGATCGTCGTGCGCTTCTGGATCATCACGATGATGTTGGTGCTGGTCGGTCTTTCCACGTTGAAGCTGCGGTGAGCGAAGCATGGAATTGACCCAACGTTCAGTGCTCGTGCTCGGCCTGGGCGAATCGGGGCTCGCGATGGCGCGCTGGTGCCTGCGCGAAGGGGCGCGCGTGCGCGTTGCCGACACGCGGGAAGCCCCTCCGAAGCTCGATGCCTTGCGTGCTATCGCCACGAATGCAGGTGCGCACGTCGACGTCCGCCTCGGTCCGTTCAGCGACGAGCTGCTCGCCGGCATCGACCTCATCGCCATCAGCCCGGGGCTCGCGCCGATCGCCGAACCGCAGCGCTCGCTGCTTGCGCGCGCGGCGCAATCGCACATCCCGGGGTGCAGCGAGATCGAACTGTTCGCGCAAAAGCTCGCGACATTGAAGGCGAGCGAAGGCTACATGCCGCGCGTGCTCGCGATCACCGGCACCAACGGAAAGACCACGGTCACGCGCCTGGTCGGCAAGCTGTGCGAGAGCGCGGGCCTGCCGGTCGCGGTGGCCGGCAATGTCTCGCCCGCCGCGCTCGATGTACTGGGCGATGCACTCGACGCGCGCGGCGAGGGCAACGCCCACAGCGGTGCAACCGGTTGCCCGCTCCCTGCGATCTGGATACTCGAACTGTCGAGCTTCCAGCTCGCGACGACCAGCAGTCTGGCGCCCGACGCGGCCACGGTGCTCAACGTCACGCAGGACCATCTCGACTGGCACGGCGACATGGCTGCGTACGCGAAAGCCAAGGCTGCGATCTTCACGCCGTCGACGGTCCGGGTTCTCAATCGCGACGACGCGCGTGTGATGGCGATGGACGCCGACGATGTGCCGTCGATCACCTTCGGCGTCGGGCCACCCGAAGTCCCGGGCTCGTTCGGTGTCGTCCACGAAGAGGGCGGCCCTGACAACGACGGGCTCCGCTGGCTCGCCGTGGCCGAGGGCAATGATCCCGAAGGCGAAGCGCGCGGACTCGCGAGCGTCAAGGTGAAGAAGCGTCGCAGATCCGCGAAGCGCACCGATGCAGGGATCGATGTCGCCGCAGCCGATGCCCGTGCCGAAACGGGTGCTCGCGAAGCGATGGTGATCCGGCGCCTCATGCCCACCGACGCGCTGCGCATACGCGGCGACCACAACGTCGCCAACGTGCTGGCCGCGCTCGCACTCGGACGCGCGATCGGACTGCCCATGGGCGCGATGTTGCGCGCTGCAGGCGCCTATCGCGGCGAGCCGCACCGGGTCGAATTCGTGTTGCGTACCGGCGAGGTCGACTACATCGAGGACAGCAAGGGCACCAACGTCGGCGCGACTGCCGCGGCTCTCGAAGGCCTCGGCCAGAAGGTGGTGCTGATCGCCGGCGGCGACGGCAAGGGGCAGGATTTCTCGCCGCTCGCGGCGCCGGTCGCCCGGCATGCGCGCGCGGTGCTGCTGATCGGCAAGGACAAGGCGGCGATCCGCGCGGCGCTCTCGAAAACGGCCGTGCCGCTGGTCGATTGCGCCTCGCTTGAGGACGCGGTGATCGAGGCCTCGCGCATCGCGCTGCCGGGCGACGCCGTGCTGTTGTCGCCCGCATGCGCCAGCCTCGACATGTTCCGCGACTACAAGGAACGCGCCGAGGTCTTCGTCACGGCGGTCCGTCGCCTGACCCGCATCGAGAACATCGCAGAGGCGACGCCATGCTGAACGGACTGTTCGTGCCGCGAGCCGGGCGAGACGAGCGCGCCGTCGGAGCATCGACGCACGCGCCTCGCCCACGGCGTGCGGTGCGTTCGGGCAATGCTGTCGATCCGCTACACCCGACCCGCTCGGCCATGATGGACTGGGACAAGCCGCTCCTCTTCGTCTCGCTGGCGCTGATGCTGCTTGGCGTGGTGATGGTGTATTCGGCCTCGATCGCGCTGTCGGATTCGCCGCGCTATCCCAATCTCAAGCCCACTTATTTTCTCTGGCGGCAGGCGTTGTTCGTCGTCATCGGACTGGCCGCAGGTCTGGTCGCGTTCCGGATTCCGCTGTCGACCTGGCAGCGCTGGTCGCCCTGGTTGTTCGTGGCCACCATCGTGTTGCTGATCGCCGTGCTGGTGCCCGGCATCGGCCGCGGCGTCAATGGTGCGCATCGCTGGATCTCGCTCTACGCGATGAACCTGCAGCCGTCCGAGGTGATGAAGCTGATGGTGGTGCTCTACGCGGCCGACTACGCGGTGAGGAAGCAGGCCTTGATGCATACCTTTCGCAAGGGCTTCCTGCCGATGGCGGTGGTGATCGTGGCGGTCGGCGCGTTGCTGCAGCTCGAGCCGGATCTGGGCGCCTTCATGGTGATAGCGGCGGTTGCATTCGGCATCCTGTTTCTGGGTGGCGTGAACGCGCGCATGTTCATCGGACTCGGTGGCGCGATGATAGGCGGCTTCGTGCTCTTGATCTGGGCGAGCCCGTGGCGGCGCGCGCGCTTCTTCGCCTACCTCGATCCATTCGAAGAAGACAACGCGCTCGGCAAGGCCTATCAGCTCACGCATTCGCTGATCGCGTTCGGCCGCGGCGAATGGCTGGGCGTGGGCCTGGGAGCGAGCGTCGAAAAGCTGCACTACCTGCCCGAAGCGCACACCGACTTCCTGCTCGCGGTAATCGGCGAAGAGCTCGGCCTGGTCGGCGTGGCGATCGTCATCGCGGCGTTCTTCTGGTTGATCCAGCGCTCGTTCGAGATCGGACGCCAGGCGATCGCGCTCGAGCGGACTTATGCGGGGCTGGTCGCCAAAGGCATCGGCATCTGGTTCGGCGTGCAGGCGTTCATCAACATGGGCGTCAACCTCGGCCTGCTGCCAACCAAGGGCCTGACCCTGCCGCTGATGAGTTACGGCGGCAGCGGCATCCTGGTCAATTGCGTGGCGCTCGCGCTGGTGCTTCGCGTGGATTATGAAAATCGCGTGCTCATGCGCGGAGGCCGCGTATGAGCAGCGGGATTTGGGCGGAGGCTCATATGCGCGAAGCGCATGTGAAGGCGCGCAGCGCCGGCCGTAGCCAACATCCTGCCCTGATACGCGGAGACCGCGTATGACGCGCACGCTGCTCATCATGGCAGGCGGAACCGGCGGCCACATCATGCCGGGGCTCGCGATTGCCGAGACCATGCGCGCGCGCGGCTGGGCGGTGCGCTGGCTCGGCACGGCGCACGGGATGGAGAACCAGCTCGTGCCCGAGGCCGGCATCGCTCTCGACACGATCGCGTTCGCGGGCCTGCGCGGCAAGGGCTTCGGCCACAGCTTGCGCGGCGTCGGTCAGTTCGCGCGCGGCTTGTTCGAAAGCCTGCGCTTCTTCACGCATCTGAAGCCGCATGCGGTGCTCGGCATGGGCGGCTACGTCACCGTGCCCGGCGGCCTTGCGGCCGCATTGACGCGCATCCCGCTCGCGCTGATGAACAGTGACTCGGCGCTGCTGCTGTCGAACCGCGCGTTGAAGCCGTTTGCGCGGCGTCTGCTGTTCGGCCTTCCCGGTTCGGTCGATGCGATTGGAGAAAAGGCGGTGTGGACCGGCAGCCCGGTGCGCGCGGCGATCGCGGGGCTCGCTTCGCCTGCCGAACGTTACGCATCGCGTAATGGTCCGCTGCGCGTGCTGGTGCTGGGCGGCAGCCTCGGGGCGGCGACCTTGAATCGACATGTTCCTCTCGCGCTGGCGACGATGGCCGAAGCCGAGCGTCCGAGCGTGATTCACCAGGCCGGCGCACAACACGCCGATGCGCTCGGGGCGGCCTATCGCGACGTCGGTGTCGCGGCGATCGTCGAGCCCTTCATCGCCGACATGGCCGCGCGCTACGCCGATGCCGACCTCGTGATCTGCCGAGCTGGCGCGATCACCGTCAGCGAGTTGACCGCGGCCGGCGTCGCGAGCGTGCTCGTGCCCCTCGTCGCATCGACCACCACGCATCAGCGCGACAACGCGCTCTATCTCGAACGCGCAGGCGCCGCGGTGCATCTGCCGCAGGACACGCTGACGGCGGAGTCGCTCGCGAAGTTGCTCGCGTCGTTCACGCGCGAACGCCTGCAGGTGATGGCCGAAGCGGCACGCGCGCTCGGCAAGCCGCACGCCACCGACACGGTCGCCGACGAGATCGAAGCGATCGCGCGCAAGGAGACGGCGTGAAGCACCGCATCAAGCACATCCACTTTGTAGGCATCGGGGGTTCCGGAATGAGCGGCATCGCCGAGGTGCTGCTCAATCTCGGCTACACCATCAGCGGCTCGGACACGGCGAGCAATGCGGCTACGCAACGCCTGGTTCAGTTCGGCGCGGATGTGAAGAAAGGGCATGACGCGGCGCATGTCGCCGATGCCGATGCGATCGTCGTCTCGACAGCGGTCGCCCCCGACAACCCCGAGGTGATCGAGGCGCGTGCGAGAAAGATTCCAGTCGTGCCGCGCGCCGTCATGTTGAGCGAGCTGATGCGCCTCAAACGCGGCATCGCGATCGCGGGCGCGCACGGCAAGACCACCACCACCAGCCTGGTCGCGTCGGTGCTCGCGCAAGGCGGGCTCGACCCGACCTTCGTGATCGGCGGGCGCCTGAACAGCGCGGGCGCGAACGCGCGGCTCGGGCGGGGCGAGTTCATCGTCGTCGAGGCCGACGAGTCGGACGCGTCGTTCCTGAACCTGCTGCCGGTGATGGCGGTGATCACCAACATCGACGCCGACCACATGGAGACCTACGGTCACGACTTCGCGCGCTTGAAGCAGGCCTTCGTCGAGTTCACCCAGCGCCTGCCGTTCTACGGCACCGCGGTGGTGTGCATCGACGACGCCAACGTGCGCGAGATCATGCCGTTCATCTCCAAGCCCCTGACGACCTACGGCCTGCATCCCGACGCGCAGGTGCGCGCGCACGACCTGCGACCCGAAGGCGGCCGCATGCGCTTCACGGTCACGCGCCAGAACGGCGTGACCCTGCCGCCGCTGGACGTGACGCTGAACCTGCCCGGCGAACACAACGTGCAGAACGCGCTTGCCGCGATCGCGGTCGCGACCGAATTGAACGTCGATGACGCGGCGATCTGCGAAGCGCTGGCGCACTTCACCGGCGTCGGGCGGCGTTTCCAGCGCCTGGGCGATGTGTCGATCGTGCGCAACAGCGCCCACGGAAGGGACGATGCGCGGGCCGATGCGCGGGGCGACGCATCGACCAAGTCGTTCACGCTGATCGACGACTACGGTCATCACCCGGTCGAGATGGCTGCGACGCTCGCTGCAGCGCGCGGCGCGTTTCCCGGGCGCCGCATCGTGCTCGCATTCCAGCCGCATCGCTACACGCGCACCCGCGACCTGTTCGAGGACTTCGCGCGCGTGCTGTCGTCGGCCGACGCGCTCGTGATCAGCGAGGTCTATGCGGCCGGTGAAGCGCCCATCGTCGCGGCCGACGGCCGTGCCCTCGCACGCGCAGTGCGCGTGGCCGGGCGTGTCGAGCCGGTGTTCGTCGAGGACATCGATGCGATGACCGCGGCGATCCTGGGCGTTGTCGTCGACGGCGACGTGGTCATCACGATGGGCGCCGGTTCGATCGGCACGATTCCGGGTCGTCTACTGGAGGCTGCGCGATGAGAGCGCGCGATCCACAAGCCTTCGGCAAGGTCGGCGTGCTGCTGGGCGGCATGTCGGCCGAGCGCGAGATATCGCTGATGTCGGGCAAGGGCGTGCTCGCGGCCCTGAAATCGAAAGGTGTCGATGCGCATGCCTTCGATCCCGCCGAGCGTCAGCTTGGCGAGCTTGCGACAGAAGCTTATGCGCGCGTCTTCATCGCGCTGCACGGACGCTTCGGCGAAGACGGCGCGATTCAGGGCGCGCTCGAACTGCTCGGCATCCCGTACACCGGCAGCGGCGTGATGGGTTCGGCAGTCGCGATGGACAAGGTGTTCACCAAGCGCATCTGGGAGAACCATGGCCTGCAGACGCCGCGTTATGCAGTGCTCGATGCGCGATCTTTCAACAGCGGCGAGTTGCGCCGCGTGCCCGATGCGCTGGGCTTGCCGCTGATCGTCAAGCCGCCGCACGAAGGCTCGACCATCGGCATCTCGAAGGTCGCGGGCTATTCGCAGATGCATGACGCGTATGCGCTGGCCGCCCGCTTCGACGACGTGGTGCTCGCGGAAGAATTCATCACCGGTCGCGAACTCACGGTGGCGATCGTCGAGCTCGAGGGTCGACTCGAAGCGCTGCCGATCATCGAGATCGTCGCGCCCGAAGGCAATTACGATTACCAGAACAAGTACTTCACCGACGACACGCGCTATGTCTGTCCCGCGACCATCGCCGACGACCTTGCTGCGCGCATCCGCAGCGTCGCGCTCGAAGCCTTCGATGCGATCGGCTGCGAAAGCTGGGGTCGCGTGGATTTCATGTTGAGGGCCAGCGACTCCGAGCCCTTCCTGCTCGAAGTCAACACCTCGCCCGGCATGACCGGCCACTCGCTCGTGCCGATGGCCGCGCGCGCGGTCGGCCTGAGCTACGAAGACCTGTGTGTCGAAGTGCTGGCGAGTGCACGGCTGAAGACGCGCCGCGCGAAGCTTTCCGATGCATTCGTCACCGCCACCTCAAAGGACGACCACTGATGTGGGATAGCCCGCGCGTCCTCAACTTAGCTGCGCTGGTGGTCGCGCTAGTGGCCGTCGCCGCATTCGCGGCGGGTGCGGCCGCGTGGGCGTCGCGTCGTCCGATGTTCGCGTTGAAGTCGATCCGGGTCGAACCCGATGTGGTGGTCGACGCTGTGGCCGTTCAACCCTTCCGTCATGTCAACGTTACGACGATTCGCCAGCAAGCGATCCCGCTGATCCTCAACACCACGCGCAACAACTTCCTCACGGTCGATCTCGAAGTCGTCCGTCGTGCGATCGAAAGCGTTGCGTGGGTGCGTCGTGCGCAGGTGCGGCGCGAATGGCCCAACCGCCTCGTCGTGAAGGTCGAGGAACATCAGGTGCTCGGCGCGTGGGACGACGGCCGATACGTAAATACCTTCGGCGAACTGTTTGTGGCCAATTCCGAAGAGGCGGAAGAAGACAGTGAGACGCCCTTGCCCGAATTGTCCGGACCGGTGGGCAGCGAGCGCGACGTTGCTTCGCGCTACGTCGACTTGAAAAGCTGGCTCGCGCGGCTGTCGCTGGTCCCCGACCAGGTCGCGCTGTCGCCCCGCTACGCGTGGAGCATCCACATCGACAACGGGTCCGAAGCCGAAAGTGGAGGCAAAAGCAGCGACGGCCTGACGATCGAAATCGGCCGCGAGCGCGACGCCAACACGATTCCCGAGCGCGTGCTGCGGATGATCAACGCGTGGCCGCAACTGACTGCGCGCTGGGCCAGACCGACCTTGATCGACCTGCGCTATCCGAATGGATTCGCACTGCGCGCCGAAGGCTTGCGGCTGGCCCCAGAGGGTGCGAAGACCGCGACCCGCGCTGTGCAAAAACAGGTGCCGAAACCGGCGTCAAAGAAGCCGGTATCGCCACGCCCTGAACTCGACAATCGTTCGACCAAACCCGAAGTGAAAGCAACACGATGACCAAGGAAACCAAGGATCTGATCGTCGGCCTCGACATCGGCACGTCGAAGGTCGTGGCGGTGGTCGCGGAGCTGCAGCCCGACGGTCGCTTCGACGTGATCGGCATGGGTCAACACGAGTCGAAGGGTTTGAAGAAGGGCGTAGTCGTCAACATCGAGACCACGGTCAACTCGATCCAGCGCGCGCTCGAAGAAGCCGAGCTGATGGCTGACTGCAAGATTCGCGACGTCTATACCGGCATCGCTGGCAGCCACATCAAGAGCTTCAACTCGAGCGGCATGGTGGCGATCAAGGACAAGGAAGTGACGTCCGCCGATATCGCCCGTGTGGTCGAGACCGCGAAGGCGGTCAGCATCCCCGGCGACCAGCAGATGCTGCACGTATTGACGCAGGAGTTCATCGTCGACGGGCAGGAAGACGTGCGCGAGCCACTGGGCATGAGCGGCATGCGCCTCGAGGTCAAGGTCCACATCGTCACGGGCGCGGTGAGCGCCGCGCAGAACATCGTCAAGTGCGTGCGCCGCTGCGGACTGGAAGTGCAGGACCTGATCCTGCAGCCGCTCGCGTCCAGCCTCGCGGTGCTTACCGACGACGAGAAGGAACTGGGTGTGGTGCTGGTCGATGTCGGCGGCGGCACCACCGACATCGCGATCTTCACCGGCGGCGCAATCCGTCACACCGCGGTGATCCCGATCGCGGGCGACCAGATCACCAACGACATCGCGATGGCGCTGCGCACGCCCACGGCCGACGCCGAGGACATCAAGGTTTCGCACGGCACCGCCAAGCAGGTGCTGGCCAACGCCGACGACATGATCGAGGTGCCCGGCATCGGCGAACGCGGGCCGCGCATGCTGAGCCGCCAGGCGCTCGCTGCCGTGATCGAGCCGCGCGTCGAAGAATTGTTCTCGCTGGTCCAGCAGGTGGTGCGCGAGTCGGGCTACGAAGAGTTGCTGTCGTCGGGCGTGGTGTTGACCGGCGGCACGTCGCTGATGGATGGCATGGTCGAGCTCGGCGAAGACATCTTTCTCAAGCCTGTGCGCCTGGGCGTGCCGGACTACGTGGGTAACTTGTCGGACGTAGTCAAGAGCCCGCGCTTCTCGACCGCGATGGGATTGCTGCAGGAGGCGCGCGTGCAGCGTCTGCGCGGACGCCGCGCGTCGCAGTCGCGCGGCGGAGTGAAGGACATCTTCCAACGCATGCGCGAATGGTTCGTCGGGAATTTTTGATCACGGGAGCGAGGTTCGCTCGCGCGAACCTCGTACCTGTGGCGGTTTTGTTGGAGTAGGGCAGTGAGGTGGTACGCGAAGTGGTGTTGAACGGAAAGGAACAAGGATTTTGGACTTAGCTTTTCGCCGAATCCCAAGTCCTGGTTCCTGAATCGTGTCCTGAATCTTTATGAATCAATCGGAGGTCGTCATGACGTTTGAAATGCTGGAGAACGAAACACAGGGCGCGGTCATCAAGGTGATCGGCGTCGGGGGTGCGGGCGGCAATGCCGTGCAGCACATGATCAACCGCGGTGTGCAGGGGGTGGAATTCATCTGCGCGAATACCGACGCGCAGGCGCTGGCGCGCTCCAAAGCCGAGAACGTGATCCAGCTCGGCAAGACTGGTCTTGGGGCGGGTGCCAAGCCCGAAGCCGGACGTGCGGCGGCCGAAGAAGCGCGCGAGCGCATCGCCGAAGCGCTGAAGGACGCGCACATGGTGTTCATCACCGCGGGCATGGGTGGCGGCACCGGAACAGGCGCAGCGCCGATCGTCGCGCAGGTCGCCAAGGAGATGGGCATCCTGACGGTGGGCGTGGTCTCGAAGCCGTTCGCATTCGAGGGCGTTCGCAAGATGCGCACAGCCGAAGACGGGCTCGAAAGCCTCGGCACCCACGTCGATTCGCTGATCGTGGTGTTGAACGAGAAGCTCGAAGAGGTGATGGGCGAGGACGCCGAAATGGACGCGTGCTTCAAGTGCGCCGACGATGTGCTGCACAACGCGGTGGCCGGCATCGCCGAGATCATCAAGGTCGATGGCCTGATCAACGTCGACTTCGAAGACGTGAAGACGGTGATGAGCGAGCAGGGCAAGGCGATGATGGGTACCGCGATGGCGGCCGGCATCGACCGCGCGCGGCTTGCGGCCGAGCAGGCGGTCACGAGCCCGCTGCTCGAAGGCGTCGATCTGTCGGGCGCGCGCGGCGTGCTGGTCAACATCACCGCGAGCCGCACGTTGAAGCTGCGTGAGACGCGCACGGTGATGGAGACCATCAGCGCCTTCGCGGCTGAAGACGCGACCGTCATCATGGGCGCGGTCTACGACGACACGATGGGCGACAACCTGCGCGTGACGGTAGTTGCGACTGGGCTGGGCCGTGCCAAGCAGCGTCCGCAGCTGGTGCCGTCGGCCCAGCCGATGCTTCGGACCGGCACCCACGATGCGCCGATGTCGGCGATCGGTTCGTCTGTGCACGTCGGCAGTAATGGGGGAAACAGCGGCGGCAATGGTGGCGGCGGCGATTACGGCCAATACGATCAGCCGGCGGTGTGGCGCAACACGCGCGAGCATGCGGCTGCACGCGTGTCGGCGCTCGAGGAGAGCGGTATGGATCGCCTCGAGATCCCGGCCTTCCTGCGCAAGCAGGCGGACTGAACGCGGGTGGGTGCGCAGGGCTTCGGCGACATCGCGAAGCCCTGCGTGTCGCCGCACGGATACACATCGTCGATGCGCCGTCCACGCTTCGTTCGCATTTGCGTGGAAATGACACATCGATGCGACGGGTAAAATTGCGCTGTGCCTATCGTCTCCTCGCAGTGCATTTCATCGAGTCGCCCTTTGCCGACCCGGCCTGATGCGATGGCGCGCGGGCTGAAGCTCGCGGTGCCGTTTGCAACACGCCTGGCCGCGGTGTTGATGGCGGTTGGCATCGCGCTGCCTCTCGCGATGGGCGCACCGCGCAAGCGAGTCAAGGCGGCAGTGTCGCCGCCGACGCCGCCCGCGATGCAACTCGGCGACGCGGTCAAGCCGCTGGCCTATGAGGCCGAACTCACGGTCGTGCCCACGCAGGAGCGCTTCTCGGGGCACCTCGTGATTCACGTCGAACTCGCCAGGCCCACCGAGTTCTTCTGGCTCAACGCCAAGCGACTCGACATCCGCAGCGCGAGCCTGGTCGCCAACGGCAAGAACTTTGCCGCGAAGACGGTGGCGGGCGGAGCCGAATTCGTCGGCCTTCGATTCGCGTCGCAAGTGCCTGCGGGCCGCGCGGTCCTCACGCTCGACTACGACGGCGTGATCGATCGCACCGAGACGGAAGGCATCTTCAAGCAGGCCGATGGCGAGTCCTGGTACGCGTTCACGCAGTTCGAAGCGACCGACGCGCGGCGGGCATTTCCGTGCTTCGACGAGCCGCAATGGAAGACGCCCTGGCATCTGACGCTGATCGTGCCGGCGAGCGACGTCGCGGCATCGAACATGCCGATCGCGGGCGAAGAGCCATTCACCGCACCGGTCGCTGAAGTGCCCGCGCGCAAGGGCGCTGTGGCGTCATCACCCGCGCCGTCGCTATCGGCATCGATCGCGCCTGCGATGCCGATGAAGCGCGTGCGCTTCGCGCCGACGCCGCCGCTTCCTTCCTACCTGATCGCGTTCGCGGTAGGTCCCTTCGACGTGGTCGATGGAGGCAAGGCGGGAAAGAAGGGCACGCCCCTGCGTTATCTCGTGCCCAAGGGTCGCTCGAACGAAGCGGGCTATGCGAAGGAGTCGACGCCGAAACTGCTCGAGCTCCTCGAAGATTATTTCGGCCAGCCCTATCCGTTCGAGAAGCTCGACGCCGTCGCGATCCCCATCACGGTCGGGTTCGGCGCCATGGAGAACGTCGGCCTGATCGCGTACGAGATGCCGCTGATGCTCGCCAAACCCGAGCAGGACGGCGAGCGCTTCAGGCGCCATTACGCGCAAGCGGCTGCGCACGAGATGGCGCACCAGTGGTACGGGAATCTGGTCACGATGCAATGGTGGAACGACGTGTGGTTGAGCGAGTCGTTCGCGACTTGGATGGCGCCCAAGATCGTCGATCGCTTCTATCCCGCGTGGCAGTTGCGCCTGTCGGGCGACGAGCGTCGCCAGGAAGCGATCGCGATCGACCGCCTCGCGACAACGCGTCAGGTTCGGCAGCCGGTCGACTCGCTCGACGATCTGGGCAACGCGTTCGACACGATTAGCTACGAGAAGGGCGCGGCGATCCTGGCGATGTTCGAGAACGCGATCGGCGAGGACCGCTTCAGGAACGGCGTGCGGCGCTATCTCTACGAACACGCGCGGGGCAGCGCGCGGTCCGAGGATTTCCTTCGCGCCATCGCCGCCGAGGCCGGACCTGAAAATGCGGCGACGATCGCAGGCCTCAAGAGCTTCATCGAGCAGCCGGGCGTACCAAGGCTTGCGGTCTCGCTCGATTGCGGCTCCGATGGCAAGGGGCTGCCCAAGCTCGTGGTCATGCAGTCGCGTTATATCTCGGCCAGGCTGACGACCGAGCAGACGAGCGCGCAGCCGGCCGCAACGTCCGCTCCGCAGGCAACCACACAACGCTGGACCTTCCCCGCATGTTTCCAGTTCGGCCGCGGCGGCGACTTCAACGAAACCTGCGCCTTGATCCAGGAGCCTCGCACGGTCGTCCCGCTGCCATCGGGCGAGCGCTGTCCGCAGTGGGTGCTGTCCAATCGCGGCGGCGTTGGCTACTTCGTATCGTCGCTCACGCCCGAACTCACGCAGCAGCTGGTTCATACGCCGCTCTTGCCTTCCGAAGCAATCCCTGCGCTGCATGACGCCGCGACGCTGACTGCGGGTGGCGAATGGCCCGCGGATCTCGCACTCGAATTGTCCGCGCGCTTCGCCAATCATCGGCAGTTGCCGGTGGTCGAAGCCGCGAGCGATCTGGCCACGGTGATCCGACCGTCGTGGCTCGAAGGCGCCGCCGAACGCGAGGGCTTCGCGCGCTATGTGCAAAAGAATTTCGGCGCGCGCGCCCGCGCGCTCGGCTGGACCACGAAGCCTGGCGATCACGACGGCGATGCGATCCAGCGTCAGAGCCTGGTGCCGTGGGTTGCCGACATGGGCAACGATGCCGGTTTGCAAAAGGAAGCGACGCGTCTGGCGCGCGAATGGCTGTCGGCCAAGGCGCCGTTTCGCGTTGGCGCTCGAGCCGCGATGAAAACGGCTGCGCGATTCGCGCAGGGCCCGCCGGGTCGCGAACTGCTCGACGCGTATCTCGAAGCACTTCGTCGCGTGACGAGCAGTGACCGGCGCGACGTGCTCGCGGCCCTCGGGTCGTTTCGCGATCCGGCGCTTGCCGAATCGGCCTGGGACGCGCTGTATGCGGAGAAGGCGGACGCGCGCGATGGACTGCTCGCGATGCGCCTGGGTGCTGCCAACGACGAGGCCGCTGCCGTGCTTGCGCTTCGCTATCTGCGCGGCCACTACGATGCGATCGTCAAACGCTCGCCTGAATCGGCTGCCGCGTGGTTTCCGCGCCTGGGCGCTGCACTGTGCGATCCGGCGCAGAAGACCGAGTTCGAAACGACACTGAGCGACAAGGCGAGCCGCGTGCCGGGGGGCGCTCGCAACTACGCTCAGGGCATCGAGGAGATTGGCATCTGCATCGCGGCACGACAGTCGCAACGCGCGGCGCTAAAGAGCTATCTGCCGAAGCAGTAATGAGATAATCGCGCGCGGCAAAAATTCGAAGATTCCGTCCTGAAGCCACCGCCAAAAAAGCAAAGCATGCTGCGCCAACGCACCATCAGACAAATCGTCAAGAGCACCGGTATCGGCCTGCATTCGGGCACGCGCGTCGTATTGACCTTGCGTCCGGCGCCGCCCGACACCGGCATCGTGTTCCGGCGCATCGACCTCGATCCGCCCGTCGACCTGCCGGCCAGTGCGATCAGCGTCGGCGATACGCGCCTGGCATCGACACTGCAGAACGGCGGCGTCAAGGTCTCGACGGTCGAGCATCTGATGTCGGCCTGCGCAGGCCTGGGCCTCGACAATCTCTACGCCGACGTGACGGCCGAAGAGATTCCGATCATGGACGGCAGCGCGAGCTCGTTCGTGTTCCTCCTGCAATCGGCGGGAATCGAGGAGCAAATGCGCGCGAAAAAATTCATCCGCGTCACCAAAGCCGTCGAGGTTCGCGTTCCGGATGTGTCGGGCAAGGACGACGACGCGTGGGTGCGGCTCGATCCCTATTTCGGATTCAAGCTCGATTTCTCGATCGACTTCAAGCATCCGGCCATCGACGCGACCGGCCAGAAGCACAGCATCGACTTCGCCGATACCTCCTATGTCAAGGACATTGCGCGAGCACGCACCTTCGGCTTCATGCACGAGGCCGAGGCGCTGCGCTCGATGGGCCTCGCGCGCGGCGGCAGCTTCGACAACACTATCGTGATGGACGAGTACCGCATCCTCAACGGCGAGGGGCTGCGCGATTCGGCCGAGTTCGTGAAGCACAAGATCCTCGACGCGATCGGCGATCTGTACCTGATCGGCCACCCACTGATCGCTTCATACAGCGCGCACAAATCGGGGCACGGCATGAACAATCGGCTGCTGCGCGCGCTCTTGGCCGACGGGTCCGCCTACGAGGTCGTCACCTTCGACGACGAGGCCGCGGCGCCAAGAGCCTTCACGTTCGGGCTCACGAGCGAGGCGATGCCGGCCTAGCGGTCGTTCCCGCGAACGCGGGGGCCCAGCGACGTTGGGCTGAAGACGCTGTATTCTCGCGCTCGCGGGAACGACGACCACGGCGTCGCGATGGCGGCCAAGGCCTTCGCGGAGACCTCTAACGCCGCCGCCTGATCAAGCGCTCGACCGCCGCCTTCAACGGCGAATCAACCAGCGTGTTTCGCAAGTCCGCAAACGCGGCCAGCCCTTCCGAGGGGATCGCCGCATCTTTTTTTTGCTTGCCACGCGCGGGATCGGCGTCGGTCCGGCGCGGTTGAACGCGTACCCGAATTGAGCTAACCTGCCAGCCCCGGTCGAGCAAGCCGTCGCGTAAACGCGGCAGTGTTTGACGAAGTTTGGCGGCAGCACCCGCTGACGAGACGCGCAGGATCAGGACCCCGTCGTCGCATCCCGCCACTTCGCAGGTTTCCCTCAAAACCGCCGGCATCAGGGCAAGCGTGTCTTGCCCAAGCCTCAGATTGCGCAGTGCGGCCGGCAGCAGCGCGGCCGCCCCGTCGTGGCGACGCAGAAAATCGATGACGGGCGCGATAGCGCCTTGCAGATTCGGTTTCATCAATAGCGTCGATGCGGTCGGTGCGACCTTTCGTACGGAGCCCGAGTACGTGCAGATCATTCTATTGCATCGACGTTTTGCAAAAGCGCGCACGTTGACGTTGTCGAACCGACGGATCGCGTTCTGCCTTTCGCTGGTGGTGCTGGCGCTGGCCGTGTTCGCGGTCGGCGTCGCCGCGCTTGCCTTGCGTTATGGAGGGGACATCAAGATACCGGTGGTGCGCAGTCTCCTGGAGGCCGGCATCGACGATGACGCGGCGAAGAAGGAGCGTTACCTGCGCGAAAACCTGAATGCGATGGCGGTCAAGCTGGGCGAGATGCAGGCCCGCATGATGCGGCTCGACGCGCTCGGCGATCGCGTCTCCGGGCTCGCGGGCATCAATCCGCAGGAGTTCGATTTCAAGTCGCCGCCGCCGCGCGGCGGGCTCGCGCCGACCGATGCGCGCGTGCTCACGATGGGCGAGTTGCGATCCGAGCTCGATCGCGTCGCACTCGATGTCGAGCATCGCAGCGACTTCCTGAACGCGGTTGAGACCGAGCTGATCAACGCGACCTTGAAGAGCAAGATGATGCCGACCATCCAGCCGGTCGACGTGGCCTACAACGCGTCGGGCTTCGGTTTGCGCCTCGATCCGTTCACGGGTGCGCAGGCGATGCACCAGGGCATCGACTTCGTCGCCGCCACCGGCACGCCAATCGTCGCGGCTGCGGGCGGCGTCGTGATCGCGTCGGAATGGCATCACGACTTCGGCAACATGATCGAGATCGACCACGGCAACGACATCACCACGCTTTACGCCCATGCATCCAAGGTATATGTGCGCGTGGGCGACGTGGTCAAGCGCAACCAGCACATCGCCGATGTCGGTTCGACCGGACGGGCCACCGGCGCCCATCTGCACTTCGAGGTGCACGTCAAGGACGTGGCGCAGAACCCGGACAAGTTTCTGCATGCCGACCGCGCCACGGGTTCGCGCCGCGTCGCAGCGACGCGCTGATCGATTCGTCGCCGCTTGAATTCGGGCGGCTTCACCGCATCTCCAGGTTCTACCGGGCTGTATACCTGCCGAGCGCGTTGAGGTCGCATGATAAAATCGCGCCCTTTTACGATCGCTTGGCTATCCCTGAAGCGATCCTTCCTCATCTCCCATGGTCACAGGTCTTCTCAAGAAGGTCTTCGGCAGCCGCAACGATCGCCTGCTGAAGCAATACCGACGGGCCACCGTCGAGATCAACGCCTTCGAACCCGCGATGGCCGGCTTGTCCGACGAAGCATTGCGCGGCAAGACCGATGAACTGAAGGCGCGCCACGCCAACGGCGAAGCGCTCGACGATCTCCTGCCCGAAGCCTTTGCGGTGGTGCGTGAGGCATCCAAGCGGTCGCTCGGCATGCGGCACTTCGATGTGCAGTTGGTGGGTGGCATTGCCCTGCATTACGGCAAGATCGCCGAGATGGGCACGGGCGAAGGCAAGACGCTCACGGCGACGCTGCCGATCTATCTGAATGCGTTGACCGGCAAGGGTGTGCACCTCGTCACGGTCAACGATTATCTGGCGCAGCGGGACGCGGACTGGATGGGGAAGGTCTACAACTTCCTGGGCCTGACGGTGGGCGTCAATCTGTCCCAGATGCCGCACGACCAGAAGCAACAGGCTTACGCAGCCGACATCACGTACGGCACCAACAACGAGTTCGGCTTCGACTACCTGCGCGACAACATGGTCTACGAGACCGGCGAGCGCGTGCAGCGCGCGTTGTCGTACGCGATCGTCGACGAAGTCGATTCGATCCTGATCGACGAAGCGCGCACGCCGCTGATCATCAGCGGCCAGGCCGAGGATCACACCGAGCTGTACGTGCGCATCAACACCGTGCCGCCGCTGCTCGAGCGCATGACGATCGAGCCCAAGACCAACGAGCCCGAGCCCGAAGGCGACTTCTGGGTCGACGAGAAGGGCCATCAGATCCAGCTCTCGGAAGCCGGTCACGAGAAGGCCGAGAAGATCCTCGAGCAGATGGGCCTGTTGCCCGAGGGCGCATCGCTGTACGACCCCGCCAACATCCTGCTGGTCCATCACCTGATGGCGGCATTGCGCGCGCACAACCTGTTTCACAAGGACCAGCATTACGTGGTTCAGCCTGGCGACGGGAATGGAGAAGTCGTCATCGTCGACGAATTCACCGGGCGACTGATGGTAGGGCGGCGCTGGTCGGACGGCTTGCACCAGGCGGTCGAGGCCAAGGAAAGCGTGAAGATCCAGAACGAGAACCAGACGCTCGCATCGATCACGTTCCAGAATTACTTCCGCATGTACGGCAAGCTGGCCGGCATGACCGGCACGGCCGATACCGAGGCTTACGAATTCCAGGAGATCTACAACCTCGAGACCGTGGTCATCCCGCCCAACAAGCTCTCGGAGCGCGACGACAAGCTCGATCAGGTCTACAAGACCGCGGGCGAGAAGTACAACGCGATCATCATGGACATCGAGGACTGCCGCGCACGCGGGCAACCGGTGCTGGTGGGCACGACGTCGATCGAGAACTCGGAGCTCCTGTCCGGTCTCCTGACGAAGAAAAAATTTCCGCATCAGGTCCTGAACGCCAAGCAGCACGCGCGCGAAGCCGAGATCATCGTGCAGGCGGGTTCGCCCGGCAGCGTGACGATCGCGACCAACATGGCCGGCCGCGGCACCGACATCGTGCTGGGCGGCAATGTCGAGAAGCAGATCGATTTCCTGCGCGCCGACGAAAGCAAGAGCGACGAAGAGAAGACTGCGGGCATCGAGAACCTTCGCAACTCGTGGCAGGGCCTGCACGACCAGGTCGTCTCCGCGAGCGGCCTGCACATCATCGGCACCGAGCGTCACGAATCGCGGCGCGTGGACAACCAGTTGCGCGGTCGCAGCGGTCGCCAGGGCGATCCGGGCTCGTCGCGTTTCTATCTGTCGCTCGACGATCCGCTGTTGCGCATCTTCGCGGGCGACCGCGTGCGCGCGATCATGGATCGCCTGAAGATGCCCGAAGGCGAGCCGATCGAGGCGGGCATCGTGATGCGTTCGATCGAGTCCGCGCAGCGCAAGGTCGAGGCGCGCAACTTCGATATTCGGAAGCAGTTGCTCGAGTACGACGACGTCGCCAACGACCAACGCAAGGTGATCTACCAGCAGCGTAACGAGTTGCTCGAAGCGAGAGACATTTCGGAAACGGTCGGGTCGTTGCGGCATGGCGTGTTCAAGGCCGTGGTCCGCAACTCGGTGCCCGAAGGCGCGGTCGAGGAGCAGTGGGACGTGCCCGGGCTCGAGCGCACGCTCGCGTCCGAATGGCAACTGGACGTCCCGCTGACGCAATTGCTCGAGAACGAAGAGACGCTGACGGACGAAGACATCATCGAGCGCGTCACCAAGGCGGCCGACGAATCCTACGCGGCCAAGGTCGAGCTCGCGGGCAGGGAAGCCTTCGGCGGTTTCGAGCGCTCGATCATGCTGCAGAGCCTGGACGTGCACTGGCGCGAGCACCTGGCTGCGCTCGATCACTTGCGCCAGGGCATCCACCTGCGCGGCTATGCGCAGAAGAATCCGAAGCAGGAGTACAAGCGCGAAGCCTTCGAGTTGTTCTCGCTGTTGCTCGACACGATCGGCAACGAAGTCACGCGCATCATCATGACGGTGCGCGTACAGACGCAAGAGCAGATCGTCGCGGCCGAAGAGCAGATCGCCGCAGCGGCGCCAGCGCTCGAGAACGTTCGTTATCAGCATGCCGACTACGAAGAGGCGCTGGCGACGGTGGGCGATGGCGAAGAGGTCGAGGCGATCGAAGGGCCTTCGGTGGGTCGCATGAGGCCGGTCGCCGCGGCGGCCGCCGTGCAACAGGTGCGGCGCTTCACCGAGAAGATCGGGCGCAACGATCCCTGCCCGTGCGGCAGCGGCAAGAAGTACAAGAACTGCCACGGTAAGCTCGCGTGAAGCGGAGCGTGTCGGCTCGCGCGAGGATGGACGCATGAACAACGAAGCGCATGCGGAAATGATCGACCTGCGTAGCGACACCGTCACGCGACCGACACCGGCGATGCGTGCCGCGATGCTCGCCGCCGAAGTCGGCGACGACGTCTATGCGGACGATCCCACCGTCAATCGCTTGCAGGAACGCACGGCGGAAGTCGTCGGTATGGAGGCTTCGCTCTTCATGCCCTCGGGCACGCAGAGCAACCTCGCCGCGCTGATGACGCATTGCGCGCGCGGCGACGAATACCTCGTCGGCCAGCTCGCGCACACCTACAAGTACGAAGGCGGCGGTGCGGCCGTGCTCGGCAGCATCCAGCCGCAGCCGATCGAGAACGCGGAGGACGGCAGCATCTCGATCGCCAAGCTGCGCGCGGCGATCAAGCCGGCCGACGATCACTTCGCGCGCACCCGCCTGATCGCGCTCGAGAACACGATGCACGGGCATGTGCTTGCCCAGAACTATGTGGAAGAAGTTTCGGCGCTCGCGCGCGAACGCGGATTGAAGATGCATCTGGACGGCGCACGCGTCTTCAACGCCGCGGTCGCGAGTCGCGTTCCGGTCGCCGCGCTGTGCGCGCCGTTCGACTCGGTCTCGATCTGCATGTCGAAGGGACTCGGTACGCCGGTCGGCTCGCTGCTTTGCGGACCGCGCGACTTTATCGACATTTCGCATCGATGGAGAAAGATGCTGGGCGGCGGCATGCGGCAGGCGGGCGTGCTTGCGGCAGCGTGCCTGTACGCGCTCGATCATCACGTCGATCGGCTTGCAGAAGATCATGCGAATGCCACGCGCCTCGCCGATGGATTGCGTGCAATCGATCGCCTGAACGTGCGCGGACCGTTCACCAACATGGTGTTCGTCGATGTGCCTTCGAACGATGTCGCATCGCTGGCAACGCATTTGCGTGACGCGGGAATCATCGCGACGGTGGGCATCAACATGCGTTTCGTCACGCATCTCGACGTGGACGAGGCGAAGGTCGATCGCGTGGTGGCGTCGATCGCCGCGTTTTTTGCGACGCGTTGATCGCCGCGCAGCGCGCGCTCACGGCGGCGGCTGAAGATCCGGGTCGCCCACGTTCCAGAGTATGAAGGCCAGCCGGTCGGCGAATTCGGCGTTGCGTTGCGCGGCCGTGCTCGATACGCCGTGCCCGCCCTCGCCCTCGCCCTCGCCCTCGCCCTCGCCCTCGCCATGCCCTCGACGCGAAGCAGCACGGGCTTTCCTGACGCGGTCGCGGCCGACATCCGCGCGAACGTCTTGAAGCTGATCCACCGGCCAGAAGATCGGCCGGTTGAGCATTCACAATCCGTTCAAGAAATAGCGCGAGGGGCGTCGCGAGATTTCAAAGCACCACACCGCTCTTTCGCAATTGCCGCAATTCCTCCGCGCTGCAGCCATTGCCGGCCATCAACGAATCCGAATCCTGCCCGAAGGCAGGCGCCGCGAACGGTGCCGGTCCGGGCGTTCGCCCGAACTTGATCGGCCGTGTCACGCCACGGTAGGGTCCGACCACCGGATGTTCGATGGTCGCGACCATTTCCTCAGCCAGCACCTGCGGATGGTCGAACATGTCTTCGATGCGGCGCGACGCCGCGCAGGGAACGGAGTCACCGAACAGGATTTCCCATTCGCCCGCCGTATGCGCGGCCAGCGCGGCATGCAATCGCGGAACGATCTCGGCCGCGTGACTCGCGCGCTTACGCACGGTGTCGTAGCGCGGATCGTCGGCAAGCTCCGCGAGCCCGACCTTCTCGCACAGCGCCTTCCAGAATCGCGGCGTGTTGGCCGACAGATAGATATGCCCTTCGCGAGCCGGGTGGATACCGGTGACGCCGCCCGAGCGCATGTCGCGACCGATATCCAGAGGTTCACTGCCGGCCCAGATCATCCGCGCGGACTGCATCGTCAGCGCGCTTCTGAGCAAGGACACGCCGACGTATTGGCCGAGACCGCTGCGCTCCCGCTCGAATAGCGCCGACGACACTCCCGCGGCGACCAGGGCGGCGGCGTAGTAATCGACCACCGAGCCGTAGATGATCTCGGGCGGGCCACCGCGCTTGCCTTGCAGCGCGCACATGCCGGTCATGGCTTGCAGCACCTGGTCGTATCCGGCCTTGTCCTTCATCGGACCGGTCTCGCCATAGCCGGACACGGCGCAATAGATCAGGCGCGGGTTGATCGCGTTGAGTTGCTCGTGCGCCATGCCGAGGCGCTGGGGCACGTTGGGTCGGAAGTTGTGCACCAGGACGTCCGCATCGCGGACCAGCCGCAGCAATAGCGCCAAGCCTTGGGGTTTCTTCAGGTCGAGCGCCAGTCCCAGCTTGCTGCGGTTCACGCCGATGAAGGCCCGGCTTTCAGCCTGCAGCGTCGATGGGTAGTTGCGCAGGTTGTCGCCGCCGGGCGGCTCGATCTTGATGACTTCCGCGCCTTGGTCGGCCAGCAGGGTGCAACCGTAGGGGCCTGCGATATAGGTGCTCAGATCAAGCACCCGCACGCCGCTGAGCGGACCGCGAGGTCCGGATCGTGCAGCCAGCGTGTGAGGAGCAAACTTTGCCATGGGAGCAATCAGGAGGCCGTCAACGCCAGTGCCGGTTCGAGTCTGACGGGTTGCTGCACGGAGAAACAGGCCGGGTTCGTATGCTCTGGCACAACAGTTTCTTTCTTGATGACCAGGGCTCGACGCAACCGCGCTCGCAAGTCAGTCGTTACCTATGAGCAAGTCCGGTGCCACCGACAACCAGGTAAGCCGCCAGGCGCCGTCGTCGCGGCCGCCGGCGCGGTAGTAAGGACTGAACGTGATCGATGACCGGTAGCTCAGGCTCATGCGGATATCCGGCCCGCCTTCGTCCCGCGGCGATCCCGCCACCTCCAGCCACTCGGCGTTCGGATCACGCGGCGGCCGTATCGTCTCCTCGACCTTGAATCCGTCGATCAGCCCACTCGCGTACGCGAGCGGACCGCGCGTGAGGCCCAGGTATTCGTAGCGCAGCACCTGCTGGCGCACCGGCAAGCCGTCGGGAGCTCTCGACTCCTGGACGTTCTGGTTGACCCTGCGATGAATCACGGGCGGCATCGTAAAGTGCAACGCGATCTCGTCGTCGCTGCGCCATTCGCGTTCGATGGCCGCGTAGCTCGCGGGCGTTGCGACGCGAACCACATCGACGCCGTTGACCCGGACGGTGGACGCGCTCGACCACACCGGGATGCGCACGAAGACCGTGAAGCGCGCCACCCGCTCGCACTCGATCCGTATGCAGATCGCGCCATCGAAAGGGTAGTCGGTGATCTGTTCGAGGGTGACGACCCCTGCCTGCGGCAGCGCGAACGTGGCCTCCCCGGGTCCGAACAAGTTGATCGTGATGTTGCCGTCCGCCGAAACCACGTACGCCAGCTCGGGCAACTCCTCGAGAGCCATCGCGCCGCTCGACTTGCAACAGCGCCAATAAGTGGTGTGCACTCGCCTGCCGTTCGGAAACGAGTAGTAGCACCAGTTCTCGCCGTTGGGCGCCATGGCGCCGAGCAGGTCGTTATAGGCCGAACGTTCGATTTCGTCGGCGTATTTCGCGTCGCCGCTGATCGCCAGCAGTTCCCGGTTCAACTGGATCCATGCGAGCACGGAACAGGTTTCCACATAGCCGTATGGGCTGAAGAAGCCGGCCGGGTTGAACACCTCGCGCGAACGATATGCGACGCCCCCCCACGGTCCGCCGCCGAGCGTCAGGTGATGGGTACGCAGGTTGTGCCAGAGGCGCTCGGCCGCGCGCCGATACTCGGCCGCGTTCGTCGCCTTGTGCAATTTGGCGAGTCCCACCAGATTCCAGATCAGTTGGTAGGCCTTGCCGGTGGCGATCTCGGACGCGTCGACACAAGCCAGCGCCCGTGTGAGCAGGGCAAGGTCGGGGTTGTCATCGGCCTGCTTGCTGATCAGCAACGCGAGATCGAGATAGCGCTGCTTGCCGGTCGTGAAGAACAACTCCAGCGCCGGGTCCATCAGCACCGTGGCCGACATGCCGTGGTGGTTGCCGAGTTCGGTGATATCGATGCCGCTGTCATTCAGCGCGCGCCAGCACAGATCGCCGATCTTGCACGCCGCATCGAGATAACGTGGCGTCGGGAAGTGCTTGTGCACTTCCAGCAGGCCGAGGATCAGGTAGGCGTGGATCCAGATGTCCCAGGTACGCAATGCGGGAGCGCCATCCCAGGTGCCGGGCTTGGGCGCTGGCCTGCGCATGAAGCGGCGCTCGGGCGCGTAGGTGCCGAGGTAGCCGTCCTGCTCCTGCACGTCGACCAGATAGTCCGCGACGCGGCGAATGCTCCCGAGCAGCACCGCGTCGCCGGTGCGAGCTGCCGATTTCGCGGCCGCGTAAAGCCACTTGCCGGCGTGCTCGCCGTACCAGTCGCCTTCGAAGTTCCGTTGGCGATGTTCGGGCGAGAAAATCGTGATCGCCGGGCTGGTTTCGTCCACGATGAAATGCGTCAGCCGCCCCGCATGGCTGGCGGCCAGCGCATCGCCCAGCAGCCCTCGCAGTCGAACGCGTGGAGTCTTCATTGCTTCAGATAGCGCGCGACGGCTTCGATCTCGTCGCCGCGCAGGCCTTCGGCCTGGGCGCGCATCGCGCCGTCGGCGAGTGCGTGGACGATGTCGGTGCAGCGGCGCGCGGCGATCAGTTCGCGCGGTGGGATGCTGCCCTGCGGATGGTCGTGGCAGGCAGCGCAGCGCGACGCGTAGATGGCTTTGCCGTCGGCACGGCCCGACGCGATGCGAGGCCGCGTGTTCGGCGGCGAAGCTCGCGCTGTTTCGGCGGCGCTCGCCTGCGTCCCCTCCTGCTGCAGCTCTACCCTGCGCGACGGCAGCGGTTGGCCGATGCCGAACGCCTGGATGCGGTCGGTTCCGACGAACACGTTGCCGCGCGCGAAGGCGGGTTCGTTGTACTTGCCGCTGGTGAACAATTGCCAGGGCGCGCTCTTCCACAGCAGCTCGAGCGTGATTGTGTCGAACGCATAAAGCATCGGCCTCGGTGCGTCGGCGCCGGACAGCAGTGCGAAGCGGCGCGCGTTTTCATCGAGGACCCAGACGATGCCGTCCTGCGTCCCATTGCTGGTCACGACTGGAGAACCGGGATTGGCGAACACCTCGCTCATCTGCTGTCCGTCGACGTGCAGGTAGGCAGGCCGCCCTGGCTCGGTGACGACCTTGAGACGAACCAGCGACGGCGCGATGCCGACCGACGATCCTTCGACCTTTTGAGTATTGCCCGTGACGAATACGTAGTGAGTGCCGGAAGCATCGCGAAAATAGGCCGGCACGGAACGGGCCCGTGCCTGCTCCAGCGCGCCATCCTTTTCGGAATACGGCCCGAACACATTCAATGGCCCGCGCTTGCCGAACTGCGGCTGGTCTTGCGCGGGCAGCAGGGATGCGTCGCTTGCCGCGTCGGTGCCGCAGGACTGTCGTTTGTCGAGACGCCCCGGCAGACGAGCGCGGTCGAGCAGATAGGCATTGCCCTGCTTGCCGCCGACGACCGCCAGCCGCGGTGTCGCGGTGATCGCAGGGTCGAGATCGGGTAGCAGCGTCACGCCACCGGAGCCCAGGTCGATATCCATCGCTGCCGTTTGGCAATAGTTGAACGGCGTGTAGGTGCCTCGCAGGGCGAAACCTGAAGAAGCCGAATCGGACAGTTCCAGCACCGATTGCGCCCAGTCGTTGGCCTGGTCGGCAAGACCGTTGAATCCGCTTCCCGTCACAGCGAAGACGGTGCCGGATGCGTCGACCGCTGTTCCACCGGCGCCCCAGATGCCGCCGCTGCCGCGATGGGGCATGGCCAGCGAAGCGAACGCGCTGCCGACACGCGCCTTCACCGTATCGACCGCGACGATCCATCCCGTTTCGGTCTCGCCGAAGGTGACGTAGAGCCGCGTCCCATCGGGGCTGAGGTTCAGCGCGCCGCGCTGGACCCGGAAATCGAAGCGTCGTGTCGGCGCAACCGGCGCAGGCCCGGCGTTGCGATTGACGGCATTGAAGCTTGCTTCATCGAGACGCACCGGCCAGCCCGGAAGGACTTCTCCGTTGGTGATGTCCAGCGCATAGGCTTGCCAGCGTCGCTCCGGATCGCAGTGGGTCACGTACAGGCGACTGCGGGAGACATCGATGACCGGCGTCGCGAGAACGCCGGTGGGAACGCCATCGAGCGGCGCGGGTTGCAGCCTGCATGGCGGCGCAAGTTGCGTGCGCCACAGGATTCTTCCCGGCGCTACGTCGCCGACCTGCGCGGCATTGACCGCATAGACGAATCCGTTGTTGCTCGCAGCGAAGAGGATCGGAAATGTTGCGCCCTTGTGCTCGCCTGCCGAAAGTTCCACGCGATCGACATAGAGAGGAGATGCGTACAGGCGTGCGGGCTGGCCGTCGAAGGCGTCGAACTGCGGCGATTCCCACAGCAATCCGAAAGCCGATCCCGAGATTTTCGCAGGCGTGAGCACGGTTTCTGTCGAATGCCAGCCGGTGCGTTGCGGGTCGCGATGGAACGTCGGCGCGTCGGCGTAGGCGACGGCCCACTTCGAGGGCGCGGCGCTCATTGCCGCGCGGGCCACCCGCGTGGCCGCGTCCGGCAACCCCGATCGCACACCGCCGGCGGGCACGTCGATCCCTGCGGTCCAGAAAATCGCGTTGAGCAGCATCTTCCTGACCATCGGCTCGTCCAGCGCCACGAGGTAGTGCGCACCGGTGAATCCGAACGAGCGGCCGCCGTCATCGCGTTCGAAGGCCCAGGCGACCGTGCTCGTTTCTGGCGTGGCCGCGATGAGATGCACTCCGTTCCGGTACTGGGTGTGCAGCGTCGCCTCGAGAACCGGAACGAGCCGTCCGCCGCCAGCCTTGAAACCCAGCGTCGGATAGAACTCGTCGCGGTATTCGAAGGCCTGCACGCCACGGGTTGTGGGATGCGAGTGCGCAGCCGGCACAAGCCGCGCCGACTCGGTGGTCCGGTCGAACAAGCCGTGTCGCGCGGCGCCCAGCCATCGCGGCAGATCCAGATCGTCATCGATCGGAACGGTCGACGCCTGATGCAGGACGACGAGGCCCGCGCCCTGCCGCATCAGCGCGTCGAATCGAGCGCGTCGCCCGGCGTCCAGCAAGGGATGCTTGTCCATCCCGTCGAAGTACCAGACGATGGTCGCAGCTCCGGCAAGCGCGGCCGGATCGGCGGGCCAGCCGTCGGGGTATGCATCTACCCTCAGGTCCGCGCCCGCGTTTGCATCGGGTGACGATTCGAGGAATGCCTTCAGCAGACGGGCGCCATCGGGATAATCGTGGCGTGCCGGACCCTCGCTCTTCGCGCCACCGATCAGGACAATCTTTCGGAACGCATGCCCGTCGCACACGGGCGCCAGGCAAAGAAGGATGCATGCGAGCAGCAGCGTCGGCCGAAGCGAAGCCATCAGGAAGCGTCCACGACGCAGCGGAAGCCGACGCAGCCGGAGCGGTCCTTGCACGGCGCCATCAACAGGTATTTGCCATGTTGATCGAGCCGATACGCCTGCGGGAAATACCAGTGCGAGCTCTGCGGCTGGTATGAGCTGCCGCCGCGCAGCGCCGCCGCTCGCGTGTGCTCGTCGGCGTATTCGTCGGTCCACTGCCAGACGTTGCCGACGAGATCCATCACGCCGAATGGGCTGGCACCTTCCGGATGGGCATCCACATCCGCGGGCGGAAGCAGTTCGCGGCCGCGGTTCGGTTCGGGGACGGCGTCGGGATTCCACTCATTGCCCCAGGGATACAGTCGCCCATCGATTCCCTGCGCCGCGTATTGCCACTCCCATTCGTGCGGCAGACGCTTGCCCGCCCATTGCGCATACGCACGCGCATCTTCGAGCCCGACCCAAGTGACGGGCTTGTTGTCCCAGCCGGGCTGAGGCGCTCCATCCTTCCAGTCGCGCAGGAAGTGATGAAGGTCGCGCGGCTGGTAATGCGTGGCATCGATGAAGGCCTTGAATTGCGCATTGGTCACGCAAGCGCGATCGATGAAGAACGCGCCCATCTGCAGCAGCTTGCGATGAGCGCGCCGCGCACTGCTTTCCCACGGATATTGGTAGTCGACGCCGGCCCAGGTCTGCCCCTCGATCTCGATGCCGCTGACGACGAAGTCGAAGGCGCCCGCGGGGATCGCCACCATACCGGGCGGCGCGGCCACAAGCGCCTGCGTTCGTTCGATCGCAACCATGCTTTGCGGGATTGCGCGCCATTGGTTCGACAGCGATTGCAGCGGCACTTGCGCACGCTCGTGCATGCGCGCGAGGAAGACTTCGAGCCCATCGACCTGCGAGCCCGGCTCGACGGCGAGCAAGGCGCCGAAGCCACGCGTCTCGAGCGCAAGCTCAAAGGTTGCGACGTCGTCCGCGAGTCTGGGTTGTATTTCGACGCCGTTCCAGATATCGAAGTAGCGGGTCCCCGCATGATGAGGCACCGCGATCTGCTCGCCCCTCATTTCGTACTCGTTGCGATTGACAAGCGTCCACAGCGCGATGCCATCGCCGGGAAAGAGGCTCGCGAAAACTCCAGCTTGCAAAGTCGCCGCATACGGCTGCCACATCGCGCTCACCATCAGCGACGCGAACATGCGCTCGACCGTCGCGACCCGCCGCAATGCCTCGGCGTCGCGCGGCGTGAACTGGTTCCAGATGCCCCAGATATTTTCCCAGCTCGTGTAGCCGATGCCGTTGAAGAAGATGTAGTGCAGGTCATCGGCGCGATCGCGGCCCCATCGGTTCTCGACGTTGATCATGTGGCGCGGCTCGAGCCACTTGAACTTGGCCACGGCGGGGATCACTTCGTTGGATGCCTTGCCCCAGCTCTGGTGGTTCCAGATCAGCGCTTCCTCGGCGCTGGCGGTCGATTCGGGCTGGAACACCAGCGGATGCCCGAGCGCGTCACAGGCTTCGCGGAACGCGCGCGGCACGCCGTTGTAGGTGTCGCCATTGACGCCATCGGCATCGACTGCCTTGGCGAGTTCGGCGATCGCCTGCCAGTCGCTCTTGCCGAGGTCGCGCGTGCCGTTGTCCCACGGCATGGTGGGCAGGAAGACCTTGACGCCGCGTCGATGAAAGTCGGCCACCGCGCCGCGCAGGCCCTCGATGCCGCCGGGCAGGTCGGCCGCGAGTTCGGTCTGGTTGCGGTCGTCGATGCCGATGTTGGGATAGACGTACCAGATCAGCACGCTGTCGATGCCGCCATAGCGCTCTTCGAGGTCGTCGAGATAACGATCAACGGTGTAGCGGCCGGCCACCGGATCGTAGAAATAGCGATCCTCGACCATCATCTGCGCGTGCACGAAGTTGCGCTGCGCCCACTGCAGTTCGGGGCGGAGGTATTGCGCGTCGTCGTAGCCGATGCGGATCAGGTGCTCGCGCCGCCACACCGTCAGTGCGGCGCGCCAGCCTTCTGCCGCGCCGGCGACGTCGATCTTCCATTTGCCGAGGTTCGCGAACGGCCAGCCGGGCGCCTTGCCGGGCAGCGGCAGATGCGCGCCGATGGTGTGCGGGATTTCGTGATCGGTGATCTGCGGCGCCTTTGACTTGTCGCGCAGCGGCGATGGTACCGAGGGTTTGCTTCGTGAACTTGAACTCATGGATTTTGAAGAAACACTACGCGCGAAAGCGCTCGAGAAGCGGTGAGATTGCGCGTCGCCAGATGAAGGCGACAAGCCAGTAGCAAGTGCAGAAGACAAAGACCCAGATTGCGAAATCGACCAACCACCCCGGAACAACTGCCGAGACCCGATCGGGGTCGAACCGCAGGTATTTGTATGCGAAGCGGGTGACCGCGTAGGCAAGCAAGAAGGCTGCGACGAAGATCATGGTCTTGCGTAGGTGACGCCCGGATGCCCGACACCACAGTACGCGGCGAGTCCATCGTCGTGATCGGTCTGCAGCACGTTTTTCCCAACGAAGGACTCGACCTCGTCGCGCGTCGGGATGCTGGCTTGCGCTCCGAGGCGCGTCGAGGCGAGTGCCGCTGCAGCGCTCGCGCGGCGCAATGCTGCCGGCAGCCCGGCCCCTTCGCTCAGCGCCGCGACCAGCACGCCGCAAAACGTGTCGCCGGCCGCTGTGGTGTCGACCGGTTCGATCGGAAACGCCGGTTGCAGGAAGAACTCGCCACGCTCGCGAGCGCAACAGCCGCGGGCACCGAGCGTCACGATCACACAAGCCACGTCGATGTTCGCGAGCGCACTCGCGACCTTGCCTTGGTTGCCGGCGATCGTTGCGAGTTCGCCTTCGTTGACGATCAGCACGTCCAGCGAGGCGAGCAGCGATGGCGGAAGCGACCGGGCCGGCGCTGCATTCAAGACCACCGTGACGCCAGCCGCTCGCGCAGCCGATGCGAAAGCGCTCACGGTTTCGATCGGTGTTTCGAGTTGAAGCAGCAGATGGCTGAAGCCCTCGAGTGACGGCAGGTCCGAAGGCCGCAGCGCAAGGTTGGCGCCGGGCGCGACGGTGATCGCGTTCTCGGCGTTGTCGCCAAGACAGATGAAGGCGGTACCGGTGGCATGGTCTGCGACGCGCAGCACATGCAGCTTCACGCCGGCGCTGCGAAGCGAGCTTTCGATGACCTCGGCAGGGTCGTCGTCGCCGAGGGCGAGCAGCATCTCGGTGGGCGACCCACCCGCGCGCGCGCAAGCGACCGCTTGGTTCGCACCCTTGCCGCCGGGGAAGGTTGAGAAGTCGCGCCCGAGCACGGTTTCGCCCGGTGCGGGCACATGCGGCGCCCGCACGACGAAGTCGAGGTTGGCCGAACCGGCAACCAGGACACGCGAGCTGTCGGAGGATTTCATCGAAGGGATTGATACACCAGGTCGTAGAACGTCGCGGTGATCTTCGGCAGGTCGGGCATGCCGCTCATGGTCTGTTCGCGCGGCAGATGTTGCATCAACAGGATCGCGATCAGGCGCTCTCTCGGATCGATCGTGTAGTAGGTGGACGCAGCACCCGACCAGCCGTATGCGCCGATCGATCCCGCGCGATCGCGTTGCGTGGGATTGACGACGACGGACCCGCCGAAGCCGAAGCGTTCACCGCCGATCAATTGTCGACCCAGGTTCACATCGGATGGCAGCTGATCGCGCATCATCGATCGTACGGTCTCGCTTTCGAGGAGCGCGCGACCGCCCAGCCGGCCCCCGTCGAGCAGCATCTGGCAGAAGCGTGCATAGTCGGCTGCGGTGGAGTAGAGCCCCCCGGCGCCGCTCGCATAGTGCTGCAGGCGTGCGCCCGGATGCACCGCACTCGGCCCGTCGTGAAGCACCATGCGACCATCCACGCCCATCGTGCTGAGCTCGGCGATTCGTGCGCGCTTCGCCGCCGGCACGCTGAAGCCTGTGTCCCGCATGGCCAGCGGGTCGAGGATGCGTCGCTGCACGAAAGTCTCGAACGACAGGTCGCTCGCGACTTCGATCAGCCTGCTCGCGATTTCGATGTTCGTGCCGTCGTAGCCGAAACGTCGTCCCGGATCGACCGCGAGCGGCAGGCGACTCGTGCGCATCGCGAACTCCGCAAGGTCGGCTGCGCCGTGCAGGTCGGCCCGTTCGAGAATGCGTGTCGGCTCTTCGTATCCTTTGCCACCGGTGGCGAATCCCGCGGTGTGCGTGAGCAAGTGGCGCAAAGTGATCGGCGTGGTGGCGGGCCGAAGCACGGGTGCATCCGCGCTGCCGCCGATATAGACCTGCATCGCACCGAACTCGGGAAGGTAGCGCGCGATCGGCGCGTCGAGCGCGAGCTTGCCTTCGTCCACGAGCATCAGCGCGGCCACGGTCGCGACGGTCTTGGTCATCGAGTAGATGCGGAAGATCGTGTCCTTCGTCATCGGCTCGCTACGGGCCAGATCGCGATGGCCATACGCCTGCCAGTCGACGATCTTGCCGTCGCGCGCGATCAGCGTCACGGCGCCCAGATAGCCCGGCGCGGTGGTGGCCGTCCGCATGAAGGACGCGAGTCGTGCAAGGCCTTCGGCGGAGAAGCCCCCACCGTCGGGACTTGTGCGCGGAAGCGGCGATGCGATCGAAGCGCCCGCTTCGGCCGCCTGCGCACTCACGCTCACGTACGCGAGCATACAGAGCGAAAGCGCACGCGCAAGGGTCTTCATGCGGTGCTGCGAGGAGCGAAAGCCCCTCGCGCTTTCCACGACGCGACGATCAGAACGTCACGGTGTAGGAGGTGCTCACGACACGACCACGACCGGCCCAGTAGTTGCGAAAGCCCGGGACCTGCGACCAGCTGAGGATGTAGAACTTGTCGGTCAGGTTCTCGATGCCGACGCCGAACCTGCCCAGCTTGCCCGCGTCGTAGCTCGCGCTCAGGTCGTAGAGCGTGTAGCCGACCGTGTTCTCCTCTGCACCTGTGCCCTCGTTGATGTGGCGCGAGAAAAGCCGCGTCGCGCCGATCGTGACGTCGGCGTTGGGCAGGAACTTCCACGCGATGGCGCCCCCGAGCTTGTCGGGATTGACGTCCAGCACGCCCAGGTCCTTGTTGATGGGCCCGTTGGTGACCGTGGCCGAGCGGCCGCGGATGCGCGAGTACAGCGCACTGAGCTTTAGTTGCGGCAGGACCAGGACGTCACCCGCAGCCTCGAAGCCGCGGATGTTGGTGGGCACGCGCGTGAGGATGAAATCGTTGGTGATCGGATCGATCGCGAGCGATGTGCCCAGCTTGCTCTTCGAGAAATATTTCGAAGCGCTGAAGCTCGCGATGCGGTTGCGCCAGTTGATACCGAACTCGTCGTTCTTGACGATCACCGCCTGCAGGTCGGCGACCTGCGTCACCGAGCGTCCCGGTGTGTTGATGTTGCGCAGGGGGATGCCGACGTTGGGCAAGGTGAAGCCCTTGCTGTCCGACGCGAAGATCGAGAAGCCTTCGGGCAGCCGCAGGATGGCCCCGTAGTTCGGAAGGCTTGCCTTGTATTCCAGCGTCCCGCCCGTGACGAAGACGCGCTTGCGAAAGAACGTCGTGGTGTAGCTGTCCACGTGCAGCCGACCGTCCTCGTGACGGAAGCCGGCGGAGAGCGTGAGCGGACCATAGTCGTACGACAGTTGCGTAAACGGCGCGACGCTCTTGTAGTCCAGCGGCGGCACCCACAGGCGATCGGTCAACGCGAGGCGCTGGTCGGCGCGGTCTTCGGTGAGGTCGAGGCCGAGCTTGAGCTCGACGCCCTTGACGAACAGGTTCTCCTTGTCCCACGAAGTCCGCAGGCCCTTCTTGCGCGCGCGGATCTCGGACTGGTCCACCAGCGTCCCGATCGGTGCGATCAGCGGATCCTGCCGGTCCGCACCGTCTTCTGCCGGGTAGCGCATGGCCTGCTCGGCGTAGTAGATGTCGGCGGCGAGGTTGCCGGTGAGGAAGTCGTCGTTGCGATAGGCAACGCTGACCTGCTTGAAATGATTGAACTCGGTCTTCGCGCCGAGCGGCTGGCCGCGTTCGGACGTGTTGGTGAGGCCCGTGGCGCGGTCGCCGTCGACGAGGATGTAGTTGCCCTTGCCCTTGATGTAGAAGTCCGACAGCGAGAGTTGCAGACGCTGGCCGCGTTCGGCGCCGAAGTCGACACCGAACTTGGCGAACACGTTGTCGGCCTTCGAGTCCGCGACCGACCCGCTGGTGTTGAGGCCAATGCGCCGCCCGTTGCCGTCGTAGGTCATGCCGCGATCGACATGCGACACGGAGATCAGCGCGTCGTACTGCTCGGTCTTTCGGGCGAAGTTGGCGCCGATCTTCCACACCGCGCTGTCGTCGTGGAACTGCGAGCCGTAGCGCACGGTGAGCGAGTACTCGTCGCCCATCTTCGTGGGCGTCTTCGAGATGTAGTTGATGATGCCGCCCGCAGCGCCGATGCCTTCGGACGCGGACGGTCCGTTGATGACCTCGATGCGACCGATCACGCCCATATCGGTGAAGGTGGCATTGCGCGTGCCTTCGCGCAGCGGCGAGCCTTGCGGGATACCGTCGAAGAGACGCAGTGCGATGCGGCCACGCAGATTCTCGCCGGTGTTGCTGAGCGCCTGCGACGACTCCGAGTAGCCGGGTACGGTACGCGCGAGCACCGCGGTCGCATCCTCGGTCTCGAGCAGCGTGTGCTGGATCTCTTCGGGCGAAATCACGGTGACGGCGCCGGGTATCTTGTCGACCGCCTTGGGGTTGCGCTGGCCGGTCGTGACCGTGATCCCTTCGAGACGCTCGGGCACTGGAGCGCGCGCGGGCGACGTCGGTGAAGACCTTGCGGGCGGCGCCGTTTGCGTCGTGTCCTCCTGCTGCGCCGTCGTCCTGGGATCGGCCGGCGTGGTCGGCGGGTTCTGTTGTGCGAGCGCCGCGGTCGACGCACCGACCAGCAGCAGTGATGTAAGGGTAGCCGGGGCTCTCATGGTTTCCTTCTTCGTCCGGTGAGCGATCTTGGCCGTGGCGTCTGCCCGACTGATCGCAGTCTGTGCGATGCGGGGCCGAAGTAGAACTATTCGAATCTATGTTCAGGCTCTAGTTTTTGTTGCTTGCCCCTTCCTTCTTCCGGTTGGCAACTCTCTCGCGGAACTCATAGACGCCAAGGTCGGGGGCTTTGTTCACGGGGATGCGCACCCCGTCGTGATCGGTAGAGAAGTCATTCGCATCGCCTGCTGCAATCGCGGGACTGCCCGGGCTCAGATGCAGATCAAGTTTGGCGAAGTCGACGAACAAGGGATCTGCGAACCCTTCCCCGGATCCGAGCGGCACACCGGCCGCATCGAATTGAGCCCCATCCAGGCTGTGGTACAGGTTGTTGTGGTGGTTCTGGCCGCTCCAGTTATCCATGTTGTAAACCTTCGTGCCGTTGTCCGAAAAGACTTTCCGTCCCTCGTTGACCACGAAGATATTGTTCCAAATGGTGTTGCCGCTTTCCCGAAACGTGAAGACGACATCGGTTACGGAATTCTTCGGCAAGATTCGCAAGACAGTATTGTTTTCGATTCTCCAGCCAGTCCCTTGCCACAACATAATGAAGGCTTGGTAGTCATTGCTGACGTTATAGGCAATCCACGCCCTGCCAGTAGGCTGCGTCGCCGAGCGTGTCGATTCAATAAACCCCTCGTTGCCGTAAGAGTAATTGTGATGAATATTCACGTCGTGAATATTGTCGCCGTAGATGCGAGGATCAAATTCCAGAGCACCGCCGTCAGCACCATATTTTCCACCGATGGTTAGGTAATTCCAGATTCTGTTGTAGGAAATCTCGTTATGCGCATTGGAGATAACAATTGCAATGGGCCCCCAGTTTGGTTCGGCCAAAGGCCGATTCGTATCGTGCAACTGGTTTCCGGTGATTAGGTTGAATTGACCGCAGATATGAAACCCGACCGGCGAGTTCTTCACTTCCGAGTTTCGAATGACGTTATGATCAGCGCCTTTTGCGATGAAGACATCGGCGACGCGCAGGACGTCCTCCGGCTTCGGTGTTGGGCTCGTGGCTCCATCGTGAAAGTAGAGTCCGTCGACGATGATGTAGCTTCCCTCGATCCTGATCACGTTGCCGTTGATGTCGTCGAAGTTGGAGTTCGTGAAGGCCGGCGCGGGCCCATTGCCATAGGCGGTTACGATGATGGGGCGAGCGGCGGTACCGGAGTCGCGGATCGCGAATCCACCCACATAGCTCGACCCACGCGCGAAGAAGAGGTGCTCGCCCGGACAGAACGGGTGAGCATTGACCGCCGCGAGCGATTTCCACGGGTGTGACCTACTGCCCGGCCCATCGTCGGTGGCTCTGCTCTCGTTGCTGTTCACGTAACGGTCACGGCATGCCCCGTGAGCAGGGCTCAAGTAGATGACCGTGAGCAAGGCAATGATTACGGCCTTGCGCGTCGTTGCGTGCAGTGTTCCCGTCTTATGGTTTATGGCTATAAGCGAATGAACAAGGTTGAGCATAATCGGCTTCTCTTATTTCGCATCGTCGCAACGGAAATAACCATTCCCCTATAGTCTCGTCCAGTGCCATTCAACAAAGACTTGCCGTGTTTGTCATTCCAAAAGACAGGTTTGCAGGAATAACGAGTTGATCCATCTGGCTAGATGGCAACTGCACCGTGAACCGCGACGATCGCATGGGGACTGTTCGAGTCTGGGTGATTGCAGACTGGAATAGAACTATTCGAGTCTATGTTCAGGCTCTAAGTTTTATTGCTTGCGCCTTCTTTCCCATTGCCCGGATGGTAGGTCGCTCGCGTTGCGCGGTCCCGCATCCGAGCGCGGCTTTCGTGCAGGAACGCCGTGACCAAGCGAATGCGGATGGTCGATCGCGACCAGACGATGCCGATGCGCCGCGGCTCGCAACCGCGGGGCAACGGGATTCGCACGAGATGCAGCCCTTCGGGCCAGGGGCGCGCCCAATCGGGAACCAGCGACACGCCCAAGCCGCGATCGACCATCACCGCGATCGCATTGAGCGCGTTGAGCTCGAAGCGCTCGCGCGGAACGATGCCGGCCATGCGCAGGTATTGATCCGCCTGCCTGCCGCCCCACTGCTGGCGGTCGTAGCGGATCAGCGGTTCGGTCGCGAGCAACTCATGGGGATCGCGACCAGCCATGCTCTGTGGTGCGAGAACCACAAGAGGCTCTTCGCGCAGCAATTCCCAGTTGCAGGTCTTGGGCAACGCGAACGGCGCCTGCAAAACGATCGCCGCGTCGAGCTCGCCACTCTCGACGGCGCGGTAGAGGTCGGGCGAGTAGCCCGGCTTGATGAAGACCTTGATCAGCGGAAACTTCTCGACCATGCGCGCGAGGATGTCGGGCAGCATGCCGGTCAGTGCATTGGTGCCGGCGCCCAGGCGCAGCTCGCCGGCCGTGGCGGAGTCGTTGGCGACGGTACTCAGGTCGGCCACGTCGCGCAGCAAGTCGCGCGAGCGCTGCAGGATGCGTGAGCCCGCTTCGGTGACGCTCACGGTGCGTCCCGCGCGCGCGATCAGCGGTGCCCCGATCTCGCGCTCGAGCGTGCGGATCTGTTGCGCTACGGCTGCCGGCGTGATGTTGAGCAGCCGCGCTGCCGCGGCCATCGAACCGTGATCGACCACCGCCACGAAGGTGTGCAGAAATTGAGTGTCCACGGTAGATCCTCAGAATATGCGTAAAGCTACATCGAGCCGAAGAACGTGCTGGTCGATGTCAAGGCGCATTCTTGATGTGCTGACCAAGGAAGCTTTCCACGCGGGTCCAGAAGTCGATGCTGTTGGCTTCGAGCATCCAGCCGTGGCCTTCGTCCGGATAGACCACCCATTCCACGTTCAGGTTGCGTGGGCGCAAGGCGTCCCGCATCCGGGTGCCGTGCTCGATCGGGACGCGTCTATCCCTGCCGCCATAGGCCATCAACAGCGGCTGGGTGAGCCCGGCCGCGAGCTTCAATGGAGACGTCGCTGCCAGTTGCTTGGAATCTTTTTCCCGGTCGCCGACCAGCGCGGGCATGCCGTACCGTTTCCACATCTCGCTCGCGTCGCTCCAATCGCTGGTGTACAGCAGATCGATGTCGGTAACGCCGACCCAGTTGACGCCGCAGCGAAACAGGTCGGGATTGCGGATCAGTCCCATCAACGTGGCATAACCCCCATAGCTCGCGCCGGCGATGCACACCCGCTTCGGATCGGCATAGCCCTGCCGGACCGCCCACGTCGCGGCATCGGCGATGTCGTCCTGCATCGCCAGCCCCCATTGCTTCCATCCAGCGCGAAAGTGCTTGGTGCCGAAACCGGTGCTGCCGCGGAAATCTGGTTCCAGTACCACATAGCCGCGCGAGGCGAGGAACTGCGAAGGACCGTCCCAAGCCCACTCGCGAGCGCGCGCAAAAGGGCCGCCATGAACCAGCACCACCATAGCTGCCGGGCCGGTTTCCCGGGCAGGGCGTGTCAAGTGCACCGGAATGCTCAAGCCGTCACGCGCGGTGAAGCGCAGCATTTCGCGCGCGGCCATGGCCGACGGCTTGACCCAGGGCCGCGAAGCGGCCATCACCTTGAGCGTGCCTGCCTTCACGTCATACAACAGATACAGCTCGGGCTGCCGATCCGACGAGGCGGTGACCAGCACGATGCCAGGCTGCGCGCAATCGCCGCAGTCGATCTGGTTGCTGGTGTCCGGCAGCATGCGGTCCACCTGTTCCTGGATGGCTTTCAGTCCGGGATCGAACCAATGGGTACCGCGTTCATCGGTCAGGTAGCGCACACCGAGAAGATCGCCGCTGGGCGCGACGACGAGATTTCCCTGGAAGTCATAACCGTTGAGGGTGACCAGCGGTTGCGCCGGGGCGTCTTTGCTGCGCATGTCAAATCGCACCAGCGCAGCGGTGTCCGTGTTCCCGGCGCCGGCAGCCACGGCGTACAGCACATCGTTGTTGCCCACCGCGAGCGGGGTCACGGCGCCGTCACGCCCGTACGTGTCGTATTCGCGCGCCATCGTCCACGGCGCATCGGCCGTTGCTTTCCAATGCAGCCGAGTCCTGCCTTCGAACACGCTCACCGCCACGCGCGGCGCTCCGCTTGCATCGAGCCCCCAGAACATCGTGTGAGCGGGGCCGTCCTGCGTGAGGAGGCGGGTTCGTCCGGTAGTAGTGTCCAGGCGCAGGAGCGTGGTGTGGGTCGGCTGGTTCTTCGTGTCTAGATCCACCCTGGCCACGACCACGTCGTCGGATCCGTCCCGCAATACCGAGCGAAGACCGTGGTATGCCGACAGTTCGCGCCGGCTCGAACGTTCGACGATGAAGGATTCGCGGCGGTTGATCAGGCGTCGGGCTTCTTCCTTGCCCTCCCGGTCCACCGCGAACAATCCCTGGCCTTGCTGTTCGGAATACGGCGACTGGGCATCGGTGAGGGTGAACACCAGCCGGTCGTCATTGACCCAGTGGATGGTCTGGATATCGGCGTCGGCAAACGACGCGAGCACTTTGGACTTGGACCAGTCCTGCAGATTCAGGACGACCAGACGCTGTCGCCCCTGCGACCCACCCTTCATCGCAGCGGCGACGTATCGGCCGGAGGGCGACATCACGGGACCCGTGACGGCGGGGCGACGAAAGAAGTCGGCCAGCGGAACCGGCTCCGCCGGGGGCGCCGCTTCGCCCCCAAGCGAGGCCACGACCACCAGCGCGGCGCGGAAGCACCGCACGGCAGTCCGCCAATCACGAGTGGGCATCAGCTTTTGCATGTTCAGACGATAGCGTTGCGCGGTTGCTGGGTCCGGGGTGCAAGAGGACAATTTTGTGTGCGGCGCGATGCGCGCGCCTTTTCCTTTGGACATCATGACGTACCCAAGCACGACCTCCGAACAGATTTCTTTTTTCCGCGAGCACGGCTACCTCGTGGTCCGCGATGCCATTCCCCAGGTCGATCTCGACGGGCTCGAAGCCCATTGCGACCGGCTGCTCGAGCAGAAGGAGCGCCTGGCCAACGACTGGGCCTGGGACGACAACGAAGACAAGGAGAACCGTTCGTTTCGCATCGTCCAGTCCTCGCCGTCGCTGGTATGGAAGGACATCGCGGATCAGAACTACCGCAAGTGGCTGGTCGCGTTCGGCTCGGCCTTGATGGATCTCGATATGGAGTTCTGGTACGACCAGTTCATCGGCAAGCCGCCGGGCAAGAGCGTGCCGACCGGGTGGCATCAGGACGAAGGCTACTGGGGCCGCAACCTCGAGGATCGCGGCATGACCGGCTGGATTCCGCTGCAGGACGTGGATGCGGTCAACGGTTGCATGCATTTCATCGACGCGGGCCACAAGCTTGGGGTGCTTCCGCATCGACTCGTCGAGGGAGTGCAAAGCGATCTGCTGACCTGCGAAGTGGACGAGCGGCACACGGTCGTCTGCCCGATCGGGCGCGGCGACGTGACCTTTCATCATTTCAAGACGCCGCACATGACCAATGCCAACACCGGCCCGAACTGGCGCAAGGCGGTCACCAATCATCTGCAAGCGGTGGGCACGGGCGGCGAGGGCGACCACTATCCGTGGCGGGTCAAGGTCAACCAGCGCACCGGCGAGCGCGTCGTGCCGTTGAAGTTGTCCACGGCCCTCTGAACGGTGGACGCGCAACACGGGTGCAAGCGCGGCGAACCGCCTCACCGGCCCGATCTTGCCTCGCGATCCGCCGCCTGGGCGGGCGTCATCTTGGTGTCCGTCCCGACGTAGATCGTCAACCCATTCAGTGAGCGAGTGGGCGCAGGAAACAGCAGGCTTGCGAGATAGCCGATCACGATGCACAACAGGATCGAGATCGCCAGATAGAAATACGGATGGACCAGATTCATCGACCATGCCACTGTGGTCAGCGCGATGCTCGAGGCCACGCCGATTGCAACGCCCGGCGAATTGGCGCGACGCGTGAACATGCCCAACGTGTAGGCACCCGCAAAGCCGCCGCCGAGCAACCCGGCCAGCTCGATCGACACGTCGAACAGCGAATGGATGTCGAAGCGCGACAACAGAAGCGCCGCGCCGATCCCGCACAGCCCGGCCACGATCGTCATCGCTTCGGCAAAGCGCACGCTCTTTTTCGCGTCGGCTTTCTTCACCAGCTTTTCGTAGAAGTCGACCGAGGCCAGCGTCGCCACGCTGTTCATGATGCTCGATAGCGTGGCCATCGCGGCTGCGAGGATGCCCGCGATGATCAGCCCGGTGACGCCCATCGGCAGCTCGGCCGCGATGAAGAGCGGGAAGGTCGCGTCGATCGTCAAGAGCGGATTCATGCGCTCGGGGTGAGCCTTGTAGAAAACAAAGAGCGCGGTGCCGATCGTGTAGAAGATGAAGCCGCCCGGGATCATGATCGCGGCCAGCGCCCAGACGGAACGTCCCGCCTCCTTGTCTGACTTGGTCGACAGCGTGCGCTGCATGAGCACTTGGTCTTTAGGGAACGTCAGCACCACGTCGAACAACACGAGGAAGACAAAGCCCCAAACGGTTGCCTTGGTCAGGTCGAAACTGAAGTCGAACAATTGCGTCTTGTTCTCGGCGCGGGCGACGGCAAGGAATTCGCTGAAGCCGCCTTTGAGCGCGTAGATGATGAAACCGATCGCGAAGATCGCGCCGCCCATCTTGACGAAGAGCTGCACGAAGTCGGTCCAGATGACGGCCTTCATGCCGCCCATCGCGGTGTAGACGATCGTGAAGCCGCCCATGATCAGCACGCTCCACACCACGTCGATGCCGGTGATGGTGGCGATCGCCAGCGCCGGCAGAAACAGGATGACGCTCATGCGGCTGCCGATTTGCACGGCGATGAAGAGCGCGCTCGCGAGCATACGAATGGCGGGGTGAAAGCGGATCTCGAGGTACTGGAACACCGACATCAGGTCGAGCCGGCGCAACAGCGGAACGATCCAGACCGCAACGAACATCAGCCCGATCACGGCGACGAGGTTGTTCGTCAGGTACTGCCAGTTGGTTTCGAACGCCTTGGCGGGAATGGCGATGTAGCTGATCGAGCTGGTGTTGGCCACGTACAGGCTCACGCCCGCGGCCCAGAACGGGATGCTGCGTCCACCGACGAAGAAGTCGGCGGTCGAGGCGCGTTTTTCGCGCAGGTAGAAGTACAGGCCGATACCGAGCATCGAAACCAGATAGACCACGATCACGACCCAGTCGAGCCACTTGAGCAATTGCTTGCCCGCATCGATTTCGGCAAACGCGAATTCAGCTTTTGATGCGTCGGCGCTCGGTCGCTCCCATACGATGCCGGTGCCCCAGGGCGCCGATACGCGAGCCCCCCCGGCTCCGGGACCCGGCAGCGTCGCCCACGAGCCGGTGATGGTATGAAACGACATCAGTTTCGGCACTCCATCGCTGCTTCGAACCAGATACAGGACATGGGCCTGGCCGATCGCACGGCCCGACCCGGCGACCACCGCGCCGGGCACGACGGCACGTTCCAGCCACCCCTTGTCGCTCGACCACCGGAACATGCGGTCGGCCTGCGTTCCTGAATCGGAGATGGTCACGAACAATGCCGAAGTCTGAGTCACCATCGAACTCAATGCGCCGCCTCCGGGCCAGCCGGGTCCAGAGCTCCATTGCGCTTGCTCGAGCGCAGGGCGCATCTGCAGCAGGCTCGATTGACCGGTGGTATCGGTGCCCGCGACCAGCAGCACGTCGCCGAGCACGGCGCCGCGCGCGTGTTCGAGAGCGACCGGCAACGGTGCAAGTGCATGGGCATTCAACGCGCCAGCAGTCAACGAGAGTCGTTCGACACGATCCGCTGGCCCGTCCTTGCCGAGCAAAAGAAAAGCCTCGCGGCCACCGCCCACGATGCTGAGCAAGGGCGCGCTCGAATGCCACTGCGAGCGCATCCAGCTGCGTTGATCGGCGTCGAGCACCCATGCACTCGTCGCACCGATCGCGACCAGACGACCGTCGAGAGTCGTGAGGCCGGCGATGGACTCGCCGGTCGCGATCGGCGAAAACGATCCAACCCGAACCGACGACAGGCTCTCGGCGGCACACGGTACGGCAAGGCAGATCAGAAACGCGAAGACGGCTCCCAACATGCCGAGGGTACAAACCGAAGCCCGCATACGATGACTCAATCTGGCTCGCCGTCTGCGAACCCGGCAGCCGCGACGATCGCCTCGGCGCGCTTGAGGAAAGGCGCATCGATCATTCGACCATCGGCCAGGAAGGCGCCGTGACCGCGCGCCTTGGCCTCGCGCGACGCCTCGACGACGCGTCTGGCAACGGCGATCTCCGTCGCGCTCGCCTCGAACACCTGGTTGGCCAGATCGACCTGACTGGGGTGGATGCAACTCTTGCCGATGTAGCCGAGACGTCGCGCCATCTCCGCTTCCCTGCGATATCCCTCCTGGTCCTGTACGTCGGCGAATGCGCCGTCGATCGCAAACACGCCCGCTTCTGCGGCCGCCATGCGCACCGCGAACATGGTGGCGTGCACGTTGGCCCCATCGCGTCGATCCATCGCGAGCGGTTCGAACAGATCCCCCAGGCCTAGCTGCAATCCGACTACGCGTGGATGCGCCGTGGCGATCTCCACTGCCCTGCGCAACGCAGCGGGCGTCTCGACATTGGCGAGCAACTCGATCGGACGGCTGAGCTTGTTGGAAGCCTCGACGACTTCGAGCATCGCCACCGCCGCGAGAATGTCGGCGGCCGACTCTGGCTTCGGCAGGTTGATCATCGTCAGGCCGGGCTGCGCCAATTCCATCAGGTCGGCCTCGAAGTGTTCGGTACCCAGTGCATTGGTGCGCACGATGATGAGCTGCCTGGCTTTGCGCGCCTCGCTGGATTTGAGGAAGGCCGCGACTGCCGAGCGGGCTTGGCGTTTCCCGGATTCCGGAACCGAGTCTTCGAGGTCGATGGCGACCGCGTCTGCCGCTGTGGCCAAGGCCTTCGCGAAAAGCTCCGGACGCGCCCCCGAAACGAACAATTTGCTACGCATGGTTGGTGCTGGTCATGGCATGTAGTGTGGGCGAATTCGGCCATGGAACGAGCGCAGCCGGAAACATATTCAGACGATAGATTTTGCATTCATCCGCATCGGCGGTGCACCGCCGATCGATGCCGCCGTCAGACCTGAGACAATCGCGGGCCGACGAACAATCCAGTTCAGCCAGACATCGATCCCCATGCTGCTGATGATCGACAACTACGACAGCTTCACCTACAACCTCGTCCAGTATTTCGGGGAGCTGGGCGAGGAGGTCAGGGTACTGCGCAACGACGCCGCGACTCTCGACGAGATCGAAGCGCTGGGCGCCGATCGCATCTGCCTGTCACCCGGCCCGTGCACGCCCGCCGAGGCCGGCGTATGCGTGCCGTTGTTGCAACGATTCGCAGGCAGGCTACCGATCCTGGGCGTATGCCTCGGCCATCAGGCGATCGGAGCGGCGTTCGGGGGCAAGGTGATCCGCGCCGCGCGCGTGATGCACGGCAAGACCGATGAGGTCACGCATACCGATGCGGGCGTGTTCGCCGCGCTGCCGTCTCCCTTCACGGTGACGCGTTATCACTCGCTGGCGATCGAGCGCGTGTCGTTGCCCGATTGCCTGGAAGTCACCGCGTGGACCGATGACGGCGAGATCATGGGCGTGCGCCACAAGCAATACGCGATCGAAGGCGTGCAGTTCCATCCCGAATCGATCCTGACCGAGCACGGCCACGCGCTGCTCGCCAATTTTCTCAAGCACTGACGCGCTTCCCTTTCCTTCTGACCTCATGTCCATCACGCCCAACGAAGCGCTCATACGCTGCATCGAGCACCGCGAAATCTTTCACGACGAGATGCTCCACCTGATGCGCATGCTGATGAAAGGCGAGCTGTCTCCTTCGATCGCGTCCGCGCTGTTGCTCGGCCTGCGGGTGAAGAAGGAAACCATCGGCGAGATCGCGGCGGCCGCGCAGGTGATGCGCGAGTTCGCGACGCCGGTCGCGGTCGCCGACAAGACCCACCTCGTGGACCTTTGCGGCACCGGCGGCGATGGTTCGCATACCTTCAATATCTCCACCGCAGCGATGTTCGTGGCCGCGGCAGCGGGCGCGCGCATTGCCAAGCACGGCAATCGCGGCGTGTCGTCGCGCTCGGGCAGCGCCGACGTGCTGGAAGCACTCGGCATCAACGTGATGCTCGCGCCCGAACAGGTGGCGGCCTGCATCGCAGAGACCGGCATCGGCTTCATGTTCGCGCCCAACCATCACAGCGCGATGAAGAATGTCGCCGCGGTTCGCAAGGAACTCGGGGTGCGGACCATCTTCAACATCCTAGGGCCGCTCACAAATCCCGCGGGCGCGCTGCATCAGTTGATGGGCGTCTTCCATCCCGATCTGGTCGGCATCCAGGTGCGGGTGCTGCAGCGTCTGGGCGCCACGCATGCACTGGTCGTCTATGGCAAGGACGGCATGGACGAGGCGTCGCTGGGCGCCGCCACGCTGGTCGGCGAGCTCAAGGACGGTGTGGTGCGCGAGTACGAGATTCACCCCGAGGACTACGGCCTGGCGATGAAATCCAATCGCGGCCTGAAGGTGGGAAGCGCCGAAGAATCGCGCGAGATGATCCACGAGGCACTGGCCAACGTCGAAGGCACGCCGCGCGAGATCGTGGTGCTCAACGCGGGCCTCGCGTTGTACGCAGCCGATGTCGCGCTGTCGATCGAGGCGGGCATCGCGCGGGCGCGCGAGGTCATCGCAAGCGGCGCCGCGCGCGCGAAGCTCGATGCGTTCGCGGCAGCGAGCCAACGCCTGGCGTCGTCGTGAAGGCGAACGACGTTCTCGCAAGAATCCTCGCGACCAAGTCGGGCGAGATCGCGGCCGCCAAGCGGCAGCGATCGCAGATCGAAGTCGAGCGCGATGCGCGCCGCGCGGAAGCGCCGCGCGGCTTCGCAAGGGCTCTTGCATCGCGCATCGCCAACCGGCACGCGGCGGTCATTGCCGAAATCAAGAAGGCATCGCCGTCGAAGGGTTTGTTGCGTCCCGCCTTTCATCCCGCCGCGATTGCGCGCTCCTACGAAGCCGGTGGCGCGACCTGTCTGTCGGTGTTGACCGACGAGCAATACTTTCAAGGCTCGCGCGATGCGCTGGTTGCGGCGCGCGCGGCTTGCGGCCTGCCGGTACTGCGCAAGGACTTCATCGTCGATGCGTATCAGATCGCCGAGTCGCGCGCGATGGGTGCCGATTGCGTCCTGTTGATCGTCGCGGCACTCGATGCGCAGGCGCTCGAAGCGCTCGCGCAGACGGCGCATGAATACGGAATGGATGTGCTCGTCGAAGCCCACGATGCGCGCGAGCTCGACCTCGCGCTCGGTGTCCGCAGCGACCCGGCGCGAACCGCGATCGGCATCAACAATCGCAACTTGCGTACTTTCGAGACGCGTCTCGAGACGACGCTCGATCTGGTCGCGCGTGTCCCGAGGGATCGGGTGCTCGTCACCGAATCAGGAATTGCGACGGGCGACGACATCGCACGGATGCAGAGCGCCGGCGTTCACGGCTTTCTGATCGGCGAGACGTTCATGCGCGCCGATGATCCCGGCGCGGCGCTCAAGGCGCTGTTCGCATAAAACGCTACCTCCCCAAACTTGGGGAGGCACCTCAAGCCTCAACGCGGCTGCGCTTGCGTGGCAGAAGCCTGCTGCTCGCCAACGAAGATCTCCACGCGACGGTTGCGCGCCCGACCTGCGTCGGAATTGTTGTCGGCAATCGGCTCGCGCTCGCCGCGCCCGTCGATCGCGATGCGATTGGCTGCGACCCCGCGATCGACCAGATAGTTGCGCGTGCTGGCGGCGCGATCGACCGACAGCGGATTGTTGATCGCGTCGCTGCCCGTGGAGTCGGTGTGGCCGATGACGCGCACCGTGCTGCCCGGGTTCTCGCGCAGGCCCTGCGCGAACTGGTCGAGTACTGTGCGGAAGTTGGACTTGATGTCGGCGCGTCCGGTATCGAACGAGATGTCGCTCGGGATGTTGAGCTTCAACTGGTTGTCGGCGGTCTGCGTGACTTCGACTCCGGTCCCGCGCGTGGCCACTTCCATGCGCTGCTTCTGCGCTTCCATGCGGTTCGACCACAGGTAACCGCCGAGCGCGCCGAGCGCCGCACCTGCCAGGGCACCCTGCGCGGTGCTGCGGCCCGGACTGCCGCCCGAGGTCGCGCGACCGATCGCTGCGCCCGCGACTGCACCGGCGCCCGCGCCAACTGCCGTGTCGCCGCCACGACTGCCGGTTGAGTAGTTGGGCAGTTCGGCGCAACCCGACAACGCCAGGGACGAAGCGACCATCGAGATGAGCGTGACGCCTAGCGTCACCTTGCGAAAGAACTGGGTGGGTATGGACATGAATGATCTCCTCATTGAAGAACGGTTTTCAAGTTGTTGGGTGCGGCCCACTTGCTGTTGATTGCGGTCGGACCGAAGGGGTCGAGCAGATAGAACGTGCGGGCGCGCGCTCGGGCTGACACGCACCCGGCGCCCCGGCCCAAGGCCGACCGCTTACATCCCCGGCATCACGCCGCGCATGCCGCGCATCAGTTTCGCCATGCCGCCTTTCTGCATGGTCTTCATCACGCCCTGCATCTGGTCGTATTGCTTGAGCAGGCGGTTGACTTCCTGCACCGGCACGCCCGCGCCGGTGGCGATGCGGCGCTTTCGGCTGGCCTTGATCAGTTCAGGCTTGGCGCGCTCGGCCCGCGTCATCGAGTTGATGATGCCCTCCATGCGCCTCACCTCGCGCTCGGCCTTGCCCATGTCGGTCTTGCCGGCGGCCGCCTGGAACTGCGCGGGCAATTTGTCGAGCAGGCCGCCCAGACCTCCCATCTTGTTCATCTGCTGAAGCTGCGAGCGGAAGTCGTCGAGGTCGAAGCGCGCGCCCGACTTGACCTTCCTGGCGAGCTTCTCGGCCGCGACCGTATCGACGCCGCGCTGCGCTTCCTCGACCAGCGCGACGATGTCGCCCATACCCAGGATGCGGCTGGCCATGCGCTCGGGATAGAAGACCTCGAGCGCGTGGAGCTTCTCGCCGACGCCGACGAACTTGATCGGCTTGCCGGTCACGTGCCGCACCGACAGCGCCGCACCGCCGCGCGCATCGCCGTCGAGCTTGGTCAGCACCACGCCGGTCAACGGCAGCGCTTCGCCGAATGCGCGCGCGGTGTTGACCGCGTCCTGCCCGGCCATCGCATCGACCACGAACAAGGTCTCGGTGGGGGCAAGGCGCGCATGCAGCGCCTTGATCTCGTCCATCATCGGCTGGTCGATCGCGAGACGTCCCGCGGTATCGACGATCAGCACATCGTGATAGTGCTTCTTCGCCCAATCGATCGCCGCGGCAGCAATTGCAACCGGCTGCTGGCTCAGGTCGGAAGCAAAGAAATCGACGCCGACCTGCGAGGCCACCGTCTTCAACTGCTCGATCGCGGCCGGACGATAGATGTCGGTCGACACGACCAGCACTTTCTTCTTGTGCTGCTCGCGCAGATAGCGCCCGAGTTTTGCCACGGTGGTCGTCTTGCCTGCGCCCTGCAGTCCCGCCAACAGGATCACCATCGGCGGCGTGACCGCGAGCTTCAGCGCCGAGGCTTCGGGCCCGAGGTCGCCGCCGATGATCGCGGTCAGTTCCCGCTGCACCACGCCGACCAGCGCCTGCCCGGGCGAGAGGCTGCCGACCACGTCTTCGCCCACCGCTTTCTCTTTCACGCGCGCGATGAACTCGCGCACCACCGTCAACGCGACGTCGGCCTCGAGCAAGGCGACGCGCACTTCGCGCAGCATCTCCTGCGTGTTGTCTTCGGTCAGGCGCGCCTCGCCGCGCATCGTCTTGACGACGCGGGCGAGGCGCTGGGACAGGTTCTCTAGCATGGCGTGATTTTTTGGAAGGGTGGCGCCGGGTGACGCGGGATGGCGCGGGCCGATGCGGGACGACACGAGGGGAAGCGCCGCTCATGCAGAACAACGCGCGGCGCAACCCGCTGTACAACCGACAGACCGCGCGTCGGCCCGATCGAGAAAGAGCGATCGGCTAAACTTTGTCGATGCCGATTTTACTCCACGCACTCGTCGCTTTCGCCTATCTGGGTGTGGCCGGTGCGGTCTGGCGCGCCGCGGTTGGCAAGGCCGGCGCGCCGGTTCGGCCCTTCGCGTCCGGCGAGACATCGTATCGGCTGAGCACGATGTTGCGCGTCGTGATCCTGCTCGCGTGGTTGCTTCACGCGTGGCTGCTGCGCGACGCCGCGTTGATCGACGGGAGCTGGCGCTTCGGATTTGCGCTCGCGCTCTCGGCCACGATGTGGATCGCGGTCGCGCTGTTCTGGTTCGAGAGTCTGGTGATCGAACTGGTCAGCATCTGGCTGCTGATCCTGCCGCTTGCAGCGCTCTGCGCGCTGTTGCCTCTCGTCTTTCCCGGCAGCCTCCTGCTCGGCCGCATGAGCGGTGCCGATGGCGGCGCGGGCAGCGCGTGGCTTCCCGCGCATCTTACCGTGGCGCTTGCCGCCTATGGCCTGCTCACGATTGCGGCAGTCCACGCGCTCTACATGGCCGCACTCGAGCGATGGCTGCATCGAACCGGCAGCTCGGCGCGGATGGTGGTCGAGGGTGCGAACCAAGCTGCGCCCGGCGACCGACGCGGTGAAATCGAACGCGGCATGCTCGCGCCCTTGCCGCCGCTGTTGACGATGGAACGCGTGCTGTTTCGCTTGATCGGCGCGGGCTTCGCGCTGCTCACGCTCACGGTCGCAACCGGCATCGTGTTCTCCGAATCGCTGTTCGGCCGGCCGATGCGCTTCGATCACAAGACCGTGTTCACGCTGTTCGCATGGGCGACCTTCGGCATGCTCCTGATGGGACGCGCGATGCGCGGCTGGCGCGGGCGCGTCGCCTTGTCGTGGACGCTGGGGGGCTTCGCGTTCCTGCTGCTCGCCTATGCGGGCAGTCGCTTCGTGCTCGAAGTCATCCTTCATCGCGTTTGATCGGAATCCTCATGCCGCGCATTCTCTTCTTCGTGTTTCTGGTGTTCCTGGTTTGGCTGGCGGTGCGATGGCTGGGCAGTCTACGCAAGCCCGGCGCACACGACACCGACGCGTCGGCGCGCGCGGCGTCGCCGGGCACCCAGGAGATCGAGACGATGCGCCAATGCGCGTGGTGCGGCGCCCATGTGCCGGCGGGGGACGCGGTGTCCTTGCCCGATGGTCGCGTGTATTGCGGTGACGCGCATCGCGAGGCCGCAAGGGACACGGTGGCGCCGAGCGAACTTCGGCGCCGCGAATGAAACCGCGCTGAATGCGGCTGCAACTGCATCCCCAACGTCGCCGATCCCACGCGTTGATTTCGTGCTGATCCCACGCCGCGCTCTCGCCGATCCGGGTTCGTCGTTCTGGACGTCGCTGCGCTATTTTTGCGTCACGCGCCTGGTGATCGCCGCCGTGCTGCTGGGCGCGTCGCTCTCGGGCGGCGAGCGCGTTTCGCTGGGCATGCAGGACCCGCCGTTGTTCGCGCGCACGGCGGCCGTGTATGCAGTGCTTGCGGCGACTTTCGGCTATCTGGCCGCGACCCGGCAGCGCCACTTCTATCTGCAATTGGCCGCACAACTGTTCGTCGACGTGATCGGGCTCACGATCCTGATGAGCGCATCGGGCGGGACCAAGAGCGGGCTTGCGCTGCTGATGCTGTTGCCGATTGCGGGGTCGGCCATACTGAGCCCGGCATCGCTCGCGCTGGGGTTCGCCGCGATCTGTTCGCTCGCGATCCTGCTCGAATCGGTGTGGCGGGAATTTCGATACGGGGATTCGTCGTCGAGCCTGCTGCTCGCCGGTCTCTTCGGCATCGCGAGCTTCGCGATCGCGATCGTGATGAACCGGCTCGCCGCCCGATTGATCGTGCAGGAGCGCATCGCGCGCCAGCGCGGCTACGACTTGCGCGCGCAGATCGAGATCAATCGGCTGGTGGTGGCCGACATGCAGGACGGCGTGCTGATCCTGGCGGCGGACGGCACGCCGCGCGCGGCCAACGCGGCGGCGTTGCGCATGCTGCACCTCGACGACGCTCGCGCGCTGGTGCTCGACGGCTGGCGCGGGCACCCGGGCGGCACTGCCATCAGCCGGCAATTCGTGGCGTGGCGTTCGTCGGGCGGGACCATCGGCGAGAGCTTCGACCTCACGTCGCATTGGCCGGGCACGCGCGACGAAAGCAACGATGCCGAAGGACCCAGCGGCATCGCCGACGCCGACCTCGGCGATGCCGGCGCCGAAGACGGATTGTCGGGCCGTCGCCTGCGCGTGCGTTTCGTCGCGCCCGAAGGCGACGCGCTCGCGTCGGGTCGCTATGTGGTGTTTCTCGAAGACCTGCTAAGGGTCGAGCAGCGTGCCCAGCAGTTGAAGCTTGCCGCGATGGGAAGGTTGACTGCGAGCATCGCGCACGAGATTCGCAATCCGCTGGCCGCGATCGTCCACGCCGGCGCGCTGCTGGAAGAAGAAACCGGCGATCAATTGGGATTGCAGTTCGGCGCGCGCGACATGGTCGGTGCGCAGCGCATGGTCAGCATCGTTCGCGAGAATGCGCAGCGGCTGAACCGCATCGTCGAGGAGATCCTGCAGCTCTCGCGCCGCGGGCCGGTCAACGTCGAAGTGATTGCCCTCGACCCCTGGCTGAGCCTCCTGGTCGAAGAGTTCTGCCGCACGCAGGGATGCGCGCGCAGCGTGATCGAGCTGACGATGCGCGGCAATCCAGTGATCCATTTCAACGGCGAACACCTGCGCCAGGTGCTCGTCAATCTGTTGTCGAACGCGGTGCGCTATGCCACCGGCCGCGAGGGCAGCGTGACGATACGCGTCAACGTGCTGACCAACCCTCGCCTCACGCACAGTACCGCGCTGTCGCTCGATGGATCGGGAGGCGATCGCGCAGACGAGCTGTCTTCGATGGGGGAGAGGATAGAATTGGCCGTCCAGGACGATGGTCCGGGCATCGACCGAGCGACGCGCGCAAACCTGTTCGAGCCTTTCTTCACCACGCATCACCGAGGCACGGGCCTGGGTCTTTATCTGGCGCGCGAGTTGTGTCTGGCCAATGATGCGACCTTGGACTATTCGACAAATGCGGGCGGCACGCGGCGCGGCGGTTTCGTGGTGCGCGCGGTGGGCACGTCCGCTTGAAACCACCTTTGAAAAGCCCGCTCGAAAGCTGAGGCGGGGCGAGGCGCGACATGCAGACAAATGGCTCCGACTCCGACGTCCCATCCGGCGGCGGCCGTCCGAACGTGCAGAGCAATGCGAGCAGCGCGAACATCGCGCGCGTGCTGGTGGTCGACGATGAACCCGACCTGCTCGAACTGCTCGAGTTGACCTTGGTGCGCATGGGCCTCGACGTCGACCGTGCGTTGACGGTCGGCCAGGCGCGCGAGCGGCTCGCGCAACGCTCGTATGCGCTCTGCCTGACCGACATGCGCCTGCCCGATGCGACCGGCATGGATCTGGTCGCCTTGATCTCGCGTGACTATCCGGCCACGCCGGTAGCGGTGATCACCGCGTTCGGCAGTACCGAGAATGCCGTCGCAGCCTTGAAGGCAGGGGCGTTCGACTATCTGAGCAAGCCCGTCGCGCTCGATCAATTGCGCAGCCTCGTGCAATCGGCCGTGCGCGCCTATGGCCGGGATCGCGACGTGGAGCGCACGCGCACCGCGAGCGGCAAGGCGAACGGCGGCAAGAGCGCTGCCGGAGACGGCGCGGGCGATGCGGTGATGCTCGCGCGCCTGCTGGGTAACTCGAGCACGATGGCCGACGTGCGCGCGATGATCAAGCGCGTCGCGCGCTCGCAGGCGCCGGTCGCGATCACCGGAGAATCGGGTAGCGGCAAGGAGCTCGCCGCGCGCGCGGTGCACGATTGCAGCGGCCGGCGCGACGGCCCCTTCGTCGCAGTCAATTGCGGCGCGATTCCCGAGCAACTGGTCGAGGCCGAGTTCTTCGGCTATCGCAAGGGTGCGTTCACCGGCGCCGATGCTGATCGCGATGGCTTCTTTCAGACGGCCAAGGGCGGCACGCTGTTTCTCGACGAGGTCGCCGACCTGCCGTTGGCGATGCAGGTCAAGCTGCTGCGCGCGATCCAGGAACGATCGGTGCGCAGAGTCGGTGGCATGAACGAAGAGTCGGTCGACGTGCGGCTGATCAGTGCGACGCATCAGAACCTCGCGCAATGCGTGATGCAGGGACGTTTCCGGCAGGACCTCTTCTATCGACTGAACGTCATCGACATCCGCATCCCGCCGCTGCGCGAGCGTCGCGACGACATTCCGCTGCTCGCGCGGCATCTGCTCCTGCAACTGGCTCCCGATCTCGCACTCTCGCAGGCGGCGATCGACAAGCTGGTCGCCTACGATTTTCCCGGCAACGTGCGCGAGCTCGGCAACATCCTCGAACGCTCCGCTGCCCTCGCCGAATCCGACGAGATCGGTCCTGTTGACCTCAACATCCTGGCCAGCGGGTCTGTCGCGGCATCCGTGTCTTCCGCACGCCACGAGGATCCGGCGGAGACGCGCGACGTGGCACGCGAGCCTGCACCAGCGGCGAGCGGTGCGCCTGCCGGCGCCAACGCGATCGGCCTGGTGGGCACCCTCGGAGACTTTCTCGACACCATCGAGCGCGACCTGATCGAGAAGGCGCTCGCGCAGACGCGCTACAACCGCACGGCTGCGGCAGACCTCCTGGGGATCACGTTCCGTCAACTGCGCTATCGCATGCAGCGGCTCAATATCCAGTGACGTCCCCGCAGGATGACCAACGTGGCGAAGCCCCGCGACATCGCCACCCACATCGCCATCGATGCGGACGGGTGGGCATCGTCGTCATCGTCGTCGCGCTCGGTCAGGCGCGCGCCGTCGCCCAACCACGACGAGCGACCCGAAGGCGTGATGCCGTCGCTGCTCGTAATCCACAACATCAGCCTGCCACCGGGCGAGTTCGGTGATGGGGCGATCGAAGCGCTTTTCACCAACACGCTCGATCACGAAAGCCATCCCTATTACGCGACGCTTCGGGGCCTGCGCGTCTCTTCGCATTTCCTGATCGCTCGCGATGGCGCGCTCGTCCAGTTCGTGGCCTGCGGCTTGCGCGCCTGGCACGCGGGAGTCTCGTCGTTCGAAGGCTGCGAGCACTGCAATGATTTTTCGATCGGCATCGAACTCGAAGGCGACGACAGCAGTGCGTTCGAGCACCGCCAATACGCAACGCTGATCGCATTGACCGACGCGTTGACGAAGCGATATCCGATCGAAGCGGCTGCGGGCCATAGCGATATTGCGCCCTGCCGCAAGACCGATCCCGGACCCTATTTCGATTGGACTTTCTATCTTGCGAAAATTCAACCGCGCTTGCGCGCGCCTCATCGTTCGTCGTCCTGAACGGGGTGACCGGCGCACGATCTTGTGGATGACTTGTGGATGAGCTGTGCATGGCTTGTGCATCGATGGTGAACAAGCTCCTGTTGGATGGCGAACAAGCAACGATTGCACGAGATGGTCGATCCTTGTGCTTGCGCGTGAGGCGCATCAACCACTAGAATTAGTGCCATCGACCGGGTCGACCTACTAGATGTAGTAGGCAGCCAAGAAACAGCGCAGAAAACACGCGATGCGCGAAAACGGTCTCTACCGATAAAATATCGGACCAGGCGGGGGACAAGATGCAGGGAGTATTCGATTGTTCGGCAGGTCGAATCCCTGGCGTTTCGGCCGCCTTGAACACCATTCTTCGCTGCGAAGGCCTATCGATGCAGAAGAACTGCGACGCGTATTTTTCGTCGTCGTTGGCATCGAAATTCCTTCTGCGCAGCATCACACTGACGAGGGCGTAGCGGCGCTGATATCGACGCTCACCGTGACGCCATCGTTTGCGCATATTTAGCGCTCTTTCGAATCGGAGATCATGCATGCAACGGGTTGAACCCATGACCGCTAACCAGAATCCGCCGCAGGCCCGTCCGCATCAGGGCGCGGCGACCGCGGCAACGGCCACGCGTCCGGACTTCGGCGATTACAAGATCATTCGTCGCAACGGGTCGGTGGTCGGCTTCGAGCCTTCCAAGATCTCGATCGCGATGACCAAGGCATTCCTCGCGGTCAATGGCGGATCGGGTGCGAACTCGGCGCGTGTGCGCGAACTGGTCGAGACACTGACCGGCACGGTGGTCACGTCGCTGATGCGACGCATGCCCTCGGGCGGCATGTTCCACATCGAAGACATCCAGGATCAGGTCGAACTCGCGCTGATGCGCTCGGGCGAGCAGGAAGTCGCGCGGGCCTACGTGCTCTATCGCGAGAAGCGCGCGGCCGATCGCGCCGAGGCGAAGAAGAACAAGCCCACCACCGAGTCGTTGCTGCACGTGACCGAGAACGGGGTTCGCATCCTGTTCGATCCGGGCCGCATCCGTGCGCTCGTCGAGGCCGCGTGCGAAGGCTTGAACACCGATGGCAACCAGGAGGTCAACGCCGACGTGATCGTTGCCGAGACCATCAAGAATCTCTACGACGGCGTGCCGATCGAGGAGGTCCACAAGTCGGCCATCCTGGCCGCGCGTTCGCAGTTCGAGAAGGACCCGGCCTACAGTCTCGTGACCGCGCGCCTGTTGCTGCACACGATGCGCAAGGAAACTCTGGGCGTCGAGGTCGATCAGGCCGCGATGCTCGAGCGCTACGCCGACTATTTCCCGCAGTTCATCAAGCGCGGCATCGAGATCGAATTGCTCGACGAGCGTCTCGCGCAATTCGACCTGAAGCGCCTGGGTGCCGCGCTCGACGCGAAACGCGACATGCAGTTCGGCTATCTCGGGCTGCAGACGCTCTACGACCGCTACTTCCTGATCGATCGCGCGGACCTGCATACACCCGAAGGCCGCCGCATCGAATTGCCGCAGGCATTCTTCATGCGCGTCGCGATGGGCTTGTCGCTGAACGAGATCGATCGCGAAGCGCGCGCGATCGAGTTCTACGAATTGCTGTCGAGCTTCGACTTCATGAGTTCGACGCCGACGCTGTTCAATGCGGGCACGCGTCATTCGCAGTTGTCGTCGTGCTATCTGTCGACCGTCAAGGACGATCTCGACGGCATCTACGAAGCGATCAAGGAAAACGCGCTGCTCGCTAAATATGCGGGCGGCCTGGGCAACGACTGGACTCCGGTGCGCGCGATGGGTTCGCACATCAAGGGCACCAACGGCGAGTCGCAAGGCGTGGTGCCGTTCCTGAAGGTGGTCAACGATACGGCGGTCGCGGTCAATCAGGGCGGCAAGAGGAAGGGCGCGGTCTGTACCTATCTCGAAACCTGGCACCTCGATATCGAAGAGTTCCTCGACCTGCGCAAGAACACCGGCGACGATCGGCGTCGCACGCACGACATGAACACGGCGAACTGGATTCCCGACCTGTTCATGAAGCGCGTGATGGAGAGCGCCAACTGGACGCTGTTCTCGCCGTCGGACGTGCCCGACCTGCACGACAAGGTCGGCCGCGCCTTTGAAGAGGCGTACGTCCGTTATGAAGCGCGCGCGGCGCGCGGCGACCTCAAGCTGTTCAAGACGGTTCCGGCGCTGTCGCTGTGGAGAAAGATGCTCTCTATGCTGTTCGAGACCGGGCATCCCTGGATCACGTTCAAGGATCCGTGCAACATCCGCTCGCCGCAGTCGCATGTGGGTGTGGTGCATTCGTCGAACCTGTGCACCGAGATCACGCTGAACACCAACGAGAGCGAGATCGCGGTCTGCAATCTCGGCTCGGTCAACCTGGTCGCGCACATGGTTCGAAGCGATGACGGTCAGTGGACCATCGATCACGACAAGTTGCAGCGGACCACGCGCACCGCGATGCGCATGCTCGACAACGTGATCGACATCAATTACTACGCGGTCAAGAAGGCGCGCGACTCGAATCTGCGGCATCGTCCGGTGGGCCTGGGCATCATGGGCTTCCAGGATTGCCTGCATCTGCTGCGCACGCCGTATGCGTCCGATGCGGCGGTCGAGTTCGCCGATCGTTCGATGGAAGCGGTCTGCTATTACGCGTACTGGGCCTCGAGCGAACTGGCCGAGGAGCGCGGGCGCTATTCCAGTTATCGCGGCTCGCTGTGGGATCGCGGCATCCTGCCGCAGGACTCGGTGGAGTTGCTGCGCCAGGAGCGCGGCGGCTATTGCGATGTCGACATGAGCTCGGCGATGAATTGGGACGCGCTGCGCGCACGCATCGCAAAGTTCGGCATGCGCAACTCGAATTGCGTTGCGATCGCGCCGACCGCCACCATCTCCAACATCATCGGCGTGTCGGCCTGCATCGAACCGACGTTCCAGAACGTGTACGTCAAGTCCAACCTGTCGGGCGAGTTCACGATCGTCAACGACTACCTGGTCCGCGACCTGAAGAAGTTGAACCTGTGGGACGAGGTGATGGTCGCCGATCTCAAGTTCTTCGACGGCGGGGTCGTCAAGATCGATCGCATTCCGGCGCCGCTGCGTGCGATCTATGCGACCGCGTTCGAGGTCGAGCCCAAATGGCTGGTCGAGGCCGCGTCGCGTCGCCAGAAGTGGATCGACCAGGCGCAGTCGCTCAATATCTATATGGCCGGTGCCTCGGGCAAGACGCTCGATGAAACCTACAAGCTGGCGTGGCAACGCGGCTTGAAGACGACCTATTACCTGCGGACGTTGTCGGCGTCGAGCGCCGAAAAGTCCACCGGTCGTGGTGGCGAACTCAACGCGGTCGGCGTCGATGGCGGCAGCACGTCGAGCGCATTTTCAACGACAAGCGCATTGCCGGAACCCGAGATCGTCGGGCAGGTCTGTCTGATGAGGCCGGGCGATAGCGGCTTCGCGGAATGCGAAGCCTGCCAGTAAGTCAGTGGATGCGCGACATGATCAATCGTCGCGCCGATTTCCGTAACACGTGCTCGGCAGAATCAAGGTGAACAAGGATGTCCATGCTTTCATGGGACGAAGAAGTGAGGACCGTGCCGCCAGCAGCGCGCGGTGCGATGAATTTCGATGCGCCTCTCGCCGAAGAAGAGCGAGGCGCGAAAGAGACCACGAATGCGGCGCCGGTCGTGCCGACCGGTCGCATGCGCGCGTCCGACAAACGCATCATCAACGGTTCGACCGACGTCAATCAGCTCGTGCCGTTCAAATACAAATGGGCATGGGAGAAATATCTTGCGGGTTGCGCCAATCACTGGATGCCCCAAGAGATCAACATGTCGCGCGACATCGCGTTGTGGAAGAACCCGAATGGCCTGACCGAAGACGAGCGCCGCGTCGTCAAACGCAATCTCGGCTTCTTCGTGACGGCCGATTCGTTGGCTGCGAACAACATCGTGCTCGGCACTTATCGGCACATCACTGCGCCCGAATGCCGACAGTATTTGTTGCGTCAGGCATTCGAGGAAGCGATCCACACGCACGCCTATCAATACATTGTCGAGTCGCTCGGACTCGAGGAAGGCGAGATCTTCAACGCGTATCACGAAGTCCCTTCGATACGCGCGAAGGACGAGTTCCTGATCCCTTTCATCGACACCTTGACAAACCCCGGCTTTCAAACCGGAACGCTGGTGAACGATCAGAAGTTGTTGCGGTCGCTGATCGTGTTCTCGTGCCTGATGGAGGGCCTGTTCTTCTATGTGGGCTTCACGCAGATCCTCGCGCTAGGACGTCAAAACAAGATGACCGGTGCGGCCGAGCAATACCAGTACATCCTGCGCGACGAGTCCATGCATTGCAGTTTCGGCATCGATCTGGTCAACACCATCAAGCTCGAGAATCCGCATCTCTGGACCGCGGAGTTTCGTGAAGAGATCCGCGCGCTATTCAAGAAAGGCGTCGATCTTGAATATGCCTACGCGGAAGACACGATGCCGCGCGGCGTGCTCGGATTGAATGCGCCGATGTTCAAAGGCTATTTGCGCTTCATCGCAAACCGTCGTTGTCAGCAAATAGGTATTGACCCGTTATTCGCGCAAGAGGACAATCCGTTTCCGTGGATGGCCGAGATGATCGACTTGAAGAAGGAAAGAAACTTTTTCGAAACGAGAGTCATCGAATATCAAACCGGCGGCGCGTTGAACTGGGAATGACGGGCTGCAATGAGTCCGGCGCAAAGTTGGTGTTCGACGAAAGGCCGGCAACCGCTTCATCGAAGATGAACCGGTTTGCGGATCAAGGAGTGGAAGCGTTCGCGCGCATGCACAGTCTTCTTCACGAAAGTCGTCGTCCGTCACATCGCTCCCTGCGAGCGATGATGGCATTCCCTCCTGCGAATTTATCCATCGATACACGCGAACGGCAGCTTCTGAATGTGCCGTTCACCATCAAACACGCTTCATTCACGATTCATGCCGGCACCTGTGCCGGCGTTTTTTTTGGCCGATTGAATCGTCGGTTTGGCTTTCAGCCGAGCCGTCGATTCAGCGGGCCAAGTGCCGAATTCATTAGCGTAAACAGGTTGACGGCGAGTCTCGTGCCGCTGTTTGCGCCGATGAATAATCCGTACCTCCGACTGCGGTCTGTAGCCGCGACTTGAAGGACGGGTTTCTTTAAACCGTGTACTTGACTCACGTAAAGGAGTTTCAAATGGCAACAGCCAAGAAAGCTGCCAAGAAGTCCGCAGCCAAGAAAGCACCCGCCAAGAAAATGGCGGCAAAGAAAGTCGCCAAGAAGGCCGTAGCGAAGAAAGCGCCGGCCAAGAAAATGGCAAAGAAGGGCATAGCAAAGAAGGCGCCAGCGAAGAAAGCTGCTGCCAAGAAGAGGACCGCGGCAAAAAAGGCGCCCGCAAAGAAAGCAACCGCCAAGAAAGGCGTAGCGAAGAAGGCGCCTGCAAAGAAGGCCGCAAAGAAGGCCGCAAAGAAGGCTGCGCCCAAGAAGGCGGTAGCGAAGAAGGCGCCTGCAAAGAAGGCTGCGCCCAAGAAGGCCGCTGCAAAGAAGCCGATGACGATGGGCATGACGAGCGCGGCACCCGCGGTCAAGACGGCCCTGAATCCGGCGGCGGCATGGCCTTTTCCCACGGGCGGCCGTCCGTAAGTCGTAAGCAGCAGACGGGTTCGCCGCATCCGCGAGCCCCGCTGCGGATTTGAATCTCCCGCGAGTCTTTGGCTCGCGGGATTTTTTTCGGAAGTATGTACTTGACAAACCCATAATTCTGACCGATACTAAGGTCATACAAGGGGAGTTTGTCATGGCCGAAGCGATACTAAATCAACCGCAATTCCAAGACGCTGAAAAGGCGCGCGAATACCTTGAGGCGCTTCGT